>JAISSU010000018.1 GCA_031272985.1 Lachnospiraceae bacterium | reverse complement strand
AGTACCGGTTTTAATGTTCAATTGCTCTGAATTGCCGTTATCGTATTCATCAATACTCGTCACCACGCAATAATAGTAATACGGTCCGCCTATTGTGGATGTATCCGGAGAGTAAGTCTCACTCGTAGCTCCCGAAATTTCATTAGACGTAGTTCCGCTCGAATTAGTCTCATACCACTGGTATCCAAGAGTCCCTGAAGATGTTGCGGGGGTCGCGGTGATAGTGATAGTATCAGTACTGTTCTGTTCCATTGAATAAACCGTCGTCGGGGCTGTAACCGTCGGCAGAGAAACTTCGAAGGGCTGCGCTACTATATTACTATCATTAATTGGCCAGTACTTATAAATGTCAGGATATCTGGCGGTAATTTGAGATAAATCCCAATAGGAAGCAGTTCCATAGCCAGGAAAATCCAAGCCCAGTGCGGTTAATGAAGGACAATCTTTTATGATTAGGTCACTTAAATCTTCATAAGAAGTGTCAACTAAATACAGTGTTCTTAGAACCGGATTATCAATAACATTAAGTGTCCTATGGGCTAGTGAAAGCTCAATGCGTGCAACCACAAGTTTAGAGAATTCGCTTAAATTAATAGTTGGGGCCGGGCCAAACGCTTGCACAGGATATAACCATGTAACATAACCATCAACATCATAATTTCCTATGATTCCACCAGTATTTGCCGACGGACCAGGGGGGGCGTATATTTCATTCCAAGTATTAGTAAACAGAGTCGTATCAGCTGCGGTTACAGCTGTTGTATAGCCAAGGTCAGCTAAAAAAGCTCTCAATTTTGAACTATCTTCAGGAAATGCCGCTTTTACGGGTAAGACTGTAAATAAAACACAAAACGCTAAAAGAATACTTAAGAACTTTAGACCAAGTTTATATCTGTCTGTCTGTCTGTCTGTCTGTCTGTCTAGCGGATTTCGCTAAACGAAAAATAGTATGCATATACTACCTCCCCAATTCCCAATTCAAATTTTGTTTGGTATGGCGCTCATCACTTCGCCGTTTTCCGAAGGCATAAGCTCTTCCAACTCGCCTTCATTTATTAAAAAATAATATCACTACGTTTTGAGAATTACAAGCGAATTTTTACTAATTCCCGATTTATTTTCAAATCTATTTTATTCATCTTTTGCCTCCAATTTTTCATACGCAAAAAGCAGGCCGTTTCGCCATTAAGCCCTGTCTCATGAGCACAGCTCCCGAAAGAAGAAGCTATTTGTTCAGATACAAAATGCGGCATAGAGCGGAACGGTCTTTTTTCCATCCTCAAAGCCGAAATTCTTTGCAGAAAGCTTAATGGCATAGGCGGGTTTGAATGTTTCCATAAACAGATTTAAGCTCTTAGCTCTGGTGTTGTCAGCGGATTTTACTTCAATCGGAATGAGCACTTTGTCACGCTGAATAATAAAATCGATTTCAGCCCCACGCTCAGACTCCCAATAGTAGGTGTGATAGCCGTTAATGGATAACTGTACATTCACATAGTTCTCGGCCATACCGCCCTTGAAGTCGTTTATCTCGTCCACCATATAGAGAATGTCATTTGCTGCCAAATCCTTTTTCGCGCAAAGCAGTCCCAAGTCCGACACATAGATTTTGAAAGCATCAATATCTCGATAGTTTTCGAGCGGTTTCTTGATTTGCTCCACCTTATAAACCTGTGATACAATACCGGACAGACAAAGCCATTCAATCGCATTTTCAAACTCGGAAGCTCTGCCGCCTTTCTTAATCAGCTTATATTGGAAACGTGTATTTTTCTTTGAAAGCTGGACGGTGATATTGTCATAAGTAAGCCTCGTTTTCTTAATCTCGTTAAGATTGTTATACTTACTCATATCATTGAGATAGCTTGACAAAATAGTATCCTGCGTATGCCTCACAAGAATATAGTCTTTTGTATCGACAAACTGCAACACACATTGAGGCATACCGCCCACAATCAAATACTGACGATAAAGCCGCATTGCCGCATCGTGCAAAGCAAAGGGCAGCGGTGTGTCTGTTTCAAAGCATTGTTTAACTTGATCTACGAGAGCGTCTTCGCCGCAAGCTAACATAAATTCCTCCATATCCATAGGATAAAGAGTTTTCATATCAACCTTACCGACAGGAAAAGAAAATTTTGCTCTGTTTACCGCAACGCCGAGCAAGCTGCCTGCCACAATGATGTGGTATTCAGGTGCATCCTCGCAGAAGTATTTAAGGCTCGTCAAAGCTCTCTCGCAGAGCTGCACCTCATCAAAAACAATCAGGGTTTTCTCCTTTACAATGGTTTGCCCTGCAATATGAGATAAAATAGGTATCAAATAATCGGGGCTGATGCTTTCTTCAAAGGTCACGTTCAACTTGGGATTTGTTTCAAAATTGAAGTAGGCAACATTTTCATAGTGGGCTCGACCGAATTCCAGAATGGAATAGGTCTTACCGACCTGCCTCGCTCCCTGCAAAATCAAAGGTTTGCGGTGTTTGCTTTCTTTCCACTTCAGCAAAAACCCTGTGATTTTTCTGTACATAGCACGACCTCCTTAAAGGTGTTGGCCATAGTATGACATATATTCGTGTAAAAATCAACTATATTTACTCGATTTCTTACACTAAATTACACGAATATTTTGGTGACTACGACATCAATTGACACGAATGCCGCGTGCCCATTTCGAAGTATAAACAAACTTCCACAATGAAATAATGTCGAAACCACAGGGTTCTCCGGTTTATTTTTCTTTGAATAAATCCTCCATCGTCACGACATTTTGCACGCTGTATCTATAAACTCCTTATTTCGGAGACTTATAGCCCGTTATAAAAAATCACTCGTTCTTCACTTCGTAATGCTTTCATCACCGATAATCCGGTATGTCCTCCCTCGTAGTTATCTTAATATTTGCGTAATCTCCCATAACGACCTTAACCGGATGTCCCGTCATTAACTCTACGACTTCTGAATCATCCGTCGCAACAGATGATCCGATTTGAAATTTTTCATAAGCATCCTTTATTAGATTATACTCAAATACCTGAGGAGTCTGAATCATCCATACTTTGTTTCGATTGGGGGTTGATTCCACCTCATTATTATCATTCACAATTTTAATTGTATCTTTTGCGGGCACTCCCACGACGCAAGCATCTGATTCCACGACTTCTTCATATGCGCGTTCAATTATCTCCTCGCTCACATACGGCCTGGCTCCGTCATGAATAAAGATATAGGCCTTCTTTGCTCCTTTTTCGCGAATGATATCCTGACAAGCTTTTATGCCATTGTATACTGAATCAGTTCTTTCCTCTCCGCCTGCCACGACGTGCGAAACTTTCGAATATCCGCCGTAGCTAATCACACCCTTCATCGGCTCCAGTCTGTCTTTTGCCGTGACCAAGACAATATCATCAATTATTTCAGATTTCTCAAACACCTCCAGCGTATGAATAATAATCGGTTTTCCGTCAATAATCAGCTCTGTTTTCGGGACATCCATCCCCATTCTCGTTCCTTTTCCTGCAGCGACAATAATCGCGATACAGAAAGGCTTTTTAATAATACTACTCAATTTTTATTTGACCTCCATCGGCAATTCCAAATTCGGCTGTGCATTTAAGTCAAGTCCGTCCCTGATTCCATTCATATAAGCATAATATCCCGCCGCCCCTATCATCGCGGCATTATCCGTGCACAGTATCAGTGAAGGACAGAAAAACCTCACTCCTGCTGCATCCAGCTTACTTTCAAGCCTCGCTCGAAGAAGTGTATTCGCTGAGACTCCGCCCGCGAGCGCAAAGCGCTTAATCCCGTATTCACGCACCGCCTCCATGCTGTTTCTTACGAGCACATCCACGACCGCTTCCTGAAAGGATGCCGCCACATCCTCCTGTGACCATGAAACACCCTTCATTTCACAGCCGTTGATATAATTAAGTACCGCCGATTTCAGTCCGCTGAACGAAAAATCAAGCGGGGCATCCTCAATCTTTGCCCTCGGAAAATCTATTGCTTTAGGATCCCCCTTTCGTGCCGCCCTATCTATTTTAGGTCCGCCGGGATACCCGAGGCCTATCGCCCTGGCCACCTTATCAAAGGCTTCGCCTGCCGCGTCATCCCGCGTACTCCCAAGTAGCTCATAAGATCCATAATCAGCCACCCTAATGAGCATGGAGTGACCGCCGGAGACCACAAGAGCGAAAAACGGCGGCTCCAAATCAGGATGTTCAATATAATTCGCGGCGATATGCCCTTCAATGTGATGGACTCCTATAAGCGGTTTCCCCAGAGCATATGCAATAGCTTTAGCTTCCGCCACTCCTACGAGCAGCGCCCCCACGAGGCCCGGACCGTTTGTCACGGCAATCGCGTCAATATCGGGAAGCTTAATACCTGCCTGCGCCAGCGCCTGTCTTATGACAGGATTAATATTTTCCATGTGCTTTCGCGATGCGAGTTCCGGTACCACCCCTCCATATATCTCATGCAGAGCAATCTGAGATGAAATCACATTTGAGAGCACTTTACGCCCGTTTTGAACCACAGCCGCCGCAGTCTCATCACACGAAGACTCAATTGCCAGAATATTAATAGTACCCAAATTATCAATTTTCATTCTGTATCCTCAAATTTAAGCTCAGTAGTCCGCCTGTCCTTAGCGGCAATCGCGTTTGGGAATACCTCCCTTACGACATCCATATATTCTTCAGGTTTTACTAAAGATGGACTGTAGTGCGTTAACCACAATTCCTTCACCTCCGAAGCTTTTGCGAGCTTTGCGGCTTCGAGCATAGTCATGTGCTTATAATTCTTTGCCTTTTCGTCCTTTTCTTCCTCGCCATACATCCCTTCGCAGATAAAAAGGTCTGAGCCTTGCGCGTGTTCCCTGATTGAACTCGTCGGCCTGGTGTCTGTGCAGTACGTGAGCTTAAGTCCCTTCCTTGGAGCCCCCATCACCATATCCGGAGTATATATTTTGCCTTCTATCTCTACGCTCTCTCCCTTTTGCAGCACTCCCCATGACCTTAAGGGCAATCCCAGCGCTTGCGCTTTTTCGGCATCGAATCTCCCTGCCCTGTCAATCTCAATTGTATATCCATAACAAATCACATTGTGATTAACCCTGAATGCTTTAAGCCTATATCCGTTAATTAGGAAAGTCTCTTCAGGTTTTGTAATCTCTACATATTCAATAGGAAAGGGCAGCTCCGGCGCAATCACCCTTAAGCTATCCACGACCCTTTTTAGTCCTACAGGACCGAACATCGTAAGCTTCTGCGTCCTGTCCGCATTTCCCATGGTCAATAAAAGCCCCGGGAGCCCGCTGATGTGGTCTCCGTGATAATGGGTAAAGCAAATAACATCAATGGGTTTGAAACTCCATCCCTTTTCCTTTAAAGCAATCTGCGTACCTTCCCCGCAGTCAATTAAAATGCTGCTTCCATTATATCTGGCCAAAAACGAGGTGAGCCACCTTCTCGGAAGCGGCATCATTCCGCCCGTTCCGAGCAAACAAACATCTAACATATATTTCCTCCGTAAATATTCACACTCATCAAAACCGCGTCTTCTTTGGGTTTTTGATAAAAGTTTTTTCTAATGCAATCAATCTTAAATCCCATTGTATTATAAAATGCGATAGCTCCTTCATTCCCCGCTCGAACATCCAGCGTCAATGCAGACCTTTTAAGTTCATTCGCCCACTCAATCGCTTTATTAACGAGCCCTCTTCCTATTCCCAGACGTCTGTGTGCCTTCTTTACTCCTATCCTCGCGATATCCACATCCTCACCTGTATCATAGAGGACAATAAAGCCTGCCGCTGCCGCTTCCTCTCCCGAACCCTCGTTCAAATAAGCAATCAGGGTCTTCGCATATCTGAAATTAATAGTCTCAGTGATTGAGCTAAGTGTCCAAGGGTCGGGAAACGCCTCCTCTTCTAAAGCATACACTAAATCGGCATCATCTGTATCTGCACACCTGAATTCTAAGTCAAAACTCTTATTTTTCGGCACTTTGTGCCTCCACATTTGATTCGCTTTGATTTTCTTTTAACTTTTCCTGTCTCTCCCTCTCAGCTTGCGACAATCTTAAATACTCCGGCACGAGACCATCCACATCGGCGAAAATCCCCTTCTTATAATAATCAACCGCAATGACGCTCAGAGAGGCTGCACTTTGTAATAGCTGATTCGCGCTCGCAAATCTAAAGGGGACCTTTATGCTTTTGGCAATGGTATCAGCATGGACAGCCACCGCGTCACCCAAAAACGCTACAGCTTCTCCCCTCTTATTTAGTATGTCAATCCACTGCAAAATTCCGATTGCGCGCTCTTTTTCCAGAGCTTTCGGGAGTCGTAGCGCATCATAAAGCCCCGTATAGACCTGATTCCTTCTCGCATCCATAATAGGGCTAATATTTTCCCTTGAGCCAATAAGATTTGCAGCTAACGCTTCCAAAGTCGATACCGCAATCACCGGTATGTCAAGAGCTAAACAAAGTCCCTTCGCGCTCGCCATTCCGATTCGAAGTCCCGTAAAAGAACCCGGACCCTTTGTCACCGCTACCGCGTCGAGGTCACTTGGGGTCAATTCCGACATTCTCATAATCTCATCAATCATAGGAAGCAATGTCTGTGAATGTGTCTTTTTATGGTAAACACTGTATTGTGCCAATATATTAAACTCATCACAAAGCGCTACGCTCGCAGTCAGCGCCGAGCTCTCAATAGCTAAAATCCGCATAAAATCCTCCGGACATCATCATCTTTTCTTTCTATATTAATAGTAATCGTATTATCGGGCAGAGCCTTCGCAACTATATTACCCCATTCCACGAGCACCACGCCATCGCAATTAAGGTATTCATCAAAACCAATCTCCCATAATTCATCTTCGCTTTCGAGTCTGTAGACGTCAAAATGAAAGAACGGCAGTCGTCCGTTTTGATATTCCCTGACAATAGTAAAAGTCGGGCTGGTCACCGCCTCCTTAATCCCAAGGCCTGCTGCAAATCCTTTTGCAAATACGGTTTTACCCGCTCCGAGGTCGCCGGTCAAAGAATAAACATCACCCGCTTTAGCCGCCATTCCATATTCACGCCCGAGTTCAAACGTTTCTATTTCGCTTTTCGTAATAACTTCCCGCAATTATCGGCTTCCTTAATAATTATCAGACATAATCTATAATTAATATTTTACATAAAAATTTGATTCGCGATTGATTATAACATATCTGTTCAAATGCCGCCACACATGGTATAATTGCCGCAAGTACATATGTTGAGTGTACACCCTAGAGGTTTTCGCCAAAGACGATTATTAATTTGTCACGTGCACTTTACCTCGCGCACCCGCGCTGAGACAAAACTTCTAAGCGATGCATGCCGGGCATGCGAGTGAGGAAGGGTTTGTCGAAGACCTTTAGGGTGCGCCGAATCGCGATTAGGCTAAAGTTTATCAGCAAATAACAAGGAGGCTCACTATGAAATTCACTTTTTACCACAATAACATCAACGTTAAGGATTTAGATGCTTCACTTGATTTCTACGAAAAGGCTTTGGGCTTGAAGGTTGTTAAGGAAAAACATGCCGATGACGGAAGTTTCGAACTTCGTTTCCTAAGTGACGCTGTGACGCCCCATACTTTGGAGCTCACCTGGCTTCGCGACATGGACAGGCCTTATGATCTTGGCGATAATGAATTTCATTTAGCGGTGCAGACCGATGATTTCGACGCTTCGTTGGCCTTGCATAAAGAGATGAACTGTGTTGTTTTCGAAAATCCTAAAATGGGGGTTTATTTCATTGCTGACCCCGACGGATACTGGACTGAGATTGTCAAAAAGAAGGATAATTAATAAAGCTTATGCAGTACAGAATTGATGAGAAATCCGGAAATTCACTGTCAGTTCTTGGATTTGGCTGTATGCGCTTCCCCAAATCACGCGGGAACACTGATTACGAAAAATCCGAGGAGCTGGTTTTGCGCGCTGTCGAAAACGGAGTGAATTATTTCGATACTGCTTATATGTATCCCCAAAGCGAAGAAACCTTAGGAAAGATTATCACCGCAAATTCGCTTCGCGACAAAATATATCTCGCCACAAAATTGCCTCTTGTTCTCATAAAAAAGCCCGATGACATCGAAAAATATTTTCTTCGGCAATTAGAGCAATTGCAAACCGACTACATAGATTATTATCTCATGCATATGCTAATAGACATGCGCCTTTGGGAGAGCCTTAAAAGCTATGGCATTCGCCAATGGATAACCGACAAAAAAGCTTCCGGCAAAATCAAGAATGTTGGCTTCTCATTTCATGGCAGCCGCGAAGATTTCCTTAAGCTGTTAGATGCCTACGACTGGGATTTTTGCCAGATACAATATAATTACTCAGATGAGAATTACCAGGCAGGAGTCACAGGGTTAAGGGCTGCTTACGAAAAGGGCATCCCCGTAATCATAATGGAACCGCTGCTCGGCGGCAAACTCATTAACGCATTACCCGAAAAAGCCGTTTCATTATTTAAGACTGCAAACCCCGACCTTTCATTAGCCGCCAGAGGCTTGCGCTGGCTCCTGAATCAAAAAGAAGTCACCTGCATACTTTCGGGCATGAATACACTCGAACAATTATATGACAATGTCGAAACCTCTGATAATTGTCCTGCGGACAGCCTTTCAGAGGACGAATTAACGCTTTATGATGAAGTAATTAATATTTTCAGGAAGGCTAATAAAATCCCATGTACCGGGTGTGGCTATTGCCTGCCTTGTCCCAATAATGTAAATATACCGTCCTGTTTCGCCGCGTACAATGCCTGCTATACGCATTCCTACGCATACGGCTTGCGGCTATACGCAATGAGTACGGGCGGATTTTCCAAAACCTCCGGCGCGGCGCGAAGATGCATAAAATGCGGGAAATGTGAAAGACATTGCCCGCAGAAAATCGCCATCAGAAGCGAATTGGATAAAGTAAAGAGAAAATTGGAAACGCCGCCGTACAGGTTCGCAATGGCTGTCGCCAGACAAGTGATGGGGCGTTAATTAAGCAGGTTAAATGGGAGCAGACAATTTGGTTGAACTTTGCATCGTCTTCTACAACAAGTATTCTCACCATAAGCGATACCTCCGAAATCACTTTGCCTTCAAGTGTTACTGTCAAGTAAAATCCGCAAATGACGAATACTGGACGATATATGGAGACTTTGACTGCCTATTCGAGATTGATGACGCCGGGCTTGTTCATTCACATTCACGCCTTCCTGCGCTTAATAAATATGACGGAAATGAACTTGCATATCTGTGGAATGATGTCGAATATCTTGGTTTGAGTCGCACAGAACCTCTTGACAAAGTATCGTTATAACGATATAATATCAGTTACGCAGGAGGGAAAACATCATGCCGGACAAAGTTACGATCTACCACGGATCGAAAAACGTAATCGAACAACCGGTGTTCGGCGAGGGAAATCCCCGGAACGACTACGGTCTGGGGTTCTATTGCACGCAGGAGCCGGATCTCGCGAAAGAATGGGCATGCACGGAGGAAAAAAGTGGGTATGCGAATCAATATACGCTTTCGCTATCAGGGCTGTCTGTCATGCGGCTATCGGGCGCGGATTATAATATTCTGAACTGGCTCGCGGTATTGCTGGCCAATCGGACATTCCGAATTTCAAACGACATCGCTGCAGAGGGCAAAGCTTATCTGTTAGAGAAATTCTTGCCGGATATACAAAGTTATGACTTAATTATCGGTTACCGTGCAAACGATTCCTATTTTTCATTCGCCAACGCCTTTCTGAATAATACCTTGTCTCTGGCTCAACTCGAGCGGGCGATGGTATTGGGTAAGCCGGGCGAGCAAACCGTGCTGAAATCGCAAAGGTCTTTTGGTCAAATCCGGTTCATGGGTAGCGAGATTGCCGACAGGGAAATATATTATCCCAAGAAACACGCAAGGGACAAAGAGGCGCGCTCCTCTTACCGAAAAGAACGCGAATCAAGCCGTGCGACTGATTCCATTTATTTGATTGACATTTTGAGAGGAGGCTGGAAAAACGATGATGCACGCATACGACGAAACATATCTGGATGACGCCATGAATAATCTGGGCGACATGTTCGACTATGCTGTAAACGATTGTGGATACGACCCCGAAGAGTTTTTCAGGTACTTCATCGTCTCCGGCGTCGCCGAGGCGTTTGGGCATGGAAACCCCAAATACGTAACAGGTCTCTCAGGACCGGAGCTGGCGTCCGAGGTTATCTCCAGGACGCTAAAAGAGCGGCCGGATACGCCGCCCTCAGAGGACATTGACAAGAGCTCGGAATACTGGGCGGGCTGGAGCCTTGCGTATTACCAGTGGTACACGGCAAGGCGCTTCGACCATATACGCAAAGCAGGTCTGACCATGACGCGCATTCTGGCTCTTTATGCAACGCTCCATGAGGCGGATGTCTCAAAATTCGTGAGCATCGCCAATCAGATCATCGAAAAACACTGCGCTGACGTCGGCAGCAACCTGCAAAGGATCCGCAAGGCGAGCGGAATGACGCAAAAGAAGCTGTCTGAGGAATCCGGTGCCTCGCTGCGGATGATTCAGCTCTACGAACAGCGCAGAGCCGACATCAACATGGCGCAGGCGATTACGATCGACCGAATCGCCCGTGCACTGGGCTGTGAGGCGGGGGATCTGCTGGAGGACAAATGAGTTATACGGCATGAATTCTTGCGAATCACGCGAGCTATTTGCGAGATTTCAAAATATTTTTGCATTAGTCCTCGAAACTTTTCACACCGGTTTAAGCGCCTGCTCTATATCACCGATTATATCGTGTGCATTTTCTATTCCGCACGATAGCCTTATTAAATCCGCCCCGACCCCTGCTTCTTTTAATTGATCGTCTGTCATTTGGCGATGAGTCGTCCCCGCAGGATGGAGCACACAGGTCTTTGCATCGGCTACATGAGTGGCGATTGAACACAGTTTCAGGGAATCCATAAACTTAGCCGCCGTTTCCCGTCCGCCTTTGATGCCAAATGAAATAACTCCGCATGTTCCATTTGGCATATATTTTTGCGCGAGCGAATAATATTTATTACTTTGAAGTCCCGGATAATTGACCCAAGTAATCTTATCGCTTTTTGAGAGATATTCCGCGACTGCCTGAGCATTTTCACAATGCTTTTTCATGCGAAGCGGCAGACTTTCAAGATGAGTATTCAAAAGAAAACTATTCATTGGCGAAGGTGTCGACCCCAGATCTCGCATTAGCTGAACCACGGCTTTTGTAATATATGCGCCCTTGCCAAAATCCCGTGTATAAACAACACCATGATAGCTCTCATCCGGGCTCGTCAGACCCCGAAACATATCAGGATTTACTTCCCAATCGAAATTACCGCTGTCAACAATCGCACCGCCTACGCATGTCGCGTGTCCATCCATATATTTCGTAGTCGAATGCGTCACTATATCCACTCCGAATTCGAAAGGCCGACAGTTAACAGGAGTCGGGAAAGTGTTATCGACGATCAGCGGAACACCATGGTCATGAGCTGCATTTGCCCATTTTTCAAAATCAAGCACGACCATCGCCGGATTAGCGAGACTTTCCGCAAACACCGCTCGGGTTTTAGAACAAAATGCCGCGTTGATTTCATCGATATCCGCATCCGGATGCACGAATGTGCAGCCGATTCCCATTCTTCTCATTGTAACGGAGACGAGATTATATGTTCCCCCGTAAATCGCACTTGAGGCGACGATATGATCACCCGCCGAGCAGATATTAAAAAGCGCAAAAAAGCTTGCGGCCTGTCCGCTTGATGTCAGCATGGCAGCCACCCCGCCCTCCATCTCACATATTTTCGCAGCCGCCTGATCATTAGTGGGGTTTTGCAGTCGCGTATAAAAATAGCCCGCTTCCGAAAGATCAAACAGACGCGCCATTTGTTCGCTTGACTGATACTTAAAAGTAGTTGACTGGATTATCGGCACTTGGCGTGGCTCCCCATTTTTCGGCTGATAACCACCCTGCACGCTGATTGTTTCAATGTGTGACATAATAAATCTCCTTTATTTTCTTAAGAATCCGATTAAAATCGGTTTCAACCTTTTGCCTCCCAAATCTTTTGAGACAATGCTATAATATTTCAAACAATCTTGCAATACTGGCAATGGGTAATCTGTTTATAATTATATAAAGTTATCTAAAAGGAGCGAGCGTCATGGATATTGAAAAAATTCTAAAAGAACTTGAACCGGAAGAGAGAGTTTCGTTGCTAAGCGGCGTCAATAGCTGGGGGACAGCGGCAGTGCCAAGACTTCATATTCCGCCAATAATAATTACGGATGGTCCTCACGGTGTGCGAAAAACAAAAACCGACGGCGGTTCGTTTGACATAGGAAATAACGAGCCTTCAACTGCGTTTCCTACCGCAGCGGCAATTGCTTCATCATGGAACACAGACAATGCCTATAAAATGGGTGTCGCTATCGCTAAAGAATGTCGCTTACTCGGTGTTAATGTCTTACTTGCCCCGGGCGTTAACATAAAACGTTCGCCGCTTTGCGGGAGAAACTTCGAGTATTATTCCGAAGACCCGCTTTTGACAGGTAAGTTCGCCGCAGCCTTCATCAAAGGTGTTCAAAGCCTTGGGGTGGCATGCTGCATAAAGCATTTTGCCGCAAATTCAAACGAGGATTTCCGCTTTTACGGTGACAGTATTGTCGATGAAAGGACGCTTCGTGAAATATATCTTCGTGCTTTTGAAATCGCCGTTAAGGACGCAAAACCATATGCGCTAATGTGTTCTTATAATAGCGTCAATGGTGTTCTTATGTCTGAAAATAAGCTTTTGTTGACCGATGTTCTTCGCGGTGAGTGGGGATTTGACGGTCTGGTAATGACTGACTGGGGCGCGATCCGTGACAAGGTAAAAGGAGTCATCGCAGGCTGCGATTTGGAAATGCCGGGCGATGTCACATATAACAAAACCCGTTTGCTAAACGCAATGAAAAATGATACCGAAGTGAGCAAATCTGTCGAAACGAGCGTTCGCCGCGTACTATCTCTCGTAGATAAAACATTCAATAGCGCACACACATGCGAATCCGATCTGAAAGACCATCTCACACTTGCAACGGAAATCGCAGCTGACTGCGCGGTGCTTATGAAAAATGATGGCACCCTTCCTCTTTCCGGAAGTGAGATAATCTTTATCGTGGGTGAAATGTTTGAGAAAATGCGTTTTCAAGGCGCGGGGTCTTCGCTCATTACTCCCACAAAGCTCATTTCGCCAAAGAACGCCTTTGATGCCCACGGCGTTCAATATGAATATTCTAAAGACAGCGTTCCGGAAAAAATCAGTGCGGATGTCATTTTATTCTTCGGGGGGCTAACGGATTTCGAAGAGAGCGAAGGCTTTGACAGGAAGAATATGAAGCTTAGCGCAAAACAAACATCACTAATAAAAGCTCTATTGCGAACGGGCAAAAAAGTCGTTTTTATTTTGTTTGCAGGCTCTCCGGTGGAACTGCCCTTTGCTAACTTGCTCTCAGCTATCCTGAATATGTACCTCCCCGGAATGTGCGGGGGCGAGGCTGTTTATAAACTGGTTTACGCAGAAGTGAATCCGAGCGGGAAACTCGCCGAAAGCTGGCCGCGCTCATCCAAGGACAGCTCATGCGCGGAGGATTTCGGAAAAGGTCCTGTGTCGAATTATTATGAGAAAAGCGAAGTGGGCTATCGCTATTTCGATAAACACCCCGAAAAACTCACTTTTCCTTTCGGGCATGGTCTTTCATACACGACTTTCTCTCAGAAAATAATAGAAAAAACCGATAATTCCGTTACATTTTCCGTCTCTAATACAGGATCTTGCGATGGAGCCGAAGTAGTGCAGTATTACGAAACAATAGATGGAATCAGAAACTTGCTTGCATTTGAAAAAGTATATCTGAAAGCGGGCGAAACAAAAACTATTGAACTTGCCTTTGAACGCCCCGACTATACCGGATACTCAACTCAGATTGATTTTAAGCCGCAGCCGATTGCAGATACCATCACACTAGAATCACCCTTGAAAGATTTTAAGAAGACTATTTCCGGAAAGTTGTTATACAATCTTGTTTTAGCAACGGTTCGCAAGGACTACAAGAAAGCCCGGAAACTTCCGGATTCACCGCAGCGGGACGCAAAACTAAAAAACGCTCATTTCGTGTTAAAAATGATGCCCAATAGTTCTTTGCGCGGACTGGCAATGTCTTCCGGCGGCAAATTTACCTATGAAATGGCTTGCGCTTTTGTGGAAATAGCGAACGGACATATCGCGAAAGGTCTTGCACTAATGCGTAAACCTCGGCCGGCATGAGTTATCCGAGTCGTATTACATTTGACTCATACGGCTCTAATATACCATTTTGTAGGAATTTCGAACCCTCTATGTTACCCAAAAGGCAGCATTCTGCTTTTATTTTCTCATCTGCTAAATTTACCGAAACCGCGTTTTCGGTATAATTTCCAATCACCATTACAGTTTGATTTTCGTCGCGGCGCAAATATGCGAATACATCGTTACGCGCTTCGAAAACGGGGATATATTCGCCTTGCGTGAAAATCTGATTGAATTTCCTGAATGCAATCAATTTTTTGTAATAATTATACACAGAGTCCTCACGATCTATTTGTTCTTTTGCATTGATCTTTTTGTAGTTTTCATTAATCATTATCCATGGGGTTCCCGTAGTAAATCCCGCGCCTTTTTCATCATTCCATTGCATGGGAGTTCGGGCACTGTCACGCCCCCTCTTACTAATAATATCCAAGGCTTCTGACTGCGGTATCCCTTTTTCTCTTAAATTCGCGAGGGCATTAATGCTTTCTATATCGCGCAACTGGTCGCTGCTTTCAAAGCGATTTGCTGTAGCCCCAAGTTCCTCACCCTGATAGATAAAGGGTGTACCCTGCATCAGATAAGTACAGGTTGCAAGGAGCTTTTGTGAGCGCTCCCGATATAAATCACAGTCATTACCAAAGCGTGAAACGCTGCGGGGTTGGTCATGATTTGAAAGATACAAGCTGTTCCATGCCACCTGCCAAAGCCCCTTCTGCCATCTTGAATAAACTCTCTTTAAGTCAGGAAGAGCTATTTTTTTGTTATTCCATTTGTAATTCTCTCCCCCATCCAGGTCATTGACTTCAAAGTGAAATACCATATTAAGCTCGTGACCGTCTAAATTGGCATATTTTTTAGCTTCTTCAATCGTTACTCCCGCCGCCTCGCCTACTGTAATTGTATCGTATTTATCTAAAACCCTCTTTCGCATTTCGCGCAAATATTCATGTACCCGAGCTCCGTTAGCCACCAAAAATGATACACTTCCACCTTCTTTGACATCGGGAAAATCTAAGGGTTTTGAGATGTAGCTAATCACGTCCATCCTAAAGCCGTCCACCCCGCGTGACAGCCAGAAATCCATCATGTCATAAATTTCATCGCGCAGCTTGCGATTTTCCCAGTTTAGATCAGGTTGCCAAGGAGAAAACAGATGGAGATAATATTGATTAGTAGCAGCGTCATACTCCCAACAAGAACCGCCGCCGAAAAAATCCGTCCAGTTATTCGGTGGCTTATCCCCCCTACCATCCTTCCAGATATAGTAATCCCGATAAGGGTTATCCTTTGACGTGCGGCTTTGCTTGAACCATTCATGCTCATTCGACGTATGATTAACCACCAAATCAAGCAATACCTTAATTCCGCGCTCATGCGCCTCTTTAAGCAGTCGCAAGAAATCATCCATTGTTCCGAAAATAGGATCAATCGCTTTGTAATCGCTTATATCATAACCATTGTCAAAACCGGGACTTTCATAAATCGGAGAAATCCACAAAACATCAACGCCTAAGTTTTTCAGATAATCAAGCTTCGTAATAATTCCCGGGATATCCCCGATTCCGTCACCGTTCGAATCGCAAAAGCTTTTCGGATATATTTGATAAACGACGCAGTTTTTCTGCCAATCCATACTATTCTCCTATTAGCTGTCTTTTGAAAAAATCCGTCATAGCATGGTTTGCCGCACGGCTTTCCTCCCATTCAGGATAAAGAACATTGAATACATGACCGAGGCGCTGCGCCCCCGGGGCGTTTTCATCGGGAATATAGCGCTCGTATTTAAACCCTCCCGCATCGAAAAAGTCCATTATCTGAACCGAATTTCGAAACAGCTCGTCCGGCTTACTTGTCAGAATCAAAGCAGGGGGATAAGTACTTGCATCAGCGATTTCCACAAGGCTTGATTTGTAATAAATGGGATTGTTCTTTGGTCTCTTTCCAAACCAAAAGCGCTCCGATTCGTTTTGCACAGCCTTTGAACCTATCATAGTATTATGCAAATCCCCAATGCCGTGATTTATGCATATTCCCTTTATTTCAAAAGGCAATCGTTCAAATCCATAGAGATGAAGCGCCTCGTCGTTTGTATTAATCGCTGTCACAAGTGATGACAAATGCCCGCCGGCGGAATCACCGGTAATAAAAAACTTCTCTAAATCGCAGTGATAGTTTTTACCGTTCTCCCCAATCCATTGCAGCGCGGCAAAAACATCACTTACCTGCTCCTTTAATTGGACTTCCGGGATCAGTCGATAGCTTATGTCAACCACTGTAAATCCCATAGCCGACAGAGACATACAGAAATACTCATTCAGTTCCTTATCCCCATACATCCATCCGCCGCCGTGAACATCGAAAATCGTGGGCAAAAGGCCTTGCGTATTTTCAGGATAAAAAATATCCAGCTGATGCATTTTATGACCGTCGTCAATATATGCCAAATCGCGTAATCTGTCCACCCCCGGGGTCGGCGATTGCTTTGCCTTTCGCTCTGCGTCATCTCGCTCATTTTTCTTCCACATACTTAGCATCTTTTCTCTGATAAACACTCCCATTTGAGGTCCCCTCCTCTATCTAACACACCAACGCCACGCAGAAACTAATATACCTCATTATAACATCTTCTTCGAAAAAGTGGTGAGTCGCACCCATGTGGTTTGCTCCTTTGACGCAGTCAAAGACAATATCATCTTCACAAAGCCCGTGCTCTAATAGCTTTGCGGCAAATGCGCGGATGTCAGACTCTACTATCAGCGGATCTTTTTCTCCGAATGAAAAATAAAATTTCGGTGCTTTGTCGCTTAGGTAATAGCTCGCGTCATATTCCATGACAGGTTCGGCACTAAAATCAATTTCCTTTCCGAGAGTTTCCTTAAGTGTATTTTTAATAAAGCTCTTGCGTATGAGTTTATACGCCCACGCAGGGAAATGCGAGTTCATAGCCGCGTTTAGTTCTATTACAGCATCTTTGTTTCCAAAGGCTTTATACATTGTTTTAGAGAGCGGTGCAAAATCCAGCGCAGGACAAACCGCAACCATAGCCTTTATATTAATCCTCTCGTCTTTTGAAAATTTCAGCACGGTTGCCGCGCCCAGGTTTCCTCCCGCCGAACATCCCCAAAAAAACACATTGTCGGTATCAACTTTAAGCTCACCCGCGTGTGCGACAATATATTCCACAGCCGCAAAACAGTCAAAAGTAGCATCGGGCAGTTTATTTTTCGGAGCCAATCTGTAGTTTAAGGAAATAACCATAAAGCCTCGTTCCAGTGCAAAAAACGAAGGATAAATGTGCCAGTCTCTCTTGTCCATATGGCTCCACCCGCCGCCGTGAATTACTACAAAAAGCGGATACTTTTCCCTCTTTTCATTGGGATAATAAATATCCATTTTCTGCAATGCGTCATCGCCATATGGTACATCAAGAAGTTTTTCATTAATCCAGTCTATGCGTGGTACCGGCAGTTCGGGGGACATATCCATCCGACCTTCCCTGAATTTTGACAGTCGCATCGGATATTTTTTATCTGCTTTCAATTCCTTTCTCCTCTGCTATTATGGCTTTAATGTTATCAAAATGCCCTCGTACGTAGCAATTTGTTTGCGCTTGTGCCTTACCGGCTCTATGTCTCCCGAAATCACACCTTCGGCACAGGCAATATAGCTATCCAGAGTGCCTCTTTTTACGGGCGCGCCATGGTGCCCCGGCCATATATCGTCAAAGTCATTTTCTATGGCTTTTATTTTCTTGATTGATTGGAGATAAGTTTCAATGCCCGTACCTTCGAGATGAAGCAGTATGCCCCAGTCGCATATGGTATCCCCGCTAAACAGCATTCGGTTTTTTCTATCCAAAAAGCACACACTTCCCGGAGTGTGCCCCGGCGTATTTATTACCTCAATAGTTCGCTCTCCGAGGTCTATGGTTTCAGGCAGATGTCCCCAGAGAGTTACAGGAGGCGGTGTGGTCAGCCTGTTTATAGGTCTCTTATAGAAAAAGCAAAACAAAGGCGAATACTCAAGCTTCATAAGCGATTTTAAATAAGCTTGATTCAGGTGGTTTTCCAGTAGCTTGTCGTCTGCTTCGCAAATTAACGCTCCTCCAAACTGCCATGCGCAGCCGATATGATCTAAATGTCCATGGGTGCATACTACTATTACCGGCAGATTCGTAAGGGTATCAACTGTGCCTTTTAAATCGCCCTCGTTTACTCCCGTATCAATAAGCAAAGCCTTTTCTCTGCCCAAAAGAAGATAGGTCAGGCATTGAAAGTACTTTGTCTTTTGCTCAATAATATACGTATTGTCCGCTATTTTCCTGACATTAAAAGGATTCTTCATTTCCGCACACCCCGTTTAGTATTTTCTAATAAATCTGCTTTGCGCTTCTTGCCTTGTAATCTCGCCCGAATTGGCGCTCGCCATCAGCTGCGAATCCTTGTCATTGAGCTTATACCGAAGGAAAAACGGAAGCGAAAGAACCCCGCCCACAGCAGGCATAAACGAAATCAAAAACCATATTGAATCAAGGGCTGACTGAGGCTGAACGACACCCACGCCCTCCTTAAAACCCGCTGCGCTCATAATGAACATGACAAATCCGCCCGCAATAGCGGTCATGAGTTTACATATAAAGGTCTGGATAGAATTGACGGTGCCCTGAAGGCGTTTTCCGGTCTTAAATTCCCCGTATTCTATAAAATCAGGAGTGAACATAAGCATCATCATAGCATTCCCGCCCCAGAATAATCCGCGCACCGCGATAAGTATCAGGAAAATTGTCTGATTTTCGTATCCCGCGAAAAAGCTGATTATACTAACCGCAATCTGTCCGAAAACGCAAAACAAGAATATCTTGAATTTGTCGATTTTCTTCGTGATAAAGGGAAGGATAATGATAAATAGCAAAGCAGGACCTGACATCACCAGAGTAATCGTCGCCTGCTTTTCGACATTTCCGAGATTAAAGTCGGCGAAAAAAGTGGCTGCCTGAGCGGTTGTGCTGGTAGAGAATAATATTAGCAGTCCTATGAAATAAATGCGTAGATATTTGTTTTCTTTCAAATATTTAATAGTTGCCTTTAGTGTGACAGTTTCGGGATCCTTATTAACAAAACGCTCCTTGCCATTGAGCCCCATGGCAATCATCAATGGAACGGCGAACGCGGCGACTAAAGCACCTGTGAGTCCCCAGCCAATCCGCGGGTAGATAAAGGGAATAGCTGCGGAAATGAGCAGTGTCGGAACCGCCGCCACTATCGCATTGGTGGACATAATCTGCACACGCTCTTGAACATTATCGGTAACAGCTGAAATCATGGAAAAAATCGGCGCGTCGCAAAGAGTGTAGGCAATGCTGAAAAGCACCGCAAAAACCGCACCCCAAACTACCTTTTCCGTAGAGGTAAAAGACTTTGGCATTAGAAACAACGCCACCGAGAAGATCGGCATAAGAACAACCGAAATACGAAGCCAAGGCAAAAACTTCCCGCTCTTAAAATGAGCCCTGTCAAAAATATTGCCCCAGAACGGGTCGTCCACAGCATCAAAAATGCTAATCGAAAGCAAAATCGTACCGACCACCGCAGCCGTCAGGCCCATTTCGGTCATGAACTTCTTACTATAACCCTGAAAAAACTGATTAAATAGCGTCTGCCCAGCCATAAACAGGGCAAAGCTAATCCTTTCCTTACGGCTTGTTCTGAAACCTGCCTTTGATGAACTGCCCGCGCTCATAACCAATTTACCCCCCGTGAGTTAGGTAATTGTCACTTTATCTACTGTTTACAATTATAAACTCAACAGGGGGCGTTTACAATGAAATAATGCTGACCCTATAATTTGTCTATGGCTTCGCGGTACTTTTCTGTTGTGTTGCGCACGATTTCAGGTGTTATTTCCCCGCCTTCGGCAGCGACATTGAACTGTATCACACCGATCATCAGCGCCTTGCAACCCGCTTCGTACAAATATCTGACTTCTTGAGGTTTAACGCTCTTTTGAGCAGTCGCAATTATTGGCTGATGCAGCCTTCTCGCAACAGATTCGTGTTTTAATATATCCTCCAATACGAGATCTTTGCCAAAGTTTTCTTCTGTCACAAAGTTTGCTTCAACAATGTCAATTTTATTTGATTCATCAATTGCCCTGAACATCTCGGTGTCATTCCAATTATCTTCCGTGAAAGAAATTACACTTGTCAGTACCTTGCTGTCAAACATGTATGGCCTTGTGTATTTGTAATGACTGTTAAAGTAATCAAAGCCCATCTCTTCCATTTCAATGCGTTCGGCTTCTGTTATATAGGTATCGAAACGACCCGGTACGAGTCCTACGCTGACTTCGCCTGCCATGTCAATAACTTCTTTTAAGAATCCCTTTCTTTCCTGAAATGGACCGCTGATGATGCCCGCCGAAAGTTTCAACATACTATTGATATTGCAACGCATCTTTAATACGTCTGCACCGCCTTTAACTGCTGCTTCGGCAAATTTCAGCTCTTGGGGCATTGTGACTACCAGCGTGAACTTATTTGTTTTCATTAAAGATCTGAATTTCATGAGTTATCCTTTCATAAACATATCGGTTAATTAACGCGGTCAATGCTTAGTTATTCAGCGTATTCGAAAGAGCCGGGTATTGTCCACGTTCTGAAAGTCTTCACTCTCGTATCAGAAATCAGATCTTTTCTGTATACTTCATAAGTAATGCGCTGGAACAATCCGTAATTATAGAAATTGTCCGAAATATACCCCCAAAACTTATCAATATTTTCAGGAGTCGCACCACTCGTGCAGTAAGTATCTAAATACAATTGATCCAATGTCTCATCAAAGTAATTTCCTGCACCGCCTTCATAGAAAGTCGTGTTGAAATCGTTTTTGATATAGTCAAATAGGGAACCGTTGCATCCTGTATCCATAAAGATGATATCCCAATCTGAACTGGTTTCTTTTAACATATCAGATAAACCGGATTCCTTTGTGTTTATTTCGTAATTAATACCAAGGCTCTCAAGGGCGGCTCCGGCGACAAGGGTTACCGCTTCAAGCTGGGGTTTGTAAGTACCGGTCTCATACCAAAGCTGAATAACCTCCCCGTTGTAACTTGATTTTTCCAAATACTCTTTCGCTTTTTCGAGGTCAGCTCCATCCTTATTATAATAGTTGTCCAAAGTATCCCATTCGGGGTTATACTCGGGAACCTGAGAAGCCCCAAAATTGCGTATTTTCTGCGCATACTTTGTCCCGCCCATAGCGTCTATGATTTGATCAACATCCAAAGCATAGAAGAAGGCGGCCCTTAAGTTAATATCGGAAAACGGAGTTCCCTCCAAACAATTAGGCCAAGCACTGAAAATACGCAGTTCCAGCTCAGGATTTGTCGCCCAATCGTCCGATGCTTCAAATTCACCGAGCGCTTCTACAACTATATTATTAGTATAGTCAATTTCACCGGTTTTAAGAGCATTCACGAGTTGTTGCGACTCGGTGATAAACTTGTAGGTTATTGTTTCAACATTTGCTCTATGCTGCGGACCTATTAAGCTTTCGTCGGTCTGCCAGTAATTTTCATTCCTTACAAGCGTGCAATACGAACCTGCCATAAATTCTTTAACGATATATGGTCCTGTTCCGACTGCATTGGACGCCATTTCATCAGTGCTGTCTTCCCAGGCTTTTTGTGAGAAAATGGCCTGTGCCGTGAACATATCACGCCAGTTACCTAATGTGTCAACTTTCTCCGGCAAGAAGTGAAAAACGACCGTATATTCATCAGTTGCTTCAATACTATCACAGTTAATATAGAGTTGGTTCTGCGAATACCCCGCCTCCCATGAAGTAACAAAGCTATAGACCACATCGTCAGCGGTAATGTGATTGCCGGCATGATCATAGACATAATCATAAATGTTAACGACAAAGTCATTTCCATCCCATTTCCAATCTTTGGCGATAACACCATATATCTCGCCCGCAAATCCATCACGATCAACCAAGCACTCATAGATTTCATTAAGCACATTCTTACCATTTCCGGTAGAACGCAGCGGCATCAATGAAACAGGGTCGGAGTTCGCCACGTTTACCTCGGTCGCAATGATTCCTGTAGTCTCTACACTTGAATTATCATTAACACTTACTGTTTCCTCGGTAGCACTTGAATCACTCTCCTGTTCGGGTTCGTTGTTGCCCCCGCAGCCTGCCAAAACCGAAACAACCATCACCCCGGCCAATAATAAAGCCAATAGTCTTTTACTTCTCATAACTTCTGCTCTCCTTTTTTTGAAATAATCACGAGTTCCCTGCGCCATATGTTTTTTACATAACCAATAAATCAGTTGCAAAAATCCGAAACATTGCAATACACAGAGCCAAAATCAGAATCACAATTTCAGAAAGCGGTTATGTTATAACGTGCACATTTACTTTTAATTATTGGTTTAATTAAATCGAGCGTCAATAGATGATTCGGGAACGAATTGGGATAAAAGTTAAAATGAACAAATAGTTATAATCTGATTTCAAAAACAGGCAAATCAACAAAAACATTCATTCTGTATTTTTGAATGATATTACGATACAGTGAATGGCAATCATTATTTTATCCACCCTTTCTCCTGCCACCACTTCTTATCTAGCGGAAACCAATCGTTTTTTTGTTGTATAAAATGAATTCCCCATAGTAGCATTTTTAGGTAAAAGCTCTGTTTAACGCGCCCGGATTTTGCAACGACTTTTTCGGCTGTCTTTTTTACGGCTCGTTCTATCTTAGCTTTCTTTCTTTGTGAGACATCGTCCCAATTAAAAGCCATTATGCCAAATCCCAAACGATAGTATTTCGCCATGCTTAATCCGAAAAACTGTGTTTTTAACGCCTTTGTTACGCCATTTACACCTGAACCTCCTGTAGTGGAAATAGCAACGCCGATTTTATTTGCCATCGCCGGGTGGGGTCTGTGCGCAAACCACCGATACGCGAGGTGGTCGAGAAATGACTTCATCGCTCCGGAGATTCCCATGACATATGTAGGTGAGTCCAATACGAGCACGTCGGATTCCTCTATCGAAGTGATAATCGGATGCACTTGAGCATATTGCGGACAGGTCTCCTCGCCGTTCTTAAAGCATGAAAAGCAGCCCGAGCATGGTTTAAATCCCGCAACGCAAAACTCTGTAACTTGTGCGTCCGGTTGAAGCTTCAAAATCTCCTTCAGTAGCCATACCGATATAGCATGTGTGCTGCCGGTGTTTTTACTGTGTACTGCCGTAATTTTCATGACTGTCCCCTCCGGATTTATTTGTAACCCTACTTGTTCAATAAACCTCAAACGTTATTTTCAATTATAATCTCATCCGGATTCTTTTACAATGAAATAATGACGCTAAAAATAATCCTATACAATCCGGATTTTAGCACACATTAGATAAAATATGGATTGCATTCCATATTTTTCTTTACAATGCGAATTTTATGGATTACAATCCACAAATCCAAAGTATTTTGCAGTTGATATACCTCAAAACCATATTTACAAGCGACAGCATTTTCGCCGATGGCAATATCGAGGGCATAAAGAAAATCAATGTATTAAATTGGCTTAGCGGCATCAGATATAGAAAACATATAATATGCCGTTTTTTCAACGAAGTTCATGAACTTGCGCAGGAAATATGTCGCTTCCCGGGAATTGAGATAGTGCAATTCAAGACTAATGGAAGACGCCTTAAAGCGTTGTGCGGATGAAATCTTTTCGGTAGATATTACTATGCAAACAATTAATGAATGGCTATATCAGCCGCATGAAGATGCTATTTCACAGAGTGTAAAGTATTAGCAATCTTCTCATAAGTAATAAACCCGCTCTCGACTGCCCTGTGTGTCCCCACGCCGAAGCCCTCCGTGTCATTGCCCACGCAGTACAATCCCGGAATTGGTAAATCACAAGTCGGACGGTCACCGTCGCTTTGACCGATAGAATTGGCGATGCCGTAACTCTCTCCGCCTTGACCCGGAAAGATTTTGTCCACTCCGAGGGCGCTTACCTCGCGCAGCCCCATGACCTCTTTTTGCTCAATAACGCCGTCTTCATAGAGCTTAGGAAACAACATTTTTAGCTTTTCTTCAATATAGTTTAAATATGGTGTTAAATCCTGCTCAGGATCCGGGTGCGCACTCATTACGGCATAAATTACCTGCTTCCCTTCAGGAGAAATAGTCGGATAAACGGATTTCGTTCCGATGTAAATGTAATTACTTGTGGGTTTTTTCTTCCCATCCTTCATTACCTCAAACGCGCTCCAAGGTTCGAGGCAATTATATGGAAAATAAACATAAGTCGAGTAATCAAGTACTTTCCTATTGGTGAAAAACCGCCAGCCAACGTCTGCGAGATTGCTTTGCAATCCTTTAATCCTCTTTGCATATTCTTCCGGGAAATATTCCTCACCTACCAGTTTTACTACAGTTTGACGAATGCCCGCATTGGAAATAATGAGCGGGGCCGTATATTTCTCGCCGTTCTCCGTCGTTACACCGATTGCTTTCCCATCCTCTATGTCAATAGACTTTACACGCGTCTTCCAAAGGATTTTGCCACCATGTTCGGGTACAGTCTCAACCATTGTCGTAAAAAAGCCGCCTACGCCGCCCTCGTAATACCGCGGTGTCGGATGCTTTTTGCTAATTCCCAATCTAAACGCTCGAATCATATGCGACGCTGGGACCATGTCACTGGACATTTCAAAAGCACCCTCCCCGAAAGAAGCTGTGACAAACACCCTCGTTACTTCGGGAATGTTAAGATTATTCATATAATCAAACGCGGAAATTTTTTCGAGTTTCGAAAGACGCTTATCACTCATCGTAAGCATTTTAATAACCGCAATAACTGAGCGAATAATCTCTCCGACACTCATTTTGAGCGACTTAAATGTTGAGAGATTGCCCGAATCCAGCTCATGAACTTTACCTGCTCTATCGTGATACAGTATATTTACTTTATCCTCCGGAAATTTAGCCGCGACATTTCTGACCTTATCACTCTTTCCTACGGTTTCCGCAAGTTTCTCAAACAGCGACGGAGCATATGGAATAAGGTTTAGAGGAAACATCTCATATGTATGTCCGCCCTTATGAAATGTCGTCATCTTTCCGCCCGCACTCGCGTTCTTATCAATAAGAAGAATGTGTTTACCATCGTTTGCAAGCAGACTCGCCACAGTTGCTCCACCGGGACCTGCCCCGATAACAATTGCGTCAAAATTTGCATCTCTCATAATTAAAATCCCCTCTCAAATGACCGTTTCCCTGTTATCGCCAATTCACTCAAAACGTTTGCAATATATTGTAACATTTCGGCAGAACTCTTGTCCTGCCGAAATTTACATTTTTATCTGTTTCCTAACTATCCATTTCTATTTCGCTACCAGTTCCCCTTCCCTTACATCCACTGTTATTACCTGTCCGGCGCCCACGTTTCCT
The DNA here is from genome assembly GCA_031272985.1 of Lachnospiraceae bacterium. Classification (GTDB taxonomy): domain Bacteria; phylum Bacillota; class Clostridia; order Lachnospirales; family Lachnospiraceae; genus JAISSU01. Next base: position 47,072 of record JAISSU010000018.1, on the reverse strand, counting down.
TCGAGCATGAGCTTTGCTGCGAGGGTCTCGACATGCTTTTGCAGATATCTCTTTAAGGGTCTCGCTCCGTACACCGGGTCGTAACCTCTTTCGGTAACGAGAGCTTTTGCCGCATCTGTCAGCGCGACGCTTATTTCTCTGTCAGAGAGCCGTCTGTTTATATCCGCTATGAATAAATCAATTATTGCGCCGATATTTGCTTTAGTTAATGGCTTAAATAGTATTGTCTCATCAAGTCTGTTTAGGAATTCCGGTCTGAAGTTCAGTCGCAATTCCTCCAGTACCGCCTCTTCTGCTTCTTTTTTAATGACACCGTTTTCGTCAATTCCGTCTAAAAGATACTGCGATCCGATATTTGAAGTCAATATCAAAATCGTGTTCTTAAAGTCCACAGTCCGCCCTTGCGAATCCGTGATTCTGCCATCATCGAGAACTTGAAGCAATACATGGAATACGTCCGGATGAGCCTTTTCGATTTCATCAAACAGCACCACGCTGTATGGTTTGCGGCGTACGGCCTCGGTTAATTGTCCTCCTTCCTCATATCCCACATATCCCGGAGGCGCTCCGATTAATCTTGCAACGGAGTGTTTCTCCATATATTCGCTCATGTCGATTCTTACCATATTAGATTCGTCATCAAACAGACACTGAGCCAATGCCTTTGCAAGTTCCGTTTTTCCTACTCCGGTGGGACCTAAGAATAAAAAGCTACCTATCGGTTTTCCGGGGTCTTTTATACCCGCTTTCGAGCGCAATATTGCTTCCGAAACCAATGTTACGCCTTCGTCCTGCCCAACTACCCTTTTATGTAATTCCTCATCCAAATGCAAGGTCTTGCTGCGTTCACTTTCCCCGAGTTTAGCCACAGGAATCCCCGTCCAGCGTGAGACGATTTTTGCGATTTCATCATCGGTTACACTCTCGTGTACCAGTGATAAATCCTCGTCCTTTACCTTGCTTTCCTCTTCTTCCAGTTCTTTTTTTAGTTTCGGCAATTGACCGTATTGCAATTGCGCCGCCTTTTCCAAATCATATGATTGCTGGGCTTTCTGAATATCCTGATTCACCTTGTCGATTTCCTCGCGGATTTTTCTGACCCTCTCGACATCAGTCTTTTCATTATCCCATTTAGCTTTCTTGCCCGCGAAATCTTCCTTAAGTTCTGACAATTCCTCTTGTAAAAGCGCGAGTCTGTCCTGGCTTAATCTATCTTCCTCTTTCTTAAGAGCTGCTTCTTCGATTTCTAACTGCATTATCCTTCTTTGAAGTTCATCGAGCTCTTGCGGCATGGAATCAAGTTCCGTCTTTATCAGTGCGCAGGCCTCATCCACGAGGTCAATTGCCTTATCAGGCAGGAATCTGTCCGAAATATATCTCTCTGAAAGCACAGCCGCGGCCACCAAAGCCCCGTCCGTTATTTTTACTCCGTGGAAAACTTCGTACCTGTCTTTTAAGCCCCTCAGAATTGAAACCGTATCCTCTACTGTCGGCTCGTCGACCATTACAGGCTGGAATCGCCTCTCCAAAGCAGCGTCCTTTTCCACATATTTCCTGTATTCATCCAGAGTGGTCGCCCCTATACAGTGTAGCTCACCCCTTGCGAGCATGGGCTTAAGCATATTTCCGGCATCCATCGCCCCTTCGCTTTTCCCTGCGCCTACAATGGTATGAAGCTCATCGATGAATAATATTATTTTCCCGTCGCTTTTCTTTACTTCTTCCAAAACCGCTTTTAGCCGTTCCTCGAATTCGCCCCTGTATTTTGCTCCCGCAACGAGCGCCCCCATATCCAGAGAAAATATCGTCTTATCCTGCAGACCTTCAGGTACGTCTTTCTTTACAATCCTCGCAGCCAATCCTTCCACTACCGCAGTCTTCCCCACACCCGGTTCTCCGATTAATACCGGATTATTCTTAGTCTTTCTCGACAAAATCCGTATTACATTTCTGATTTCCGCATCTCGTCCGATGACAGGGTCGAGCTTTTGCTCTCTTGCCTGCTCAACAAGGTCAATCCCGTACTTATTTAATGTGTCATAGGTGGCCTCCGGATTATCAGTCGTCACCCTCTGATTACCTCGCACTGTAGAAAGTGCCTGCAAAAAGCCTTCGCGACTGATGCCGAATTCACGGAAGAAAGCCTTCATTTCCTTATTCGGGTATTTTAGGAGTGCAAGGAAAAGATGCTCTACCGAGACATAGGAATCTCCCATCTGTTTGGCTTCATCTTCGGCATTAATCAGTACCTTATTAAGATCCTGCCCGATATAGGGCTTCCCGCCTTGCACTTTGGGTCGCTTATTTAGTGCCTCTTCAATGCGGTTAATAACCGCACCTTTATCAAATCCCATTTTTTCAAACAATTTCAAAAGAAGACTGTCTTCCTGAGTTAATAGCGCATAAATCAGATGCTCCTGCTCTATCTCCTGATGACCGTATTCCATTGCGATTCTTTCGATATCCTGAATCGCCTGAATTGATTTTTGAGTAAATTTTTGTATGTTCATAACATCACCTCCGTGTTCTATGCGAACTATAACACATAGAATTAGCACTGTCAAGAGGAGAGTGCTAATTATTAATAAATAATTGACGTTAATATTTGACGTTCATTTTCCGGTTAGATTGCTTAACCATTTATTAGTGTCAATGTAGTTTCAATAGAATGTATATCTCGAAAACGTTTCCGCATATTTATAAATTTTACAATAATTGATTTAATTATATTGACGTTTTAAATGCTAAGTGTTATACTTTTTCCATCCGAAAACGTTTGCGTAAACCAAGGGGGTACACCATATGTTATTTGGAAACAGCAGAAAGATTCTTGACTTAACGGATCAGCACTTTAATAAGGTTATCGATTGCTACAGCGTCTATTGTGATTACATCAGCGAGTATTTTAACAGCGGCATAAGTGCTGCCACGATTGCACTTTCAGAGCAGATCAGCACCCTCGAAAAGGAGGCTGATTCTCTTCGTAATGAGATTATCAGTCAGCTCCTTACGGGTGCGCTTTTGCCGGGCACTCGTAAAGACATCATCGAAATTGTCAGTTCCACGGATAAAATAGCCGATAAGGCAGAGGACCTCTCACGCGAGATAGTGATTGAAAAGGTCTTCATTCCTCCGGAGATGAAAGATGATATCGAGGAAATGACCATCATCTCAAAGGACCAGCTCGAGCTTCTTTCCGAGGTAGTCGGCACTCTTTTTGATAATTATGAAAAACTGATTAAAGACGGCTCTTTAATAGACCGCATACGCCAGATTGAAAGTCAGGCTGACAAAATTGAATTCTCTTTGATAAAGAGACTCTATGAAATGGATTTGGATTTAGCAGTGAAAAACCAGACAAAATACTTCATCCACCACATGGGCGACATCTCAGACCAGATTGAATCCATCGCTAATAGCGTCCAGGTAATGATGATTTTCAGAAAGGTGTAATACAATTGAGTACAATCATCTTTATCGCGTCCGGCTGTTTCCTGGGTTGGTCACTGGGCGCGAATCATGCCGCAAATGCCTTCGGGGTTGCGGTTACTACTAATATGATAAAATACCGAACGGCCGTTATACTTACCGGTATTTTTGTAATAGTGGGCGCGTATCTGAATGGAAAGCCGGGAGTGGAAAATCTCGGGACCTACGGGTACAATAGTGGCATCACCACCGGTATGGCGGCTTTCCTTGTATTGCTCTCAGCCGGCATTTCCTGCACTGTCATGACCGTACTGAAAATGCCTATTTCCACCTCTCAGGCGATCGTAGGCTCCATCATAGGCTGGGGCGCCGCCTGCGGGCAGGCTGATTGGTCTGCCACTACAAAATTCGCTTCGGCGTGGATTGCCACACCTATTTGCTCGATCGCCGTGTGTTATCTACTATGTAAACTCTCTGAAAAGGTCGTAAACGGGCGTATTCAGAGCCTCGCCGCCTTTGATACTGTAATTAAAATCGGATATTTCGCTACAGGAATATTCGGCGCTTATTCTCTTGGAGCTAATAATGTGGCCAATGCCACCGGGATTTACACAGGGAAACTCGGGCTCCTAAGCACCGACGCCGCTGTATTAATCGGCGGAGCAATGATTGCCATAGGCGCTATCACCTACGGAAAACGCGTAATGTACACGGTCGGTGCCCGCATCACCACATTATCACCGCTCACAGGCGTAATCGTCGTTCTCTCAAGCGCCCTGACCATTTTCTTATTCGCCCTCATCGGCATACCGATTTCTACCACACAGGCGACAGTAGGAGCCGTAATCGGTGCAGGACTTGTAAAAGGCACACATAATGTAGATTTTAAGGTGCTTCGCAATATCTTTCTTGCATGGTTCGGCACTCCTACAATAGCCGGACTATTCACCTTTCTTTTCGGTTTAGTTTACTTCCATTTTGTGGTACAATAATAGATATAAATAAGGCTATTATGTGCGCAAAGGAAAATCACCATGGCCATTTACATTACCGGCGACACGCATGGTACTTATGACGTTAATAAGATCTTTAAATTGATGCCCTCGCTCACTGAGAGCGATTTTCTTATTGTGCTCGGAGATTTCGGGATTTGCTGGGATAACTATGGAGGCGATAATAAAGTACGTAATTTCTGGAACAGGTTAAAATGCCAGACTCTCTTCCTGGACGGGAATCACGAGAATTTTACGTTATTAAACCGCTACCATGTCAGCGAAAAATTCGGGGGTAAGGTTCAGGAACTCGGAAAAAAGATTACGCATTTAATGCGAGGTCAGGTTTATACTATTGAGGGAAAGACATTCTTTACCATGGGCGGTGCCGCGAGTCATGACTGCGGCCGCCCTTTGGATTTCATTATTTCATCTCACCTTGAGGATTATCATTCAAAGGATTTTTATGCAGATTTTCAGAAATTGCCTAAATATGAGCAGTACTTGTGCCGCGTCCCGGGCAAAAGCTGGTGGAAAGAGGAAATCCCTTCGCCTGATGAAATCGCCTCGGGGAAAGCAAATCTCGCAGCTCTTGACAATAAAGTAGACTACATACTGACACACACGGCATCGTCCCGCGTTTATCACCATCTTGGCTTTAACCCAAATAGCAATCCTTGGTCAAAGCCACTCATAGAATTTTTCGATTGGCTCGAAGAAAATGTCCTGTTCGAACACTGGTGGTTCGGGCATCTGCACATGGACTTTAATTACGACGCCAAACATATCGGATTCTATCAGGAAATACGCGAGGCGTACTGAAGTTCTATCTCTTTGTTGACGTTCTTTGGTAACTTTGAATGCCTTTCACAAATTTTAAAAGGAATGAGAGGAAAATGCAATCAAATTCTACTAATTTAAGCTCTTCATCGTCGGGAATAACAGCACATCCCTAATAGCCGCCGAATCCGTCAATAGCATAACCAATCTGTCTATTCCGATTCCGATTCCGCCTGTCGGGGGCATTCCGATTTCCAGTGCATTCAGGAAATCCTCGTCCATGCTGTTTGCTTCCTCGTCCCCTTGCGCTTTTAATTCCTCTTGTGCCTCAAAACGCCCTCTCTGGTCTATAGGGTCATTAAGCTCCGAGAATGCATTCGCGAATTCACGGCAGGTAATAAATAACTCGAACCTCTCCACGTAATCAGGATTCTCCGGCTTTCTCTTAGCCAATGGCGAGATTTCTACCGGATGATCCATGATGAATGTCGGCCAGACGAGTTTCTCCTCAACGAATTCTTCAAAGAATAAATTAAGGATATCGCCTTTTTTATGCCTGTCTTCAAATTCTATATGCTTTTCTTTCGCCAGCGCTTTCGCCTCTTCATCAGTTTTTATTTCCGAAAAATCAATCCCGGCGTATTCCTTAACAGCCTCAAGCATTGTTAGCTTAGCGAAGGGCTTTGATAGATCAATCTCTGTTCCTTCGTATGAAATCACAGTAGTTCCGAGCACCTCCATCGCTGTATGGCGAATCAGATTCTCACAAAGCTCCATCATTCCATAATAATCCGTATATGCCTGATACAGCTCCATCAAGGTAAACTCAGGATTATGCCTGACTGAGAGTCCCTCATTTCGGAAAACTCTCCCTATTTCATATACACGCTCCAGTCCTCCTACGATCAGGCGCTTTAAATAAAGTTCCAGCGAAATCCTTAAATGCACATCCTCATCTAAAGCATTAAAATGCGTATCAAAAGGTCTCGCGGCGGCTCCGCCTGCGTTCGGAACGAGCATCGGGGTCTCCACCTCGATAAAGCCTAATCCATCTAAGTAATTCCTAATTGAAGTGATTATTTTTGAGCGCTTTATAAAAGTGTCCCTCACCTCAGGATTAACAATCAAATCCACGTATCTCTGCCTGTATCTGATATCCGTATTGGTCAGACCATGGAATTTCTCAGGTAATATCTGCAGGCTCTTCGAAAGCAGTATAATACTTTCGGCGTGTACGGATATCTCTCCCATCTGGGTCTTAAACACTGTCCCTTTCACACCGACGATATCCCCGATATCCATCTTTTTGAACTCTTTATACGGCTCTTCTCCCACACTGTCTCTCGCGACATAGATTTGGATATTGCCCTTTAAATCGGAAATATTGCAAAAAGACGCCTTCCCCATGACGCGCTTTTGCATCATGCGGCCTGCCACGGATACCTCTTTACCTTCAAGATTGGCGAAACCCTCTTTAATATCGGTACTGTGATGGGTAACATCATATTTCATTATTTCAAAAGGATTCTTTCCCTCTGCGCACAAAGCAGAAAGCTTTTCCCTTCTGACCTTTCTTAATTGATTTAAATCAGGTTCCTGCTGTCTTTGTTGTGATTGCTGCCCTTCCATTTCATTTTCCTCTTCTAATTAGATTACGGGGACACCCATGTCGCCTCCCGCCTTCACCACTAAAATACTATGCCTGATGGTTTTCATAAGCCCCATGGAAACATATCTTATATAATGTAACAAACGGGCGGCATTCGGCCGCCCATAATTTTCCGTTTGTAATGGTTTTTCAGGCGTTTAATAAAACGCTCTGCAATAAATAATTACGCAGCGGGTGCCCTGCTTATGTTTAATATCTGGTATTTCATTGTGCCGGCTTGCGTCTCCACTAAGACTATGTCCCCCGCTTCCTTCCCCAGAAGCGCTTCGCCAATAGGTGATTCGTTCGAGATTTTCCCCTTCAGGCTGTTAGCCTCGGTAGATCCCACAATGGTAAACTCGACTTCTTCATTATAAGTCTGATCCAATAAACGCACCAGACATCCGACATTGATTTTATTGTAATCTACTTCTTCCTCGTCAATGACTTCAGGATTCTTTAAAATCGCTTCCAGCTCATTGATGCGTGCTTCAATGTCACGTTGTTCGTCTTTCGCAGCGTCATATTCTGCGTTCTCAGACAAATCTCCTTGTTCCCTTGCTTCCTTAATCTTATTCGCAACTTCTTTGCGTTTCACGACTTTTAAATTTTCAAGCTCACTCTCAAGCGCCTTCAGTCCTGAATAAGTAAGTATTTTCTTTTTCCCTTCCATCTCCAAATGCTCCTTCGCGTATAATTCCGCTTTCACAATTTCATCATTATACATATTCCACTATTGACTGTCAATAACTTTTTGAAAACTGTCATTTCATACAAAAATCCCAATTTCCGTTTCCAAATCAACTCTCAAATTTTGAACGCATCACATATAGAAATAAGCAATAATTATTATTAATTCATATGAATAAGTCTTGGTAAAAATTAAGCTGAACTTGATTCTATACCGCGGTTCAGCAAACCCGAAAAATTTCTTTTAATAAGCGCGCTTAGTTCCAATAATTAATTTGACATTTTTATTGCGATTTGCTAAAATTTAGACAAAGATTCGGGGTATTACCTACAGGAATTTTGACTAATCGGGGGTTGAAATTTAAAAGGGTTGCTCCGTAGTTGATCTTTAAAACCATTAATCTCTGGAGGGATGAAAAAATGACTGCTGTAACTGTTCTTCGTATTGTGCTTATTGCTTTTACACTCGTTTTTGTTTTTTTCCTTGTTAAAGACTTCCTCGCTCATAAAGAAGACTTTAAAGGAAAACACTACATTGCGCTCGGTATTATCGGCTTGCTTACTAATTTCCTTGATACTTTAGGAATCGGTAGCTTCGCCACCACTCAGGCAGGTTTTAAATTCACGAAATCGAGTCCTGACGAGACCATGCCCGGCACGCTTAATGTCGGCGACACGATCCCTGTTGTACTTGAGGCCGTCTTGTTCTTCGGCCTTATCGAAATTGATGCTGTTATCTTAATCGTATTCATTGCTACCGCTGTTATTGGTGCCGTTATCGGAGCTGCTATCGTTTCGAAATGGCCGGTAAAGCTCGTCCGTATCGGTCTTGGTGTTGCATTGTTCATTCTTGCCATAGTCTTACTTTGCAAATTAAATGGCTGGGGTCCGTTCGGTGCTCAAGGTACGATTACTACATTGGCAGAGCTCGGAATTGCTAAATTTATCATCGGTGCCATTGTTAATTTCATTCTCGGTGCTTTGATGACGATAGGTGTTGGTCTTTATGCTCCTTGTATGGCCCTGGTTGGTGCTCTTGGAATGAACATCAGTGCAGCTTTCCCGATAATGATGGGCTCCTGTGCATTCCTTATGCCTGCCGCAGGTATTAAGTTCATTAAAGAGGGCAAATATGACAGAAAGGCTACTTTGATGCTCACCATTTTTGGTGTAATCGGCGTTCTGGTTGCCTACTATATCATTAAGACTCTTCCGCTCACTGTGTTGACTTATGTTGTAATCTGTGTTATGTTGTTTACAGCCGCGATGTTCTTTAAGGATGCTTTCAAGGCACCGGCTGCTAAATAATCAAGAGAAATACCGAACAAATTTTATAAACTATGATGACCAAGGACGGTCGCCCATATGGGAGACTGTCCTTTTTCATATTGGACTCTGTGCAAAGAGCTGTTATTAGCTTTTTTGCCTGGCGCATGAGTGTACTAAAAAAGCGGGTTTAAATACACCCGACGGATACACTGTATTTAGGCCCGCTCCCCTCCAGGGGCACTACTAAGCGCGATTATTTCGCTTGACCATGCGTCGGTTCAATGTTATTATATTAACAAATCATAAAACGCCTGTAATTGTCAGCCTTAGCTCAATTACTTCTACACAATAACCGGCGATAAACAGGCACAAAATCGAAGGAGGAGTGTTTATGAGTCCCGCATTAATTTTAATTCTGGTTCTATTAGCTCTAACCGTAGTTTTCGGAGTATACTTCGTTATTGATATCTTCAAACACAAAGAAGATTTCAAAAATGTTAAGTGGATCTCCACCGTCTTAATCGGTGTGTTAGCGAATTTCTTTGACACACTCGGCATCGGAAGCTTTGCTACATCCACTACCGCTTTTAAATTCACAAAAAGCTGTCCCGATGATTTAATTCCCGGAACGCTCAATACCGCTTACGCTATTCCTGTTGTGGTAGAAGCGGTCGTCTTTATTCAGAAAGTCGAAGTGGAACCGCTTACTCTGATTCTTATGATTGCAGCATCTATTATAGGAGCGGTATTCGGTGCTACCATTGTTTCAAAATGGAATTTGAAATACATCCGTATCGCCTTGGGTGTAGCCTTGGTCTGCCTGGCGGTTATAATGATTGGTAAACTAACTGGTATCGGTCCCTTTGGTATCGTAGGTACTGCAAACGGACTTACCGGTGTTAAGCTGGTAATCGGCGTTGTAGTTAATTTTGCACTTGGTGCTTTTATGATGGTCGGTCTTGGACTTTATGCACCATGTATGGCGCTTTGCTTATTGCTTGGAATGAGCGCAGACGTTGCTTTCCCGATAATGATGGGTTCTTGCGCTTTCCTTATGCCTGCATCAGGTATTAAATTCGTAAAGGAAGGTAAATACAATCGTGCTTCATCGCTGATACTTACGATTACCGGTATCGTCGGTGTTTTGATTGCCTGCTTTATCATTACTTCCCTGCCGTTGTATTATCTGACATGGGTTGTTACGGCTGTTATGATTATTTGCGCGGTCATCTTCTTTAAGGATGCTAACAAGGCGAAAGCATAACAAAATTTGAAATTTTTATGCATTATTTTGAATACAACGGTTGACTTATTTGTCAGTTCGTAATATGATAATTGTAGAGATAGTCTTGGACGGGGGATACATATTATTGTTGCAAAATTCTGTATATTTAGTTATTTATTGTTTTTAGTGATGTTTCCCCTATAAGAGACGATACAGACCATATTATGGTTGTATTTGCAGTGCATTGCGCTTATTGCAACCCCAAATGCAATATCGCAATAAACTCAATTCTTATATACTCTCTGCCAGAGAGAAGCATCCCCAGCTTCGTATATAGGAAGAACTGCGGTGCAACGAGGAAACCTCTCAATGACATACCAAAAGGAAAGACGCGGCGAGTACGCCGCGTTTTCCCTGTCTATAAACATCTGTCTTTAAGCATTTTTCTTCGCATCTGCCTGTCGCATCTTTAGTTTCAGTAGCTGCATCGCTTTGCGGCAGTCAAGCTCTACCATATTATTTTCGCCGACCCTGTTCGTTTCAGCGCCTTCTTCACTTTTGTTAATGTCTACAATACCATCTATATAATTATTAGTGACCACAAAAGCTGCGACTTTGCCCGTAAAATGAAGCCCGGTCACCGGAATCCCTCTGATTCCCAATTGTTCGCAGGTATTCGTAAAATCGACATCCGAATTACCCCACCCGTCGGCTGAGATTATGACTCCGTCTGCTCTCATAGCTTCAGCCCAGACGGCCACGCGGGTGCCTACGAGTATTTTATCCTTATTATCATCGGGAGTACCTACAAGGATGATCCCCATTAGATCCAAATCCGTATCTTTGGAAACTACATCCAGAAGCGGGTCCCTGAAATGGTGTAATGTGGTCTCTTTTGTTGATGGTCCTATACCCATAATTCATACCATACCTTTCAATAATTTGCCTTTTACTTAGGAAGTTCTTTTCGGTCATTGCATTGATCTTATGATTCCGTCCCGATATTCGTTTGGTGTGACTAATATCGGCATGTTTCCCATGTCTATAATTGAGCGTCCGCCCTCTACTGCGGATGGCTCATCCGAAAAAAGGTGCGTGTCATACATCGCTCCCTGTCCTGCGACCTGTTTTACTATAAGCACTTTTTTCTTACCGGGTCTTACGATGTCATGGTACTCGTGCCTCTCACTGCAGAGATCTCCTTTCAGCTTCTTAAGCTTTTCCCTCCACGGTTGGATGAATTTATCGCATACTCTGTGCGCTGCCGTCGGTCCGGGTCTTTCCTGTCCCATTCCTTTAGTGAGCGTAACATCAAATGATATTATATAGTCATCATCCGAAGGAGTACCGGCTCGATTGAGCACCAGCATATCCTTTAAATTACCTTCGGACGAACCGAATTCATGTGTCTGTTTTCCCTCGGTGTCCACACCCGTTAAAATGACGTAAACTCCTGTCAGTGTGTGTGTGATTCCCTCGCCTATCTTTCCCAAAACCTTTGTGGAAATCGGAATGATATCCATAATAGTATTCGTCCAGCGATCATGATCACCGGGCTTAATTATCTGCACATCGACTTTTTCGATGTAAGGTTCTTTACTTATGAGGCTTTCTATCCCCTCTTTAGAAACAGTGAGGTTTCCGTTTGCGTCAACGTCATTTGCCTCTCCCCATTGAATATTCGTTATATGAAATGCTTTAATGACTAATCTCCTTAAATCAATAACCTGATCCGCCATACAATTATCCTCTCTCACCGACACCCTTTGCCCCTATCCATATAAGTAGGTGTCCACTAATGTCCACCCTTCTCGCAAGGGCGTCAAATATTATCTAAAGATTATTAGTAATTATCTCCCTATATAATGAGTACGGAGCTCCTATGTCGGACACTCCGTACTCACAATCTCCGACCGTTAATACGGCCGAAGAAACTCATTAAACTTTTGCAACATACTCGAACGGTAACGGAACAATCTTGCCCGGCGTTTCGATAGCTACCAATTGCTCTAATGTAGCTTTTACTATGGCCGTTTGCATTTCGATATTGTTCGGTTCGCCTGCGTTTGCTCCCATGGGTACCAAGGGTGCAACGGCACGCGGAGTACCGGTCTGACGTACAACGGGCGGAAGTGCCGCAATGATAATGGTAGGAATTCCGGCTTCCTCGATCGCTCTCTGCACCAGAACTGCAGAGCGGTGGCAGGTGCCTCATCCCGCGGTCAGGATTACGGCATCCACATCTTCTTCTTTGAACATCTGGGCGATAGCCGGTCCTGTCTCTCCTTTAAATTTCTCTTGGTTTCCGCCGCCGCCCATGAATCCCGCGTGAACGGGTGCGCATGCGCGTATAAAACCGGCTTTAGCCAATTCGTGGATTCTGTCAATAGGGAACATACAGTTAATGTCTTTATTGACATCCCCATTGTCATATCCGCCGTGCGATACCATCAGTTCGCTCGACGGCGTAGTGTTCTCGATCTTTCTCCATGTAAAGTCGCCTGCGAGATTAAATCTCTCCTGACTCTTTAAATGAACGCCTGCTGCTGTTGCCAAGGCAATGGACATTTCCTTCAGCGGTTTCGTAACAGGTGTCCATACGGACGGCGGAGTAATCGGAACGAATATTTCGGATTGCATTCCTTTGACTAATGTTAAACTCATTATTCTACCTCCTGTTTCTGATTGCTCATTTGCATCTCTTTCTGCCTTCGGTTATCTATACCGGCTACGTAATGTTCGTTTACGTCGGGACTAAGTTGCTCCGGAAAACTCATATTCCATGCCACTTCCTGACCTACCTTTATCGGATAGTCGGTTATCAGCATCCTCAAGGGAATTTTAAGGAAACCCAATCGCCCTTTCAGATCTATCCCCACAGCGCCCTCGTGTACTTCCACGATAACGCCTTCCATCCTGATTATTTTGTCGCCGTACTTCATAGATATTACCGTTTTTCCTTAACTGTATTTTTCTTTACGCTTCTTGCTCATCGGCAGAGATTGCTCGTTATCAACCAGAGTAATTTTTTCTCCTGTTACATTTGAAATCAACTCAAGATTAGTTGATTTAACATTCGGATTCCATTTCTTCTCGGCTGCTTTTACATCTTCGCCCGACATATTTGCTTTCAGCATAGCGATCGCACGCAGAGCATCCTCGGTGCACAGCGTATTGCAGGCCAATACTTCATTTTCGATACCGGCTTCTGATTTATTATTGTCAACCATGTGAGTCATGTATTTATTGCCGACAACTAATGCGCCCTGAACCGCGCAGAAGCTCATTCCCACTACAGGGATACCGCGCATACCGATCTGCTCGATATGGCTCGCAAAATCAATGTGGTTATTGCCGAAGCCTTCTGTAGTTACAAAAGCACCATCTACATCCATAGCCTCAACAGTGTATCCTACGCGCTTAGAAACGTAGAACTTCTCTGCATTTATCTGCGGGCTTCCGACGAATACAACGCCGCAAAGGTCGATTTCGGTATCATGAAGAGCTTCCAATACGAGGGGTTCTCTCCAGTAATGTCTGGACATTTCCTTTGAAGCAGGTCCGATACAAGTAAGCGCATGGATACATCCGTCGAGTACCTCCAAAGGAGATACGACTACAGGAACATTGCCCAAATCCACATTCGGGTGAGCTCCGAGTACACCGATCGGCTCTACAGGTAATACTAGATTATCGTGCATAGCGCCCTGACCCATGATTTCTTTTACGATAACGACTTTCTTCTTTCCGGGACGGCGAACCTGCTTGAATTCCTCAGTGGAAGTAACGAGAGACTCATCAAGTTCTTTCAAAGCGAGGCGGATTTCCTGTGTTACGATGTCAAAAGCCGTATGAGCGGCCAAAGGACCGCGTCTTTCCATATTGGTCTTTGCCTGAATCGTAGCCTGAGCCTTGATAAAGATTTCGCCTTTATCGGGAGCTCCCGGTCTTCCCCACATAATATTCTCGTCCAAATATCCTTCGGAAGAACCGAATTCTCCGATTTGAACACCGTCATCATCAGTACCTGTAAGCATCATAACTACTCCGTCGAGAGTCCTTGTTACACCGCTTCCGAGTTCTGCGTCTCCCTCTTTCGTAGCAATCGGCTGAACGTCCATGACGGTCTCCGAATAGGTGTGATAGAGGTCGGGAGTGATAATTTCGATCTTAAAATCGTGTACTAATTCCTGATTGTCGATACAATCCTTTTCAATTCCTTCGCGGATATAAAGGGTCGTGCCTTCAATCTTTGTTTCGGGACCGCGCTTTACCTCAGTAATAGTAAAGTGCTTTTTAGTAAGAGTCCTTACAACCTTTTCCTCAGCGGGTACTTGGGCAGTTGCTCCTGCAACACCTGTCGCGGCTCCAGCGGGGATTTCCGCTACGGCTGTGCCACCGCCTAGCGCTCCTACGGGGATCTCAAGATCAATATCCTTTCCTTCTCCGATGTGAATCTTTAATACTCCGGAAGCTGTGCCACCCGCTACCTGCGCTACAGGTGCAGGAGCCGGAGTTTCTTCCGTCTTTGCACTTTCTAAAGCGGCCGGTTTAGCTGCTTCTTTGACACCCTCCAGAACATCCGCCGTGAGAGGGCAAAGTGAATCACAAGTCTTTGTTAGTTTTGCTCCCAGTACCTGTCCGATCGTCAGAGCCCCATCAAGGGTCAACAATCCGGAATCAACAAGATCGTCGAAAATAGCGGGATCTTCCAGGTTGGCAGCTTCAATGGTAATACCGGCTTCGGCTCTGCAACAAAGGACCGCGGGGTCGTTTGCATGAGCTTGAGCGGTTTCAGCTGTTATTGACATGCTGCATTCTACCTCCTTTTGTGAATAATCGCCCGAACGCCTTAAACCTATAATTGGTCTAATCACTAACGTTTCGGTGCATATATAGTAATCGGCACTCTTCAAGCCTTAAGGAAATCGGGGATCCAGTCCGCTCGAATAACCGAAATCTATATCGAATCTATTTGCCGTTCGGCAATTGATCTACCTGTTTGGAAACTGTCAGCCTTCTGTAAAGCGGATGACCGATTGTACGCATAATATGGTCGGTCATATGAAATACCTTAAGCTTCATCTTCGGCGCCGAACCCATAACAGTATTCGAGCAGTCCGAACAGTTTCCTATAATAATATACTCGGCACCGTCTTTCTTAAACTGTAAGCACTTCGCGGCCTGACCGGGGCAGTTCCCGGGATTCTCGCATTTCAGTGCTCCGTTTTTCATCTCGGCTGCCTGTTTACATCTGGCGACGGAAACGACTTTACCATTCATTTTAGCACATATTTCACGCATCCTGTCCTCAGACCCTCCACAGGCGCAGACGAGTAGTCCTACATTAGCCCCGTGAAGATCAGGAAATTCTATTGTGGGAATGATGCCGCCTGTCGTTTTTGTAATAGGGTCTTCCAAAGTCGTGGACTTACCCGTGAAAGGTCCACCCATTACGATTTCACCTACAGGCTCACGCATTCCGCCGGCTCTTTCGATTAAATCGCCTACAGATGTCCCTACGGGAACATCCATATATACTCTCGGCTCATTAGAATCGTTTAGCTGCCCGATGACAGTCACATTTTTGCTGAAGCAGGGTTTTTTATCCTCGATTGCTTCCGCGACTCTGAGCAATGTTTCCACATTAATAACAATCGCGTCCGCAGCGGATGGCAATTGGGTGGGATCAAGCAATATCCCAAGCACCTCTCGCACTACCGCACGCTCCTCTCCCATAGGATAAATATCGGGAAGAAGATGAATAGTAATATTCGATTCGTTTTTAATGGCTTCTCTGAGAACAGAAACGGCTTTTTCGTTTTTCTTCTTAATAGCAAAGACACCTTTTGCCGCATTTGATATTTCCATTACATATTTCAGGCCTCGAATGGTCTTCTCGGCATTTTCTTCGATTTGGATAATATTGTGCTTAAGTCCGGGCTCACACTCGGCAGCATTTACCAGCACATAACCGCCATTTAAGTCTGCTTTGATCTTAACGGCTGTCGGGAAGCCGGCTCCTCCCATTCCCACTACACCGGCTGAAGTAATCATTTCGAGTTTGCTTCCTTCTTTAATAGGAACGAACTCATCTTTTTGCTTTTCGTCGGGTTTAATTACGATTCTGTCGTCCAAAACCTCTGTCACCGTGCCGTAAACACTCGAGAAAATATTCGCTCCCAGACCGGTCGGAGCCGCTATCAATGTTCCTTTTTTAACCTTGTCTCCCGCTTTAACCGTAGCCTCACAGGGAGCTCCTACATGCTGACGTAATAAGATCTGCACGTTATTCATACTAATTGTTTCCTCCAATCCGCTTTCTGATATACCTCAAACCGTCCGGTCACAACTGACCTTTGACGATTGCAATGGTTCGTACAGCAGTCATTTATTGATTATATCTATAAGTCGACTTCGTTGTTAAACTAACGTCAAACTTTGCTTTTGGCGGAGGCATGTGGGAATCGAACCCACCCGGGACGCTCTAAACGCCCCACACCGGTTTTGAAGACCGGGAGGCACACCAGTCACCCAACTACCCCCAAAACATACATCCCCTGTTTCTTAAGATAGCATATAATTTAGAACTTTTCAACCATTTTTACCTTTTTTTATTATCCAAATATTCCTTGACTTTTCAAGGTTTTCATTGCATAATAAAAACAACGGACTGAACCGCGTTCTATACTGCGGTCTGCCGTGAATAAATTATCAATAATATTGTTAAATATTACTTATTAACAGTCTTAAACCGGCTTAAAATCGGAGAAAATTTATCGATTATTGATAAATTCTATAGATAAAACCTATGATTCATTAAGGAGGAAAAACAATATGAAAATTGAGCCAAAAATTAATTTTTCTAATTATGAGGCCTCATTTGTGGCGGTTGACACGCATACCGTCGGAGAGTGTACCAGAATCCTGTTATCGGGTTTTCCGGAGTTAAAGGGCGACACACCCATCGAAAGAAAGAAATATCTTCAGAGTAATTTCGATAAGTACCGTCAGGCGCTCATGTTTGAGCCCCGCGGACATCATGATATGTTCGGCGCTTATCTTACCACCCCGCTCAATAAAGAAGCGGATTTTGCAGTTTTCTTTATGGATACAGGCGCTTACCTTAATATGTGCGGTCATGGCACGATTGGTTCCTGTACAGCCATAATTGAGGCGGGTCTTAAAGAGGCTGTTGAGCCTTATACAGACATAGTATTGGAGGCTCCCGCAGGCATTGTACGTGCCAAGGCAGAGGTTAAAAACGGCAAAGTTGTCAGCGTAACATTTAAAAACGTTCCCGCCTTCCTTTATAAAGAGAATCTGACTACTGTTATAGACGGAAAAGAAATCACATATGATATAGCTTTCGGCGGCAGTTTTTTCGCTCTTATAAATCTGGATTTATTGGGAATGAAGGTCGAGCCTAAAAATATTCCCGCACTGACCGACTTCGGCATGAAAGCTCTTGAGCAGATTAATAAAGAAGTTAAGGTGCAGCACCCGACACTTGACATTAATACCGTTGATTTAGCGGAGCTTTATTGCTCCACTGATACACCGGGATGCAATAAACGAAACGTAGTTATCTTCGGCGACAGAATGGCTGACCGTTCACCTTGCGGCACCGGCACCAGCGCAAAACTCGCCACCCTCTATAAAAGAGGCGAAATCAAAATCGGAGAGCCCTTTGTATATGAGAGCTTTATCGGCTCGAAATTTACAGGCGTAGCTTTAGAGGAAACAAAAGTGGGCGATTATCAGGCGGTTATTCCGCAGATTACCGGCTCTGCATATGTCACCGGACTTAATCATTACATTATTGATAATGATGATCCGCTGAAATATGGTTTCACAGTAGGTTAAAACTTACAGGTATCCTAAAGTCCCCGCCGAACCTCTAACCCTCTTTCGGCGGGGACAATTATATATAAAAATAATCCGGACTTTATCGCCCTAAAATAGCGAACTTTGCTTGAAACGGCGGCAGTTCTCATGTATACTGTTTGGCATATAAAAGTTGCAAAGCTTCTACGGAAAAGAGGTTTCATTTTATGAGAAATTTGGCTTCAATCCAAAAAATTATCGACATTTCACCAATTGAAGGTGCCGACGCTATTGAAGTCGTTTCTGTGCTTGGATGGAAGGTTGTCACCAAAAAAAATGAGTTCCACGTGGGAGACTTATGTGTATATTTTGAGATTGACTCGTTTCTCCCTATAGATGAACGCTTTGAGTTTTTACGTTCCACCTCCTACCGTAAGAATGACTTTGTAGGTAGAGACGGTTTTCGTTTGCGCACAATAAAGCTTCGCGGGCAGGTTTCCCAAGGATTAGTACTTCCGCTCTCCTATTTTCCCGAACTTAAAGGAAAAGCAATCGGAGATGACGTAACCGAAATCTTAAAAGTGGATAAATGGGAATTGCCTGAAGTGCAGGGATCCATGGGGACCACCATCGGCAGCTTCCCTGACTGGGCATCAAAGACTGATGAGGTTCGTCTCCAGACAATACTTCCGGTTTTGGAGGAGTTAAAAGGAAAGCTTCTTGAACTGAAACGCAATATCACAGTTCAAGGCGAATTTTGCGGCGTTTCCATTCAGAGCAATAAATTGCGTTTATTGGAAGATACGTGGTATGTTTTTACTGTGGTTGATGTAGAGACAGGTGACAGGGCCTCACTTGATGAGCTGATAAAGACCTGTGAGTATTTAGGTGTGCCTACGGTACCTATAGAGGAAGTAGGCGACAGTTTTAATTATCAGACGCTTGAGGAATTACTCGCGCGTGCCGATGGCTCTTACCCAAAGGGCGGACCAAAAGAAGGAATTGTCATACGAAGCAGGGAGAATATGTTCAGCAAGGTCCTTGGAGCCTACATGTCATTTAAGGTAATTAATAATAGATTCCTTCTGAAAGAGAAAGAATAGGATTCATTAATGAGAGAAAAGGGGTAAATATCATGGCTCGCAAACCATTGTCCACGAAGGCGAAAATCATAAAAGCCGCGTGGAGTTTGTTCTACAAAAAAGGCTACGATGGCACCACAATAGCCGACATCATCAGTGCCTCCAAAACTTCAAAGGGAACTTTTTACCATTATTTCCACGGAAAGGATGCTCTTCTTAATACGATATCGGATTTATTCGATCAGCGCTATGAAGAACTCTATCCGGTTGTTGATCCTACTCTTTCATCCAGAGATAAACTACTATTATTGAATCACGAAGTTTTTTATCTTATTGAGACCAGCGTTGACGCCACTTTACTTGGATATATGTACGCCGCCCAGCTCACCACAAAGGAGCGGCGAGCCCTATCCGATAAACGAAGGCTCTATTTTCGCTGGTGCACCGAAATCATCCAGGAAGGAATAAATTCAGGAGAGTTTAAAAACACGAGCACCGCGAACGAGCTCATGGATATTTACGCCATGTACGAAAGAGCGCTCCTCTATGACTGGGCGCTCTCCGAAGGAACTATACATTTAGTTGAATACAGCGATAAACTATTACCGCATTTATTAGATGTGTTCGTTGCAGGAGTGTAACCTACTCCTGCACCGCTATCAGGACTTTCATTGTCGTTTCACGGTTTGCATCGATATATTTATATGCATCTAAATATTCTTTAAATGGAAATGTTTTTGATTGCAATTGCTTTAATTGTATCTTATTTTCATCAAGTAGCTTTATGGCATCTAAATAATCCTCGTTCCGGTACATCATCGTAGTCTTTAAATCCAGTTCCTTGTCATTTAGGACTGCCAGATCAACGGTCGCCATGCCGGCAAATACCGCGACCAATACTATTATACTGCCCTTTCTTGAGTATTTTATTGCCTGTCCCATCGTGATATTGTTTCCGGCGCAGTCATATATTACATCGGCCTTATCGGGACCGAAGACTTCCAGCATTGCATCCCCAAAATCTTTTTCCTTGGTATTAACGACTTCGTCAATCCCGCACTCTTTTGCGATATTCAGGCGATAATCGCTGACATCAGAAATCAGTACCTTTGCGGCTCCGAGACCTTTTGCGGTTTGGGCAACAAGATTTCCTATCGGCCCTGCTCCCAAAACAGCTACTCGTAACCCTGTCACATCTCCGATTTGGCGCACCGCGTGCACGGCTACCGCCAATGGCTCTATCATTGCGGCATCATCAAACGACATCTCATCAGGCAATGGCGTGACCTTTGCGGCAGGTACCGCAAAATATGTCGAGGCTACACCCGTCGTCTGAAATCCCATTACCTTCAGTTCTTCGCAAAGATTATATTTCCCATTTCTGCAGGGATAACATTTCCCGCACACCACCTGCGGCTGTATTGTGACCTTTTGACCTACTTTAAAATCGGTGACTTCCTCTCCTACTTCAGCGATTTCTCCGGAGACTTCATGACCTTGCGTCACAGGGTAAGGCGTAAAAGGGTGCTCTCCGTGATATACATGGATATCAGAGCCGCAAATCCCTATTTTCATAATCTTAACAAGGACTTCGTCTTTTTCCGGTTTCGGAACAGGCACCTCCCTGAATTCGATTTGTCCGGGCTTAGTCATTACTTGTTGAATCATGTTATTAAATCCCCCTTTCGGCCAATTTATCATACACCGGCACTAACTGTTCATATGCGAATTTAAAATCCTCATAGGCTTTCGCGTAAATCTGTGCATTATCCTGATTAGGCGTCAATTCTTTTTCTATTATATTATATTGTCGTGCTACAGTATAGTCTTTATAGGCGCCTACGGCAATACCACCGCTCACCGCTGCCCCCATTGACGTCGCCTCTTCTAAGTATCTCGGCACCTCCAAAGGTTTCCCGAATATATCGGATAAAATCTGCAACCAATCCATGCCTTTAGCACCGCCGCCAATCATAATTAGTTTCTCTACGGAATTTTCCTGCTGCAGCGCATCCAAAATTATCTTTAAATTAAATCCCACACCTTCCAGAACCGCACGAGTAAAATCGGCTCTCGTCGTAGAAATCCCCATGCCGATAAAAGCGCCTCTGGCCCGATGGTTCCAGTGCGGGCTTCGCTCCCCCAATAAATAAGGCAAATATAATAGCCCTCCGGCACCCGGCTTACTTTCCTTTAAATGTGAATCCAATAGTTTATATACTCCAACACCCTTTTCCTTCGCCTCTCGGATTGCGTTTTCGCAAAGAACGTCACGATACCAGCTGTAAGAATAGCCCGCAGCCTGCATCGTCCCGCACGGAGTATAGAGTTCCTTGTCTAAATGAATCCAAGTAAAGGTTCTCATTTTTTCATCAATAACCGGCTTTTTGCTGCACATTGAAATCCAAGAAGAAGAACCGATTACATTGTAGGTGTTTCCCACATCTACCACACCGGCGCCTACCGCCGCACAAGAACCGTCTCCTCCGCCTGCAGCCACAGGAGTCCCTTCAAGTAGCCCTGTCTCTTTTGCGGCTTCCTTTGTGATTTTCCCCACAATATCCGCGGAAGCATGAATCTCAGGCAATAAATCCGCTCTAATATCCCATGCCTTGATTAATTCATCTGACCAATCCTTCTTTTCCAAATCCAAAAGATTCGTCCCCGAGGCGTCACTGAAATCGGTCACAATATTCCCCGTGAATTTAAATACAAGATAATCCTTTGCATGAATCATCTTATAAGCTTTTTTGTAAATTTCAGGCTCATTGTCTTTTATCCACAAAAGCTTCGCGGCTGCATATGAAGCACTCGGACGATGTCCGGTAATACGATATCCCTTTTCGAGGTCGACCTGTGAAAGCATAAATTTCTCCTGCTCGGAACTTCTCGTATCAGCCCAGATCAGCATATTGCGAAGCGGCACTCCTTCATCATCCACAACGAGGCACCCCATCATTATTCCTGAAAAGCTGACGGCGGCAATATCAGCGGGTGCGACTTTTGTTTGCGCAAGTAATTGCTTTGTGGAATCACACACTGCCCTCCACCAGTCATCGGGGTTATGCTCTACCGCCCCGTTAAATGGATAATATGTCGGATACGAAGCAACGACAGCTCCTTTTAATGAGCCGTCAATCGAATAGAGCGCCGCCTTATTCCCGCTGGTACCCAGATCATGTGCCAGAATATATCCTGCCATCTTACCTTCCTCCAATTCCTACTACAATTCAAAACACGCAAGCGTCGCCGGCATCTCGTGAGCGGTATTTACCTTATCGCCGCCTGTCACACAGTCAAAACACGCCGCAACTATCATTCCATTCCATATGATAGGTTCACCGGGCTGGTCGAGTCCCCCATCCAGACCATCACAATCCGGACTTTGCGCGATTCTCTCGACCACTTTCTCCGGTGTAATCTTTCCTATTGCATTAACGACGAAGTCCGCGATATAGAGATTATCGTCTTTATCAAATACCATTCCATCAGTGCTCCTAAGCTCTTTTGGATTCTTTGCCCAAGGCACATTCTCTTTTAAACTGCCATCCTCATTAAAGGTCAGCTTGTAAACCTCGCCGTCACCGAAATTTCCTATATAGAGATCGCCTTTGGAATCAAAAGCAATACCGTCCACGCCATACTGATCATCAGGATTATGCGTCAGGAATGTCGCAAAGATATGCTTATCCTCCAAAGTATTGGTAATCTGAATATTCTCTTCATTTAGCCCAAAACGATACACACAGCTTACTAATTTCCCCGAAGGATCCTCCACCTTTGAAAGTAGGCTCTGTGTCAGATACATATAATCTCCCTTTATCTTAATTCCGTTAGGGTGTTCCATACCTGTCGCCACGGTTTTCCAGTCTTTTACGCTTCCATCCTCATTAAAAATGATTTTCAGGATTCTGCCTTTAAAAGCTACGTCCGGCTCTTGGCTCCATCCCTGATTATCACAAATATATAGATTCCAGTCTGCGTCAAAATCAATTCCCATGCTTCTTGCGACCCCCGTCTCGGGATGAACGGGCACATCAAACCATTTAGTGATATTCCTGTCTTTATCGAATTTCACGATGCAGCTTTTCTGTCCATCCGCAAAATTCGGGCATGACAGAATCAGATTCCCTTCTTTGTCAATTGACATTGAATCGGGTGTGGAAATGTATTCGGGTAATA
Organism: Lachnospiraceae bacterium; assembly: GCA_031272985.1. GTDB lineage: Bacteria > Bacillota > Clostridia > Lachnospirales > Lachnospiraceae > JAISSU01. Next base: position 23,948 of record JAISSU010000018.1, on the reverse strand, counting down.
CGGCAAATAACTTCGATTCGTATTTCATAACGACCTCCTGTTTAATTTAAGTGTTTATTCGGGGTAACGAATAACGATTTTCTTCGTGCCGTTTTTTCGCGCATCTAAAAGTGCGAACGCATCCAAAATATTGTCAAAGTCAAACACATCAGAAATAAAATCCATCGGATCTAAAATACCGCTGTTAATCCATGCCATTATCTGGCTGTGCGCCAAATACTCTTCATATTTTGATGGGAATTGCACGAAATTCAGATTCCAGTTATAGGGAGCCTTGCTCCAATCAAGCTCCATTCCGGTCTTGGGTGAAATCCCATATCCGCAGACCTTACCATTGTATTTAACGAGTCTTAATCCCTGATTTAAAAGAGCATTGATTCCCACGGCATCAACGATATTATCCATACCGTTGGGGAAGAGTTTTTTTACTTCCTCTTCTACGTTTTGGGTGGTGCTGTTAATTACGATATCTGCGCCCATTTTCTTTGCTTCGGCACATTTCTCATCATTGATATCCACAGTGATTACAGGATTTAGCCCCAATAATTTCGTGAATTTCGTAAAGCAGCTGCCCACAGGTCCCGCTCCGAATATTAATATATTCTCGTTTGCTTTAAAGCCGAATCTCCTGATTGCGCTTAAGACCTCGCGAAATGTTATAATCATGGCCGCACCAACCGCATCGACCTTATCATCGGGACGAATAATTGTCTGCCCCCAGCAGCCCTCGTCATATTCTGGCGTCCCTATGCCTTTTCCGAATCTTGCGAAGGCATCCTGATCTCCCACTACCGCATATTCGGCATAAGCTCCCCAACCTTGATAAAATCCGTCCTGAGGCTCATACAAAAAAGGCAGGAGTACTATATCTCCGACCTGATACTTTGTAACACTCTTGCCTACTTCGACTACTCTCCCCACGCCTTCATGTCCTAAAAGCATAGGATAATCTTCCATGTTCTTGAAATTTCCGTGAATGAGCTTTGTATCCGTACCATTGCACACGCCACAGCTAAGCGTCTTTACAAGCGCCTGCGCGTCGTTATACTTTGGTACAGAAATCTCAGGTACGGAAAGCTTTCCTTGTGCGTCAACCGCTAATGCCCTCATACCACTACCTCCATAATGTTTTTTGTTATTAAATATTACTAACGATACAATTCTACGCTGAATTTAGTACGGTCGCCCCTATATCTGGCTATCGAGAATTCCGTCGGCTGCCCTTTTTCCGAATAACCGATAGTTTTAACCAGACATAATGCTCTTCCGCCTTCTATCTCCAATAGCTCTGCCTCTCTTCTCGTGGCATTCACCGCTTCTATTTCACGTACAACATGGGAAATTCTTAAGTTGTAGAGATTTTCCAATGCATCGTATAAAGAAATCTCTTTGAAATCCACCTCCAGCATAGCCGGATAGAGTGAATAGGGAATATAAGTATCCAAATAAACCATAGGCACGTCATCTGCATATCGCACTCTCGATAGCATTATCAAAGGCTCATCCGAAGAAAGCTCCAGTTTTGCGTTTATCTGGTCTGCGCCCTGTATCTTTTTCTGTGTAAGAACGACGGTGGAAGGCTTTAACCCTTTCTGACGCATTTCTTCGGCGAAGGTCTCGAGTTTTTGCAGGAATCTGGCCGCGATTTTCGGATGTGAAACGAAAGTCCCTTTTCCTTTTTTTCTGACTAAATACCCTTCAGCCACGAGCTCGCTCATCGCCTGTCTGACTGTAGAGCGGCTCACCTCCAAATAATCGCAGATTTCATTTTCGGTTGGGAGCATCTCACCTTCTTTTAATCTTCCTGACGCAATATGATCCAGCAACGCTTTTTTCAACTGAAAATAAAGCGGTATCGGCGTGTCCTTTTCAATGGTAAAATTTTCGAGAGCGTACATAAGTATTATTCCTTCCGCAAAGACTGTAACAGGTTTTCGGCAGCCATCATTCCCATGGCAGATACTGCTCCTTGCGTAGAGGCTGCGCAATGTGAACCCATTATAAGATTAGGTAATTTATACAACTGCTCATTAGCCGGCGGCTCATTGGAAAATGTATCAATACCTGCTGCATAAATTGTTTTTTCATGCAGAGCCTTTGCTAATGAATCTTCATCAATAATACCACCGCGTGCCGTATTTATCAATATCGCGGTAGGCTTCATCAGCTGAAATTCCTTATCTCCTATCCAATTTTGCGTCTCTTTTGTAAGCGGCATATGCACTGAAATAAAATCACATTCTTTGTATATTTTTTCAGGTTCCGCGTACTTAATACCTCTTTCCTTTGCAAAATCATCATCCCAATATACATCATATGCGAGGATTTCCATTTCAAATCCCCCCGCCCTTTTTGCGAGTCCCTTGCCCACTGCGCCCAAACCCAATATTCCGAGCTTTTTACCGTAAATGTCCGCAGTCGTTACCTTTCCCCAGTCTTTATTATGGCATTTTGCGTCTATCTCAGTCACTTTCCTTGCACAGGCGCACATCAAAGTAAAGGCAAAATCCGCCACCGCATTTGCGTTAGCACCTTTAGTGATTGAAACGGGAATACCCAACCTTTTAGCTTCATCCAGGTCAATATTGTCGGTCCCGACGCCATATTTTGAGATCGCTTTCAGTTTATTCGCCGAGGCCATCACACTCGATGATAATGGGTCGACTCCCACTATGATTCCGCTCACATCGGCGATATACTCTATCATTTCTTCTTCGGTTAAGATTCGCCCGACGGGATTTAAAACCACCTCGTATCCGGCATCCTCCAGAAGCTTTATGGGTGTCGTATCTGTTTTTCCAAAAGATCTCGGTGTTGCAAGTATTTTATCCGGCATAATCAACTCCACTTAGGGTTATCAACAAGTGTCGGTTTTTGGTCTTTTTCAACCAAGAGCTTTCTGTATCCTTTTTCTTCTATTGTTCCATAATCATGCCCGGCATCGCCTCTGAATACAAAGAAAGTGACCAGCGTCTCCTGCCCTGTATTAATACTCCTGTGCGCATAACGGGGAGGCACATAGAGGGCTTTTCCGGCTTCCAATTCAAATAACTTTACGTCGCCTTCAGGATTTTCACAGAGCATTGCCCCTTTACCTGCGAGACAATAATAAACTTCGGAAGTCGCTATAATTGTATGAAAATGACCTTTCGTCATAAAATATTCATCGCCGATTTTCCCGGGATAGACAATAGACGTCCCGAATGCCAATGCGCCCGCATCCTCAGGGGCGCCGAGTTCATAAAACTCATAAATGAGAGGATCTCCCCCATCTAAACACTTTGAAACTGCGCTTTCGTCGTAGTACATCTCTTTCATTTGCGAAAGATAGCGTTTCGAAGCATTCGCTCCTTTAGAAAGACCGGTTAATAAATCAAAGTCTAATAAAAATCCCTGCTCCCAGTTAAATCCGGCACTCATACATACCTCCGTCAAAAATGTTACAACTTTGCAATCTCGCTTAGCTCTTTAAGCTTGTCATCAGCAATATCAATATGGAAAACCTCCGCTATGACTTGTGTCCATCCGTAAATGAAATAATTCCACCCGTCTTCTATGTGAAGTCTTTTCTCTTTTTCCTGTCTTTTTGCCTGCTCCATAAAGAGAAGCTCCCCGCGGTAGTTTATTTCCCAAACCAATGAGTCCACCGGATAATCAACGCCGTCCGTAGTGGGTGAACCCGGCGCATCTTTTCCGAGTCCTGTGGCATTGACAATCAATGAATACGGCGGCAATTTAGCAACCAGTTCATCATTACCATCAGGAGTAGGCTTATGAATAAAGCGCATTTCAGTTTTTTCATTAATCCCATCAAGCATTGCCTTAGCTGAATCAAGCCTTGGCAAAGACCTATTCGCAATAGTTATGGCTTTTGGAACATTGTCTTCAAATTTCTCACCTGTTAAATATAGAGACATCGCAAGAGATGACCCTCCTGCTCCCATCAAAAGCACCTCACCTTTGTGCTCCTTCCAAAAATTCTGTGGGACAAAGCGTTCAAGCGCGAGACCGCTTGAAATCGGATCCTTCGCATGGGCGCAAAACTTTCCGTCCTTTTTTGAGAGCGAAGAAACCTCGCTTAATTTCATCGCATATGGATCAATGTAATCAAACATATCGAAACACGCTTTAAATAAGTCCAGTTTGTGTGTCGTTACGAGTGCTCCCAGACTAAGCGGGTCGTTTTTTATAAACGAGACGACCTCGCGATAATCCTCTGACGGTGCATGCAAGGCTAAATCAAAACCTTTGATTACTGCATCATCAAGCCCCAGCGCCTTTGCCCAAAGCGGGAATACTTTCATAATCGAGCTTTTTGTTGTTGTCACACCAATGAAATAGATGGTTGGCTTCGTCGCCGGTGTAAAGTCAAACATATTAATTCTCCTTAAGTGCTCTTTTCGGGTTCTGGAAGAATATCTTATCGATATCACTTTCCGATGCCCCCTGCCCAGTCAAATACGGCACAAAATTCTGTTTTAGGAAGGTAAGCCCCGGTGCGCCTCCATACGCCGACAGTCTCAGTCTTGTTGTGTCAAGTCCCATCAAAATATTGTCCGCAAATCCTCTTTCTATCATCTCCATGATTAGTTTTACTTCGTGTCCGTCATCGTGATATTTATATCTTGCCACGGTATCATATTCTAAAAAAATCCCACATCTCGCGATTACTTCATGGACATTTAAATCAGGAACTGCCCTGTCCATATGACAGAATATTAATTTCGTAAGCTCCATTCCTTCAGTTTCAAACCATCTTGCAAGCTTTAACGGATCTGTCCCATTATCAATATGAACCATTACCGGTGCCTTGCATTCCTTTGCTGCATTAACCGCAGCACCAAAGAGCTTTTTATAGTATTCTGAATCAAATTTATCATCAAAAGCCGTCTTTATTATGCCTGCCGTCGCATCGCAATGTCCGTATGAAAGTTCAATGTCAGATAATAGATGCATGCCCTTAACCAACTCATTGGCAAACAAATCAGTTAATTCCGATTGCGACATTTCATAAATCCAGTGCGAACGGGGGTAGTAAATCAGCTTATGAAATCCCGTTGAGGCAATGATATTCACGCCGCTTCTTTCCGACAATTCTTTTAGTTTAACAGCGTTTCTTCCGCACCCCACCGGCTGAGCATCCACTATGGTGCCCCCTCCGACTTTTTTGAAACCCGAAAGCTCGGCTTCCGAACATTTCATGCTGTCAATGCACAAGACCGAATTAATCTCGAAGCTTCTGCCTTTTTCAATCCAAATATGTTCGTGGCAGTGCGTAAACCCCAAATCTTCTGTGCTGACTTGGCCCCTGACGCTTCGCACATAAGCACTGTCTTTATTAAGCATAATTACCCTACCAACTCTACCGCCTTAGCAGTCAGCGCCGAAATTCCGGCAAAATCACCGGCGGCAATCATTTCTTTTTTTACCATCCAGCTCCCGCCGCAGGCCAATACCTTTGGGAAAGCCAAAAATTCCAAGATATTCTTATCGGAAATACCGCCGGTCGGGATAAAACGCATATCCGTAAACGGCCCCGAAAAAGCCTTTAATGTCGCTACTCCCCCGAATTGTACCGCAGGGAAGAATTTAGCGACCTTGAGTCCGAATTCTGCGAGGAACATTAGCTCTGTAGGTGTGCAAACCCCGGGGAAAAGCGGAAGCTCATTATCAAAGCAAAATCCTGCTACCTCCTTTGAGAATCCGGCTGTTACCACGAATTTTGCTCCGGCTTCCATTGCCCTTTTAGCCTGCTCGGCATTCATTACCGTACCGGCTCCGACTAACATATCGGGAAAAGCCTTTGAAACCCTTTTTATTGACTCTTCGGCTGCGGCAGTCCTGAAGGTGATTTCAGCGACAGGCAGACCTCCGCTGATTAGCGCTTCCGCCAGCTTTTCGGAATCATCTGCATTATCAAGAGCTATAACAGGAATAATTTTATGTTTTGCAAATTTGTCATTAATATCAGCCAACTTTTTCGCCGCCCTCTCTTGTTATTTGTCAGGGAACATCACTTGACCACCAGTCCTCTTACCGACCTGTCCACGCTTATCGCAACTGCAGCCAGAACAAAAAGACCAAAAACAATATTTTGCCAATATGCATCAACGCCGATGAAATTCATACCGTTCTGGATAACCGAAACCGTAAATACTCCGAGCACTGTTCCGAGCACCCCTCCGCGCCCGCCGGAGAGCGACGTCCCGCCAAGAGCCACTGCTGCAACGATTAAGAGGGTAAAAGAATCACCCACACGCGGAGCAGAGCTCCTAAGCTTTGCCGCCAGGAAATATCCGCCCAAAGCCGCGCAAATTCCGCTCACAACAAACAGCGATATTTTTACCTTATCAACGGATATACCCGCTATTCTCGACGCTCTTTCATTGCCCCCGATGGAATAAAGCGACCTTCCGATAGTTGTATAGTTCTGTATAACATATAATATTGCAACGCCGATTAATGCCAGTATCAATGGTAGACCTATTACCCCGAAGGTCACCTTTACCCACTCTATTGCAGGCCACATCGCTTTTGCCACCGAAACAGGCGCCTCAGTAATGAGAAGTGCTACTGATTGCCATAGCGACATAAACCCAAGTGATGCAATAAACGAAGGTACCTTTAGTTTTACATGTATAATTCCTTGTATTACCCCCGCAAACGCCCCGAAAATGATTGAGACTACAAGTGCCAGAAAGGCCGCCAAAACCGGCGAAGACAGCGACGGCCCTATGTCATTTAATACCATGACAGTCAGCACGTTTGCGACCGAGCAAACCGAACCCATTGCCAAATCAATAGATCCTAATATCAGTATAAAAGTCATTCCGATTGACATGATAATGAGCGGCGCAGAATCCGAAAGCAAGGTTTTTAGGTTAGCTTTTCCAAGGAAATTCTGTTGCGACGCCGAAAAAGCAATAATCAAAATTACTATCGCTGAAAAACTGAAATATTTCATCAGATGTTCCTGAAGACGCATTCGTTTTCCGATATCCACTGTTTTATTCGAAGCCATAAATACGATCCCCCTTTACATCATCAGGCTGACTACGTCGACTTGACTCGGTTTATTGTAAATGCCCGAATCAAATTCGCCTGTAATCAAACCGTCTTTCATAACGATTACTCTGTTACTCATACCTATGCACTCATCCAGCGTGTCCCCGAGAAGGATAATCGCCTTCCCTAACGCCGCAATCTCTCTTACAAGCGTGTAAATCTCTTCTTTCGCACCCACATCTACACCTCTGGTCGGGTGATTAAGAATCAATATATCGCATTCACTGGCAAGTGCCCTTGAGAATACCACCTTCTGCTGATTTCCTCCTGAGAGCTGAATCATTAATTCTTTTGGAGAATTGGTCTTTATTCTCATCTGATCTATCCAGTGCAGTGCCTGCTTTTTGACCTTTGCGGCGGAAACAAACGAAAATTTTGACAGCTTCTTTAAATTTGAAAGCGCAATATTATTCTGTACGGAAAGCGTTCTTACTATTCCCTCAAAGAGCCTCTCTTTTGGAATCATCAATATGCCTTCTCTAAGTCCTTTTGACGGTGAAGAGAAATTGACTTTTTTGCCCTTTATAATCAATTCGCCGGAAGTAGGTTTTTCATCTCCGCAAAGAACCTCACAGATTTCTTCTTTTCCGCTTCCTACCACTCCGCAGACACCCAAAATTTCGCCTTTGTGGAGCTTTAGATTTATATGCTTAAAGATTCCCGCAAGCCCTAAATCACTTGCCTCTAATATCACTTCTTCCTGCGGCTTACTTTGCTTATCAATCTGATAATACTCACTCGAGGTTGTACGCCCTACCATCATTTCATAGAGCTTTATTTCAGAGGCATCCTTCGTGTCCAGCATCCCCACACTTGCTCCGTCTTTATACACATATATTCTATCTGAGATTTCCAACACCTCGTCCAAACGATGTGAAACAAATATTACCGCGTGCCCTTTGGCTGCTATTTTTCGCATCTGTACAAAGAGATTTTTTGTTTCAGTCTCGCTTAAGACGCTGGTGGGCTCATCAAGTAGAATCAGGCACTTCTGATCCCCTGCTTGCCTCGTCACATTCATAACCTTTGCAATTTCAATCATCTGCCTCGTGGCGAAATTCAGCTCATTGACGCGTTTCCGCGGATTGATATTGCTTATGTCCACTTCCTCGAGCACTTGCTGTGCTTCTTTATAGACTTTAGGCCAGTTAATTATTCCAAACTTCGAAAACTCCCTCTCGTGCCCGAAAAAGAGGTTTTGTCCCACGGTCAGGCTGACTATCAGTGATTGTTCCTGAAAAACCATTCCTATGCCGTTTGCATTTGCGTCAAGTGGATTCTTAGGGTCATATGGTTCTCCATGCATTGTCATTTCACCGGATGTCGGGCTCTCCGCTCCGATAATTATCTTAAGGAGGGTGGATTTGCCCGCACCATTTTCCCCGACTAACCCTACTATTTCTCCCTCATGCACATCAAGCTCCACACCTTTAAGAGCGTGAGTAGCGGCATAATGCTTGTCAATATTCTTTGCACTGAATAATAATTTATTATCTATAGTATTTGCCAATTCTCTCACCCCCTTATTTGCTGATGACTTTAGCGCCTCTGGCTACCGTCAGAGCAACTGCCACCAGTATAATTATTCCTTCTATTCCGGTTCTTATATAAGGATTAACACCCATCAAAACCAGACCATTACTTAATACGCGCATGACCAGAACACCAACTATAGTATTAATCACACCGCCTTTGCCGCCGGCGAGTGATGTTCCTCCGACGACCACAGCCGCCTGAGCCGGAAACATCAGACCTTCCCCGACATTTACCTGCCCCTGTCCTAATCTTATCGCTGCCAATGCCCCTGCTATTCCAAAGCAAAGCCCGGCTAAAGTAAATACCTTTACCTTTACTTTTTTAACGCTGACGCCGACCGCGCTTAAGATACTCTCATCAGTGCCCACTGCATATATGTATCGGCCAAAGGCCGTATATTCCTGAATTAAAATACAAATACCCAGAACAATCAGCGCCATCCAGGTAATAAACGGAATTCCTATAAAAGATTTCTTCGGAAGCTCAGCTAAAACCGGGTCCAATATTGTGGGAGGTTCGCCCGAATAGGACAAAAGCCCGATTCCCTTGCACACATACATGAATGCGAATGTCACCATAAATGAAGGAATTCGCAAATATACGTGTATTAGCCCCGCTAAAAAGCCTACTAAGACGCTTGAGAGTATTCCTATTAAGATACCGCCGATTCCGAGATTAAACTGGGTGAAACGATTGTTCATTACAAAAATTCCCACGAGAGAAGCCGCCATACCGACGGTTCCGTTGATTGAGAGATCTATTCCTCCAATCATTATAACAAAAGTAAGCCCGATAGCCACTAAGAGCGGAATTGCTAATTGATTCAATACTGCCACCAGATTCTTAAGTGAAGCAAAATCTTTTCCGCACACTATCGAAAAAATGAGAATCAAAGCGAAAAGCACTATCACAGGCGCGAGCTTCATTATGCGTTCTTTTTGATTATCACGTTTGATTTTCGCGGCAAACTCTTCCGTGATGGACATATTTCCTGAATTTCTAATTGCCATAGTGACGTCCCTGCCTTCATATTATTAAGACAATATTTACCACAATTTACGGGTGTGCAGCCCCCCATTATTTGAGGGACTGACACACCTATAAGATTATTTCCTATTACGTTATCGAATTAGTCAGCCTTGCAGCCAAATGGTTTTGAGAAATCAAAGTCCGGTGAATAGGACTGGAACTCAGCAACATTTTCCCCTGTAATAACAGTAGCAGGCGTTGCAAACTCACGGAACTCAGCCGGAAGGGCTTCAACATCCAGAAGTCCCGTCCATGCGGCATAGCAGATAGCCAAAGTATAGCCGCCCTGCAGATAACCGTTTGAAGATACAGTCGCGACTGCATCACCTGATGCAACGGCTTCTACGATATCAGTATTCGCATCAATACCCACGACGCCGACTTTGCCCTTTAATCCGGCTTTGTCAAGAGCTTGCAGAGCACCTGTTGCCATATTGTCATTGGCACACCATATTCCGCCGACATCCGGATTCTGATTTAGCCAAGTCTCGACTAATGTCAATGCTTCGGCCGTCGCCCAGTTAGCTGTATCACGTCCTACCACTTCGATATCCGGATACTCTGCCAATGCCTGATCAAGACCTTTTGCACGATCGATCGCGGCGGTATTTCCCATCATACCCTCAAGAACAAAGATCTTGCCTTTTCCATCCTGAGCATCAAAGAGAGCCTTTGCGATTTCATAACCGTTAATGACGTTATCAGGAGAGGTGTGAATAACCCAGTTCGGAGTCAGATCTTCGGGACCTACATCATCGGGTTTATTCCATGCTGTTCCGATATATCCGCCTGACTCTGCCATAGCCTCTGCTAAAGAATATGCGATTGAGTTTTCATTCGGGTCGGCATAAGCGATAGCATTGCCGTCTGCCTTTGCGGCGAACTGACGCATGTTATCTACTTCTTTATCATTCGATCCGCCTGAATCCAGCACCTGCATCTCATATTTTTGTCCGATTCCGTCTAAATACTCGGCAAATAACTCCATACCGACTTTAATAGTAGCGATGTAGGGATTCTCTAATCCACGAACTGAAACCGCGAGATAAAGAGTCGTATCTAATTTCTCTTGCGGAATCTTAGAAGCATCAATTGTGAAATCCCTATAATCTGTTACTTCAGCTTCGGCCGGTTCTTCTGCCGGTTCTTCGGTCGTAGTTTCTGCCTCTTCTTCCTTTGGTTCTTCCGTGGTCTCGGTCGTCTCCGCCGGTTTGTTACAGGCTGCCAGCATAAATATCATTATGAATGCAAGCAGTAATGCGATAACACTTTTAATTCTTTTCATAACTTTCCTCCTCAACTTATTGTTTTCTTGTAACCCTACATGTTTTTGATACACTTCTCTTCGCGTTTCGGTCAGTCACTTTCGCTCATTCATAAGGCCACCCGGCTCGTAGAGTAAAAGTTCATGCCATTATGTCCGTACATTCGAACGTTACAATGAATTATAAATAAGCGATTTGACTTCGTCAATGGGTTTCTCGAAACTTCACAATTTTCTACAAATTGGACAAAATCGACTCGAAAAATTCGTCATAATGTCATTACATATCTTTCTCATGTCAATTGACTTTCTTGATTTGTACGTTAAAATGAAATGAAGGAAATTGAGCACTATTACAACAAATTTTACACCTAATTTCTTATTCTCATTACCGAAAACCGAATAAAGAAAGGAATGCGCATGAAAAATTTAATTACAGGCCTACAGCATCTCGGCCTCCCTACTAAGGACTATGATGCAACGCTAAAATTCTATGAGGGTCTGGGCTTTGAAGTAATCTATTCCACTATTAACGGCTCAGACAAAGTGGCTTTCTTAAAGATCGGAGATTTCGTTATTGAAACCTATGAAATGGCTGAAACCGCAGGTATAAATGGTGCGATTGACCACATCGCCCTTAATGTGACAGATATCGAAAGTGCATTTGAGAAAATTAAAGCAGGCAGCTATGAAATGCTGGATACTGAAATTAACTATCTACCGTTCTTTGAAAAGGGAGTGCGTTATTTTACAATCATCGGACCTAACGCCGAGAAAGTCGAATTCAACCAAATACTGTCATGAATTGCATTTGATCGGAGGATTTGCCTTGTATAATAAAAATATTGCCCTTATCGGTGCCGGTCGAGCCGGCATGATTCATGCAAGAAACTTCATTAATAAAGTGCCCGGTCTTGTCTTAACAGCCATTTCCGACCCATCTGAGGAGGCTGCAATAAAGGCTTGTAATGAATTAGGGGTTGCAAAGTGTTATCAGGATTATCGTCAGGTACTTGATGATGATACAATTTCAGCGGTAATTATTGTTTCGCCTACTAAATTCCACTGTGAAATCGCAGTGGAGGCAGCAAAAGCGGGTAAGCATATTCTCTGCGAAAAACCCATGGCAATAAATGAAGACGAATGCCGCAGGATGATTAATGCTGCTAAAGAAAACAATGTCTTTTTGCAAATCGGCTTTATGCGAAGGTTTGACTCTGGCTTTGTAGCTGCAAAACAAGCACTGGACGACGGAGTAATTGGAGATGTCGTATTAGTTAAATCATTGACCAGAGGTCCCAGCACTCCAAAGGAATGGATGTATGACATCTCAAAGAGTAACGGTCCCTTAGCCGAGGTAAATAGCCACGATATTGATACCCTGCACTGGTTTACAGGCAGCGAATTTGAACATATTTATGCAATTGCCGGAAATTACCGCTGTCCCGACGCAAAGGAAAAGTACCCGGATTTTTATGACAATGTTATCCTTAGCGGACTTTTTAAAAACGGCATGCAAGGTGTGATAGATGGTGCTCAGGGCGTGGGTTATGGTTATGATGCCAGAGTCGAAATACTCGGGAGCGACGGGGTTATTTATATAGGAAATACAAATGAAAACGGAATGACCTATGCGAATCGAAGCGGACTTAAAAACCGTATGTTTATTAAGAGCTGGACTGGCCTATTTACGCAAGCTTACCTCGCCGAAGACAGAGCATTCGCCGAATCCGTGTTAGAGGGGAAACCTCCTTTGGTCACAGGCGAAGACGGATTAAATGCGGTACGCGTGGTAAATGCGGGGAATCAATCTATAAAGGAAAAACGCATAGTTCGCCTCACGTAAAATAACTTTATAATACAAGATTAGTACTGATAATCATTATTAGTGTTGCAATAAATATTCCTAAGAGGGTTTTGTTAATACATATCATTAGATAGTAATGCTGTAATCAATATTAATGCTAACAAAAGTGAGGTCTACATGGATAATTTCATTATCGCCGTAGATATTGGCACTCAAGGCACGAAGGCAATTCTCTTTGATACTGATCTTAATATAATAGCAAGCGCATTTGAGGGTTCTCGCCTAATTCGCCCTAAACCGGGGGTAGTTTGGCAGGAAGCTGATGACATACTTTCTTCTTGTGTAAATACTCTGAAAAGCCTTTCTAAACAGGCAGGCGAAAAAGCAAAAAAAGTCTGTGCGATCGGCATTGATTCACAAATGGCAGGTATTATGGGTGTTGCAAAAGACGGCTTAGCCGCTACTTACTATGACAGCTGGCTCGATACCAGATGTGAACCCCAAATGAAAGCCATGCGCGAAAAGGCAGGGCAGAAAGTCACCGCTATTACAGGCGGTCCCATCACCTATACACACGGTCCTAAGATTCTGTGGTGGAAGGAAAACGAGCCCCAAATCTATTATAATATCGCAAAATTTGTCCTTCCTCATGCCTATGTCGTTGGGAGACTGGCTTCATTGAACGCTGATAGCTTTTATTTCGATTATACTTGTATTCAGTATTCCGGTTTTGGCGATAACAAAAATCTTTGCTGGAGTGACGAGTTGCTTTATTTATTCGGGATAGATAAGAATAAACTCCCAAGGATTGTCAGCCCATATGAAGTAGTCGGACGGCTAAATGAAGAGTTTGCTAAGCTAACATGCCTTCCAAGCGGGATTCCGATTATCGCGGGAGGCGGCGATACAGCCTCTTCAATATTTGGCTCAGGTATCTTTGATCCCGGAACATTGTACGATTGCGCAGGTACCGCTTCTGTTATGTGCAGCGTAACAGACAAATATATACCCGATACCGATACCGAAACGCTCACAATGATGCGTTCCCCTATTGACGGATACTGGTTCCCTTTAGCCTATATAAACGGCGGCGGATTATGTCTGCGATGGGTCAGAGATAATTTTACAGGGAGCCCGAATGTTTCCTACTCAGTCCTTGAAAAAGAATGTGAATCAATCCCACCTGGCAGCGAAGGACTCATATTCATACCCCACTTCGCGGGGCGAGTGCTCCCCAATAACCCATATATTCGCGGTTCTTTTGCAGGACTTGACTGGAAACACACCCGCGCCCATCTTTTCAGAGCTTCGATGGAAGGCATTGCCTACGAATACCATTATTATCTGTCGGTTCTGAAATCACTATATCCTAATTGCAATTTTTCAAAAATGTACGCGGCAGGCGGTGGAGCAAAATCTGCTTTGTTTAATAAGATCAAGGCCGATGTATTGGGCGTAAGTGTCCTTCCATTTGAAATGAGCGACGCCGCACTCGTTGGAAGCGCGGTGCTCGCAGGCTTAGGCACCGGGCTTTATGATGATTATAGAGTGCCTATCGGCAATAGTATGAAAATTTCTTCGGAAATAAAACCGGACCCGGATAATACTACTGCCTACGAACCCTACACCAAAGACTACCTGAAATTAATTGATACCTTAACACCCTATTATGCCAACACAATGTTACAATGAGCCGCAACCTTGTTATGGGCGGGTTTTCCACCCGACACCGACCAACATGATATAGCCGTCGTAGCGACGGGGTCCGTGCTACCCGTCACCGACATATAAACAAAGAAAAAAGGAGACACCATGAAAGCAGCAAGACTATACGGAATTAAAGATATCAGAATTGAAGATGTCCCGACCCCAAAACCAAGTTCAGGAGAAATCCTTCTGAAAGTCAAAGCCGCCGCCGTCTGCGGAACCGATGTCAGAATGTGGGGCTTTGGGGCAAAAGGAGTCGATGCCGAACACCCGCTAATCTTAGGGCATGAGTTTTCCGGTGTAATTGAAGAACTTGGGAGTCAGGTTTCCGGCTATGAAGTAGGACAATCTGTTGCCGTTGCACCTAATATGGGCTGCGGTATCTGTGATTTATGCGTCTCCGGAAACGGACAGCTCTGTGAAGATTATAAAGCCTTTGGCGTTAATATTGACGGCGGCTTCGCTGAATACGTACTTATACCGGAAAAGGCTGTCAGAGGTGGGAATATTGTCCCGATAGATGGCATTTCTTTTGAGGCAGGCGCTTTAAATGAGCCACTCTCATGTGCTTTTAACGGTTCCTCGCATTGCAGGATACGTCCCGGGAATCTCGTTTTGGTAGTAGGTGCGGGGGTAATAGGAATAATGCATGCGTTCTTGGCAAAGATGGCAGGCGCAGGCAAAGTCGTTCTCAGTGATCTTGAAGAAAGCCGATTGGAAAAAGTAAAAGAGCTTGACCCTGATTTTATAACCGTCGGAGCTTTGGATATTGAAAAAGTAAAAGAACTGACGCTTGGGCATCTCTTTGATGTTATTATCACGGCCTGCCCGTCACCGGCGGCGCAAGCTTCGAGCTTTTCATTTGCGGCAGTAAATGGCCGTATCTGCTTTTTCGGAGGTCTCCCAAAAGAAAAAGAAGAGGTGGCACTAAATACAAATATTATCCATTATAAGCAATTATTAGTAACCGGAACCACGCGCGCCAGCCACATTCAATATCGTGACACGCTGCGCTTTATTAAGGAAGGGCTCATTCCGGCGGATAAGCTAATCACTAAAAAAGCACCTTTAGAAGATATAAATGTATTATTTTCATTGGCCGAGCGGGCAATCGGTCTTAAAAATGTAGTTGAGTTCTGAGTACATACTATGTTAAATTCATAGTAAATACTTAATAATAATCAAATAATCCCAAAGAAGCGGATTAGGCGTCGTATGGGGTGTCGGGGGTGTCCCCTGACCTTTAGTAGCGTAGACCGGATTCATTCCGGTCGGAGCGTGGGGTGTCGGGGGTGTCCCCTGACTATAATCATATGGAGGGTAAAACTATGTATCTTGAAGAAATGTTCAGCCTAAAAGGAAAAGTTGCTTTAGTAACCGGTGGAGGTCGCGGAATCGGGCAAGTAGTGGCATTGGGACTTGCCAGAGCCGGAGCTGTTATTGTTAATTTTGCGCGTTCGGGCGCTGACGAGACAGTAAAGCTAATCGAGGCAGAAGGCGGAAAATGCTATGATTACCGCGTAGACGTGACAAAAGAAGAAGAGGTAGTAAAAGCTGTCGGCGAAGTATTTGAAAAACTCGGCGGTATTCATGTAGTCTTTAATAATGCCGGAGTTTGCATTCATCAGGACACATTGGACGCTTTACCTTCCGAGTGGCGAGAAGTTATTGAGATTAACCTGACCGGAGAATTCTTTATCTGCCAAGAAGTCGGAAGGAAGATGATTGAAAAAGGAATTAAGGGTAGCATCATCAATATGGCATCAATGAGCGGATCTATTGTCAATGTCCCGCAATGGCAGGTCTCTTATAATGCCTCAAAGGCAGGTGTTATTCATATGACCCGTTCTTTGGCGGTAGAATGGGCAGAATTCGGGATCAGAGTAAATTCAATAAGTCCCGGGTACATCGCCACGCCGATGTCAGTCGATACTCCACAGGAATTAAAAGACGCGTGGATACCTTTAATTCCACAGCTGCGTATGGGAAATCCCGAAGAACTGATTCCAGCGATTCTCTATCTCGCCTCGGACGCCGCCGGATACACGACCGGCGCGGACCTAATAATAGACGGCGGTTACAGTGTCAGATAATCAATAATTATTTGGCTTAATTTAAACAATCAAACTTGAAAAAACCTCTCCTATCGGAGCCTGTATCAAAAGCGCATTGCTAATGGTCTTCATAGTGGAGGTTTTGTTAATTACGACTAAATTCTCTCCCCTGAAATGTTCCACAAAGCCTGCGGCAGGATATACTGCGAGAGATGTTCCTCCGATAATCAGCGTATCTGCGCGACCGATTGCGTCAATTGACTCGCTGATTACCCTACCATCGAGGCTTTCTCCATAGAGTACTACGTCAGGCTTTATATCACCGCCGCATTTACTGCAAACAGGTACCCCTTTGCTATTCTTTACGTATGCGGCATCATAGAAAGCTTTGCATTTCATGCAGTAATTCCTGTGAATGCTCCCGTGCACCTCATAAACTGTTTTACTACCCGCCATCTGATGCAGACCATCAATGTTTTGGGTCACAATTGCTTTTAGCTTCCCGGCTTCTTCTAATTTCGCGAGAAAAATATGTGCCGCATTTGGTTTCGCATCCAAGTACATCATTTTATTCTTATAGAAATCGAAAAACTCGTTCCTATGATTCATGAAAAACGAGTGACTGACCATCTCTTCGGGAGCATACTGCCGATTATCATACTTCACAAAAAGCCCTTCGGCGCTTCTGAAATCAGGAATCCCGCTCTCAGTGGAAACACCTGCTCCACCGAAAAATACTAAATTCTTTGAACTACCTATGATGCTCTGTAATTGCTCGATCTCATCCCTTAGCATATAATTCATCCTTTCATAATCATGCATGTCATTCGCATAAATACTCAGATCGCACTATCATTTAATACTATGACAACCTCTTAATACTCTATCATTAGAGGACATATCGTTTCCATTGGTATTTATCCATGTCTACTTTCCCGTCTTTAACTTTGACACCTTCATTTTCAAGCAGTTCTTCCTGCTGATTTTTTCCTCCGAAGGCAAATGCCTCTGTTAACCTCCCGTCAGAAAAAAGCACCCTGTGGCAGGGAATAATACCGGGCAATGGATTCACATGCAGCGCAAAACCCACCGCCCTTGACCACCTTTTATTACCGCAAAGTGCCGCTATCTGCCCATAGGAAGCCACACATCCTTTCGGAATTTGCTTGACTACCTCATAGATCAATTCAAAGGTATTATTTTTCTCTTTTTTCACCGAAATCAGCCCCCTTTTCTTAATAATTATACCATATATTAAGGGAATATTTATCAATTATATGTGTTGTGTACGAAATAAGTTCGTAACTTTTTGTAACACAAAAGTAATTAAATCTTGTGTAAAGACAGCTCATATGTTATATTCCTCTTTGGTAGGGTTTAATTCAGGCAAAGGGGGGCATTTGGCATGGGTAACAATGTAATTATTTCTTGTGACAGTTCGGCGGATCTATCACCTGCACTTTTAAGGAAGTTCAATATTCCTGTTAATGCTGCTCCGATTCTCGTTGATGATGAAGTGCGAAAAGACATGGAAGACATCACACCATTTGATATATTTGAATATGTTGAAAAAACAAAAAAAGTCGTTAAAACCAGCGCACCTAATGTCGCGGAATATGTAGAATTCTTCAGACCTTTAGTTACCGAAGGCAATGAAATAATACATTTCACGATAAGTTCCCTCATGTCTGCAGGATATAATAATTGCCGTCTTGCGTCAGAAGAATTCGAAGGAGTATATGCTATTGACAGTAAAAATCTGTCTACCGGGATTGGTCTATTGGTACTGCATGCTGTTAAAATGCGCGATGCAGGTAAATCCGCAATAGAAATCGTCACCGAAATAGAAGAACTACGTGACAGAGTAGATGCCTCGTTTATACTGGATACTCTTGAATATATGCGAAAAGGCGGCCGTTGTTCATCTGTGGCTGCTCTCGGCGCAAACCTCCTTCAATTAAAACCCTGTATTGAGGTCAAAAACGGTGCCATGGGCGTCGGCAGAAAGTATCGCGGAAAACAGGCCATGGTCCTCGATGAGTATGTCAGAGCGAGACTATCCGATGTGGAGGATATTGTCCCTGATACCATATTCATAACACATTCGCACACCCCGCAGGATGTAGTCGACGTCGTGCGCGAAAGAATTCAATCACTCATACCATTTTCCAATATCTATGAAACATATGCAGGGTGCACTGTCAGCGTACACTGCGGACCTAACACCCTCGGTATCCTCTTCATAAGAAGAACACCGCTTACTAAAAACACGGCAAAATAAAACGCCCCGAATCCATCAGAATCCGAAACGCCTTAGCTCCCCGAGTTGGGCTCGAACCAACAACCCCGCGGTTAACAGCCGCGTGCTCTACCATTGAGCTATCGAGGAATATATTTTATTATACATAAAACTTTAAATTTGTAAATAGCGATGAGCACTTAGTGACTGTCCTTTGGTCACTTACGTGCGACGCATGTCGAAGCACTTAGCGAGGTCTTTGACGAGCTTAGTACTGTCGACCAAGAGACGCTTCAGCCACGTACCCTCAAAACTGCATACAAGAGATAATTATCATCCGTGAAGCGGCAATCACTCATAGACCTACGGTCTATTTCGTGTCATTTGTTAACAAATGTCTTTGCTTCGTCGCTTCACGCTTTGAGTGCTTGCACTCTCGCGTTTATCGACTTAGCCTTGCCGCTTCTTGACTTTTTGGTCATGCCTTCGACCGATTAGTAGCAGTCAGCTCCATGCATTGCTGCACTTCCACCTCTGCCCTATCTACCTCGTACTCTCCAAGGGGTCTTATTTCCTTAGAAGGGATATCTCATCTTGAGGGGGGCTTCACGCTTAGATGCTTTCAGCGTTTATCCCCTCCCGGCTCGGCTACTCTGCCATGCACTTGGTAGTGCAACAGATACACCGGCGGCCGGTCCATCCCGGTCCTCTCGTACTAAGGACAGCTCCTCTCAAATATCCTACGCCTGCGCCGGATAGGGACCGAACTGTCTCACGACGTTCTGAACCCAGCTCGCGTACCGCTTTAATGGGCGAACAGCCCAACCCTTGGGACCTACTTCAGCCCCAGGATGCGATGAGCCGACATCGAGGTGCCAAACCACTCCGTCGATGTGAACTCTTGGGAGTGATAAGCCTGTTATCCCCAGGGTAGCTTTTATCCGTTGAGCGATGGCCCTTCCATGCGGTACCACCGGATCACTAAGTCCTAGTTTCCTACCTGCTCGAGTTGTAGCTCTCGCAGTCAAGCTGGCTTTTACCTTTACACTCTACGATTGATTTCCAACCAATCTGAGCCAACCTTTGAGCGCCTCCGTTACTCTTTAGGAGGCGACCGCCCCAGTCAAACTGTCCGTCAGACACTGTCTCCCTGGCCGATTATGCCAGCGGGTTAGAGTAACCATAAGTCAAGGGTAGTATCCCAACAACGCCTCAATAGAAACTAGCGTCCCTATTTCAATGGCTCCTACCTATCCTGTACATGACTTACAGGTACTCAATATCAAACTACAGTAAAGCTCCATGGGGTCTTTCCGTCCTGTCGCGGGTAACCTGCATCTTCACAGGTACTAAAATTTCACCGAGTCTCTCGTTGAGACAGTGCCCAAATCATTACGCCTTTCGTGCGGGTCGGAACTTACCCGACAAGGAATTTCGCTACCTTAGGACCGTTATAGTTACGGCCGCCGTTTACTGGGGCTTCAATTCATACCTTCGACTTACGTCTAAGCACTCCTCTTAACCTTCCAGCACCGGGCAGGCGTCACCCCCTATACATCACCTTGCGGTTTAGCAGAGAGCTGTGTTTTTGATAAACAGTTGCTTGGGCCTATTCACTGCGGCTGGCTTTTACACCAGCACCCCTTCTCCCGAAGTTACGGGGCTATTTTGCCGAGTTCCTTAACGAGAGTTCTCTCGATCACCTGAGGCTACTCGCCTCGACTACCTGTGTCGGTTTGCGGTACGGGTAGATATGACTTTACGCTAGAAGCTTTTCTTGGCAGTGTGACATCAGAGAGTTCGCAACCGTAGTTGCTTCCCCATCACAGCTCAATGTTAAAGAGAAATGCATTTGACACATCTCACACCTCACTGCTTAGACCAGAATCCATTAACTGGCATCTCTTAGCCTACTGCGTCCCTCCATCACGATCATATCTAGTACTGGAATATCAACCAGTTGTCCATCGACTACGCCTTTCGGCCTCGCCTTAGGTCCCGACTAACCCAGGGCGGACGAGCCTTCCCCTGGAAACCTTAGTCTTACGGTGGATAAGATTCTCACTTATCTTGCGCTACTCATACCGGCATTCTCACTTCTTAACGCTCCAGCACTCCTCACGGTATACCTTCATCGCGGTTAAGAACGCTCTCCTACCATTGATAAAATATCAATCCAAAGCTTCGGTAATATGTTTAGCCCCGGTACATTTTCGGCGCAGGGTCACTCGACTAGTGAGCTATTACGCACTCTTTGAATGATAGCTGCTTCTGAGCTAACATCCTAGTTGTCTGTGCAACCCCACATCCTTTTCCACTTAACATATATTTTGGGACCTTAGCTGTTGGTCTGGGCTGTTTCCCTTTCGACTACGGATCTTAGCACTCGCAGTCTGACTGCCGAACATGTGTATTAGCATTCGGAGTTTATCTGAGATTGGTAATCCTAGACGGACCCCTCACCCAAACAGTGCTCTACCTCCAATACACTTACATTTCGACGCTAGCCCTAAAGCTATTTCGGAGAGAACCAGCTATCTCCCAGTTCGTTTGGAATTTCTCCGCTATCCACAAGTCATCCAAACACTTTTCAACGTGTCCTGGTTCGGGCCTCCAGTGCGTCTTACCACACCTTCACCCTGCTCATGGATAGGTCACTAGGTTTCGGGTCTACATCATGATACTAAGTCGCCCTATTCAGACTCGGTTTCCCTACGGCTCCGTCTCTTCAACTTAACCTCGCATCATAACGTAACTCGCCGGTTCATTCTACAAAAGGCACGCTCTCACCCATTAACGGGCTCGAACTTCTTGTAGGCACACGGTTTCAGGTGCTATTTCACTCCCCTCTCGGGGTTCTTTTCACCTTTCCCTCACGGTACTGGTTCACTATCGGTCACTAAGGAGTATTTAGGGTTGGGAGATGGTCCTCCCGGATTCAAACTGGATTTCGCGTGTCCAGCCCTACTCAGGATACTGCTAGGTATAAGCGCTATTTCGTCTACGGGATTATTACCCTCTTTGATTAACCTTCCCAGGTTATTCGACTATAATGCTTAAGTCCACGTTGCAGTCCTACAACCCCAAGAAGCAAGCTTCTTGGTTTGCCCTTCTTCGCGTTCGCTCGCCGCTACTTACGAAATCGTTTTTACTTTCTCTTCCTGCAGGTACTTAGATGTTTCAGTTCTCTGCGTTACCTTTACATGAGCTATGTATTCACTCATGAATAACTGCTAGTAGCAGCTGGGTTTCCCCATTCGGAGACCTAGGGATCAATGCGTACTTACTGCTCCCCCTAGAATATCGTCGTTAGTCACGTCCTTCATCGGCTCTTAGTGCCAAGGCATCCACCGTGCGCCCTTATTAACTTTGCCATGATGATTTATAATCATCGTTTTTCAAGTATAAGTTTGTAAATTCTTTAAAATTCACAGCTTTTGGTTTATTTATCGTTATTAGATATTGTTATTTAGTTTTCAATGTTCAAGTGATTTTAACGTCTTGTCTGACAATGGAGCCTAGCGGGATCGAACCGCTGACCTCCTGCGTGCAAAGCAGGCGCTCTCCCAGCTGAGCTAAGGCCCCACAATCAAGAATTTGATTCTTGCTTAGGTTTATCACTAAACCCCTCAAAACTGAATAAAGTTGAATGCTCACGTCTTTGTATATATTCCTTAGAAAGGAGGTGATCCAGCCGCACCTTCCGATACGGCTACCTTGTTACGACTTCACCCCAGTCATCGGTCTTACCTTAGGAAGCGCCCTCCTTGCGGTTAGGCAACCTACTTCGGGTACTCCCAACTCCCGTGGTGTGACGGGCGGTGTGTACAAGGCCCGGGAACGTATTCACCGCGGCGTGCTGATCCGCGATTACTAGCGATTCCGACTTCATGTAGGCGAGTTGCAGCCTACAATCCGAACTGAGAATGGTTTTAAGAGATTAGCTAAACATCACTGTCTCGCGACTCGTTGTACCATCCATTGTAGCACGTGTGTAGCCCAGGTCATAAGGGGCATGATGATTTGACGTCATCCCCACCTTCCTCCGGTTTATCACCGGCAGTCTCGTTAGAGTGCCCAACTTAATGATGGCAACTAACAATAGGGGTTGCGCTCGTTGCGGGACTTAACCCAACATCTCACGACACGAGCTGACGACAACCATGCACCACCTGTATCCCGTGTCCCGAAGGAACTTCCTATCTCTAGGAATAGCACGAGTATGTCAAGACCTGGTAAGGTTCTTCGCGTTGCTTCGAATTAAACCACATGCTCCACCGCTTGTGCGGGCCCCCGTCAATTCCTTTGAGTTTCAACCTTGCGGTCGTACTCCCCAGGTGGCTCACTTAACGCTTTCGCTAAGCCACTGAACGATATACCGTCCAACGGCGAGTGAGCATCGTTTACGGCGTGGACTACCAGGGTATCTAATCCTGTTTGATCCCCACGCTTTCGTGCTTCAGCGTCAATCGAGAATTAGTCGGATGCCTTCGCAATCGACCTTCTGTGTAATATCTATGCATTTCACCGCTACACGACACATTCCTCCAACTTCATTCTCATTCAAGCATACCAGTTTCAACGCAAGTGTCAAGGTTGAGCCTTGACCTTTCTACGCTGACTTAATTTGCCGCCTACGCACCCTTTAAACCCAATGAATCCGGATAACGCTTGCATCCTCCGTATTACCGCGGCTGCTGGCACGGAGTTAGCCGATGCTTATTCTTACGGTACTCTCATCAGGGTACGCATACCCCTTATTGCTCCCGTTTAAAAGCAGTTTAAAACCCGTAGGGCTGTAATCCTGCACGCGGCATGGCTGGTTCAGGCTTTCGCCCATTGACCAATATTCCTCACTGCTGCCTCCCGTAGGAGTCCGGACCGTGTCTCAGTTCCGGTGTGGGGGATGTTCCTCTCAGAACCCCTAATCATCGCTGTCTTGGTGAGCCGTTACCTTACCAACTAACTAATGATACGCATGCTCATCTTATACCGTATTGCTACTTTCAATTGTCGGTGATGCCACTGCCAATGTTATGCGGTATTAGTCCGGATTTCTCCGGGTTATTCCCCTGTATAAGCCAGATTGCATACGCGTTACTCACCCGTGCGCCGGTCGCCGACAGGTATTGCTACCCTCGCTGCCCCTCGACTTGCATGTGTTAAGCCTGCCGCTAGCGTTCATCCTGAGCCAGGATCAAACTCTTCATTGTATAATTTATTTTTTTTCAGCCTGCCTTTCGCAAG
>JAISSU010000017.1 GCA_031272985.1 Lachnospiraceae bacterium | reverse complement strand
TAATAGACAGCATTGCTGTATTTCAATAAAAGGCGGGCAACCGCCTTTTTTATTTTGGTATTCACAAAACAATCGCAATCCATTATTATAAGAGGCACAAACAGAAAACGAAGCGTCGGAGATGCCGACGTACCTGGGGGAAGGTTCTATGGTTTTTAAAGGACCGCCGGGATTTGAACTGATGTGCCGGACTCCCGAACTGCACATAGTGCACCCCGGATTCCATACAAATGGGGAAGAGCTGATGAGAGAAGCGGTGGCAGCATATTCTGAAGGAAAAATCCCGAAAGGCGGACTAATCACGCATAGATTCGCCCCTGAAGAACTGGGAAAAGCGTATGAAATGATGATAGCCGGGGATGAGAGCTATATAAAAGGGGCGGTGGTGTTTGAGTAGGAGAAAGGTTTTCTTGATTTTAACAATTTTATGCGCAATCGTTATTTTTTGTATGTCATCCATCCCGCAGGACGGTTTGCCGGATAATCTGGGTGTTTGGTCGTACATTGCGCATTTTACTGAATATGCCATTTTGTCGGGGCTGATGTTGGGAGCGCTTTATAAGAAGTGGGAAAATATCCGGAAATATGCGGTGGTTACTATCGGTATCTCGTCACTATATGGGGCGAGTGATGAATTTCATCAATTATTTGTGGCAGGGCGCTACTGCGATGTGAATGATTGGATTACCGATACCGCAGGCGCGATTTTAGGTGCGGTTATAGCAATTTTGGTGATCGGATTTTTGATTAAAAGAAAACGCCTCCGGTGAATTCCGGAGGCAGCGTTTTGCTAATCGTTTTGACGAAAACTGTGATGGTTAAATCTTTTTCCGAAATGCTCGCCGCGATCTCTACGCCTTTCGGGTCCGTCACCATGTTTTTCAAAGTCCCGCCTGTGGTGAGCCACAAATTCTTCCATTATTTTACGACGTTTATCAAAATCCTCGCCCGGGAACTGTTCCTCATAAGCCTTTATTAGCTTATCAAGTAACCCGGAAAATGTTTCGAGTTCTTCGTCGCTTAGGCCTTCGAGTACTTTATTAGTCTCGGGGACTTCCTCGTCAATGCTCTCGGCGGCTTTCGCGCCTTCCTCAGTGAGTTTGATTATTGACACGCGCTTATCATCTTCGGATGTTTCGCGGGTGATGTAACCACTTTTTTCGAGCTTTTCAAGCACCTGTGCGATTGACTGCTTCGAGAGTCCCAATAGGTAAGTGAGGTCTCGCTGGCTGATTTCAGGCTTAATCTTTAATAGAGCCAGAATGCGTCCCTGCCCCATGTGCGGATTGTGCGTCCGTGATTCGCTCACGCGCCCGTAAAATGTTGAGCGGTGCATTAACATTTGAAGTCGTTGTAATTGATCTGTAACGGTGGTTTTTATTTCATTCATCTTAGTTCCCTCCTGTCTGAGTCGGGGGACACCCCCGACACCCCACGCTCCGACGGGAGTGAATCCCGTCTACGCTACTAAAGTTACAATGTTCGTGTAAAGTGATTTTCCTCAATCACTTTACACCTTTAAAGACATTGGTTATTGGATTAGTCCGAGTATTGACCGTCAATACCCTGACGAAATTAATATAGCCTATGAGAATAAATTTGTCAATACCCTGACGAAAATATTTTTTTGAATATTTTCTTTGAGGATATAATATTTGCGGTCTTAAGATAGATAGCAGCCGGTTTTGAATCTTGCTTGTGATTTAAGGTTATGGTACCATGAGTCTTATTGAAGGGGATTTGGTTCCCGGCGAGGAGAGAATAATATGAAACAGCATGCAAGTATTTTCAATGACGTATTGGGACCGATTATGGTGGGGCCATCCAGCTCGCATACTGCCGGTTCGGTCAGAATCGGACGGACTTTGAGAGAGCTTATCGAAGGAAAAATAGTTCGTTTTTTATTAGAGATGGATCCGGAAGGGTCGCTGGCGGCGTCCTATCATACGCAATGCTCTGATGTGGGTTTGGTGGCAGGGCTTCTGGGTATGGAGGCCGATGATGAGAGACTACTTCAATCTATGGACATAGCCAAAGATGAAGGGATGGAGTTAGTCTTTTCTATTGTGCCTTTCCCGGCGACTCATCCTAATACATACCGTATGACGCTGACAAATGATAAGGGGAAGGAGTTGCACGCGACAGCTCTGTCAGTCGGCGGTGGAATGATTGAATTCGTTGAGATAGAAGGCTTTTCGTTACTCTTGACGGGTGGTTTTTATGAGAGCCTTATTTTTGTCAATAACACGAATGAGGCTGAGATTGATGAAATTAAGGACAAACTGGCAAGCGGCATTGCGGGTAGCGCCGATAATGAAATAAAGGTTCAAATCGAAACATCAATATCAGATGGGACGGGTTTCATTGAAATTATTGCCGAAAAGGCACTGAATAAAGAACTGTTGAAAACAATACTTTCGGAATATGAGGTGGCGGATATCCTGCAGGCTACACCATGCCTTCCTATTGCATCTCAGTTGACCCCGGCTGTACCTTTCTTAAGTGCGGATGAATTGATTGCCTATGCGAAAAAAGATAATCTGTCATTGTGGGAAGCGGCCGCTCGTTATGAGAGCGTACGCGGAGGTTGTGCTAAAGACGAGGTCTGGGAGAAAATGCGCAATCTGGTACGTATTATGCGAAATTCGCGCGAAATCGGATTGGAAGAAACTCATTTTGACGACCGGATTCTCGGATGTCAGTCTAAATTCTTTAAAGATAAGGATAAAGTGCGACGTTTAATTCCGAATGACATGGTTAATGAGATTGTGAAATCCGTTTCGGCAATAATGGAGTGTAAGAGTGCAATGAAGCCTTTTGTGGCGGCGCCGACAGCCGGGTCCTGCGGAGGATTACCCGGGACAGTGCTTGGAATTGCGGAAAGCCTTAAGCTTTCGGACGAACAGATAATTAAGGCGATGTTTGCCGCGGGAATAGTGGGAGTATTTATATCGGAATATTCCACATTCGCAGCGGAAGTCGCGGGCTGTCAGGCAGAATGCGGAGCCGGAAGCGGTATGACGGCTGCGGCTATAGTGCAGCTGATGGACGGGACTGTGGAAGAAGGCATGGCGGCAGCGTCAATGGCGTTGCAGAATATTCTGGGAATGGTGTGCGACCCCGTGGCTGTTAGGGTGGAAGTGCCATGCCTCGGGAAGAATATAATGTGCGGCCTGAATGCGTTTGCATCGGCACAGATGGCATTATTGGGCTATGATCAGGTCGTGCCGCTGGATGAAACAATCGGAGCATTTGATGAAGTCGGAAGGAAAATCCCGCCGGAACTACGCTGCACGGGACTTTCCGGACTGTCGGTTACGAAGAGCAGTTTAGCGATAACCTTGACGTAATTATTTTCTGAAGATTAAATCCAATGTACAAAGCTTTCCGTTTGCCCAGAATTTTGTGGGGATGTACCCTACGTATTCGTACCCTTCTTTTGCCTGTGCTTCGATGGTTTCCCTGTGGTTTGTTAGATGTGAACTCTTTGCAATATTGTTCTCGCATTCGATTGTAACATATCTGTACTCACTCATTTTTGTTCTCCTTTTCTTGTGTTTGGTAGGTGGTTTGTTATTTGTTAAGCTGATAATACATTAAAAAAAAGAATTAGAAAAGTGTCGTTAGTCATTGTTTTGATTGACAAATGTCATCTTCGACCATTGTTTAATTTGCATAAAAATACGCAGATAAAATTGGCCACTTTCTACAATTCGGTGCAGTTGCAAAAAGCTTTTTCGGGTCTATAATCTAACCATGGAAATTAAGTTCCACAACCCACAACGGGGTGGTTGTTCGCATATTACTTTGCGAAAACTGCGCCGTTGTTTGTTTATATGAGACTGAGTGCACCGGTCTCATAATCAAATTTAATATGGAGGGACATTGTTTATGAGACAGGTTGCAATTTATGGAAAAGGTGGTATCGGTAAATCCACTACCACACAAAATCTAACCGCCGGGCTCGGCGAAATGGGCAAAAAAATTATGATAGTAGGCTGTGATCCGAAAGCTGACTCTACGCGTTTAGTTCTGGGAGGATTAGCTCAGAAGACTGTACTTGATACACTCCGCGAAGAGGGGGAAGATATCGAACTGGATACGGTACTTAAAACCGGCTACGCGGGTATTCGAGGCGTTGAGTCGGGCGGACCGGAACCCGGTGTCGGGTGTGCCGGACGAGGGATTATCACTTCAATAGGCTTATTGGAGCGTTTGGGCGCATATGAAGAGGATTTGGATTACGTTTTTTATGATGTTTTGGGCGATGTCGTCTGCGGCGGATTCGCAATGCCCATTCGGGAGGGCAAAGCGCAGGAAATCTATATAGTATGCTCGGGCGAAATGATGGCATTATATGCCGCCAACAACATCTCAAAAGGTATTTCGAAATACGCAAATACCGGCGGCGTGCGTTTGGGGGGATTAATCTGCAACTCACGTAAAGTGGACGGAGAAGCTGAACTCGTGGAAGCTGTCGCCAAAGAAATCGGCACTCAGATGATTCATTTCGTCCCCCGTGACAATGCAGTGCAAAAAGCGGAGATTAACAAGAAAACTGTCATTGACTTCTCGCCTGATGAGCCGCAGGCAGATGAATATCGCACACTTGCGCGAAAGATTGATGGTAACGATATGTTCGTTGTACCTAAACCTATGTCCATCGACCGCCTTGAAGCGATTTTGATGGAACACGGCATTTTAGATTAAGGGGGATAATAAAATGTTATTAGTCAGAGCTATTGTGCGTCCCGAAAAAGCGGGACTGGTGATGAGCGAGATCGCAGCGGCGGGTTTTCCTGCAGTAACGAAAATGGACGTTTATGGTAGGGGCAAGCAAAAAGGCATCTCAGTCGGAGAGGTGCATTACGACGAAATCCCTAAAGAAATGCTGCTTATGGTCTGTGAAGATGAAGATAAAGATGATTTAGTAAAAATTATATTGCGGGTAGCAAAAACCGGTACGGGCACTTTCGGCGACGGACGCATTTTTGTATCCCCTGTGGAATCCGCCTACACCATCAGCACAGGAAAAGCCGGTTTGTAAGGGGGGTTACGAATGAAAGAGATTATGTGCTTTATTAGGCAAAATAAAGTCAATGATACCAAAAAGGCGCTGGCGGAAAGCGGCTTTCCCGCTTTCACTTGTCGGAAGTGCTTGGGCAGGGGTAAAAAGAGCATTGATCCGGATTTGCTAAACACAGTGCTCGCGGCGGGTGAACTGCCCCTTAGCAAAATTGGTGAGAATTTAACGGAAGCCACGAGGCTCATTGCAAAACGATTTTTCACGCTGATAGTGGAAGATAAAGATGTAGACGAAGTGGTGCGCACAGTAATTAACGCCAATCAAACAGGCAATCCGGGTGACGGAAAGATCTTCGTGTTACCTATGCTGGAGGCATATACCGTTCGCAGCGGCGAGCCGACCATTGAAGCGTTTTAGGGGGTAAGTGTATGACGGACAAAGAAAAACTTTTGGAAAAGTATTCAGCAAAAGTTTATAAAAACCGTAAAGAACACATTGTTCAGCTGGAAGAAACATGCGAAACCCAAAGCATTGCAGCAAACACACGTGCCATTCCCGGTGTTATGACGGCACGTGGCTGTTGTTATGCGGGGTGTAAAGGCGTTGTTGTAGGACCACTTAAAGATGTTTGTGTGATTACGCACGGTCCTATCGGTTGCGGATTTTACAGTTGGGGCACTCGTCGAAATAAGGCGAAACCGGACGAGCACACTGACAAGAATTTCGTGCCTTACTGTTTTTCAACAGATATGCAAGAGCCGGATATTGTATTTGGCGGTGAAAAAAAGCTTGAAAAGGCTATTGATGAGGCTATGGAAATATTCGACCCGAAGTGTATTATGATTTGTTCCACATGTCCGATTGGACTTATAGGTGATGATGTGCAGGCAGTGGCACGGCGAGCTGAGGAAAAATACGGCATTAAAGCTATTGGCTATTCCTGCGAAGGGTATAAGGGCGTTTCCCAATCGGGCGGGCACCACATAGCCAATAACGGGATTATGCGATATGTTATAGGAACAGGAGACGAAGCACCCAAAACGAAGTTTTCGGTCAATATTTTGGGCGAGTACAATATCGGCGGCGACGGTTGGGAAGAAGAAAGGATTCTGAAACGTTGCGGCATCGAGGTGTTGAATTTGTTCACCGGTGATGCCTCTTTCGAATCTCTGAAAAGCGCGCATTTGGCACATCTGAATCTCGTTATGTGCCACCGCTCTATCAATTACATTGCCGAGATGATGAAGACAAAATATGGTATTGATTGGCTCAAAGTCAATTTTATCGGTGTGGGTGCGACCTGCAAGACGCTTCGCGAAATCGCAAAATATTTTGATGATCCGGATTTGACTGATCGGGTGGAAGCGGTTATAGCCGATGAACTGTCACTGATTGCTGAGGATATGGAGTATTATAAATCGCGTCTTAGCGGAAAAACAGCGGGAATTTTCTCCGGAGGTTCGCGCTCTCACCATTATCAGGTACTTCTCAAAGAATTGGGAATGGAAACTGTTATAGCGGGCTATGAGTTTGCTCACCGTGATGACTATGAGGGACGTGATATTATACCGCAAATAAAAGAAGATGCGGACAATAAAAATATCGAAAGTATAAAAGTCGAGCCTGACGAAGCTTTTTATCACCAAACCTATTCCAAGGAGCAGATCGCGCAGTTTAAAGAAATGGGTGTCGAGATTGACTCCTATGGTGGCATGATTCCCGAAATGAATGCGGGAGATGTCGTTGTTGACGACTACAACCATTTTGAAACTGATGCGCTGCTTGACTCTAAGAAACCCGATATTTTCCTTTCCGGAATTAAGGACAAATATTCTATTCAGAAGGCCGGTGTGTCGTCGCGGCAAATTCACTCTTATGATTATTCAGGTCCATATGCCGGATTTAACGGCGCGGTAAATTTCGGACGGGATGTAACTATGGCGCTGTACACAAATGCGTGGAGTTTAGTGATTCCGCCTTGGAAACATGAGC
This sequence comes from Lachnospiraceae bacterium, assembly GCA_031272985.1. Lineage (GTDB taxonomy): Bacteria > Bacillota > Clostridia > Lachnospirales > Lachnospiraceae > JAISSU01. The sequence continues at coordinate 27,820 of JAISSU010000017.1, read as the reverse complement.
CCATGCTCGTGGGAAGAATAGGAGGTGGTTACTGATGATGGATTTAACGCCTAAAGAAGTTAAGGAACGTTCGGCGCTTCGAGTGAATCCATGTAAAACCTGCCAGCCGGTGGGCGCAATGTTCGCAGCATTGGGTGTGCATGGTTGTATGCCGCACAGTCACGGCTCGCAGGGGTGCTGTTCCTATCACCGCACGGTGCTGTCGCGTCACTTTAAGGAGCCGGCCGTCGCTTCGTCTTCTTCGTTTACAGAAGGTGCAAGCGTTTTCGGCGGAAGGAGCAATATAACAACCGCTGCTAAAAATATTTTTGACATATATAATCCGGATGTAATCGCGGTGCATACCACCTGTCTTTCCGAAACCATCGGAGACGATCTGGCGTCATATCTTATGGATATTGATGTGCCCCAAGGCAAGGTTATGGTTCATTGTAACACCCCAAGTTATGTAGGCAGTCACATCAATGGGTTTTACAATATGATGATGGGTTTTATGAACTATCTGACAAAAAAATCAGGCACAAGCAACGAAAAAACAGCTGTTTTTCCCGGCTGGGTCAATCCGGGCGACATCCGTGAATTAAAGCGCATAGCGTCACTCATGAATGTTGACACCACTTTCTTTCCTGATCAAAGCGGTGTGCTGGACGCCCCAATGACCGGAAAATATGTAATGTATCCGGAAGGCGGAACGACTCTTGATGAAATAAAAGGGTTGGGTGATTGCGAAGGACTGATTGCCCTCGGCGAAATAATAGGGATTGAACCTGCCGAATTACTGAAAAAGAAGTGGAAAGTGCCATATGCATTATTACCTATGCCAATCGGTGTTACCTACACGGATTTGTATATTTCGGAACTTCGCAAACAATCCAAAACGGAAGTTCCCGGTGAACTGGAGAAAGAGCGAGGTCGGCTGGTTGATTTGCTTTTGGATTCACATCAATACACATATCAGAAAAAAGTGGCGATTTTCGGTGACCCTGACGTGGTTATCGGACTGACCTCATTGGTGCTTGAGATGGGAATGATACCTAAATATGTAATTACAGGCACACCAAAAGAGGAGTTCACACGAAAAATAAACGCTCTGTTTGATAAATATGGCGTTTCTGATTGCGTAGCGAAAGCGAATAAGGATTTATTTGAATTGCATCAGTGGATTAAAAATGAGACGGTGGATATCATGATTGGTTCTACCTATGGAAAACAAATTGCGCGAGCGGAGGATATTCCCTTTATTCGTGCGGGATTCCCTGTCTTAGACCGATACGGTCACCCATTGCTTCCCATTGTCGGTTACATCGGCGCAATTCGCTTAGTGGAACAAATAACCAACGCATTGCTCGACCGCTTTGATCGCGATGTGTCCGATGAGAATTTCGAAATAGTACTGTGATTAAATTTCATGTATCAAGGAGGTGAGTTTTCATGAATGTCAGTATTTTAGAAGAACGAAAAGGTTCAATTGCCAATAAGCGAGGAAAAGGTGTGAGCTGTGAGCGAGAAAGCGTGTCCGGTTCTGTTAGTCAGCGCGCTTGCGTTTATTGCGGAGCGAGAGTTGTACTAAATCCTATAACCGATGCCTATCATATTGTGCATGGTCCAATTGGCTGCGCCAGCTACACATGGGATATTCGCGGAAGTCTTACCTCCGGTGAGGATACTTACAGAAATAGCTTTTCAACGGATTTAAGGGAAACTGACATTGTTTTCGGCGGGGCTAAAAAACTCACAGCCGCAATTGATGAACTCATGGAAAAAGCAGATCCGAGGCCTAAACTCATCTTTGTCTACGCCACTTGCATTGTCGGTGTTATAGGTGATGATGTGGAAGCAGTGTGTCGCATGACCGAGCAAAAATACGGGATTCGATGTATCGCGGTAAAAGCTCCCGGATTTTCGGGTACGAAATCCCAAGGCTACAAATTAGCCTGCGATGCGATTATGACATTGATTGCTCCTCACAAAAATCAGGCAAAGCAATTCGGTGTTAACATCATCGGAGATTACAATCTTTCCGGGGAAATGTGGATAATTAAGGGGTATTTGGCACAAATCGGCATTCCGGTAATTTCTACGATTACCGGGGATTCTTCTTATGGAAAACTAATACAAGCCCCGTCGGCCACTCTTAATATCGTTCAGTGCGCCGGCTCAAGCGTGTATTTGGCAGAAAGAATGCAAGAAGAAATGGATGTACCATATATCAAGGTCAGTTTTTTCGGCATAGAGGACACCACCTCCTCTTTATTAAGAATTGCGGATGCGCTCGGTGTCCCTGAACTTTCACAGAGTGCGCGCGCCTTTGCAAAAAAGAAAACGGCGGAAGTGCTTCCTATTATTGAGAAATACAAGCCCTATTTGAAAGGCAAAAAGGCTGCGATTTTCGTAGGAGGAGGGTTTAAGGCAATTTCACTTATCAGGCAGTTTAACGAGCTGGGCATGAAAACTGTGGTGGTTGGCACTCAAACCGGCAAAAAAGATGAATATGAGATTATCGGTTCGATAGTTGATGAAGACACAATTGTGTTAGATGATGCAAATCCGGCCGAACTGGAACGATTCATGATAGAAAAGCAGGCGGATATTTTAGTAGGCGGCGTCAAGGAACGCCCTCTAGCCTATAAACTGGGCGTGGCCTTTTGCGACCATAATCATGAACGTAAACATCCGTTGGCAGGTTTTGCGGGCATTGAGAATTTCGTCCGCGAGGTGCATTTATCCATAAACAGCCCTGTGTGGCAATATGTGAAGGGGGGAGCGGCATGAGTGAGAATTTAGTGAATTTAAATGTGAACCCCTGCAAGATGTGCATGCCCATGGGTGCGGTCAGCGCTCTGTACGGAATACGCAGCACAATGTCAATTCTTCATGGCTCTCAAGGTTGCGCTACTTACATACGCCGACACATGGCCACCCATTTCAACGAACCTATTGACATCGCCTCCTCTTCTTTGACCGAGCATGGGACGGTGTTCGGAGGCGAAGCAAATCTCCTTAAGGGGCTTAAAAATTTAATCGACTTATATCACCCTGAGGTTATCGGGGTTTGTACTACTTGTTTAGCTGAAACAATAGGCGAAGATGTCGACGCGATTGTGAAGAAATTCCATGAACGCAACCCGGACGAAAGCGTTAAAATCATCAATGTTGCTTCTCCGGGTTACGGCGGCACGCAAAACGAGGGCTGGTTTGCGGGACTTTGTGCTGTATTAAAGCAGGTTGAACCCGATACCACCCCGAACAATAAAATCGGTATAGTGGTACCCCAAATCTCCCCTGCGGATACGCGCCGGCTAAAATCATTCCTTGGCGAAATGGACCTTGATTATATTTTGCTGCCTGATATTTCGGACAATTTAGACGGCGTGACTGAAAAAGAGTACAATCGCCTAAAAACCGGAGGCACACCGCTTTCGGAAATCGCCAAAATGGCGGGAAGCAAGCTCACCATTGAGTTTTCGGAATTCGCCGATGAAAAACTATCACCGGCGCTATATCTAAAGGAAGCCCATGGCGTGCCATATGTGCGTCTGCCGCTGCCAATTGGTATTCGCGGCATAGACGAACTGACAAACACTCTAATAAGCGCGGGCGGTGTTGTTACAAAAGAATATGAAAAAGCGCGGGGAAGATATATCGATGCCATGGTAGATTCCCACAAATATAACGCGCAAGTGAGGGCCGCTGTCTTTGGAGAGCCCGATTTTGTATACGCGGTTGTGCGCCTTTGTTGCGAGAATGGGATATTACCTGTAATTGCGGCAACGGCATCGGTTTCTCCAAAATTGAAAGAATCGCTGTTAAAAGAGCTTGAAAGCTGTCATGACTTTAATTTTACCAAAGGAATCACGATACTTGACGACAGTGACTTTGCCGTAATAGAGAATGAGTGTACAAAACAAAAAGTAAATTTGCTGATTGGCTCATCCGATGGCAGGCGCATTGCCCATAAGCTAAATATTCCGCTGATTCGTTGCGCATTCCCCATTCATGATTATGTGGGAGGTCAGAGGGTTAGGATTCTGGGTTTTGATGGTTCATTAAACCTGTTAGACCAAGCCGCAAATGCAATGATCGAACACACGGAAACGCATTTTCGAGCCAAGATGTACGAAAAATTCTATAGCCCCATATCGAGTACAAGTGCAATACCTAAAGACAAGACTTCCACACATCCCTGCTTTGGTGAGCATGCCTGCAAAAATGCGCGGATTCATCTTCCGGTCGCCCCAAAGTGCAATATCCAATGCAACTACTGTTTGAGAGACTTTGATTGTATGAACGAGAGCCGTCCCGGAGTTTCCAGCAGGATATTATCGCCCAAGGAGGCCTTCGAACGCTATATTGAAATCAAATCACAGCTGTCAAATGTCACGGTTGTAGGAATAGCGGGACCCGGCGACGCATTGGCGAATTTTGAAGAAACCCGCGAAACCCTTCGTCTAATCCGCGAATACGATAATGATGTCACATTTTGCATTGCCACAAATGGGCTTTTGCTTCCGCAATATGTGGGAGAGCTTAAAGCCCTCAAAGTGAGTCATGTGACGGTGACAGTAAATGCTGTGGAGGCGGAAATAGGCGCGAAAATCTACAAGCACATTAACTTTATGGGTAGGACATATTCAAGTGTTGAGGGAGCGTCAATTCTGCTGTCCAATCAGCTCGTGGGAATTAAGATGCTTAAAGAAGCAGGCATTGTCTGTAAAGTCAATTGCGTAGCAATAAAAGGCGTAAATGACGACCATGTTTTCGCGGTAACGAAAAAAGCCGCCGAGCTCGGAGCTTTTATGACTAATATAATGCCGCATATCCCGGTTAAAGGCTCCGCATTTGAAAACTTAAATAGGCTCGGCAGCAAAGAAATTGTCCGCCTGCGGGATTTGTGCAAGGTCAACATCAAACAAATGTCCCACTGTCGCCAGTGCCGTTCCGATGCGGTAGGCACGCTGGACGAGGATATTTCAATAATGTGGAGGCATAAACCAAAACCCGAAGACAAAACTAATGCTTCAAATAAAGGAATGTGTAAAGAGGTAAAGCAGGGGGAGTCTACCGACTCAATTCAAGAAAGGAGCGCATAAAATGATATCACCGAAATATCATATTTTTATCTGCAATTCCTGCAAAATTAAGGGCGAACCCAAGGGGTTCTGTAATCAAAAAGGCAGCTCCAATATTTTGCAGAAATTCATTGAGGAGATCGATGAGCGTGATTTATCTGCTGATTGTATAGTCACTGCTACGAGCTGTTTTCAAATCTGCGACAAAGGCCCGATTGCTGTGATTTACCCGGAAGGGACATGGTATGGAAATCTGAACGAGGATGCAGTAGAAGAAATCGCAGAAAAGCACTTGGAAGGCGGCGAAATCGTGGAGGAATATAAGATTTAGTAAAAGAAATTACGAAAGAGAGGTGAGGGTATGCTGCGTATAATTGACAGAACTTTTTCATGTCTTGATAATATGTCGCAGGATATTTCTGCCCTCTTAAGTTTTTTGGAGCTCCTTATTGCGACTGAGCCTGATGGCATTGAGCTTTCGGGGCAAATGTTTGAACTACTCAGCCCTTTACCGGAATATGCAGGTTATATTCTGCGCATTGAGAAGGAAGCTGACAAAGCAAAGTTTCCGAAGTTCTGTAGATTTGTCTGCCGAAACGCAGCGAAGCAGGATGAAAAAACTATCTGTGAAATACTGCTTAATGATATGCGTGAATCCTACACAATATCGCGATATAAGGACTATAAGCGTATCCGCATCCGGGGGCTAAGTGACATTATTACCACTGATTATTTGCAGGTTTTTGCGCATTTACAAAAGGTATTCCATGGGGAAATCGAGTATTGCCCCACCAATCGCTACAGCTTTGCCACTGCTTTGGCGTCGGAATGGCTCGTAAATGGTAGCGGTTCAACTGTTGTGACTTCTTTTGGCGGTATTGGCGGATTTGCCCCTACCGAAGAGGTAATAATGATTTTGAAGTTGGAACGCTTGCGCAAAGTAGGCAAAAATTATTCGCTTTTCCCCGAGATGGCAGACCTTTTAAGAAAAATTACAGGAAATCCAATTCGAATGGATAAGCCTATTATTGGCAATCGAATTTTCCATGTGGAATCCGGTATTCATGTGGATGGAATATTAAAAAACCCAAAATGTTATGAACCTTTTTTGCCGGAATCCGTAGGGCTTAGGCGCAATATTGTCATCGGCAAACAAAGCGGAACTGCGGCGGTTAAGGCAAAGTTAGATGAGATCGGCATTGCGTACACACCCGAGCAAATCCCCAAAATGCTGGAGCAAATAAAAGCCAATAGCGATCAAAAAAATCGCGCACTCACCGACAAAGAGCTTATAGAAATCGCGAGGGGGTGCGTGGCATGAAACCTAAACGATACATATTAGACAGTAGTCTGCGTGATGGTGAGCAAATGCCGGGCGTTTGTTTTACGAGGGAGCAGAAGCTAAAAATCGCCGCAATTTTGGACGATAATGGCGTGCACCAAATAGAAGCGGGCGTTCCTGCAACCTCAAAGCAGGAAAAAGAAAATATTATTAAGATTATTGAAAATCGAAAGCATGCGATTATTTCTGTATGGGGGAGGATGTCTGTTTCGGACATAGAACATGCCATTGATTGCCGCCCCGATATTATTCACATCAGCGTACCTGTTTCATACCCGCATATTTATGTGAAACTGCGCAAAAATAAAGAGTGGGTTATCACAGAACTATATGCCTGTTTGGGGTTGATCGATAAGTGCAAAATAGCGCTTTCCGTCGGATTCGAGGATGCATTTCGCAGTGAACCCGCCTTTATGAAGACAGTGGCGAATATTCTACTGGATTTCGGAGTGAAGCGCATTCGACTGTCTGACACCGTAGGCGTGGCTATGCCCACCCGCGTACGCAATGTTCTTTCTGAATTTTCGGAAGGGTTAACCGGCAAATGTGAATTGGGATTTCACGCACACAATGATTTGGGACTTGCTGTGGCCAATACTGTGGAGGCCGCAAAGTGCGGATGTCTGTACGCCGATGTCACTGTGGGAGGGATAGGCGAGCGTGCAGGAAACTGCGATCTGGCACAGCTGGTTTCATCAAGCTCAAATATTTTTGATTGGGGGATATCCACCCAAACCGCAATAAAGATACAGGACGAGATTTTTGGCCTAACTGCTTTGAAAATATAGAAACCCGGAGGTATTAGCTTTGCACAATTATAATCTATTGGATGACAAAACAATTCAACTGCCTTGTGGTGTGTTTGCTGGGGTGGAAAGCTATACTTGTTTCCCAAGCGGCGCTTTGGAGGGAATACGATTATCCGAAAAGAATATGCTGGTGACTCATGTGGGGGAGCTTGTGCCCGCATTTACGGACAATCATCGCCGAAAAAACAAATACTCCGTAGAGTTTTACGCAAGCGGGATGGTAAAGGCAGTATACCTTGAAGAACAACAGGAAATAACTACGCCTATCGGTGAATTTCCCGCAGAACTCGTGACATTTTTTGAAAGCGGCAAGCTGAAACGCTTCTTTCCACTCGATGGAAAAATCAGTGGTTTATGGAGTGAGGAAGAGGAAAAGTCACTCGCCATACCGCTGCACTTTGAATTGCCTTTCACGAAGTTTACGGCGATTATATCTGCGATCGCTTTTTACCAAAGCGGCGACATCCGTTCATTAACGCTGTTTCCGGGCGAAGTCATAAACATAACAACAAAGTACGGCGAAATTGAAGCCCGGCACGGATTCTCGTTATATGAAACGGGTGAAATCGAAACCATGGAGCCATCAATGCCTGTAGAAATCAGCACACCTATCGGAGTGATATCGGCATACGACCCCGAGGCGCACGCAGTGAATGCTGATATTAACTCTCTGGGATTTAACAAAGAAGGCAGCGTAATCGCTCTGACAACAAAGCGCAATCGCGTTACGGCAAAAACTGCAGACGGGCGATTATTGGTATTTAGTCCCTTTGAAATAGTAAATCCTCTTGATGATGAAAGTTTCATTACCGTAGGACTGAAGATTTCGTTTGATTATAACCTTCGTACAGTGAATTTTTTATGTGGTAAAGAACTGACAGAATTACCGCTTGAATCATGCGAGTTTAGTTTAGAGGATTGTATGTGAAAGTTAAATGCATAATTTGTCACGGAATTGCCATTATTTCTTCCGAGATGTTGTTTTATAATATTTAAAACTCATTAAAGGAGAGCATCTTTGTGACGAAGGAGATTGCGGTTATTATTCCGGCGCTGAATCCGGATGAAAAATTGGTTTCGGTAGTTCATGAAATTCGGTCTTTGTTTGATCCTCTTATTGTTATTGTCAATGATGGCAGTGATTCGGCCACTTTACCATTCTTTGAAACACTTCAAAGTGATGGGTGTATTGTGCTTAGGCATGAGGTTAATCGCGGAAAAGGGGCGGCTCTTAAGACTGCTTTTAGGTTTATCGCGGATATTTATCCGGATGTGATGGGGACTGTGACTGCGGATGCGGATGGTCAGCATAGCGCTACGGATATTCTAAGAATTGCCGAGGCAATTAAGGAAAATCAGGACTGCCTGATTTTAGGTGAACGTTGTTTTAGCGGGGAGGATGTTCCTTTTAAGAGCAGGTGGGGCAATCGTATTACCGCGGCGGTTTTTTATTTGCAGACAGGCATTAAGGGATTGGACACCCAAACGGGGCTTCGTGGTATTGGGAAAGCTCTGTTTGGGAAATGCCTTGAAATAAACGGCGAACGGTTTGAATATGAAATGAATATGCTCTTAGTGCTGGCAAAGAATGATGTGCCATTTGTCAGAATCCCCATTAAGACCGTGTATTTGGAAGAAAATCGCTCCTCACATTTCAGGGCTGTCAGGGATTCCGCGTATATTTATCTGCAGATATTTAAATTCAGTATGTCATCGCTTGTGTGCGCGGCGGTGGATGTGGGGCTTTTTGCATTGTTCAGAAGCTTTGTTTTCCATGGGGAAACCGGCATTATGATATCTACCATAACAGCTCGTATTCTGTCGGGGATATGCAATTTCCTTATTAATAAGAATGTTGTATTTAAAAAGAAGAATAAAGGGGCGATACTCTGGATTGAATACGGTGCTTTATTCATAGCCATTATGCTTGCAAGCGGCGAAATGACAAAGTTATTTTCGGCGACGGGAATGCCTGAGATCGTCGCGAAAATTATTACTGACCTAATACTTTTCTCGGTTAGTTTTATTATTCAAAAGAAATTCATATTTAAAAAGAATGAAGGTGGCAAAGCATGAGTATTAAGCGATTTTTTGCGAGGCCATATCGTTTTGGAATTCTGTATTCATGCGTATTAACCGCGGCGACGGTGTTTGTTCTATTGGATGCTTTTGTGATTCCGAAGGCATACGAAAACGTACAATATGAAAACTCACAGACGAGCGCAACAACATCTGAAATTACAGGGACGCAAAACGCAGAGGCAGAAGTCACAGAGTCGACTGCAAAGCAGGTCGAAACTTCCGATTCAAACGCTGATATATCAGGAACTACGGATACGCAGGCGCGCGCAAAGCCTGTCATCACTGAAACATCATACGATGATGAGAATATCTCTATTAATATAGAAACAACTCGAATAAATGACACTACTGTGCATATCGCAGATATTATTGTCAAAGATGTGCAGTACCTTAAAACGGCTCTGGCTAATAATCAATACGGGCGCAATATTGATGAAACTACCTCGGAAATGGCAAGTGAACACAACGCGATTTTTGCAATTAACGGGGATTATTATGGGTTTAGAGATAATGGGTATGTACTAAGAAACGGGAATCTATACCGCACGGGAGGCGAGGGAGAGGCTTTAGTTTTGGACTTGGCCGGGAATCTAACGAGTGTGAATGAGAGTGAGATTTCAGAGGATATTGCCGGGGATGCCTGGCAAATTTGGTCGTTTGGACCGACCTTAGTGGAGGACGGTGAGATTGCCGTAGGCGAAAACAGTGAAATCTCCGGTAAATCCGCGAAAAGTAATCCGCGTACCGCGATAGGGCAGATAGGACCGCTTCATTATGTGGCGATTGTATCGGAAGGGCGGACATCAGAAAATGCGGGACTTTCACTCTATCAGCTCGCGGAAGTTTTCGTTTCCAGAGGTTGCACCATCGCATATAATTTAGATGGCGGCGGGTCTTCGACAATGGTTTTTAACGGACAGGTGATTAATAATCCGACCACAAACGGCAGGAAAATAAAAGAACGGGAGGTCAGCGATATTATCTATGTCGGGTATCAATAATAATAGTAGAACAAATACAAAAGCAAATCGAAAGACACTAATAAAAACAGTGATAGTTTATCTTGGGATAAGCGCTTTATGCGTCATTATTACAAATGTCTACGCGCTGTTCGGGCATGGAATCCGTTCGGGCTTTATGGATTATATGTTTTTATATCCTTTGGCGGGAATCATTATTTTTGTCGTACTTTTATTGGTTTTCGGAAACGTTTCCCGATTTGCATCCAATCTCTTCCACGCCGGCGTAGCCACTTTAACAGTCGGCTCTTTGCTTAGCGGAATCTTTGTGATTGCAGGGAGTGCGTCTTCGTATACAAAATACTTCTATATAATAGGAAGCGCTCTATGCACATTAGGAATAATTGCGGCAATTGCGCAGAGGGGGAAGAAAGGGGACGTACCACGGCTTTATTAAGGATTGTAAATTTTGAAATCCTATGGTATAGTGTGGAAGTGAGCTTTTTGCCTTATAAAAAGCCTTAGTAAAATATTGCAGAATTGCTGTATTTCTTTCAGCTGTTTTGTGTTTATGAGGTCAAGGGTATGTCTGAAGAAACGCGGGAAGTTGAGATTAACTTTCGTGATGTTTTGTATGTGCTTAAGAAGAGATTTATTTGGATTGTGCTTATAGGAGCATTTGTAGCGGCTATTGCCGGAGTAATTACGGTTTTCATGATTACTCCGATGTATACGGCGAGTGCGACTATGTATGTCTATGCGGATTCAAACCGCAATGATTCGCTTAGTTCCGCTATTACGAGCACTGAGCTTTCGGCTTCTAAATCCCTCGTGGATACCTATATCGTTATTTTAAAAAGCAATACCGTGCTCAAACAAGCTATTGAGCAATTGGATCTAAAGATGGATACAGAGGAACTGAAAGACTTAATCAGTGCGAGCTCTGTGAACGGAACCGAGGTGTTCTCGATTTCGGTTAAGCATAGTGATCCTTTTATGGCGGCGCAAATCGCCAATACGCTGACTGACATTGTGCCTTCTGAAATTATTAGAGTAGTTAAAGCAGGCGGAGTAGAGGTCGTAGATGTGGCCGAGACTCCAAAACAGCCCTCGTCGCCCAATATGAAGCTGAATCTGGCGGTCGCTTTTCTTTTGGGGGCGTTGCTCGCCTACGGGATTTTCCTATTAGCATCGAAATTCGACACGAAGGTTCAGTCGGCTTCGAGTTTGGATACGGAATTCGGTATTCCGGTATTGGGTGAAGTTCCGCGTATTATGATTGACGGCAGTTCGAGCTCAAAGTACTGATTTCGATATGATAATTATCGTATTAGTCGGCAGATTGAAAGAGTTGTCAGATTTAAGTTATTAACGAGCAATAATTTTTAGCTCGACGAATAAATCTACCTGCACATGGAGGGGAAGATGGCAAAAAAGAAGGGGAATATCAGCACAGGTTTTCAAAAGAGAAGCGCCAGCAGGATTCTGACATCGTCGGCACCTTTTGTGGTTAAGGAAGCCTATAATTCACTAAGGACGAAACTCTTATTCGTAGCAAACGGCGAGGAATGTCCTGTATTTACGGTGACGAGCGCACAGCCCGGCGAAGGTAAGACTACGACAGCACTTAACCTCGCGATTTCCTTTGCACAAGCGGGGAAAAAGACATTGCTTGTGGATGGTGATTTAAGGAACGCTTCTTTACATAAATATTTCAGAGTGGAGCGAAGCCCGGGACTTAGCGAACTCTTGGCGGGTATGGATAATGAGGTGCGGTTTCCAACGGTGGGGGTCGAGAATCTGACAGTTCTAACCGCGGGTGAGAATCCCCCGAATCCGGCAGAGCTTTTGATGAGCATCAGAATGGATGCCCTTCTTGCCATGTCAAAGGAGCGATTTGATTGTGTGTTTATTGACACGCCTCCTGTGTGTGTGGTGACGGACGCGGCGGTTCTGGCATCAAAGGTTACCGGCTCACTTTTGGTGGTGCGCATGGGGGTGACGGACAGAAGTTCTGTGCGTGCGGCTATTGACCATATTAATCTGGTGCAGGGCAAGGTCATTGGGTTTATCTTGAATGACACCGATGGGAAAAATGATTCATATTATAAAAAAGGTGGTTATTATAAATACGAATATGGTAATCCCGGAAGCTCTGCTAAAGCCTGACGGGAGGTTTTGGGGATTTGCAGATTCGGTGAGGATTTTATGATTATTGATTTTCACGCACATGTTCTGCCGAAAGCGGATCACGGAAGCAACAGTATAGAATGTTCCCAAAAACAGATTGAATTAGCAAACGAAGCCGGGGTGCAATGTATTGTTGCAACTCCGCATTTTTATCCCCAGAAAGATAATCTCGCCGAATTTCTATCAAGGCGAGTGGCGGGGGAAAATGGTATCGTCATGACTACCGCGAGATATGGGATGCACCTTCTAATCGGTTGTGAGGTTCATGCCTGTCCCGGTATTGAGCACATGGAAGGCATTGAAAAGCTGTGCATTCGGGGGACTCAGACCCTGCTTTTGGAGATGCCGGTTAACAAAGAGTGGTCACAGGCGCTTATTAAGTCGGTGCGTTTGCTAAAAGAAGAAAGAAACTTTAAGGTTGTTCTGGCGCATATTGACAGATATGACCCGGAAAAGATAAAAAATTTACTCGATATGGGTTTAAAGGCTCAATTAAACGCCGGCGCTTTCGTGGATTTCAGGAAGCGAAAGCAAGCGATGAAATGGGTGGAGAGCGGTCGCGTAGTAGCGATTGGCAGTGACATTCATGGCACGGATATAGGTTATACACAATTTACGAAGGCACTTTCTATATTGAAAGAACGATCTGACAGAATCATGCGCAGATCGGAGAGGTTATGCAAAAAATGTATCAGGTCTTATTAGTAGAAGATGAGATTTTGGTAAGAGAAGCCATTGCCTCCATAATGGATTGGGAGGCTTGCGGGTTTTCTCTGGCGGGCGATTGCGCTAATGGCACAGAGGCAGTTGAATTCATGCAAAATAGTCCGGTTGACGTGGTTTTAACAGACATCAATATGCCATTTATGGATGGGATGAGGCTCAGTCGGCATATTTATGAGAATTACCCTGAAACACGGATTATTATTTTCAGCGGATACGGGGAATTCGAATTTGCAAAGCAGGCAATACAATACAAGGTTTTTGAATATATATTAAAACCGGTTACGGCCGATGAACTGCGCGAAGTCATGATAAGGGTTAGGGAGAAGCTCGATGCGGATAAGAACAGAGAGCAGTCATTTCTCAGAATGGAAACGGGCTACCGCCAATACACAAGAAATGAATCATTATTGATTGCTCAGGAATTAAACCGGCTCTTTAAGGGAACGGGTGAACGCTCTGACGCTTTTAAAGAACTATTGAATTATCAGATTAGTTTTGATAAGCCCTATTATCGGATAGGAATAGCCGATGTGGATGCGTATTCTGATATGATGGATACCGTAGATTCAGACCAAAGAGATAAGGATTTGATTACCTTCGTGGTAGAGAATATCTGCAATGAAATTTTAAGCGAAAGTAAACTCGGAAGCGCGTATAGGGATTCCGATGATAAGGTCTTGTTGGTTTTCGGTGAAGATGCGAGCTTGGATGGCGAAACCGAAACTTTCGATATTGAGGAAGTATGCACCCAGATGCAAGATAAAATCTGTGAAGCCTCGGGGATGCTCGTTTCGTTTTGTGTGGGTGGGAAAGTAAAATCGTCACACCTTTCCGATTCATATAGCTGGGCTTTTAAGGCGTTGTCACTTCGGTATGCGAGGGGCTTTGGGCAGGTTCTTTGCGCGGATAAAACAGCCTCACTAATGGAGAGCGAATTGCCGGAGACAAAGTGGCTTAATGAAATCAGGGAGGCCTACTCGGGTGATAAGATAGAAACGCTCGATGATGTGCTTATTGAAATAGAAAATAAAATCGGGGATTCTTATTGGGATGAAAAGCGTATTAAATCATTTATGCGCCATGTTTTGAGGCTCTCACGTACTATGGCGCTGGAAGCGGACTTGGCTTTTACACCGACCGATGAGTATGAGATTTTTGTAACAGAGGAAAAATCCTTCAGGAAGGCTTTTAAGTGCGTTCGTGAATATGCTTCTTTGGCGGCCGGAAAATGTATGGAAATCAGGCAGAGGGGTGCAAAAAAAATTTCGATTCTTGTGACGAAATATCTGCAGGAGAATTATTCGGATTCGGGGTTAAGTCTTAATCAGGTCTGCTCGCATATTGGGGTTTCCAGTTCGTATTTATGCCAATGTTATAAGGAAGAAACGGGGAAGACCTTTTTGGAGGCTCTGCAGGAAATCCGTATGGAAAAAGCAAAGGAATTGTTAAGTTACAGCGCTTTGAAGAATTATGAAATAGCATATAAAGTGGGATTTGCCGATCCGCATTATTTTACGGTGGCATTTAAGAAATCCACAGGAATGACGCCGCGTGAGTACGCGAAGCGAAAGGAGTAGCATTTTTGGAAAAGGAAGGTAAAGGCAGAAAAATCTTTGAAGGGTTTCGTAAGATTCAAAGCACGATAACCTTTTCTTTTTCGCTTTTGATTATTGCTACTGTTGTTATTTTCTTAGGCATTGCCCTAAATAATACCAGAAAAACGATTCTCGACAGCTCCATTTCCTATACCCGCCAGATTATCAGGCAGGTGAATTATGATATTGATTCTTATATTACCAATATGGAAAATATTTCTTCGGTGATAGTCGGAAGCCCCGATGTGTCGAATTTTTTATTTCCCGATGAGGGCCAAAATGCCTTGCAAACAAGCGAGGAAAAAGATGAAGATAAAGAGAAATACGGGGTTTCTGTCATTATTAATAACGCAGCAGAGGCCATTGATGAGGTCGCGGTTAGCCGTGAAAGAATTCTCTCCCAGTTTAAAACGATAACGGAAAGTCGTGGTGATATTTATAATATTGCCGCCGTGGCGAATTCGGGGCGGGCTATTGTCAATGACGGTAGCGAAGGGCTGACAGACTTTATTGATGTAAAAAACCTTGACTGGTACAAGGCTGCCTTAGACTCGGAGACCGGGATAGCATTATCGTCTTCGCATGTCCAGAATGCGATTGTTTCGAGCTATAAGTGGGTAATTACCCTAAGCCGCGCAATCTACGGAAAGGACGGAAAAAGGGACGGAGTATTTTTCATTGATTTGAACTATAATTCGATTTCAGATTTATGCAATAATAATCCGATAGGCACAAAGGGCTACATTTTTATTATTGACGACGAAGGAAATGTGGTTTATCACCCGAAGCAACAGCTAATGTACGGCGGACTATTAACTGAGAAAATTCCGGAAATTCTGGAAAATGATGCCGATTATATGCTGACGCAAGAAGGCAGTGCGAGCAAGCTTTATACGATGTCGAAATCAGAAAAGACAGGTTGGATAGTGGTCGGAGTCACATTTACGGACGAGCTTTTAGCGGGCATGCGGCAGGCTCAGAGGATTTATCTGATTGTCGCGGCGGGGCTATTGATTATCGTTATTTTATTGTCGGCAATAATCTCGCGAAGAATTACAAAACCGATAGCAATGCTGCGCGATTCCATGAGAAAAATGGAGGAGGGTAGTATTTCCGATGCTTCGGTGGAAATAACTACACAAAACGAAATCGGGGATTTGAGCCGATCATTTAACGCAATGACTGTGAGAATCAGAGAATTGATGAGCCAGATTGTCTATGAGCAGGATGAAAAAAGGAAGAGTGAGCTTAGGGCAATGCTCGCGCAGATTAATCCGCATTTCCTTTATAATACGTTGGACTCAATCATATGGATGGCCGAGTCGGGGCGTAATAAAGAAGTAGTCGTCATGACGGCGGCTTTGGCGAGGCTTTTCAGGCAGAGTATCAGCAATGACAAGGAGCAGATGACGATAGAGGATGAGCTTGAGTATGTGCGCAATTACCTTACAATCCAGAAAATGCGCTATGCGGATAAGCTCGAATATTCGATAAATGTGGATAGTGATATTTTAAAGGTGGATATTATTAAATTCGCGCTGCAGCCGCTCGTTGAAAACGCCATTTATCACGGCATTAAATATAAGGAAGGAAAAGGAACCATAGAAATCAGCGGACACGCAGAAGGCGACAGAGTAGTATTAAGTGTTTCTGATGACGGAGTGGGGATGGACGACGAGACACTTTCCCGGATTTTCGATGGCAATAAAAAGGATGAGCGTTCAAATGGAGTAGGTATTACAAATGTCCAAAGCAGAATAAAGCTGTATTACGGCGAGGAGTATGGTCTGGAATTTGCGAGTGAAAAGGGAAAAGGGACCGTAGCCACACTAACTATTCCAAGGGAGAAAAATATTGATGAAAACTAAGCTTCGCAATCGGATATTAATAATATTGACGGCAGCCTTAATGTTGGCTTTCGGAATATTTGCGTTAATCCGTTATGGAAAAAGTGGCGCTAAAGAATACAACCTGATTCTGATTCCGAAGGTAATTGACGAAACTAACGGTTTCTGGACAGCTCTTATTGAAGGAGCAAAGCTCGGAGCATCGGAAAACAGCTGCAATATCACCGTCAGTGCTCCCGAAAAGGAAATCGAATACGAAAAACAGATTCAAATAATATTGGATAGTATTGAAAAAAAGCCGGATGCGATTATTGTAGCGGCGTCAAGCTTTTCCGAAACTACGGGCGCATTACAAAAAGTGCTGGATGCGGGGATAGAACTAATTCTCGTGGACTCTGTCATAGATACGGACTTAGGCGTCCCCATTGTGGCAACGGATAATATAGACGGCGGAAGGCAGTTGGGAGAATACACACGTCAATTCGTAAAAGAAAATTCCCGCATTGGAATGGTGGGACACGTAAAAGATGTCTCGACGGCCATAGAGCGCGAGGCAGGAATGAGAGAAGGACTCGGGGAGTACGCCGATAGGATAGACACGGTCGTATTCTGCGGATCGTCATACGATGTAGCCTATGAACTGACCTGCGAAATGGTGGAGACGCATCCCGATATTGACATAATAATGTGCATGAATGAATATTCGACTGTCGGTACCGCAAGGGCAATCGATGATCTTGGGTTAAAGGATAAAATAACCGTGACCGGCTTTGATAATTCAATCGAAGAAGTTCAATTAATCGAAAAGGGCGTCATAAAGGCGACTGTGATACAAAAGCCTTTTAATATGGGCTACCTCGCGGCAGAAGAAGCCATAAAGGGGCTCTTAGGCGGCGAGACATCTATGAATGTAGATTCGGGTTGTCTACTGATAACTCCTGAAAACATGTACGATGAAGAGAGCCAAAGACTACTATTTCCGTTCTTGGGGCAGCAGTGATTCGGGCGTAATTCCCGGACTATAATTTTTTAACCTTTTTTCGGAAGAATTTCCATTTTCATTTATGAAAACTAAATTTATACTGTAAACGTGCAGTTATGCGATTTTGGTCTGCGGCGCATTTGCCTCATCAGGTTATTAAAGCGGCAGGGAGGGATGAATAGTTGGAACGTATTAAGAGTAATGCTTTCGTAAAAAAGATTGGCTTCAACCGCTTGGTTTTATTTCTCGTTTTACTGTTGATGTATACGATTTTCGCAATTCTCGAACCTACTTTCCTTAGTTACAACAGAATACTCAGTGCTTTAAATTATGCATATTTTTTAGGGTTTTTGTCCCTTGGAGTTACTTTTGTTATCGCAACGGGAGGTATTGATTTTTCTATCGGACCGGTTATGTTTTGTGCCGCCTTGATTTCCGGTCAGATGCTGACTAAGATGAATGTTCCCATGGTTATATGCCTTATTAGCGCGGTACTCGTGGGGAGCGCTTTCGGAGTTATAAACGGTTATTTAGTAGCTTTCTGGAAGATGCCTTCTTTTATCACTTCAATGGCGAGCATGATGTTGGCTCGAGGCATCGGTTCGGTTTTCACAAAGACACAATCGATATCTTGGCCTCAATCCAGTCAGGAAAACGGATGGTTCAGAATCTTTGTTAAGTACACTATTCCGGGCACTACGATGGCTTTGCCGACGGGTCTTGTTTTCCTATTGATAATTGCTATTATCTGCGCGATTATCCTTAACAAAACCAGAATCGGGCGCTATATTTTGTGTCTTGGGAGTAATAAAGAGGCAGTCCGATTATCAGGGGTCAATGTTAAAAAATGGGAGATGCTGGCCTATATTATCTGCGGAACTTTAGCGGGCATTGCGGCTATCGTATTTGTCGGAGCGTATTCGACGGTTCAACCGGGTCTCGGCGATACGTACAATAATGACGCGATTGCGGGTTGCGTTATGGGAGGCACGTCGATGTCCGGAGGTGTCGCGAGTATAGGCGGTACATTTATAGGAGTTATGATTATTTCCCTTTTGCAGGAAGGCATTCTTGCAATGGGTTTCCAAAAGGATTGGCAATATGTCATTACGGGTCTGGTCGTGCTTTTCGCAGTGTACGCGGATGTGCGCAGCCGGGCACGCAAGAACTAAGGGAAGGGGGCCTTTGTAAATGGGTGAAGTAATATTGACCATGAAAGGAATCGATAAGACTTTTCCGGGTGTGCACGCGCTTGATCACGTGGATTTCGAACTCAAAAAGGGTGAAGTCCACGCGCTGATGGGCGAAAACGGTGCCGGAAAATCTACCCTCATGAAGGTATTGACGGGAATTTATAAAAAGGATTCCGGCTCTATTATATATGAAGGAAAAGAAGTGGAATTCGGCAATCCCAGAGAAGCTCAAAGCGCGGGTATCGTTATTGTTCATCAGGAGTTGAATATGATGAATCATTTGACCGTTGCGCAGAATATCTTTATTGGACGCGAAATTATGAGCGGGAAGCTGATTAACGATGCGCAGATGAATCGTAAGGCAAAAGAGCTCTTTGATTTATTGAATATTGAAATTGATCCTACTGAAAAAATGGGTAATCTGACAGTCGGAAAGCAGCAGATGTGTGAGATAGCAAAGGCAATTTCGCATGAGGCTAAGGTCATTGTCTTTGACGAGCCGACAGCGGCTTTGACGGAGTCTGAAATCGAGGAATTATTTAAGATTATCCGCGATTTGCGCGCGAAGGATATGGGAATAATCTATATTTCTCATAGAATGGATGAGATTAAGCTCATTACCGACAGGGTGACTGTAATGCGTGACGGCGCATATGTCACGACACTTATTAGCGAAAGCTGTACGAAAGACGATATTGTCCACGCCATGGTAGGACGTGTGATTTACGAAGAACCTAAGGTAAAGAGTAATGTGCCAAAGGACGCGCCGGTGGTGCTGAAAGTGGAGCATCTGAAGGCCGGCAGACTCGTAAATGATGTGAGTTTCGAGCTTAAGAAAGGTGAGATTTTAGGCTTTGCAGGGCTCATGGGTGCGGGCAGGACTGAGACCGCGAGAGCGATTTTCGGAGCTGATACAAAGGAAAGCGGTGATATTTACGTTAACGGTGAGCTCGTTGAGATTAAGAGCCCGCAGGATGCGGTTAAGAGCGGGATCGGATATCTTTCGGAGGACAGAAAGCGATATGGATTGGCCGTTCAAAAGACAGTTGCGGAGAATTCTACTTTAGCGGCGCTTGAGCGCTACATGAAGGGTTTATTTATTGATAAGAGGAAGGAAAATGAGGTAACCCAGCAATACATTGACTCACTTAAAACCAAAACTCCTTCCACCGACCAATTAGTGGTGAATCTCTCGGGAGGTAATCAGCAAAAGGTCGTTGTGAGCAAATGGCTCGTCAGAAACTGCGATATTCTGATTTTTGACGAGCCGACACGCGGTATTGATGTCGGGGCGAAGAGCGAGATTTATCATTTGATGAATGAACTTGCAAAAGAAGGGAAGTCAATTATTATGATTTCTTCGGAGATGCCCGAGATTTTACGTATGAGCGATCGCATTGTCATAATGTGCGAAGGCAAAAAAACCGGTGAAATGTTAATAGAAGAAGCGTCGCAGGAGTCGATTATGCACGCGGCGACTTTGCGAGATTAGGGAAAGGAGGCGGTTTGCATGGGTACCAATAATAATAAGACGAACGCCGCCAAGAGGGGCATTTTCACATCTGCCGGCGCAACACAGAAAATTGTTGTAATCCTCGTTATTGTGGCTTTGGCTGTTTTCTTTTCCGTAATGAGCAAACCTTTTCGCCAATATGCTACGCTTGTGAGCATTTTCGATTATTCATACTATATTAGTTTTATGGCAATAGGAGTAACATTTGCGCTGATTACAGGAGGAGTCGACCTTTCGATTGGAACCGGCATGATTACATGCGGACTCGTGGGAGGATATGTTATTGCCCATAAGGCAATGCCGGTAGGCGTAGGGATTTTAGTGGCACTGGTAATCGGTCTGTTATTCGGACTTATTAATGCCATGACTGTGGCGGTAATGGAATTGCCCCCGTTTATCGCGACGCTTTGTTCGATGATGCTTGCTCGTGGAATCGGCTCAATATTAACCGGTGCTCTTTCGGTCACTTGGCCGCCCGCCGGGAGTGAGCAGGGATGGGTCCGGTCGTTCTTTAAATATAAGACGGAAGGCGGGCTTTTGATTCCTGTCGGATTTCTGCTTGTCATTATTGCGGTTATAGTCATGTCGCTTATTTTGAATCACACAAGACCCGGACGATATATTATTGCCATAGGCAGCAATAAAGAAGCCACGAGGCTTTCAGGGATAAAGGTCAGAAAGTATCAGGGACTCGCGTATTTGATTTGCGGACTCTTTACGGGTATCGCAGGTATTGCGTATAGCTGTACTTTTCAGGCTGTGGCGCCGGGCAGCGGTGCGGGTTTGGAATTGGATGCGATTGCGGGAGCAATAATCGGCGGAACTTCCATGAACGGCGGTTATGGCACTATTACGGGTACATTATTGGGCGTTTATGTCATGTCGTTATTAAAGACGGGTTTGCCCTATATTGGACTACAATCGAACTGGCAGCAGATTGTAACGGGAATTATATTGATCATAGCGGTTTTGGTAGACGTTTTAAAGAATACAAAGGGTAAATGACAGGGATTTATTTCTGATTAATTGCCGCTTCGCGCGGGCGGCTTTTAATAAAAAACAACTAAAGAGTATCATATCACAAGCCGATACAAAAGATTTTGTGAGGAATTAAAGATATCGGCAAATGGGAGGAAAGAAAATGAAGAAAAAATTGTTAAGTTACATTTTGTGTGCCGCTTTAGTCGGTGTATTATTCGCCGGATGCGGTAAAAAAGAGGAGTCTGCGACAGAGGAAACCACAGAAACTACGGAGACCACAACTGAGGAAACCACAGAAACTACGACAGATACTGAAGTACTAAATATCGAAATCGTTTCAAAGGGATTCCAGCATCAGTATTGGCAAGCGGTTCTCAAAGGAGCACAGCAGAAAGCCGAAGAACTCGGCGTTAAGATTAATTTCGTAGGTCCTAACTCAGAATCGGATATCGCCGATCAGGTACAGATGTTAAACAGTGCTATCAATGCAAAACCGGCAGCTATCGCTTTAGCAGCACTTGATACCAGTGCATGTTTGGATGCCATTACAACGGCACAGGCAGCCGGCATTCCGATTATCGGATTTGACTCGGGTGTTCCGGATGCTCCCGAAGGAGCGGTTTTAGCAAATGCCTCCACTGATAACTACGCGGCCGGCGAACTCGCTGCTGAAGAAGGCTACAAAGCAGGTATAGGCGACAGAGTAAAAAATGCTACCGGCACTGTTCGTATTGGTGTTCTTTCACAGGATGCTACTTCTGAGTCAATCATTAATCGTGGATTAGGTTTTATCGATAAGATGGCTGAACTCGTAACAGCAGACGGAAAGACCGTTACGGTAGAAGGCAATGACAAATTCGTAAGTGACTCAAAAGTCGAAAAGACTTCAGGCGCTGATGTTGTTATCGAAGTTCTCGTTCCCGCACAGGTAACGAGTGAGCTTTCATCAATTGATTGCCAGACTCTTCTTAATAAGTCTGACTTAATCGCAGTATATGGCTCAAATCAGCACTCGGGCGAGGCTATGGTAACAGGCGATGAGAACCTTGGCAAATTCGGTATCGGCGATGACAAGATCCTCGGTATTGCGTTTGATTCAGGTGCTGTTATCAAGCAGGCTGTTAAGGATCAGAAATTCATAGGTGCTATTACTCAGGCTCCCGTCGCTATGGGCGAAGTAACTGTAGAGCTTTGCGTAAAGGCTGCTAAGGGTGAGGCTGTATCGGATGTAGATACGGGCTGCCAGTGGTACACCAGCGAGACGATGGACAATCCGGAGATTGCACAGAACCTTTATGACTAATTGCTGTCTCTCTTTTGGGATTGGTTTTTGGGTAGATATACGGATGATACACATGGGGACGCAAAAACGCGTCCCTGTGTGTTTGTTATTATAGGGAAAACAGATTTAATACTCAAGACAATTAAGATTTAAGGTATTTTTTTGGAGTGGTGCCTTTATAGCGTTTAAAGGTCTTAATGAAATAGCTTAAGTCATTAAAGCCCGTAGCATAAGCTACGTCTGTAATGGAGCTATTCGTGGTTATTAATTGAAAACAGGCGCGCTCCACGCGGTAATTATTCAGATAATCCATCGGTGTGCGGTGAGTCATCTCTTTAAAAAAGCGACAAAAGTACTTGGGAGACATTTTAACGCTCGCCGCGAGTTCCTCTAAAGTAACAGGATGCATATAAGTGCTCTCCATGTGTTCAAGTACTTGTTTAAGCTGTAATATTCTGCGATGATTACGTGAGGGTTTCGTGTCGGCGGGCACGTAGTAGCGCCTCGAGAAAATAATTCCCAGCAACTGACATAGTGCACCGTGTACTAAAAGCTCGTATCCTGTCCGACGGGTAACGAGAGCATTAAACAGTGCCCATGACGAACGATGTACGTCCACGAGCCTCGAAGGATAAAGATACTTTAATTCCACCTCGTGATCCATGATCTGTCTGATCAGATGCAGAGACGAATCATTTTTATTTAGTAACATATTCATATCAAAGACAATACACTCGTAAACGCATTTCGAAGGAATCCCGCTGTGAAGAGAGCCGGCAGGAATAAAGGCAGTATCTCCAGGATTCATGATATATTCCTGTTCGTCAATATAAAGTGTAAAAGTCCCGATAAGGACACGTATGATCTCAAATTCGACATGCCAATGTAAAGCCATCTCATAATGCGGATGTGCTTTGGTAACATGGTAGAACTCTAAAGGAAAATCTACCGTTCCTCTTTGTCTGTTTTCCCTATAACTTACTGATTGCATGCCAACCAACCTAAATAGTGAATATATTTTTATTTTCTCCCATTATAACACAAGAAAAAAATAAATAAAAGAGTTATTCTATAGGAAAATAATGCTGAAAATTTTTTAAGGAGAATTCTTATGGATACAAATCGCGTTTTAGCTATTGATTTTGGCGCTTCATCCGGGCGTGCAATATTAGGTACTTTTGAAAACGGGCAGATCCATATGGAGGAGATCCACAGATTCCCTAACGATCCTGTGATTTTGAATGGGACTATGTATTGGGATACGTTAAGACTTTTTCACGAGATTAAGCAGTGCATGATAAAAGCGAACCATAAAGGCGGGTTTGATTCTTTGGGTATTGATACTTGGGGAGTGGATTTCGGACTTTTAGATGAACACGGCGATTTACTTGAGAATTCAATACATTATCGAGACGACAGAACTTTGGGGATGCAGGAAGAAGTGTTTAAGAGATTTCCCAAAGAAGATTTGTACCTGCTCACAGGTAATCAATTCGAGAATTTCAATACCATTTTTCAGTTAATGGGATTAAAGAAAAATCGTCCTTGGGTATTAGAAAAAGCAAAAAAACTTCTTCTAACTCCTGATTTATATAATTATTTTCTCACAGGAAAACAAAATTGGGAATATACAATAGCATCCACGACTCAGCTTGTGGATGCAAAGAATAGAGTTTGGTCAGATGAAGTTTTAAATGCGATTGGTATCTCAGGGGTGCTTTTCGGAGAGATAAACCCAAGCGGAACAATAGTTGGCGAAGTAAAGAAGGAAATCTGTGATGAGCTATTGCTAGATGGCGAAAATCCGCCGAAGGTCATTGCGGTGGCAGGTCATGATACGCAAAGCGCCGCAGTAGCAGTACCTACATTAGAGGAAGATTTTGTTTTTATCAGTTGCGGTACATGGAGTCTGTTTGGGACAGAGTTAAGGGAACCTGTTATCAATAAGGAATCGTTTGAGTTACAAGTGAGCAATGAGGGCGGATATGGAGATACTTCGACTTTCCTTAAGAATATAATTGGTCTCTGGTTGATTCAGGAGTGCAGACGCACATGGAAGCATGAAGGTTTAGAATTCTCATATGGAGAATTAGAAGAGATGGCTTTGCGCGAAGAACCTTTTATAAGCTTTATAGATCCTGATTACCATGAGTTTAACTCGGCGGGAGATATGCCGGATAAGATAAAAGCGTTTTGTAAGAGGACGGGTCAGGTCGTTCCGGAAACACCCGGACAGATCGTTCGCTGCATTGACCAGAGTTTGGCTTTAAAATACAGATACGCTCTGGAGCAAATCGAACATTGCACAAAGAAAAAATATAAAAATATTCATATGATTGGTGGCGGTATTCAAAGTAAAATGCTTTGTGAAATGACAGCTTGTGCAAATAACAAAAAGGTCATCGCAGGACCAATAGAAGCGACTGCGTTAGGAAATATCGCCGTTCAGATGATATCGCTTGGGATTATTAAAGATTTGAAAACTGTAAGAGAGTCTATTTCAAAATCGGACGATATTCATATTTATGAACCGCAAGATTTTGAAACTTGGGATAAAGCGTATGCAAAGTGGAAGACTATATTGAATTGATTATTAGCAAATATAAGATTCAGAAGATTCCTATGATTGCAAAGAAAAACTTAAATTGGTTTACATGAAATTCAATAAAATAAATCATACTTAGGTTAAAAATGCGAAAAGATTTAAAGAATTAAAAGGAGGATTTATAATGGCAGAATCAAGATTAATCGGCGATTATCCGGTAATAGGAATTCGCCCCACTATTGACGGCAGACGTGGTGTTTTAAAAGTACGCGAGTCGTTGGAAGACCAGACCATGAACATGGCAAAGGCAGCCGCAGAGCTATTTAGCTCTAATCTTAAGTATTCTAACGGTGAGCCTGTAAAGGTGGTCATAGCGGACACAACTATAGGACGTGTGGCTGAGGCTGCGGCATGTGCGGCCAAATTTAAAAAAGAGGGTGTAGACATTACCCTGACCGTGACGCCTTGCTGGTGCTATGGTGCCGAGACTATGGACATGGATCCGATGACGATTAAGGCGGTCTGGGGATTTAATGGCACTGAGAGACCGGGCGCCGTGTACTTGGCCTCAGTTTTAGCTACGCATAGTCAGAAAGGACTGCCGGCATTTGGGATTTATGGACACGATGTTCAAAATGCCGATGATACTTCTATTCCCGTAGATGTTGAGGAAAAGCTGTTGAGATTTGCGAGAGCGGCCGTGGCGGCGGCGACTATGCGAGGAAAATCCTATTTACAGATTGGCTCAATCTGCATGGGTATCGGCGGTTCGATTATCGATCCTGCTTTCATCGAAGAATACCTTGGAATGAGAGTTGAATCAGTCGATGAGGTCGAGATTATCAGACGCATGACCGAAGGAATTTACGACGAGGAGGAGTTCAAAAAAGCACTTGCTTGGACAAAGGAAAAATGCATCGAGGGCTTTGATAAGAATCCCGAAGACATTCAAAAAACCCGTGAAGCAAAGGACTCTGACTGGGAGTTCGTTGTAAAGATGATGTGTATTATTAAGGATTTGATGAATGGCAACAAAAACCTTCCCAAGGGAAATGAAGAGGAAGCTGTCGGTCACAATGCTATTGCCGCAGGCTTTCAAGGGCAGAGGCAATGGACTGACTTTTATCCGAATTGTGACTTTGCAGAGGCGATGCTTAATACGTCGTTTGACTGGAATGGGGCGCGAGAGCCTTACATTCTGGCAACGGAAAATGATGTTTTGAACGGTCTCGGAATGCTCTTTGGAAAATTATTGACCAACACCGCACAGATTTTCGCGGATGTTAGAACATATTGGAGCGGTGATGCTGTTAAGAAAGCTACCGGTTATGATATTGAAGGACACGCTAAAGAGGCTGACGGATTTATTCACCTGATTAATTCAGGTGCGGCTTGTTTGGATGCCAATGGCCAGGCGAAGGCCGCAGATGGGACAAATTTGATTAAGCCATGGTATGAGGTAAACTCTGACGACCAAGAGGCTATTTTAGCAGCTACGACTTGGAATTACGCCGATGTCGGATATTTCAGAGGCGGCGGTTATTCTTCTCGCTTCGTAACAGAGGCTGAGATGCCCGTTACTATGATAAGGCTTAATCTTATTAAGGGTTTGGGACCGATGCTGCAGATAGCTGAGGGCTGGACTGTTAAATTGCCTGATGAGGTGACAGATACGCTTTGGAAACGTACGGATTATACTTGGCCTTGCACGTGGTTTGTACCCAGAGTGACCGAAGGACGCTTCTTTAAGAGCGCTTATGATGTTATGAATAATTGGGGTGCTAATCATGGTGCCATCAGTTACGGACACATTGGAGCGGATTTAATTACTCTTTGTTCGATGTTGCGGATACCTGTTGCGATGCACAATGTTCCCGAAGAGAAGATATTCCGTCCGACGGCATGGAATGCGTTCGGGCAGGATGTTGAAGGCGCGGATTACAGGGCTTGCGCAACTTACGGTCCATTATTTAAATAAACAATAATTATTGCTTTGAGCGTGATTTAGTCCAATTGATGAAGCTAAGTCACGCTCTTTTAGAAAATTATGCAAGTAACTTCAATTAGGAGGGAGCTATCTATGCTAAGAGGAATACCGGAGATTTTATCTCCTGAATTAGTTAAGATTTTATGTGAAATGGGGCATTCTGACAGGATAGTACTCGCGGATGGTAATTTTCCGGCGGAATCGATGGGAAAAGACTGCCACGTCGTAAGGATGGACGGGCATGGTGTTCCGGAGATTTTGGAAGCGATTCTTAAGGTTTTTCCTTTGGATACTTATGTTGAAAAACCGGTAAGCCTCATGCAGGTAATGCCGGGGGATAAGGTCGAGACGCCTATTTGGGAAACTTATAAAAGACTCGTTGAGGAAAATGATGAAAGAGGCGAAAAGGCCGTGGGAGAAATCGAGAGATTCGAATTCTATGAACAGGCAAAGAAGGCCTACTGCATAGTGGCGACGAGCGAGAAGGCACTTTATGCTAACATAATGCTGCAAAAAGGCGTTCTGTAAGCACTAAGTCGCTATTTCGCCTGTTTTGTGTGCCCTAAAGGTCTTCGACAAACCCTTCCCCTGCTTCATGTGATGTGTTCGACATTACCGAATTTTTCTGGTATGCGTGCCCCGAACCCCGCGTGGATGCGCCGAATCCGATATATTTTCGAAATTATTTCGAGTCATTTAATTGGAGTTTTCGAAATAT
>JAISSU010000007.1 GCA_031272985.1 Lachnospiraceae bacterium | reverse complement strand
ATAATGTCGTTAATAACAATGGTAATAATTGCTGCATACCGCCGCAAACGTCGGAGATAACGGTCGCGCGTCGGGGCGGGGTCTTCCCGCCCGTCGCCGACCGACGTGAACAATACCGCGAACCGTCACCGACCACACCGCCAGTTAGACACAAAAACAACACAGGAGGCACATCATGAAGAGGTTTCTAAGACTACCCGTACTTAAATCGGCGTTTATTATCGTTGTTATTTTGGCAGGCACACTTTTGCCGGGTTTGCAAATACCCGCACACGCCGATCCTGCAGGTACTTACAATGCAGGTGATATTGCGTGGGTTAACAGCTATATCCGAATACTTAATTTAGACTGGCCAAAGGCTGACCCGGCTGATGGTTCTTATGTACCGCCTGAGTGGGGGGCGACGACGGGTACAAAAGAATCTATTATTGCCTGGTCATCAGATGCCACTGACAAACGCATTATTGACGTGCAGTTTAGGGATAACGAAGCCACGGAATCAATGCTCTTGAACCAGCTTAAAGGATTGCAGCATTTTTACAGCAACGGACAATTAACGTCAATAAATGTTAGCGAGAATACGGAACTGACATCATTAGAAGTTGAGAACAATCTATTAACGAATATAGATTTGTCAAATAATACGAAGCTCACTAATCTGAATCTTGCCGGTAATAAACTCAGTACGCTTGATTTAACGAATAATGCATTACTGTCTTATCTCAACTGTTCCAATAATCAGCTGACTGAGATTTTAGTGCCTAACAGCAATGTACTGCAGGAAATCAATTGTGATAATAATATGCTTACGGGTATGGACCTCTCTACACAGATTTATTGCCTGAATAAATTCTGCGGAGATGGGCAGAAACCTTCACTCACCTTATATTATAATTCGGCTACAGGAAAATATGAGCTTTCAATACCGCTTGAAAATCCGACAAATCTCGCGGCAGGTTTGAAATACGAGAACGGAATGCTGATAGCCGATGACACGACAGTTACCTCAACGCCCTTTACCGTAGAGACAAAAATGCCTGGACCGACTGTTACAGGGACAATGTCGCTGGAATTTGCGCAACCGGTCTATAATTCGGGAGATATTGCGTTTATTAATGCGTTAATAGATAATAACGGCTTAAGCTGGGACAAGGCACCGTCGGACGGCACGTCCATTCCTTCGAGCTGGGACTGGACTTTCTTCTCCGACAACGTTTCTCCAATGACGGGTGTTATCTGGTCGAACGACGGAGGCAATAAGCGGATCGTAAAGCTTGCTCTTTGCAGGTCTAAAATTTCAGGCGAGGTGGATTTCGGCGCGCTCGGCGAGCTTACTTCACTGTATGCCTCCGAAAATTCGATTACAAGTATTGACGTATCCAAACTGTCAAAGTTAGAAGTTATTGACTGCGGCTCCAATCAGCTTGATGCCATTGATGTGTCCCAAAATACCTTGCTTCAAACTTTGCACTGCGATGTCAATCAACTGACCGGGCTTGATGTGACAAAGAACACTGCGCTATTAGAATTACACTGCAACAGCAATCAGCTTACAAATATTGACCTTACCAACAATGCGGCAATCACGGATTTTTACGGATTCGGTCAATTTCCGACTCTTACTCTGACTCAAAACCACACCACAGGAAAATATGAGCTGGAAATTCCGATGAACAATCCCACGGATCTGGCGGCTGGGCTGACTTACAGCGACGGAAAACTTATTGCCGATGACGACACGGTCGCTCAATCTAATTTCACGATAGATCCCGGTCTTGCCAGTAAAAGAAAGCTTTTCGGCATATTGACGCTGAATTATGTCATCCCCGAACCCACATATAGCCCGCATGATGTGGCGGTTATTAATTATCTTATTGACCATAATAATTTCGGATTGATTAAGGCTGATCCTCCTGACGGATATAGCATTCCGTGGGAGCTCGGACATACTTTTGCGTGGAGCACTGATGCGAACAATAAGCGGTTAATTCGAATCACGGACGGAAGTCAATTAACAGGAGATGTTGACTTAAGCACTCTTGATAAACTCATAAACGTGAACATAACCGCTAAATTGACGAGTATTACTCTGCCCGCCACGGATACATTAACCGTATTGGAGGTGTCTAAGAATCAGTTGACCGCCCTTGATGTGACAAAAAATCCAAAGCTCACGGAGATAGGTGCTTATAATAATCAGCTAACTGAACTTGACTTGTCCAATAATAATGAGCTAATCGCGTTACGCTTGGACAATAATCAGATAACTGCGCTTGATTTGGGCGAAAAAACCAAGTTGCAATTTTTGAAAGTGGACAATAATAAAATAACGGAAATCGATCTTTCAAATAGTAGTCCCAATCTTTATATGGTTAATGTTAGTGGGAATAAGCTTACCGCGATTGATTTATCAAATAAACCCATGCTTGTAGGAGCCTCACTGGGGCTTGATAATCAGACGCCTTCGCTTACATTGTATAAAAATCGTGTAACAGGCAAATATGAGCTTTCCATTGCGTTAAATAATCCCACTGATTTAGCTTCTGGATTGACGTACGAAAACGGAAAACTCATTGCCGATGATAATACTTTAACGCAGTCACCCTTTGCTGTGGAAACGGGACTTGAGGGAAATCTGCTTTCAGGAACACTTTCTCTTAATTATGAGATTTTACCGCTTACCTATACGCTTAATCAAATCGGCGGCAGTGCAGATGGGACAAAGACCACTAAAGGAATCAGGATTACTTTTACGCAAAGCGTCCCGGAGCTTACTATAACCAATGTCAATCTTAATGGGACCGGCGTTAACATATTACCCGACTCGCTTAAGAGTGTGGACGCAGATTCAAAGGTTTGGGAATTTGATGTCACAGGAGATTTTGCGCACAATACTAATGCCACTGTTACAATCAGCTCAATTTCGGATCTTGATAGTACTAATTCTACAACGAGTGTAATGCTTTATCGAGATGTAGTCGCACCGGTGCTTTCAAATGGGACTCTCTCAAGGACGAGCGATACTGCGGCGACAATAGGATTTACCACGGACGATGCAGCCACGGCTTATTATTACGTA
This sequence comes from Lachnospiraceae bacterium, assembly GCA_031272985.1. Taxonomy (GTDB): domain Bacteria; phylum Bacillota; class Clostridia; order Lachnospirales; family Lachnospiraceae; genus JAISSU01. Next base: position 36,877 of record JAISSU010000007.1, on the reverse strand, counting down.
ACTGATAATGGCACGACTGCTCCTGATAAAGCGGATATCGTAAAGAATGGTACTTCTCTCGGCACCGTTTCCAAAGGAGACAATTCGGGACTTGCTATCACACTTACTAAAGGCGCAAAGGATGTCTATGTCACCGTGACCGATGCCGAAGGCAATATTGCTACACCGATAAAACTGCTCGCAGGACTGATAGACGCTACCCTGACAAAAGCTCCCGTGGCAGTCACCGGGCTAAAATTTAACGGAAAAGCCCAGACTCTCGTGACGGCAGGCGCGGTATCGGGAGGTTATCTCGAATATGCGGTAGTTAAGAAAGTCAGCAATACGACAAGTTCGAGTAATTCAGCCGGTAATGAAGAAACTAATACAACTGTCATCTATGAGGGTGAAACAGTTGTTGCAGCACTTCGCGACGCGACCGACCTAAACTACAGCTCGGCGCTTCCGACAGCCACTGAAAGCGGAGATTATACTGTCTACTATCGTATACAAGGCGACATTAACCATAACAGTGTCACCAACGATGCTTGGAAAATAAATGTCACAATCGCAAAATCCGACTCAGGAGAAGATAACGGAGGCGGGACCGGCGGCAACGATAACAATAACGACAATAATAATGGCGGCGATGACAATGGCGGCAGCAATAACAATAACGACAACAATAACAGCAATAACGATAATAACAACAGCAACAACGACAGCAATAATAACAGTGGTGGAGATAGCAGCAACAATAGCAATAATAACAGTGGTGGAGACAGCAGCAACAGTAATAGCAGCAACAGTAATAGCAATAGTTCCGGAAATAAAAACGGCAATACAACAGCAGCAAATACTCGAGATGTGGGAGTAATGCTTTGCTGGATAGCGCTTGCGGTGATATCGGCTATCGAAATGATAATAGTTGTGCTACACAAACATAAAAGTAAGACGTTGCGTACTAATTATCGAAAGAATTAGCATAACAATCAACATGATTGAATCATAAACAAGTTTTGGCTGAGTAAATAAAAGAACTAAAAATTTTGTAAATAGGGTGTGTTTTGCGACGAATTAATTTCTTATAATACAAAAGGTATAGTTTAGCAAATTGAGGGTTTTCGAAACTATAATATTAAGTCTGGAGGAAGAAAAATGGTAAGAAAAATTTGTGCAGTTATTATTATTGGTTGCTTGACTTTTTCATTAACAGGGATGGCTTTTGTAAATGATAAGGACGGAGCAGCGGTTGGTGAAAGTAACACAACATTATTAACCGATGGAGTAGAAGATAGTGGAAACATTGCAGAGGAAACCGCTAATAGCATATTAGCAAATACCAATGAAAATTCAACAACCGGAAGTGTGATTCTTGTTACTAATCAAGTGACAGGCGAAACACAGACGATTGAGGCAGTTCCAGAAGAAAAAACGGTTAGAATCGTCGATGGAATAACGGAAGTTACGGAAGTCTATGCAATTTATTTTTCTGTTGTCAATGATACGATGGAAATATCTCAAGTTGCAGCCATTCCATCAACAACTGACCTGACCAAGGCATCATCAGCATCGTATCGGGGAAATGTAAAAATTACATACACTGACGATGGGACTTGGGCGTGTTTGAAGACGGCATATGGTTCTTGGACACGTGTAAGCGGAACAGCTACAATTTCTAAATGCAGTATCACATATGGTCAGTATTTAGGTACAAATAGCAAAAATGGCAACAAGAGTTTTACATCATCAGTGTCTGTCACTACAGGTTTTTCAAAGGGCAAATATGGGCAAGGGCATTTTCTTGGTGCTAATATTTACGGCGTAGTTGGAGGACAAGGCGTAAGCGTGGTGTTGAACCATTATTTGTAATCTGGTGCAAACGAAATAAAATAGTCATTAGTAAATTTCTTGTTTTATAGAAGCTCACGTGATTACATGGGCTTTGCCAATGGGAGAGTAAAAATGAAAAAAAAATATATAATTGTGCTATTAGTTTTTGTTATTGCGACGCTTTACCCGTTCCTGGCAATGACTTTACAAGAAAAAGCAGTATATACTTATAATAATACACCTACTGTTGTTCTAAACTTAATTTACCCGATGGTTTTTGGCGTAGTATTGCAACCTATAGTAAGTGTAATGTGCAATAAGGCTTTTGAGAAAAGAAACCTATATATTTTTCTGCTAGTATTTGCTAATGTAATAGCTAGTATATGTTGGTACTTTGTTAAGTTTCAATTATCACCATACAATATTGTTTTGATTGGAGTAGCTATTGCTTCAGTTGTATTCAAGACAGAAAAACAATGTGAGAACTAATTTATTTTGTCAGATACGAAAAACACAGAAGAATGCATTCTTAACGGAAGCCCATCAGGGCATTCCGATTCCAAGTTATATCATATTCGCCGGAAGTATCGTCACACCTTCCTTGAGGGGCAGCACGTTTTTAGACAGGCAAATGACTGCCCCGCTTCCTGCGACCATATCCGGGATTTTTGATAGCTGGGCGAAGCCGGTGACCATGGACTTATTCGGGTCACCGGTAGTTTTTATTTCTATGGGATGCAGTACATCGCCATCTTTAATAAGTAAATCTATTTCATTTTTATCCGTATCACGGTAAAAGAATATCTGCGGTGTCGACTTCCCGTCATTATAGTAGCTCTTTAATATCTCGCCAAACACAAAAGTCTCGAAGATGTGTCCCCACATTGCGCCATTAACGAGCTGAGTCGGTGTATTCCAACCTAATAACCAGCAGGCAAGACCTGTATCGAGGAAATATAGTTTAGGTGACTTTATTAGCCTTTTTGTAATATTATTATGATAAGGCTCAAGTATATACACAAGTCCGCTGGAGGCCAAAACTGACAGCCATGCCTTTACCGTGCCTACATCTTTCCCGCACATTTCGGCTAAAGTGACATAATTAAGGAGTTCGCCTGTCAATGACGCGCAAGCCCTGACAAACTTAATAAAAGCGAGTTCATCCTTAATATTCAAGACCTCTTTAACATCTTTTTCAATATAGGTTTGAAAATAGGAGTTATAATAATCATTCCAGTCATCCAGATTGCTTTCGGTTTTATATAATTCCGGGAAGAATCCTTTGTGAATGCGTGATATGAGCATTTCATAATCTAATGGCGAGCATTCCATTGAAATACCTTCAATATATTCGAGCGTCGGTTTAAAAGGTTTTCTGTAATTAATACTATCCAGTTCACGACAAGAAATCCCGAGCATTTTTATTAATCCGGCTCGACCCGCGAGACTGTCACTTACATGCTCCATAAGTTTCTGACTCTGAGAACCTGTCAGGTAGAATTCGCCTGTCTTTTCCGCTCCTTCTTCATCAATTATATCTTTAATATAGTCGAAGAGCTCGGGCGCCTTTTGGATTTCATCTACAATAACCGGTGGCTTATATTGTTCAAAAAACAAGGAAGGGTTTTCTTTTGCGCTATTGCGTATCAACGGGCGATTCAAAGAAATCTTTCCGATGTCAGCAAGAGTATTCTCTAACATTGTGGATTTTCCAACCTGGCGTGCCCCCGTAAGCACAATAGCAGGCTTGCGTTTTGATATGCGTTTTATAACATCCTCAATATGGCGATGAAAATACATAATACACCTCTTTCGTAAAATCTGGAATTTAATTCCATTATTATCGAAAATATTATAAAAGTCAAGCGGTTTTGCTTGACTTTTACCTAAACCGCCTTTACAATGACACTAATTTCACCAGATAAATGCAATGACAGGGAGGAGTACATAGTCTTTCCGGAAGCAAAGAGAGAAGATGGCAGGTGTAAATCTTCGTGACGGGATTATGGAAGTAGCCCTCGAGCAGCAAACCGAACGGGATATTTTTTCCTTAGTAGTATTTGACGCGGACTTCGGCGTTAATGAAGAGAGATATCGGATGACATACGATCCCGTATCTTATTGAGTGCAAGGTTAATCCTTGAAATTAGGTGGTACCACGGATGAGAATTCGCCCTAAACCGTATGACGGTTAGGGCGATTATTTATTTTTGAGGAACGCTGTGGCAAGGGTGCACGATACAAAACTAATACTCAACACGGAGGTATATATGAAATCTATAAGCGGAAATAAACTCTTAATTAAGTGCTTGCGCGAGGAAAAAGTCGACGTCCTCTTCGGCTACCCGGGTGCCTGTACGATAGGTATTAGTGATGAGCTTTATAAACAGGACTTTACTCGTGTGGTATTGCCCAGGCAGGAGATTGCCCTCGTTCACGAGGCGGACGCTTACGCGAAAGCCACGGGAAAGGTAGGAGTCTGCCTCGTAACGAGCGGTCCGGGGGCTACAAATCTCGTTACGGGTCTGGCGACGGCGAATTATGATAGTGTTCCGCTGGTGTGCTTTTCGGGTCAGGTCGAGAGGCATCTGATAGGAAATGACGCCTTTCAGGAAGTCGACATCGTCGGCATCACCCGTAATATCACCAAATACGGAGTGACTGTCAGAAACCGCGAGGATTTAGGTCGTATTCTTAAAGAGGCATTCTATATCGCGAGAACCGGTCGCCCGGGTCCCGTATTGATTGATCTGCCTAAAGATGTTATGGCATCGCAAGGCAGTGCGGATTATCCTTCCGAGGTCAATATCCGAGGATATAAACCGAATACTCAGGTGCACATCGGGCAGCTTAAAAAAGCGATTCAGATGCTTGAGAGAGCAAAGAAACCGTTATTTTTAGCGGGCGGAGGTGTCATTATCGCAAATGCGCAGGAGGAGTTCCTTAAATTGGTTGAAAAAACACGCGTTCCTGTGGTTACGACCATTATGGGTAGAGGTGCCATTCCTACAGACCACGATCTTTTTGTGGGGAATCTCGGAATGCATGGGTCGTACGCGGCCAATATGGCAGTTAATGACTGCGATTTGTTATTCTCAATCGGAACACGTTTCAATGACCGCATTACCGGAAAGCTGCATTCATTCGCCCCGCACGCTCAAATTGTGCACATTGACATCGACACTTCCGCGATTTCGCGTAACGTAAAAGTGGATGTCCCTATTGTGGCTGATGCAAAGATTGCAATAAATAAAATGCTGGAATATGTCGTTTCATGTGAAGAGCCGGAATGGATTGACACTATTGCGGAGCGAAAAAAAGATTTTCCGATTGTCACGCGCTCAAAGGACGGACTTTGCGCAAAGGATATTATTGATGCTATAAACAATAGTTTTAACGAGCCTATTGTCGTGGCGGATGTGGGTCAGAACCAAATGTTCACCGCCCAATTTTTGGAAATGAAGGGACAAACGCGTCTTTTGATGTCAGGGGGCTTAGGTACAATGGGCTATGGTCTTCCGGGAGCAATCGGAGCTAAAATCGGTTGTCCCCATAGGGAAGTCATTGCCGTTTGCGGCGACGGAGGTATTCAGATGAATATCCAGGAGCTTGCGACAGCTGTATTGGAAGGGCTTCCGATTATTGTGTGCATATTCAATAATTCATCACTCGGAATGGTGCGCCAATGGCAAAAGCTCTTTTACGGAAAGCGTTACTCAATGACGGGTTTGAAGACAAATAGCAACGGCAATAAAGCTATTGCAGAAGGCAACGGATACATACCTGATTTTGTCGCATTAGCAAAGGCATACAACGCAAAAGGTATAAGGGTTGATTCGAAGGATAAAGTGACAGAAGCCTTTATGGCGGCCAAAGAAAATACGGATAGCCCCACAATTATCGAATTCATTTTGGATCCTGAGGAATTGGTCACACCTATGATCGAGCCCGGCGGAACCCTAAAAGATATGATTTTGGAGGTATAATATGAACGGAAATAACAATACCATGAAAAAACGCTGGATATCGCTCTTCGTTGAGAATCAGGTGGGTGTACTTTCAAAGATATCGGGACTATTTTCCGCTAAGTCCTATAATTTGGACAGCCTCACAGTTGGGACTACAGAGGACAAAACGGTTTCGCGAATGACAATAGAGACAGTCACTGATGATGAGACCTTTGAGCAGATTAAGAAACAATTGAACCGCTTGGTCGAGGTCATAAAGGTTATTGACTTTACTGATATTTACGTGCACATGAGGGAGATTCTTTATGTAAAGGTAAGGCGTTGCAGTGCACAGGATAAGGCGAGCCTTTTTCAGATTGCCGAGACCTTCAAAGCAAGGGTGATTGATTATGGGCATGACAGCCTGCTTTTGGAGTTCGTACAGACCGCCACTAAAAATGATGCGGTGGTTAAATTATTGAAAGAAGAATTCGGAAACATTGAAGTGGTACGCGGCGGCAGTGTCGGCATCGAGTCAATCAGCTTGATGGAAAGATAGATATATTGGAATAAATCCGGCTTGTATTTACTATAAGGGCTGGTTTATAATAGTGAACATAGTTTTCAGAAAATTTGGGAGGACGAAATGGAAAAGAAACAATTGGATTGGGCTAATATCGGATTTAACTACATTCAGACGGAGCAAAGATACGTCTCGAATTACAAAGACGGCGCCTGGGATAAGGGCGGTCTTACGACAGAAGCGAATGTAGTCATCAATGAATGTGCGGGTGTCCTGCAGTATTCGCAGTCATGCTTTGAAGGACTAAAGGCACACACTCAGGTAAATGGGGACATCGTTATGTTTCGCCCCGATGTAAATGCGCAGAGGATGGTGGATTCAGCGAAACGCCTCGAAATTCCGCCTTTTCCGCCTGAGCGCTTTTTAGAGGCTGTCGATGCCGTGGTTAAGGCTAATGCAGAATATGTTCCGCCCTATGGGAGTGGCGCGAGTCTCTACATTCGCCCCTATATTTTCGGAAGTAATCCCGTTATCGGCGTTAAGCCCGCGGACGAGTTCCAGTTCCGTGTGTTCGTGACACCTGTTGGTCCATATTTTAAAGGCGGCGCAAAGCCAATCACGATTAAAATCAGCGATTTTGACAGAGCAGCCCCGAGAGGAACGGGAAATGTTAAGGCGGGTCTTAATTACGCGATGAGCCTTCACGCGGTTGTGGCCGCGCACGACGAGGGATTTGCTGAGAATCTTTATCTGGATTGTGCCACACGTACTAAGGTTGAGGAGACAGGCGGAGCCAATATTATATTTATCACAAAAGACGGAAAACTCGTAACCCCTAAGTCCGAGTCAATTCTTCCTTCAATTACTAAACGTTCCATATTCTATGTGGCCGAAAATATTCTTGGCATTGAAATAGAAGAGCGTGATGTATATTTAAGCGAAGTAAAGGATTTTGCTGAATGCGGACTTTGCGGAACTGCTGCTGTTATTTGCCCTGTCGGAAAGATATATGACCATGGTACGGATATCTGTTTCCCCGCAGGAATGGAGAAAATGGGAGAGGTTACGCAGAAGCTCTATGACACCTTGACGGGCATTCAGATGGGTACAATCGGAGCTCCCGAAGGCTGGATTCGCAAAGTTTGTTGAAATATTTGCGGAAATTGATTATAATTTTCTTATATTTGCACATAAACCTTGAATTTTCTTGAGGTTTTATACTATAATGCAAAAAGAGCATGTTTTTTAAAGTTTACCGAAACCAGAAGGAGGGGAACTAAATGGTATTTTCGGAACAGCAATGGGGGTATGATAAGGCGCAGGTAGACCGTTATATAGAGCTTTTATCAGGCGAATATAAGGCTATGCAGGACGAATACGAGGCGATTTTATTGTATAATGCCGATTTGTCCAAGGAATGCCAGTCTTTGCGCTATGAAAAAGAAGCATATCGTATGCAGTTGGGAGAGAGGGACGCAAATGTCAGCTCTCAGGTGTACTACGGTCAGCAGGTAGCCGAGCGCGAGGGAGCCGCTCAGCAGGCATTGATCAATGCTAAAGCAGTCGCTAAATCCGTATTGGAAAAAGCCGGGATTGAGGCCGCGAGGATTAAAAACCGCGCCGACGAAGAAGCGAAACAGGTCGTTGATAATGCTAAAAAAGAGGCCGAAAGATTAGTCATGGTTAAGGATGAGACCTATGTCTCATTAAAGGAATTACAGGACAGAATTGCATCCGTAGTAGAAGGAAAGGACGCTCCCATTGGCAGCGCGGGTACCGTGTCAAAGAGTGTCACTTCTGAGGTATCGTCTGCTAATGCGTATCAGGATGTTCAGAACCCTGTTGCACAGGTACCGCCGGTCACGCAGGCACAATCTGCGCAGTATTCAGCGCCGGTTACACCGGTTACGACGTCCGGATACCCTAATTACAGCGGTTCTTATTCAGCGCCGGTTACGCCCGTACATCCTACCATTGTCAGAGCTGACGGCAGAGTGATTGAGCTTCCTTAGATGAATATTTATCAGGATTTCGCAAAGGTATACGATCTTTTTATGGATGATATCCCATATGATGAGTGGGCTCAGAGGATTTTGATTTCACTCATGCATCGCGGGATTGTAAAGGGACGTTTGGCGGATCTTGCTTGCGGCACGGGTTCTATGACTCGTGCTCTTTCATTGTACGGATTTGATATGATTGGGGTAGATTCCTCAAAGGAGATGTTATCTGTAGCATATGATATTAACCTTAAAGAAATGCAGTCGGGGGAAGATGATGAGAATATCCCCCAAAATAATAAAGGCAGAATTGTACTGATTCAACAGGATTTAAGGAGTCTGCGTTTCGATAGTCCCGTTGATGCGGCAATCTGCGTTTGTGATTCAATTAATTACATAACACCCGAAGAACTCGTAAAGGTTTTTGCAAGCGTTAAATCCATAATAAGACCCGGCGGAGCGTTTCTCTTTGATTTTAATACCGATTACAATTACCGTAAAATCATTGGAGATGGTACTATTGCCGAGGTTCGGGATGTCGCTTCATTTATTTGGGAAAATGAGTATAATGTATTCAAGCACGAAAATCACGCGCACCTGACCTTTTTTGTGGAAGCAGAAAATGAATTATACCGTAGATTCGAAGAAGATCATATTCAGTATGGCTATAGATGCCGAGATATAAATGCGGCACTGGAATCAGTCGGATTTAAAGATATTGTGTTTTATGATGACTATACAGAGGCCGAAGCCTTAGAGGATAGTGAGAGAGTTTACACGGAGGCTTTTGTATGACAGATGATTATTTAATACGTGCCACTGCCGCAGAAGGCGAAATCAGAGCATTTGCGGCGATTTCCACGAATCTCGTTGAAGAGGCGAGATACAGGCATGGTACGAGTCCTGTCGCTACTGCGGCACTTGGGAGATTAATGACAGGCGCGGTGATGATGGGCAGTATGATGAAAGGGGATAAAGACATCCTGACCCTTTCGGTTAAGGGCGACGGACCATTAGGAGGTCTCGTTGTCACAGCAGATAGCCATGGCAATGTTAAAGGCTACGCGATGCAGCCACTTGTATTATTACCTGCTAAAAACGGAAAGCTTGATGTCGGAGGAGCAGTAGGGAACGGAATCTTAAGTGTCACTAAGGACTTGGGATTAAAGGAGCCATATGGCGGGCAAATTAAGCTTGTCAGCGGAGAAATCGCTGAGGATTTGACATATTATTTCGCGGTTTCAGAGCAAGTCCCCTCGTCTGTAGGACTGGGCGTTCTTATGGAAAAAACCAATCACGTAAAGCGCGCAGGCGGTTTTATCATCCAATTAATGCCTGAAGCTAAAGAGGAGACCCTAATAAGGCTTGAGGAGAATTTAAACGGAATAAAACCGGTTACCACAATGCTGGATGAGGGAATGTCAATCGAAGAAATGCTTAGTCTTCTACTTAAAGACTTAGGACCCGAGATATATGAAAAACAGGAAATCAGATTCCATTGCAATTGCAGCAGGGAAAGGGTAATGGAAGCGGTTGCGTCTATCGGAGAAAAAGAAATCAGGTCACTGATAGACGAAGGCAAAGATGTCGAGGTGAAATGCCATTTTTGCAATACGACCTACACGTATACCGTTGACGAGATGCGGAATATTTTGGTGAAAGGTGTGTCCTGAAGGTCCGCGACAAAATGTTGCGCGTCCCGATCGGATGCGGCCTCATATTTGGACGACAATTGGGGCGGAGATTACCTGCCCGATGGAAAACCTTGCAGAAAGGAAATCATCATGAAACACGGATTCATCAAGGTGGCATGCGTCACCCCCGATATCAGAGTTGCCGATGTGGATTTTAATAAGGAGAATATCTGCAAGCATATGTGGCAGACCTCGAAGGAACGGGCTAAAATCGTCGTATTTCCTGAATTGGTACTTTCGGGTTATACCTGCCATGATTTATTTACGCAGGAGGCGTTACTTAAGGCTGTCCGAAAGGCACTTGCAGAGATTGTGGAGTTTTCGAAAGACCTTGAGGGGCTGTTCTTTATCGGCATGCCTTTATCATATGAGGGCGAGTTGTATAATACGGCAGCCGCAGTCAATAAAGGAAAACTACTGGGGTTCACCACAAAGAGTTACCTGCCTAATTACGGCGAATTCTATGAAATGCGCCAGTTTACTGCCGGACCGGATAAGGCACGGTTAATTGATTACGAAGGAGAAAAGGTGTATTTCGGACCGCGTTTATTATTTACGGCTGATTGCATGGAGGATTTAATAGTTTCTGCGGAAATTTGCGAGGATGTGTGGGCACCCGTACCGCCGAGTACGGATGCGGCACTGGAAGGTGCTACTGTCATAGTTAATTGTTCCGCGAGCAATGATATTATCGGAAAGGCTGCTTATAGAAAAAGTCTTATTGAAGGTCAATCCGCGAGAATTATTTGCGGTTATGTTTACACGAACGCCGGAGAAGGTGAATCCACCACGGATGTAGTCTTTGGCGGACATAATATAATAGCCGAGAATGGCACATCTCTTGCCGCTTCCAAAAGATACAGAAACAGCGTAATTTATTCCGAGATTGATATAAAGCGTCTCCAGAGTGAGCGAAGGAAAAACACGACTTTTCGGATTTCGGGAGAAAAGGTTTTACCCAGAATTCCTTTCAGTATCCAATTCGAAGAGACCGTATTATCGAGGAGATTTCCTGCTAAACCATTTGTCCCTTCGGATGAGAGCACAAAGGCAAAACGCTGCGAGGAAATCCTTACTATTCAGGCTTGCGGTCTTAAAAAGCGAATCCTCCACACAAAGGCAAAGTCAGTTACTGTGGGGATTTCCGGCGGTTTAGACTCTACGCTTGCCCTTCTCGTTTCGGCTAAAGCCTTTGATTACGCTAAAATTGAAAGAGAGAGAATACTTGCGGTTACGATGCCATGTTTCGGAACCACAGACCGCACATATAAAAACGCTTGTTTATTAGCCGAAAAACTTGGAGTTACATTATTGGAGATCCCTATCAAAGAGGCTGTACGGGTGCACTTACGCGATATCGGACACTCGGAGGACGCCAGAGATGTCACATATGAAAATGCACAGGCCAGAGAGCGCACACAGGTGTTGATGGACTTAGCCAATAAAACCAATGGCATGGTCATTGGCACGGGAGATTTATCCGAATTAGCACTGGGATGGGCTACCTATAATGGTGACCATATGTCAATGTATGGCGTGAATGTTGGCGTCCCAAAGACTTTAGTGCGCCACCTTGTGCGATATTTTGCAGACACCACGCCCGAATATGAATTAAAAAAGGTGCTATATGATGTGCTTGACACACCTGTGAGTCCTGAATTATTGCCGCCTGGCGGGGATAATGAAATTGCCCAGAAAACAGAGGATATCGTAGGACCCTATGAACTTCACGATTTCTTCTTATACTATTTCGTCCGTTTCGGTTACGAGCCGGATAAGATATTGCGCATAGCAAAGATTAGTTTCGAAGGAATTTACGATGAAGAAATAATACTGAAATGGCTGAAAACCTTCTGCCGGCGCTTTTTCGCCCAGCAGTTTAAGCGTTCCTGCTTGCCCGATGGTCCGAAAGTCGGTACCGTGGCACTCTCGCCACGCGGAGATTGGCGAATGCCCAGCGACGCGGTTTCGGGGGTTTGGTTTAAGAATCTCTAAAATTGCTTGCTGTTTTGGAATTATAAGTGTATGATAGCAGTATTGATTTGAATATGTTCAAGTTTCGAGGAGGTTATTATGTTAGTTTTTGCAGAACAGGCAGCAGACACAGCGGGGACCGGAGGTTTATTCAGTAATCCGATTATGTTGATTCTGGTATATGTGGTTATTTTCGGTGGTTTCTGGTTCATCTTCATGCGACCGCAGAAAAAGGCACAGAAGAGACTTAAAGAAATGGTCGAGAGCATGGAGGTCGGAGATACAGTTCTCACCACCAGCGGCTTTTACGGTGTTGTCATCGATATTACGAATGAAGATGTCGTCGTAGAATTCGGGAGCAATAAAAATTGCCGTATCCCGATGCAGAAAGCGGCTATTGCACAGGTAGAGAAAGCTAATCCGGAAGCATAAAGCACGGGACGTATACCATTTATAATGAATGAAGTCTTGTTAGAGCGCAATAACCGCTAATATTTGGGTTATATTGTGCTCTTTTGTGTACAGGATTGAAATATTGTTCGAGTATTATTATCAGGAGCCTAAAATGATAAATTATTCCGAAAAAGCTGACAGACAGTACCATATTCAGGTGGCAAAGGGCGAGGTGGGAAGATATGTTATACTCCCGGGAGACCCAAAACGCTGCGAGAAAATTGCCGCGCATTTTGATAATCCGGTAATGATTGCCGATAATCGCGAATACGTCACTTATACAGGTGAATTGGAAGGAGTAAAGGTGAGCGTAACTTCGACCGGTATTGGAGGACCTTCGGCCTCTATCGCGATTGAAGAGCTGGTGAATGTTGGGGCTGATACCTTTATCAGGGTCGGCACCAGCGGAGGTATGCAGCTAAACGTTGAAAGCGGGGATATTGTGATTGCCACGGGTGCCGTTCGTATGGAAGGTACGACTAAGGAATATGCCCCTATTGAATATCCTGCCGTATCCGATTTGGATGTGACTAATGCCTTAGTGAAAGCCGCAAAGGGACTGGGATACAGATATCATACCGGAGTCGTCCAATGTAAGGACGCCTTTTACGGGCAGCATTCGCCCGAAACAAAGCCCGTTTCTTATGAATTAATTAATAAATGGGACGCATGGGTTAAAATGGGATGTCTGGCCTCGGAGATGGAATCAGCAGCTTTGTTTATTGTGGCGGGGAGTCTGCGAGTGCGCTCCGGCGCGGTGATGCTCGTTATGGCGAATCAGGAACGTGCCAAGGCCGGTCTAGATAATCCTGTGGTTCACGATACTGAAAGTCCGATACTGACAGCGATAGAGGCTATACGAAACCTTATTAAATCCGATGTTAATCAATGATTAAATCAGATCAGAAATCTGTTTATAATGCTGAAATAATATTTTTCATACGGGATGCACTGTAATAATAGAGTAAAAGATGGAGAAAATGAAAAGCATGGAAATAAGTGAAATCTTAAAAACCGTTGATCACACGAACTTATCTGAGACCGCCACTTGGGAAGACATTAAGACATTATGCGATGATGCGATCCGGTATCAGACCGCGACGGTTTGTATTACCCCGATTTTTGTAAAAAAGGCAAAAGAGTATGTAAAAGATAAAATGAAAGTCTGCACCGTTGTGGGATTTCCCTACGGTTATCACACCACGAACGCAAAAAGCGCCGAGACGATAGGGGCTTTAGCTGACGGCGCGGATGAAATAGATATGGTTATTAATATGAGCATGGTCAAAGAAGGAAGATTCGATTCCGTTACCGAAGAGATAAAGACGCTAAAAGAGATTTGCAAAGACACAGTCTTGAAAGTAATAATCGAAACTTGCCTTTTGACTGAAGAAGAAAAAATAAAACTATGCAAATGCGTTACTGATTCCGGGGCTGATTTTATAAAAACCTCAACAGGATTTGCGGGAGAAGGAGCGATTTTCGCGGACGTGGAATTATTAAGGAAACAAGTCGGAGCCCACGTGCAAGTAAAAGCAGCGGGTGGAATAAAAACGCTTGAGGATGCCGAGAAATTCATAGAATTAGGGGCTACGCGGCTCGGTACTTCGCGGATTATTAAAATTGTCAAACAAAATATGCAATGATATTGATGTGGCGCAACCTTGAAGGTTCGCGAGAAAACCATCCATGTCACCTCCGGAAAAGATTTCCTCGCGACGCCGGCACACGAACGAATAATTAATTATTCACACAGGTGAAATCATGACAAATGAAACAATTGAAAATTTGATAAAATCCGCCTTCCGTGTCCTCGAACACGCCTACGTGCCGTATTCGCATTTCAAGGTCGGGGCAGCGCTTTTGACCTCTGACGGCGAAATCTATACAGGTTGTAATATCGAAAACGGCGCATTCACACCTACGAACTGCGCCGAACGCACGGCATTTTTTAAGGCTATCAGCGAAGGGAAACGCGACTTTACCTGCATAGTGGTCGTAAACGAACGCGAAGACGGGCTGCACGATTATTGCCCGCCTTGCGGGGTCTGCCGGCAGGTGATGTCGGAATTTTGCAAACCTGACTTTACCATAATCCTTGCAAAATCCGAAACGGATTACAAAACTTACACGTTGGATGACCTGCTACCCCTGAGATTCGAACTTTGACCACAAACAATCACAAGCAGCAGAGTTTTGTTACATAACATTCAGTGCCCGCGCCGCGGCAAAACCGTTTGCGTCATCCGACGTTGGCGGTTGAAGCCCGAGAAAATAATAAAGTTATCCGAGTCAACACGAGACCGACTCCGGAGGGGACGAAAATGGTTTCGCCACGGACCCGCAAGGGCACGTGCAAACTCGTAAATTATCTATCGGAGGTTAATATGAACCACTTCAAACGCATATTCATTATAGTCATTGATTCCCTCGGTATCGGCGAGATGTCTGATGCCGCGAATTTCGGCGATTATAACGTTGACACTCTCGGTCACATAGCTGAGCGTGTTACACATCTTAATATTCCAAACCTCCAAAGCCTCGGAATTGCCAATCTTCGTCCAATAAAAGGTGTTGCTGCGGTAGAGAGACCATTGGGCTATTATGCGAAATTAAACGAAAAAAGTCTCGGAAAAGATACAATGACCGGTCACTGGGAAATGATGGGAGTCTACACCACAAAACCCTTTATCACATTTACAGATACCGGATTCCCGAAAGAATTAATAGATGAATTAGAAAAGCAAACAGGTCATAAAGTAATAGGAAATAAGGCTGCGAGCGGTACGGTGATTCTCGATGAATTGGGAGAGGAAGAAATAGCCACCGGACATATGATTGTTTACACCTCGGCGGATTCTGTAATGCAAATCTGCGGAAATGAAGAGACATTTGATCTAAAAGAACTCTACCGCTGTTGCGAAATAGCGAGAAACCTCACCATGAAAGAAGAATGGAAGGTTGGACGCATAATTGCCAGACCCTATATCGGAAAGAAAAAGGGCGAATTTGTCCGCACTTCAAATCGCCATGATTATGCCCTTAAACCGCCGTATCCTACAGTTTTGAATGCTTTGTGTGATAAAGGACTTTCAGTGATTTCAGTCGGGAAAATAAAGGATATATTTGATGATTACGGTATTACCGAGGGCAATAAATCTAATTCATCTGTGCATGGCATGGAGCAGACAATAGAAATAGCAAGCAGAGATTTTGAAGGGCTTTGTTTCGTGAATTTAGTGGATTTTGACGCACTTTGGGGACATAGAAGAAACCCAATCGGTTATGGCGAAGAATTGGAGCGCTTTGATGTAAAATTGGGTGAACTTTTGCCGAAATTGCGGGAAGACGATTTATTGATACTCACAGCCGACCACGGAAATGACCCGACCTATAAAGGCACCGACCATACCCGCGAAAAAGTCCCGTTCTTAGCCTATTCAAAAGGATTCAAAGGAGATGGCCCCTTACCCGAGCAGGAGACATTTGCTGTAATAGGAGCAACTGTTGCCGATAATTTTAATGTGGAATTGCCCGACCACCTGATAGGAACGAGTTTACTAAAATTATTATATTAAGTTCACACCCTGAAAATAATAAATACGCGCTCTTTCAAGAATGACAGAAATATGTTAGAATTCTGTTTATTCTATATCTTTAATGGAGAATGATGATGAAACTCAAAGTAGCTGTTATTCCGGGCGATGGAATCGGTCCGGAGATTGTCGCCGAAGCGAGAAAAGTCCTTGATAAGACACTTTCGCTTTTCGGACATGAAATCGAATATGAGGAGTTGCTCCTCGGCGGAGCTTCCATTGATGCCTATGGAGAGCCTTTGACAGATGAAACATTAGAAAAAGCGAAGAAGGCAGATGCGATATTGATGGGCTCAATCGGGGGAGATACAAATACATCCCCGTGGTACAAGCTCCCGCCGCAAAAGCGCCCTGAAGCAGGGTTATTAAGACTCAGAAAAGAATTAAACTTATTTGCGAATCTTCGCCCCGCCATCCTCTATCCGCAGTTAAGCGCTGCCTGCCCCTTAAAAGAAGAGCTTACAAGAGGCGGGTTTGATTTTGTAATAGTGCGCGAGCTTACGGGAGGTCTGTACTTCGGGAATCGTTCCACCACAGAAGAAAACGGTGAAATAAAGGCGGTAGATACACTTGTGTATACGAAAAGCGAAATCGAAAGAGTCGCGAGAAGGGCATTTGAAATCGCGCTCTTACGAAATAAAAAACTGATTAGCGTGGATAAGGCTAACGTCCTTGACTCATCCAGGCTTTGGAGGAAAACAGTCAATGAAGTCGCGGACGATTATCCAGATGTCAGTGTCGAGCATATATTAGTGGATAATTGTGCCATGCAGCTTGTTAAAGACCCGAAGCATTTTGACGTTGTCTTAACAGAGAATATGTTTGGGGATATATTATCCGATGAGGCGAGCATGATCACAGGCTCTATAGGTATGCTCGCAAGCGCGAGTTTAAACAATACATCTTTCGGACTCTATGAACCCAGCGGCGGAGCGGCACCTGATATTGCAGGATGTGGCATAGCCAATCCTATCGCGGCGATTCTATCAGCGGCACTGCTTCTTCGCCACTCATTTAAACTTGAAGCAGAGGCTCTTGCAATAGAAAAAGCGGTCAGAATTGTCCTTGAAAAAGGTTACAGAACAAAAGATATAGCATTTGAAAACAATGAAATGACGGTTGGCACAGCTAAGATGGGGGATTTGATATCATGCGAAGTGACTCAGTAAAAACAGGAAAACAACAGGCACCGCACCGTTCGCTTTTTAACGCTGCGGGTTTTACAAAAGAAGAACTGGCAAGGCCCTTAGTCGGCATAGTTAGCTCATACAATGAGATTGTACCCGGACACATTCATTTGGATAAAATCGTTGAGGCTGTAAAGCTCGGCGTTGCATACGCAGGTGGTACGCCGGTAGTATTCCCCGCGATTGCGGTTTGCGACGGGATTGCGATGGGACATATCGGGATGAAATATTCTCTTGTAACAAGGGATTTAATCGCGGATTCCACCGAAGCAATGGCAATGGCGCATGGATTCGACGCTCTCGTCATGGTACCAAATTGCGATAAAAATGTACCAGGGCTATTGATGGCGGCAGCCCGCGTCAATGTTCCCACGATATTTGTCAGCGGAGGTCCTATGCTCGCGGGGAAAGTGGCGGGAAAAAAGACCAGTCTTTCGAGCATATTCGAGGCAGTTGGTGCGAACGCGGCAGGCCTCTTGGATGATGAAGGGCTGATTGAATTTGAAAATAAAGTCTGTCCTACATGCGGATCATGCTCCGGAATGTATACCGCAAACAGCATGAATTGTCTGACCGAAGCTCTCGGAATGGGGCTTCCCGGAAACGGAACTATTCCGGCGGTATATTCCGAACGGATCAGACTTGCGAAAAAAGCGGGCATGCAGGTCATGGAATTACTAAAGCAGGGTATACGTCCTTTAGATATCATGACAAAGGAGGCTGTAATAAACGCTCTGACTGTCGATATGGCGCTCGGGTGTTCTACGAACAGTATGTTGCATCTGCCCGCTATTGCTCATGAGATCGGTATGGATTTTGAGATGGCTTTCGCCAATACAATCAGTGAAAAAACGCCGAACCTCTGTCATTTAGCACCCGCGGGTCCCACTTATATGGAAGACTTAAACGAGGCGGGCGGAGTGTCGGCTGTAATGGCGCAGCTTAATATGAAGGGACTTCTAAATACCGATTGCTTGACTGTGACGGGAAAAACTTTAGGAGAGAATCTTAAAGGCGTCGTCAATCTTGACGAAAATGTTATTCACCCGATAGAAAAGCCTTTCAGCGAAACAGGTGGCTTGGCTGTACTAAAGGGGAATCTGGCACCGGATGGTTCTGTGGTAAAGCGCTCGGCTGTTGCCACGGAAATGCTCACACATTCGGGACCCGCGAGGGTATTTGACTGTGAAGAGGATGCAATCACTGCAATAAAGGGCGGAAAAATTATAGAAGGCGACGTGGTTATTATTCGTTATGTCGGGCCTAAGGGAGGTCCCGGTATGCCGGAGATGCTTAATCCGACATCGGCGATTGCCGGAATGGGCTTAGGAAGCAGCGTAGCGCTCATAACGGATGGGAGATTTTCAGGCGCTTCCAGAGGTGCTTCCATAGGGCATGTTTCGCCCGAGGCGGCAGTTGGAGGACCAATAGCTCTCGTAGAAGAAGGAGATTTAATAACGGTTGATATTCCGAATTTGAGCCTTTCAGTAGACATTTCCGAAGAGGAAATGCAAAAAAGAAAAGCCAATTGGCAGCCGAAAGAACCGAAAGTAAAGACAGGGTATCTTGCGCGTTACGAGAAAATGGTCACGAGCGGAGACCGTGGGGCGATTCTCGAAATAAAGTAATAATAAGATTATTGATTGTAGTAAATTGTAAATTATTCGAATTATTTAGTTTTAATAACGTGGAGTGTAAGGGGTGCCGGGGGCGTCCCCCGATTAATAATAATGGCAGAGGATATAGAAATGAGATTAACAGGAGCTGAAATTGTCATTGAATGTTTAAAGGAACAAGGCGTGGATACTGTGTTTGGGTATCCGGGCGGCACCATTTTGAATATTTATGACGCATTATACAAACATCAAAACGAAATCACACATATATTGACGGCGCATGAACAGGGTGCCGCCCACGCTGCTGACGGCTACGCGAGAGCCACTGGGAAGGTAGGAGTATGCTTCGCGACGAGCGGACCGGGTGCCACTAATTTAGTGACCGGCATTGCCACAGCTCATATGGACTCGGTGCCTATTGTTGCGATTACCTGTAATGTGGGCGTCTCATTACTTGGGCGCGATAGTTTTCAGGAGGTCGATATCGCGGGAATCACCATTCCTATTACTAAACATAATTACATTGTAAAAGATATACGTTTCTTAGCCGGCACGATCAGAAGCGCTTTCGCAATTGCCAGAAAAGGTCGTCCGGGTCCTGTTTTGGTTGACATTACAAAGGACGTGACCGCTTCGGAGGCGGAATATAAACCTTCCACACCGGAAAAATACTACCCGAAAGGTGTTATTAAAGAAGATGAGCTTGAGAAGGCACTTAACTTAATTGAAAATGCTAAAAAGCCCTTCATTTTTGTGGGAGGCGGAGCCGTAGCTTCGGGTGCGAAACAGGAATTAAAAGAATTCGCAGAAAAGGTGGACGCGCCTGTTTGTGATTCCCTGATGGGAAAAGGCGCTTTTTCCGGCGCCGATAAACTCTACACGGGTATGCTCGGAATGCACGGAACGAAGACATCTAATTACGGAGTCAGCGAGTGTGATCTTTTAATAGCAATCGGAGCGAGATTTTCGGACAGAGTAACTGGAAATACCGCTAAATTTGCAGAAAATGCTAAAATTTTGCATCTTGATATAGATGTTGCAGAGATGAATAAAAATGTCCATATTACAGCAGGCGTCGCCGGAGATGTCAGGGTGATTCTGACTGCCATTAATGGCAGACTGAAACAGCAAAAGCATTCGGAATGGGTCGAAAAAATATTGGCAAATAAGGACAAATACCCGCTCACCTATCCTGAAGATCGTTTTTGTGGTCCCGCGGTAGTTTCTGAAATCTATCGACAGACAAAAGGTGATGCAATTATGGTCACAGACGTAGGTCAACATCAGATGTGGACGGCGCAATACTACGCGTTCCAGGAGCCACGAACCTTTATTACCTCGGGAGGACTTGGGACAATGGGCTATGGCCTCGGAGCGTCTTTAGGCGCAAAGAAGGCTAAACCCGAAAAGAGCGTTGTTTTAGTGACGGGCGACGGATGTTTCAGGATGAATCTGATTGAGCTTGCGACTGCTGCGAGATACAATATTCCCGTTGTTATTGTCGTAATGAATAACGGGGTTTTGGGTATGGTTCGCCAATGGCAGAATATTTTTTACGGGCAGCGCTATTCCGCAACGGTATTCGATGATTCGGTTGATTTCATCAAGATTGCCGAAGGCTTTTCGGTAGAGGGAGAGCACGTCAGTTCATTGGATGAGTTTTCAAATGCACTCAAAAAAGGACTGGCATGCAAAAAACCATACGTAATTGACTGCGTGATAGACAGAGATGATAAGGTCTGGCCTATGGTCGCACCCGGGGCGTCTATTAAAGAGGCTTTCGACGAGGCGGATCTTTAAGGATATAAAAGAGGATATAAAAGTCAAAGAATTAACGAACTTGTATTTGACAGCGTTGCTTTAGTTGAGTAAACTAAGCACAGAAAAAAGGGTGATTATTATTGGGTGAAATTAAATGGTGACAATATGAGTAGAATTTATAATTTTTCGGCGGGTCCGGCGATTTTGCCGGAGGAAGTATTGCAGGAAGCCGCACAGGAAATGCTTGATTACCGCGGTTGCGGTATGTCCGTAATGGAAATGAGCCATCGCGGTAAAGTATTTCAATCTATTATTGATGAAGCTGAGGCTGATTTGCGCGATTTGATGGTGATTCCATCTGATTATAAGGTGTTGTTTATGCAGGGAGGGGCTTCGACACAGTTTTCGGCGATTCCGCTTAACTTAAGCAGAAATGGTGTTGGAAATTATATCATTACCGGTCAGTGGGCTAAAAAGGCCTATGAAGAAGGCGGACGATACACGGATGCCAAAATCATTGCCTCCTCGAAGGACAAAAATTTCAGCTATATTCCTGATTGTTCGAATTTGCCTGTTTCGCCTGACGCGGACTATGTTTACATATGTGAGAATAATACGATTTATGGCACGAAATATAAGACATTACCCGACACAAAAGGAAAAGTCTTGGTCGCGGATGTTTCTTCCTGTTTCCTGTCTGAGCCCGTGGACGTTACGAAATACGGAGTGATTTATGGCGGTGTCCAGAAGAATATAGGACCGGCAGGGCTTGCGATTGTGATAATAAGAGAAGATTTGATTACCGATGATGTATTGCCCGAAACGCCTACCATGCTTAAATTTAAGACTTATGCTGATACCGGCTCTCTATATAATACTCCGCCGACCTATGGCATTTATATCTGCGGAAAGGTGTTTAAGTGGCTTAAAAAACAGGGCGGGCTTTCTGTTATGAAGGAAAGAAATGAAAGGAAGGCCGAAAAGCTATATAATTTCCTTGATTCAAGTGAAGTATTCAAAGGAACGGCGGCGGTTAAGGACCGCTCCTTGATGAATGTCACATTTGTAACCGATTCTGATGAATTGAACGCTAAATTTGTTGCGGAAGCAAAGGAAGCGGGCTTTGAAAACCTAAAAGGCCACAGAAGTGTCGGAGGGATGAGGGCGAGCATTTATAATGCAATGCCTGAGCGCGGTGTGGACACGCTCGTTGCCTTTATGAAGCGTTTTGAAAAAGATAATTTATAAATATAAATATTGGAGGAATGTCTTACCATGTACTACTATCATTGTCTGAACCCGATTGCACAGGTAGGGCTGGGTTTGTTCACAGATGTTTATTCACCTGCTACGGATGAAAAAGGCGCCGACGCAATACTTGTCAGGAGCGCTTCAATGCTTGAATCTGAATTTGGCGAAGAATTAAAGGCGATTGCCAGAGCCGGAGCGGGTGTAAATAATATCCCTCTTGACAGAGCTTCCGAAAATGGAATAGTGGTTTTTAATACTCCCGGAGCGAATGCTAATGGGGTAAAGGAACTCGTGATTGCGGCATTGCTTCTTGCCTCCCGGGATATTGTGGGCGGTATAGAATGGGTGCATGAGAATATTAATGACGCGGATATAGCTAAATCCGCCGAGAAAGCTAAAAAGGCCTTTGCGGGCAATGAGCTATATGGAAAGAAACTCGGTGTAATAGGCCTCGGAGCAATCGGAATTTTGGTTGCAAATTCAGGCGTTGCGCTCGGAATGGATGTACTTGGCTATGACCCGTATCTTTCAGTGGATTCGGCATGGCAATTATCCCGCAGCATACGCCATGCTAAGGCGCTTGAGGATATTTTCAAAGAATGTGACTATATTACCTTGCATATTCCCGCGAATGAAGAAACAATCGGAATGATAGGGAAAAAGGCGATAGAATTAATGAAAACGGGCACGGTAGTGCTTAATTTTTCACGCAGTACTCTGGTTGATGAAGATGAGATGGTAGCCGCATTGGAGAGCGGTCATATTAAACATTATGTATCGGATTTCCCGACTACTACCACAGCCGGAGCAAAGGGCGCCATAGTAATTCCGCATCTTGGAGCTTCCACCGAGGAGTCCGAGGATAATTGCGCAAAAATGGCTGTAAATCAGCTTCGGGACTTCCTTGAAAACGGGAATATTAAGAATTCCGTGAATTTTCCGAACTGTGACATGGGGATATTGGGGACAGGAAAGACCCGCGTTTTATTGCTTCATCGCAATATTCCGAATATGATTGGTCAATTCACAGGTATTCTCACTCAGGAAAACTTAAATATTGCCGACATGGCAAATAAAAATAAAGGCGCCTATGCCTGTACAATAATTGATATAGATTCGCAAATCCCTGACGACCTCGCCGAAAAATTACGCGCAGTCGACGGCGTTGTTCGCGTGCGAATTATATCGTAGGTAGTCCCATGCGCCCCCACCGGTCTTCGGCAAACCCTTGTAATATATAACCATGGAGGAACACATGACCAGCATTGAATTAATGGAATCCGCTTTACCTGTGGCACCGTTGAAAATCGCAGCCCTTGAGAGCTGTCAGGAACTTGGTAAAAAGGTAAATGACTATATCGTGGGTTTTCGCAAGGACACTCTTAAAGAAGACTTGAATTCCCCGCTTTATTCCACTTACCAGATGGATAATTACCTTGTTTCAATGAGATGTCCGCGATTCGGTACAGGAGAAGGAAAAGGGGTATTAAATGAATCAGTCCGCGGAAAAGATTTATTTATTATTTCGGATGTCAGCAATTACAGTCTAACTTATACGGTCAGCGGACATTTGCATTATATGTCACCCGACGATCATTTTGCAGATGTAAAACGGATAATCGCCGCAGCTACGGGAAAGGCACATCGAATAAATGTCGTCCTCCCGTTCCTTTATGAGAGCCGCCAGCACAAACGTACAAAACGCGAATCACTTGATTGTGCGTTAGCACTCGAGGAATTAATCGAGATGGGTGTGCATACGATAATTACTTTTGACGCGCACGACGTCCGAGTACAGAATGCTATTCCCCTAAACAGCTTTGATAATTTTAATCCTCCTTATCAGTTCATGAAAGCGATTTTGCGGCGTATTCCCGATATGATAATTGATAAAGACCATCTATGCGTAATCAGCCCCGACGAAGGTTCCATGCACAGGGTAGTTTACCTTTCAAGCGTCCTAAAGGTGGAGATGGGAATGTTCTATAAACGCCGAGATTATTCACAGGTAATAGATGGGAAGAATCCAATTGTCGCCCATGAATATTTAGGCGATAGCGTAAAAGGTAAGGATGTAATTATTATTGATGATTTAATTGCTACCGGCGAAAGTATACTTGATGTGGCAGGGAAAATCAAAGATAAGGGCGCAAAGCGCGTGATCTGTTGCGCTACATTCGGATTGTTCACCGAAGGTCTGGAGAAGTTTGACGACTACTACAATAAAGGAATTTTGAATTTGCTTGTGAGTACGAACTTAAACTATCAGCCGCCCGAAATAAAAGAAAGACCATACTATGTTGCCGCTGATATGAGCAAATATTTAGCACTAATCATAGATTCCCTGAATCACGACATCAGTATCGGACAGGTCTTAAATCCGACTGACAGAATACACGCCTTGATGGCGAGACATGAAGAGGAATTAGCACGAGCTTAGCCCATTTGAGCAAAAATTATTCAACTGCGAGTGTTTGCTTTGGTCAGCGATTTCAACACAATAATTATAATACCAATAATAATCAGGTGCAAGAAAAACGTGCATATTGCTACGCGCTTGTTAAGCACAACACAAACCGTGCGCGAATTCACAGAAATTTCGAATCCCAGCCTATAGTAACCATGTGTATTTTTTGGTAAAATATCGACATGGAAAATTATGATGATATCATCTTCGAACAAAATCGAAGACGTATGAAAATGGGCAGGCGCGCAGGGCATTATATCAGCCATATTGAGCCCGGTAGTATTTGTGATGCGATCGGCATTGAGGTCGGCGACTATTTAGTGGCGGTTAATGAAGAATATGTTGAAGACATTTTTGACTATGATTTTCTGACTCAAGACGATACTATCGCGCTTCATATCTTGACATCTGATGGGAAATCACTGATTTATGAAATCGAAAAGGAGCCGGATGAGGATTTAGGGCTGGGCTTTGAGGAAAGCCTGATGGATGATTATCGGGCATGCCGCAATAAATGCATATTTTGTTTTATTGACCAAATGCCGCCCGGGATGCGAGAAACTCTGTATTTTAAGGATGATGACGCGAGACTTTCCTTTTTGCAGGGAAATTACATTACTCTGACTAATCTGAGCGAGCACGATGTTGACCGCTTAATAAAGTATCACATGGAGCCGATTAATATCTCTATTCATACTACTAATCCTGAACTTCGTTGCCGGATGCTGGGAAATCGTTTCGCCGGAGTAGTGCTGGATAAATTGCGTCGTTTTTATAATGCGAGGATTCGCATGAATGCCCAGATTGTCCTTTGCAAGGGAATCAACGACGGGGAGGAATTAGAAAAAACAATCAGGGATCTCGCAAAGTTTATGCCCTATATGCAAAGTTTGTCTGTGGTCCCTGTGGGACTAACGAAATTCAGGGATGGACTGTGTAAATTAGAACCTTTTAATAAAGAGGACGCGCTGCAGGTGCTTTCTCTGATACATAAACTCCAAGACGAATTCTACCTAAAATCAAGCCATCCCGCTTCGAATTTGCCTTGTACCACTAATGCGGATTTTGTCAATACAAATGAGGCTAACGAGGAATTTGACTTTGATGACTGTGAGCCCTCGCACTTCGTTCACGCCGCCGATGAATGGTACCTTCTGGCAGAGGTTGATTTGCCGGGTGAAGACACTTATGATGGATATCCTCAGATAGAAAATGGAGTCGGAATGTTGCGCTCATTTCTGGAGGAATTTGATGAAGCCATAGATGAATACGAAGAGGCGTACTCACGCGAAATCAGCATTGCCACCGGCGTTCTGGCATATCCATATATAAAAGACCTCGCCGAAAGACTTATGATTTTTGCCAAGAATCATACGAGGAATTTGAAAATCAATGTTTATCCGATTTGTAACGACTTTTTCGGAGAGAAAATTACAGTTGCGGGTCTCGTCACCGGAGGTGATTTGCTCGCACAGTTAAAGGGAAAGCCCCTCGGCGAGAGACTTTTAATACCTTCTAATATGCTTCGAAGCGAACAGGATAAATTTTTGGATGACATTTCTGTTGAAGACCTTTCCGAGTCTTTACAAGTGGGCGTGAAAGTTGTAATATCGAACGGGCATGAATTTGCAAAAGCGATTCTCATGCAGTGAGGAATACTAATGTCAAAACCCATAGTTGCAATCGTCGGGAGACCGAACGTAGGAAAATCAACACTGTTTAATGCTCTGGCGGGAGAGAAGATATCTATTGTGAAGGATACGCCCGGAGTCACGAGGGATCGTATTTACGCCGAATCCCAATGGATAGATAAAACGTTTACCATAATTGACACGGGCGGTCTCGAACCAAAGAGTACAGAAGTAATCCCCGCTAAAATGCAGGAGCAGGCGGAGATAGCCATAGATACGGCGGATGTAATTTTATTCATGACCGATTCAAAAGAAGGCGTTACCGAGAGCGATATCGCGGTGGCGGATCTCTTAAGACGCAGTAAAAAACCCGTATTGTTGGTGGTCAATAAAGTCGATAATTTCGAAAAACACAGCGCTGATGTCTATGAATTTTATTCACTGGGAATAGGAGATCCCATCCCTATATCCGCCATAGGGAAAACCGGAATAGGTGATTTGCTTGATGAGGTCGTTACTTATTTTCCCGATGATACACAAGACGACGCGATAGATGACCGTCCGCGGATAGCCGTCGTAGGAAAGCCCAATGTCGGTAAATCTTCCATTATTAATAAAATTCTGGGAGAGGGCCGGGTGATTGTCTCGGATATCGCGGGCACCACTCGCGATGCCATTGACACGGACGTGGAATGGAACGGTCGGGAATACGTATTCATCGATACCGCCGGTCTGCGCAGAAAGAGCCGTATTAAAGAGGACTTGGAACGCTACAGTATTATCCGCACGGTGACCGCATTGGAGCGAAGCGACGTAGCGTTGCTCGTCATTGACGCGGTAGAGGGCATAACCGAGCAGGACGCTAAAATCGCGGGAATTGCGCACGAACGCGGAAAAGGTATACTCATTGTGGTTAACAAGTGGGACGCGATCGAAAAAAACACAAAAACCACCCGCGAATACGAGGATAAAATCAGACAAGTCCTTTCTTACCTGCCTTATGCGCAGATTCAATATGTTTCGGCACTGACGGGTCAAAGAATCGGAAAGCTCTTTGATATGATTGATTTGATAATTCAGAATCAGAATTTAAGAGTCGCGACAGGTGTCTTAAATGAAATTCTGATGGAAGCGGTCGCATTGAATCAGCCCCCGTCAGATAAAGGCAAAAGGCTGAAATGCTATTATATGACTCAAGTTTCGGTAAAACCGCCGACATTTGTATTGTTTGTCAATAATAAAGACCTTGCACATTTCTCTTATATGCGTTATTTGGAAAATAAAATCCGCGAAGCCTTTGGTTTTGCAGGGACTTCGATCAGGATACTTATTCGTGAGAGAAGCGAGAATGATTAACTTTATAAGTATAACCACAGGAACACTTCCGGCATATAAAGAAAAGTAGGGGCGTTCCCCTGACAATAAAAAAATGGCATATGGAGGGTACTATGGTAACACGAATCATCAGTCTTATCATCGGGTACGGGTTCGGCTTGTTTCAAACGGCATATTTTATCGGAAAGATAAAGCATATTGACATTCGTGAAAAAGGCAGCGGAAACGCAGGCACTACAAACGCCATGCGCACACTGGGGTGGAAGGCCGGAGTCGCCACTTTAATTGGTGATTTGATGAAAGCGATTGTGGCGGTAGTCGTCGTTAGGCTCATTTACGGGCATATCATGGGAAGGGTGACATCTGTACTTTGTATGTACGCCGGACTGGGAGTCGTCCTTGGGCACAATTATCCTTTTTATCTTAAATTTAAAGGCGGAAAAGGCATTGCCGCTACCGGCGGAGTTATCTTAAGCACCGCCAATATCTGGATGATAATCATCTGTTTTATTGAATTTATCGGAGTCAATCTTCTGACCCGTTATGTTTCTGTGGCGAGTCTCGGATTGGTGATCACATATCTGATTGAAGTAATAATAGTGGGGGAAACAGGAGGTTTTAATGTGCCGGTTTCCGGGCGCATTGAGATATACTTGATTGCGATATTCTTTGCCATTTTAGCTTTCTGGCAGCATAGGGCGAATATCGCGAGGCTTATTAAAGGAACTGAAAACAAACTGACATTTGGAAAAAAGAAAGAATAAAGGTGGTTGACATGAGTAAAATCGGCGTTATCGGAGCGGGAAGTTGGGGCATTGCCTTGGCGAATCTTCTTTTTAAAAACGGACATAATATTTGTGTCTGGTCAATTGATGAAAATGAAATAAAGATGCTATCCGAAAAGCGGGAGCATGAAGCAAAACTTCCGGGAGTAAAATTACCGGATGAGATGGAATTTACTACTGATTTAGAATCAGCGATTAAAGAAAAGGATTTACTCGTTCTCGCAGTACCTTCTCCATATACGCGTTCTACCGCTAAAATTATGAGACCCTTCATTAAGAAAGGACAAATAATTGTCGATGTGGCAAAAGGTATTGAAGAAACTACGCTGATGACACTTTCCGCACAGATAGAGGATGAAATTCCTGACGCCGAAGTAGCGGTCTTATCCGGTCCCAGTCATGCCGAAGAGGTGGGCAGGGGTTTGCCGACCACCGTTGTTATAGGAGCAAAAAGTGAAGAGCTGGCACACAAATTACAAAAGACCTTTATGAATGAGGTTTTCAGAGTGTATATCACTTCCGACCGCCTCGGGATGGAACTGGGCGGCTCACTTAAAAATGTCATCGCACTCGCGGCAGGTATCGCTGATGGTCTGGGATATGGAGACAATGCGAAGGCTGCTCTTATTACCAGGGGTATCGTTGAAATCGCAAGGCTTGGAGAAAAATTAGGCGGAGCACCGCAGACCTTTATGGGGCTTACCGGAATGGGAGACTTAATCGTGACTTGCGCTTCCATGCATAGCCGCAATCGCCGCGCCGGGATTCTTATCGGTCAAGGAAAATCCATGAAAGAAGCGATGGATGAAGTACAGATGGTGGTGGAGGGCGTATATTCCACAAAGGCCGCGGTAGCTTTAGGAAAGAAATACAAAGTGTCACTTCCTATCATCGAGGCTGTTAATGCCGTGTTATTCCATGATAAAAATCCGAGAGAAGCCGTAAATGAGCTTATGATTCGTGAAAATAGATTTGAGAATGCTCAGGTGGATTGGTAAATCGGTACAGCTTTTAAACCGCTTTGGTTTTTTAATAAACCACTAATAATATGACAAGGACTTACTCAATTAAATTTGTCATGTTTTTGTAATTTACCATTGACAGCGCAAATTGGTATGACCTATACTATTATTGTTGGGTTTTCGCTTAAAGAAATTTGGAGTAATTTTCACATTTAAGGATTGATAATACAATTATGACCACTTCCGAAAAACAAAAATTCATAGACATATTAGCCGCTTTCACCGGCTATTCTTCAAAGCATCTCCCTGATGATGTAGTTGAAAGGCTTACTTTGATGCGTGAAAAAGAGGATTCGCCCATGGCGAAGCTTTTTTATGACGCGATGTTTTCGGATCTTGAAAAGGCGAGTGAATTGGACAGACCCTGCTGTCAGGATACCGGTGTATTGCAGTATTTCGTACAGGTGGGTTCGGGTTTCCCGTTGATTGACGAGACAGAAGATTCCTTACGCGAGGCGGTAAAAAAGGCCACAATAGAGGCACCGCTTCGTCATAATGTCGTAGAGATTTTCGACGAATATAATACGGGTGATAATACGGGCACCAGAATCCCTTGGATAGACTGGGAGGTATTACCGCACTGCGATTCGGTCACGATATATATGTATATGGCAGGCGGCGGTTGTTCTCTTCCCGGTACCGCAAAGGTCCTTATGCCTCTTGAAGGCTACGAGGGGGCAATGAAATACATACTGGATCAGGTGACTTCTTACGGGGTCAATGCCTGCCCACCGCTTTTGCTGGGTATCGGTATCGGAGGAAGCGTTGAGGTCGCAGCGAAGCTATCAAAGAAGGCATTGCTGCGCAGAATCGGAACGCGCAACAAAAACCAAAAGGCTGCCGAATTGGAACTGAAAATGGAAGAAGCTATTAATAGAATTAAGATAGGACCGGGCGGTGTTTCCGGAAATGCTTCAGTTATGGCGGTACATATCGAGCAGGCAGGCAGACACCCTTCGACTTTAGCGGTTGGCATGTCTACAGGGTGCTGGGCACACCGCAGAGCTTGTATCAGAATTAATCATGACCTAAGCTATGAATTATTGACACATAAGGGGGTGACCCTATGAATATAAAGCATCTGACGACTCCCATTAAAGACGAGGATATAATGGATTTACGCATCGGAGACTTGGTTTACCTGACCGGGCGTCTGATTACCGGACGCGACGATGTGCATCATAGAGTGGTAAAGCAGCATCGCGAATTACCTGTAGACTTAAATGGTATTGCCGTTTTTCACGCCGGACCGATAATGAAAGAAAGGGCAGATGAGCCGGGTAAATATGACGTTATTTCGATTGGTCCTACTACGAGCATGAGAATGGAAAATTCCGAGAGGGATTTTATCAGGGAGACGGGTGTAAAGCTTATCATCGGAAAAGGCGGAATGGGACTTGAAACCGCCGAAGGTTGTAAGGAAAGCATTGCCGTCCACGGTGTATTTCCCGGAGGCTGTGCGGTATTAGCGGCCGAACAGGTTTTAGATGTCGAAGGCGTAGAATGGCCGGAGCTGGGCATGCCCGAGGCCATGTGGGTCATGAGAGTAAAGGACTTCGGACCGATTCTGATATCCATTGACACATTGGGGAACAATCTTTTCGAAGATAATAAAAAGAAATTCAACGAAGTAAAAGAAGAAGTACTGCCTGAACTTTATTCGCAGGTAGACTATCTGAAATAATATTACTATCAGTAAAATATAAGGAGGAAGCTATGGATTACGCAAAAGAAGCAATTAAGAAACATGCCGAATGGAAGGGCAAAATTGAGGTGGTCTCACGTTGTACATTGGAGAATAAGGATGATTTATCCATCGCCTATACTCCCGGAGTTGCGGCACCCTGTTTGGAAATCAACAAAGACATTGACAAAAGCTATGAGTATACCAGACGTCCGAATTTAGTCGCCGTTGTGACCGACGGAACCGCTGTTCTGGGATTGGGAGATATCGGTCCCGAGGCGGGTATGCCCGTTATGGAAGGTAAATGCGTTCTGTTTAAATCATTCGCGGATGTTGACGCTTTTCCGCTTTGCGTTCGTTCAAAGGAAGTAGATGATATTGTTAATACGGTAGCGCTTATCGCCGGGAGTTTCGGAGGAGTTAATCTCGAGGATATTTCCGCTCCCCGTTGCTTTGAAATCGAGCGTAAATTAAAAGAGCGCTGCGATATCCCGATTTTCCATGATGATCAGCATGGAACTGCTGTTGTTACGCTGGCCGCAATGCTGAACGCTCTTAAATTAACAGGAAAATCATTGGATGAAATTCGCGTTGTCACAAGCGGAGCAGGTGCCGCCGGTATCGCCATTATTAAACTTTTGATTTCACTTGGTCTTTCAGATGTAATTATGTGCGACCGCACCGGAGCTATCTATGAAGGAAGAGAAAAGCTCAATTCAGAAAAAGAAGAAATCGCTAAAATTACCAACCGCAAAATGGTAAAGGGCACCCTTGCCGACGCCTTAAAAGACGCTGACGTATTTATCGGTGTTTCGGCGCCGAATTGTGTGACACCCGAAATGGTTAAATCCATGAAAAAGGATCCCATCATTTTTGCCATGTCTAATCCGGTTCCCGAAATAATGCCTGATTTAGCTAAGGAAGCAGGGGCTGCTATCGTAGGTACGGGTCGTTCCGATTTTGCGAATCAGATTAATAATGTTCTTGCCTTCCCCGGCATTTTCCGCGGAGCTCTTGATGTCCGCGCAAGTGATATCAATGATGATATGAAAATTGCCGCGGCTCGCGCCATAGCGGATTATGTACCTGCTGATAAATTAAATGCCGATTACATTATCCCCAGCGCCCTTGATAGAGGAGTCGCCGCAAAGGTCGCCGAAGCAGTCGCCGAGGCAGCCAGAAAAACAGGTGTAGCCAGAATATAATTTATTAACTTGATTACTAAATACGACAAATTAGAAAAGCACCTCGAAAAGGGGTGCTTTTATGGTCTGCTTGGTTATGTTATAATGTTTACATTCTTTTTACAATTAATCCGAAACATGATGGGGGGAAAACTTCGTGGCGGAAACTAAACAACAATTATCACTAAAGGAAAGAATATATAATAAAATTCGTGATGATGACCAAAATGATTTAATCAGTGATGTGTTTGACGGCGTAATAATTACATTAATAATTATTAACGTTCTCACGGTTATTCTTGATACGTTTACTCTCCCGAAAGCCGTAAGCGTCACATTAAGCGTTTTTGAAACCATTTCGGTCGTCATTTTTACGATCGAATATATTGCCAGAGTCTGGACTTCGGATCTCATGTTTCCGAAATTAAAGCCATATAAGGCGAGGCTAAAGTATATTTTTTCATTCATGGCGTTAATAGATTTGTTTGCGATAGTGCCATTTTACTTGCCCTTTGTTCTTCCGATTGACTTAAGGGTCTTGCGTTCGCTTAGAATTATTCGTCTCTTGCGCATATTCAAGGTAAACCGCTATACTACAGCATTCGTGGCGATTGGAAATGTTTTTAAGAAAAAGAAAACGCAGCTTTTATCATCAATATTTATTGTTGTGATATTGATGATAATTGCATCGGTCTTAATGTATAGCGTCGAAAGTACAGCTCAGCCTGAGGCTTTTGGCAATGCACTGGATGCCCTTTGGTGGGCTGTCGCAACGGTAACGACCGTTGGCTATGGCGACGTTTATCCGATTACCATTCTCGGGAAAATCTTAAGCGGTGTCATTGCCCTATTGGGAATTGGGCTCGTAGCAGTTCCCACAGGTATTATTTCATCAGGGTTTGTCGAGCAGATAAATAAAGAAGAAAAGAAAAAACACAAGGAAGAGCATAAATTCTGTCCGTATTGCGGACATGAATTGAATGAATAATTTCATTGCAATCACCGATAAAAAAGGGTAATATAAGATAGCAAGCAACATTTTCCCGTATTATCGGGTTTTAGAGTATCGGAATGTATAGTATTTGGAGGTGTGGTTAGGTGAAAGTTGCGGTTATTACGGCGAATACGGCAGTTTATAAGGAGCAGGAGGCGGATAAAGCGGCTCCCGTCGTGAAACAATTGGTTGAGGGTGCGGGGCATAAGGTCATTTTCATGAAGGCGCTGCCTAATGACAGATCTGTCATAGCTACGGTATTGCAGAGAATGGCGGATGAAAAGCTGGCCGATTTGATATTGACTACTGGGGGAGCGGGTTTGGCAGCTACGGATTGCACACCCGAGGCTACTTTGGACGTCGTTGAAAAACAGGTTTGCGGGATTCCCGAAGCCATGAGAGCGCATGTGGCGACGCTTACGAAAAGGGCTATGCTTAATCGTTGCGCAGCCGGTATTCGCGGTCAGGTACTGATTGTAAATCTTCCGGGGAAGCCGCAGGCTGTTAAGCAATGTTTAGAATACATTTTACCTGAGGTTCTTCACGCGGTCACAGTCATACAGAACGAAGCTTAATAATGGACGGAAAGGGCACACAGTTTGGGTATGTATGTCACATATGTTAATCATAGCGGCGTTGCTGTTCGATGGAAGGGCGCGATGCTTGTATTCGACTATTATCAGGGGAAAATTCCGGAGGTTTCAAAGGAAACCCCTGTTATTGTTTTTGTAAGCCATAGTCACGCCGACCATTTTCGATTGAAGATCTTTGAATGGCAAAATGTTTATACTAATATTGATTACGTTATCTCAGACGATGTTTCTTTAAAACAAAAAGGCGATAATATTCACCGAATCGGACCGAATCAGGAATCAAATGTTAGTGGTTTTGATATTCAGACGTTGAAATCCACTGACGAGGGTGTCGCGTTTATTGTTACAAAGGATGGCGAGAGTATTTATCATGCGGGGGATTTGAACTGGTGGCACTGGGAAGGCGAATCCGACGCGTTCAATACTTTTCAGCGCGTAAAATACAAAGCCGCAATTGATAAAATCGAAGGGAAAGAATTCAGCTTAGCCTGTTTGCCGCTTGACGGCAGACTTGAGGACTCTTATTCCACAGGCTTTAAGTATTTTATGGAGCACACGAATACTAATAATGCCCTTCCCATACATATGTGGGGCGATTTTGGCGTTATTGACAGAATAAAGGCGGATCCGCAAGCTTCATCTTACGCCGGACGTATACTAAATGTCACTCATGATGGTCAGGAATTTGAAGTGAGTTGATCTAATAATTAATTGATTTGATAGCTATAGTGTTTGAGAGGATATATATGCAATTTGTTAAACTATACACTGATGGTGCCGCACGAGGTAATCCCGGAGGTCCGGGTGGTTACGCAGTGGTGCTGGAATATACGGATTCGAAAGGGATATTGCACACGAAAGAAATCTCCGGAGGATTCGAACTAACCACGAATAATCGCATGGAGTTGATGGCGGTAATTAAGGGGCTTGAAGCGCTGGTAAAGCCATGCAGGGTTGAGATATACTCAGACTCAAAGTATATAACAGATGCCTTTAATAAAAATTGGATAGCAGGCTGGCTTAGGAAGGGCTGGAAACGCTCAGGCAGCGGAAATGTAAAGAATATTGACCTTTGGGAACGACTCCTTGCGGCCGCGAAACCCCATGATACATCATTTATTTGGGTCAAAGGGCATGATGGTCATCCCCAGAATGAGAGATGCGATGAGTTGGCGACGACAGCGGCAGACGGCGATGATTTAGAAGTTGATGAAGAATACATTAATAATCTTGAATTGCCGCTGACAAAATTAGTGCAAGACCAAGGACAATGATTAATATATTAATTGCAGATTATTTATGAATAAGGACTGGGATTTTCACGGAGGAGTAATTTGGAAAACATACGGCAATCCGACAGGGACGCATTTAGAAAAAAAAGGCTACAACAGCGAAAAAAGAAACGCAAACGTATGATAATTATTGTTGTCTGCATCGTGTCGGCGATAGTTTTGGCGGTTTTGGTATATATGGGAATTAAGCTCTTTGGAAAAAGTAAAGACAAACCATCAGATAAGACACAGACCTTGGAGGAAGCTAACTCCTACGAAACCGTTGAGGTTCCTGTTTCGGAAAATGACGCGGCAGACGGTGAAGGTCTCACATTAAATGCCGATATGACATTACCTGAAGAAACGGTAAGCGATACCGTTGAGGCCGTGGTGGATGATGAGAGCACCGAAAGAATCGAACTGGATGATACGGAACTATTAAGCGGCTCGGTGAATTTGCAATACGGAGTATATTATTTCAATACCGGTGAATATTGCGACAGCGGAAATTCCGGGAAAGCTCCGTCGGCGAGTGTCATAAAGGTCTTTATAATGGAGTATGCTTTTGTTAAGGCATCGGAAGGGTCTATAACGCTTGATACGAGCGTCGGAGGTAAGACCATTTTGTCATTGGTTACTTCGATGATTCAACAAAGTGATAATAACGCGACCAATGCGCTTATTGAATACTTCGGTATGCCTGCATTGAATGAATATTTCGAAGATCAGGGGTATTTTGATACGGTCTTAGAGCGAAAGATG
Organism: Lachnospiraceae bacterium; assembly: GCA_031272985.1. Lineage (GTDB taxonomy): Bacteria > Bacillota > Clostridia > Lachnospirales > Lachnospiraceae > JAISSU01. The sequence continues at coordinate 1,335 of JAISSU010000007.1, read as the reverse complement.
CTTGATGACGCGGCACGCGCCGGCGGTAAAGATAATTATACATCGCTTAAGGATTGCATAAATTTCCTTAAACAGATATACAATAAACGTGACGTTGAGCCATTTAGCAGTATGCTTAACATAATGAAAGGACAGCAGGTCCGCACTAAAATCCCTTCAAAGCTTCCTGCGGGACTGGAAATCGCAAATAAGACGGGAGAGCTTTCGGATGTGGAAAATGATATCGGAATCGTATTCGCAGAAAACTCGCCCTTTGCGATAGTGGTGCTCTCAAGCGGTGTGACAAACTCGACATATATGAGAGCGGCAATAGGGGACTTTGCGCTTTACGCATATCAATATCAGCTCGGTGGCAATTAATTTTCAAACTGCGAAATTAAGGTTTTGGATTATAGAAGAAATGAATTGGCAGAAAGAAAACAGTAACAGATTATTACAGCAGTCGTAGACACAGGAAAGTGAGGGAAAGAACATGTTTTGTAAGAATTGCGGCAAACCCATGAACGATGAAGAGCTATTTTGCACTCAGTGCGGTTGGAAGCGGGAAATAATTGCTCAAGCTGTCACTGAAGGCGAGAATGAAGTGAAGGAATCTGTAACCGAGACTCAAGAAGTAGCAGAAACAGTTGCCGAACAGTCTGAAGCTGTGGTTAATGAAGCTCAGACTGAATTACTCCCGAATGGTGAGCCGGTGCTTCCCACCGAACCGGTAATGGGAGCTTTGAATGGATACGGAAACCCGCAGGGAGTGCCGCCCTATGGTAATCAAGGTTATCCGGCGGGTGGATATCAGAATAACGGATACAATAATCAGGGCTACGGCAATCAAGGCTACGATAATCAGGGATATGCTAATCAAGGATACGGTAATTTGCAGGCCGGATATCAAAACAACGATTATCAGAATGCAGGCTATGGTTCTCCAGGCTACGGATATTCGGACCATAATTATCAACAACCCTATAAAGAACGCAAACCTGCGGATTTGTCGAAATTTACGAAAAAACCATTTGGATTTGTGCCTTTCTTACTTCGCATATGCGCGGCGTTGTCTTTCCTTTATTTCTTCATTACAGGTATAGTGATAGCCGTACAGGTGGGCAATCTCATGACTTACCTCAACATAGCGTTAAGCGGAGTAAATGACATGATGCAATATATTACCGGCGAAAGCAGAGTAGGTTCCCTGGGTGCCGGCGCGGGTGTCGGAACAATGTTCAGCTGCTGGATAATCGGAATCCTCTGCGCGGCGTTTTTCCTCGGAATGGCAGAAATCGTTATCTTGCTGCACGCGAAACACGCAGAACGCGACGAAAAATGATATCCCGTGCCCTA
>JAISSU010000003.1 GCA_031272985.1 Lachnospiraceae bacterium | reverse complement strand
GTGCCGAGTTTCGGCACGTTTTATTAAGTACTGATTATCGTCCTTTCATTTTTTTGTGCCGAAATTCGGCACAATTACATCTTTGGTACTTTTTGCTTTTCTGTTGTACCGAGTTTCGGCACATACTCAATTGTTCTTAAAAGTGCTTTGTCCAACACCTCTTCTTTCCTGTATGTTACCAATTCCAAGTAAAAAGCCATTTGTATTTCTGTAATGGTGGGTGCAGAGGATATAATATCTTCTATCTTTGACATGTCTATCCTTGGTACTATTCTTTTTATTGCTTCATTGCAATCCGAGTTGTTCCCTGAAAGTATGTATTTAAGCGGATTGATAGATTTTCCATCTTCCATAAAACAGCACGTAGCACTGTGATATGCACTATTTAAGAACAAATCATCATTATTAAGTATTTTTTTCATCCTTGAATCATCGCTCTTATTCGAAAAAGCGTTCCCATTGTCGTATACGGGAGCCAAGGAAAGCGTGTCGTCTAAGTGCCTTATTATGCCCCAATTGCCATTATTCCTGTCATTATTGCCAATAAATGCGTCTACGACGAACATATCCCAAAACCGCTCTTTTACTGCGTTTACGTTTTTAAGTATGTGGTTATTTTCAATAACAGTAATAATGTCGTTTATCTCGTTTTTACTATCATCTAACAACCTTTCCTTTGTTTCATCGCTAATTGATTCACTTGGCTGATTAATAATGTCCATGAACTCGTCAAGCGAATCACCATTTTGCAAAAAATCCTTACAGGCAACAACTGTCTTTCCCCGAAACTCGCCTAATAACGTTTCCTGAACATCAAGCCCAATGCTTTTATAGATGTTTGAACCAAGAAACTCTGATAACGGCGCAGTTGAGTACGATAGCATCACATCTCGGAAGCTCTTTGTGGATTTTGGAAATTTTAACAGCCAATTTTCACCATCGAGGATTATGCCTGTTTTATCCCCCGCCTTGCCGCCGTATGAACGCGTATTTTGTTTGCATTTATCAAAATCATAATATTCATATATATGCATTTCAATCCTCATACTTCTAAGCAATATTTTCTTAAAATATTTCTATATGTCCGCTCTGTTATACGTCCACAATTGCAGTATCCTTTAGCGTCTACTTCAAAGGCTTCCATTACTGTTATGTAATTGACTTCATCTTCTGCTTTATCGAGCTTTTCAAGCTCTTTTATAGATTCCATCAACACTTCCGGCAGCTTTTCTTCTATCTCTATTGAGTAGTCAATGGCAAACATAACATCTCCTTTTATGTGCCGGATTCCGGCACAATTATTTTATAGTTATTGAAACTCTCTTAAGTTAAGGTAATGCCCTGTATGCAGTTTCCGTAGGGGAAATCCTTAATATCTTTTTTGTCGCTTCCTTCGTAATATCCAACAAGCAGTTTGAAAAAGGGTTCAATATATTCTTGGGAAATGCTTATCAGCCTTGAGCATTTTCTATCATATGCTTACTTTTATACCATTGTAATTATACCATATAGGGCAAGGGGCTTGATACCCCGATTTGCCCGGAAAATTGAAAAAAAGTATAAACCCTGCTATAATTGCAATTACGTCAAACTGAAAGGATTTCGCCATGAAAAGAATTATTCTCACCGGTGGCGGTACTGCCGGCCATGTTACGCCTAACATTGCCCTGCTGCCTCATTTAAGGGATTTGGAATACGATATACATTATATAGGTTCACACAATGGAATCGAAAAGGATTTGATTGAGCCCTTTGGCATTCCGTTCTATGGCATATCCTCAGGAAAACTTCGGCGGTATTTTAGTCTTAAGAATCTGACAGATCCGTTTCGTGTAATAAAGGGTCTGGCCGAAGCGGACTCACTGATTAAGCAGCTTGAGCCTGATATTGTATTTTCAAAGGGCGGATTTGTCTCTGTGCCGGTTGTAGTGGCAGCAAAAAGGCGCCGCGTGCCAGTAGTCATCCACGAGTCTGACATGACACCGGGCTTAGCCAATAAGCTTTCTTTATCTTCGGCAGCAAAAATCTGCTGTAATTTTCCTGAAACAGTTGAGCTTTTTCCTGAAGGCAAGGCAATTCTCACCGGTTCTCCCATTAGAGAAGAACTCCTGAAAGGAGACCCCGAGAAAGCTCGTGAGTTTCTTGGTTTCAATAAAGATAAGCCCGTACTTTTGATTATAGGAGGCAGTCTTGGTTCAGTGTTCGTAAATGATGCCGTAAGGGCTGTTATTCATAATCTTCTGGAGAATTTTCAGGTCATTCATCTTTGCGGAAAGGGAAAACTTGACGAGTCTCTTAACAACACTATAGGATATAAGCAGTATGAATATATAAAAGAAGAACTCGCGGATATATTTGCTCTTTCGGATATTGTCATCTCCAGAGCCGGTGCCAATGCTATCTGCGAGCTTCTTGCTATCAGAAAACCGAACCTTCTGATTCCGCTCTCTTCAAAAGCCAGCCGCGGCGATCAGGTGCTTAACGCCAGATCATTTGAGCGACAGGGCTTTTCTATGGTATTGGAGGAAGAAGAAGTCACTAATAAAGTTTTGCTTTCTTCTATAATGGATTTATACACTCGCCGGGCGGATTTTGTAAAAACAATGCAGGATTCGGGACAGCACGACTCAATAGCCACGATTATCAGCTTATTCGAGGAAATACTAAATGACGGAACCGAATAGCGATTTTACGTTATTGCAACGCCTTTTGTTTTACATTTAGCATTTTATATGTTTGGACAATTACTATAGCCGAGGCAATCAGTGTGAGGAAATCAGACACAGGCATAGAATATAGTACCCCATCAAGCCCAAACCATAACGGGAGTAAAAGCGCAAACCCCACGCCGAATAAAACTTCTCTGATCATGGATAATCCCGTGGAAACCCAAGCGCGGCCGAGTGACTGCAAGTAAATAAACGCTGCTTTATTTATGCATGCGAAAATCATCATACACAGGTAAATCCTGAACGATTTGATTCCGAAATCCGTATAGAAAGTACTTTCGTTTGCAGCGCCGAATATTCCCAATAGCTGTCGCGGCAATAATTCCACCACCACTAACGCGACCGCTCCGACTATTGCTTCCGCAATCAATAAACGCGTGAATAATCCTTTCGCCCTGTCTTTACGTCCCGCACCTATGTTGTATCCCACAATAGGAATGCAACCCGCTGCCATTCCGATGACAATAGAAATCACGATCTGGAATACTTTCATTACAATTCCAAGAATCGCCATAGGAATTTGGGCAAATTCCGCCTGCCCAAAAACGGCATCCTGCGCTCCGTATTTCATCACCATGTTCTGCAATGCCATCATTGAGGCAACTAACGATATTTGTGAAAGAAAACTGCACATTCCAAGCGGTATGAATTTTTTTATAACCTTGCTGTTAAAGGTGAAACTACTTTTTTGCAACTTTACAGCCTTCATATGAAACAAATACCAAAGAGCAAAGACTGCAGTCAGAATCTGACCTATAACAGTCGCTACAGCCGCCCCCATCATCCCCCATTTAAACACGAAAATAAATATCGGATCCAAAATTATATTCACTATGGCACCGGCTACAGTTGTGAGCATCGCAAACTTCGGGCTGCCATCCGCCCTAATAACAGGATTCATTGCCTGTCCAAACATATAAAACGGTATTCCAAGAGCAATCCAGAAAAAATATTCTCGGCTTAAGTCATAGGTTTCCTGATTTACTCTCCCGCCGAATGCCGACACGATACCGTTTTGAAACAGTAGGTAAAATATCGTTAATGCAAGACTGCATAAAACAACTAGTAAAATAGCATTTCCAACACTGCGATGAGCCTTTTCGGTATCTTTCGCACCGAGCCTGATACTAACAAATGCGCAACAACCGTCTCCTATCATAACCGCGATTGCAAGCGCGATAACCGTCATCGGAAAAACAACTGTATTAGCGGCATTTCCGTATGAGCCGAGATAATCTGCGTTTGCGATATAGATCTGATCTACGATATTGTAAAGAGCACCGACTAACAACGAAATAATACACGGAATTGAAAACTTGCGCATTAGCACGCCGAGTCCCTCACGTTCAAGGAACGCGTTTGAATTGTCCATTGGTCTAATCCCCCTTTAACATAAAAAATACGAGCGCTAGTGAATCAACTGGTCTTACGCGATTCACGCCGCTCGTTAGGCAGATTATATCTATTTTTAAGAAAATTTTCAAGCCGAATTTAATAATTATTTTATCAACTCATTCTTTACTTCATCACTAAGAGTTCCCGGCTTCCAAGTGAGGATTTTCTCCTCGCCATCATAGCGCGGTATCATGTGAAGATGAAAGTGAAATACGGTCTGCCCGGCTGATTCTCCGTTGTTTTGGACAATATTATAACCGGAACATTTTAGTTTCGGTGCGAGTTCTGTGATCATTTTCTTTGCGAGCACCAGAACCTTTGCGGCCAATTCATCGCTTAACTCATATAGATCGGCATAATGTTCCTTTGGCAGTATCAGCGCATGCCCCTTTGAGGCCGGTGCGGCGTCTAATATTACCCTGAAATCATCATCCTCATAAAGTGTCGCGGTAGGAATATCTCCGTTTGCCAGTTTGCAAAAAATACAGTTTTCATCTTTCATTTCTCATTACCTTCGCGCCTGCGCGCTTCCTTTCGATTATTATTATGTGTTAATTATCTTATCATAATACTAAATTCGGGTTTTATTAATAATCCGACCTCACAGTTTTTTGTCTTCGGTATATTATCAACGTCAATAAGAACCCGCTGACTAAACCCCCTATATGTGCTGCATTGTCAATATTACCCGCTGTCGCTCCATAATAGATTCCCAGTAAGATCATTATTATCAAACCGCGCTGTGAAAGATTTCCTATGCGTCCTTTGTTTAGAAGTGCAATGCCAAGTGCGCAGCCAATTATCCCATAAACCGCACCGGATGCTCCCGCAGAAACCGCATAGCCACCGTCAGTGACAGTTCTTAAATCCCAGATCGTCGAAACTATATTACCTATCAAACCTGAGAGCAGATATATAATAAGAAATCTCACTTTCCCTGCTTCAGCCTCTACATTCCAGCCGACGAATCCCAACATCACCATGTTATTAGCTAAATGCTGAAAACCAAAGTGTAAGAACATTGAAGTAAAAAGCCGGTAGTATTCTTTATTCTCAATAACATAGGGAGTGTAGGACGCTCCGAATCTAAGCATAAACTCACCATCTTCGGTTTGCCCAATAAAAGACAGAGCAAAGAAGACCACAACATTTATTACGATTAATATAATTGTGCAAATACTTTTTTTATTTCTGTTAATAGTGCTCACCCGCATAATGTAGTTTTGGTTAACGGAGTAATTATAACAGATTATTAACGAAATGACGAAAGAAAATAAGAACTACTTTAAGCACGTCCCTGCGTGAACGTGCACGGTAAGTGAAAACTTTGTCCGGGTATTATTAAATAGTATATTCCTCTTGAACTTCTTTCGCGAAATTCATAAGCTTAAGTATCTGCGCTCGCAGGACTTCAAAATCTCCCGATGCTCTGTTTCGCGGATAGCTCATCGGAATATCAATGATTTTCGCGATTCTTCCCGGGCGAGGCGACATAACGACCACCCTCTGACTTAAATAGATGGCTTCATCAATGTCATGCGTCACCATTATCATTGTATTTTTTTGTTCCTGCCAAAGCCTTAAGAGTTCGTCTTGAAGATTCATCCTCGTAAAACTATCAAGCGCTCCCAAAGGTTCATCCAATAATAATAATTTTGGAGATACAGAAAGTGCTCTTACAAGAGCCGCCCTTTGCCGCATACCGCCGGAGAGCTGATGCGGATAATTTCTTTTAAATTCCCAGAGACCCGCGAGGGAAATCCAGTCGTCGACCTCGCCCTTTTTCTGAGCGTATTGCTTTGTGGATTTTAGCGCAAATTCAATATTCCCTTTGACAGAAAGCCATGGGAAAAGCGTATGTTCCTGAAATACGAGCCCGCGAGAGGAATCCGTCCCCTTAATAGCCTCGCCATTAAACTTTACATCGCCTACCGTAGGCACCTCCAAGCCCGCAATTATGCGAAGCAGCGTAGATTTACCGCATCCCGAAGCTCCGAGCAAGGTCAGAAACTCCCCTTCTCTTACTGACAAATCAATATTATCCAGAGCCTTAAGTGTTCCGCTCGTATCCTGCCTTGCAAATATTTTTGAAAGATTGTTAATTTCTACAGTTGCGCCCATATATCTCATTTATGATTATTTTAGAGGTCAATAATCACTTTCTCCTTGTTATTTAATCAGCAATAATCCTCAAGCCTGCCAGCGAAGCGCTCTTTTCTTAATAAAAGTCAATACTAAGTTCACCGCAGTAAATGTAAGGCAAATAATGATAACAGCCGCGTACATCTTTGCGAATTCCGCCCAACCGCGCTGCCAATTTATATACCATCCCAGTCCGCTTTCAACTCCCAGCATTTCCGCTACCATCAGCGCCGTACAAGCTATACTCATCCCTTGAGTCAGCCCGTTGAAAATACTCGGCATTGCGGCAGGAATCGCCACTTTAAAGACGAGTCCCACATTCTTTACACCGAAAGTGCGAGCCACTTCAAAATTACTCCTGTCCACATTAGATACCCCATTAAATGCCGACATCGCCACCGGATACCAGACGCCCAGTGCAATCATAAAAACCGAACCGCCGAATAAAGAGCTGGCTATTATAAGGATAATCGAAATCCATGTCGTAGAAGGAATCGGGCCCAATAACTTCATCAAAGGCATTACCCAGTAACGTACCCGCGGACTCCATCCTGCCCCTATCCCTGTCGCGAGCCCCGCAATGGTCCCTGTAAAGTATCCCGCGAATAATAACACTAATGAATGCGCTATACAATCAAGCAAAATCACCCTGTCTTCAACAATGGCCATTAATATTCGGTCCACCCACGGAAAATATGGCAAAGGCAGTATCCCCGTCTTTAATGTCGCAAAATCATAAGCTCCCAGTATCAGAAAAATTACACAATATAACGGAGCCTTAAAGAGCAGTTTCTCAAACGCCCTCGCCGAAAATAGCGAGACAATAAAGTAAATTAACAGTGCTACCGCGACGGCCCCCAATAATACGGTATAAATATTGCTGACTGGATAAGCGATTTTATTCGCCGCATATTTCTTAAAATTCGGCAAAAGCTCGTATATCAATATCAAATCAACTGCGAGCACAAAGGGAAGCGCCGAGAGCACTCTGTCAATGGTGCGCCGAAGTTTAGTTTTCGGCGCATCCTCCAGTATCTTTAGTTCACGAACTGAAATATTAGACTCCATCAGCGCTTTCCTCCGTTAGTTTGTCCTATTCAATATCAAGTGGAACCCAGATTTGGCTCTTTAGCTCAGCGGGGTCAATCGTATCTGAAATAACCCCAAGCTTCTGGTAATCAGTAATTGATAAATCCAGCGTTGCCTCAGTTAATTCATTAGGTAGTCCCCATTTGAATAGCTTCATTAATGAAACCGCATACTCTTTAGTTCCGCTGATGTAACCATTATCCAGCAGGATTTGTGCAGCTTCTTCTTTATTGGCGTCACTCTCTCCTATCCATAATGCCGCCTGATAAATAGCTCGGCTGATTTTCTCGCTTGCAACCGGATTTTCATCCAAGAATTCTCCCGCCAGACCGAGCACGCAGCAAGATTCATCCGCGAAATCCTCGTCCTCATGAAGTGAGCGGATACGACGCAATGTACCGTCCTGCACCCATTGCTCGGCTAATTGATCGGAAAATACCGCCACATCAGCCTCTCCATTTTGGAGCACCAATAATGTCTGATCAGCGGGGAAATCCTTCCAAGTGAAATCTTCGGGCACAAAACCATCATGGGCGATAAATCTGTAACCAATATTATGATAAACCCCGCCTATCCCGCCGTTAATCGCGACGGTTTGACCTTTTTCAAACTTGGTTATATCCGAATCCGCGAGAACAAACGCGCTGGCGCAACCGGTGTGCAGACCCACGGTAAAGCGCAAATCAATACCGTTTGTTATTGGCTTTAGCCATCCGGCAATCATCCCGGCCGCTGTGTCTATTTTTCCTGCTGCCAAAGCGTCGCGAACATTGTCCTGTGTTCCGCCTGTCTTTGTAAGCTCGGTATCTAACCCTTCGGCCTCAAAGAACCCTTTAAACTGCGCTATCGGGATGGCCGCCTGGCAGAGTCCTCCGTCATAGGAAATATGAATTGTCCGTTTCGAAGCAGGTTCTTCCAAATATGCAGCCTCTTTTGCGGCTTCGTCATCTGTCTCTTCTGTTGCCTCTTCCTTTGAGGTCTCCTCTGATGCTTGAGTGGCCTCGGTCTCTTCTTTGGTTTCATCAAAGCCTGTGTCTGCCTTTTTCGAGCAGGCAATCATTGAAAATATAAGCATTAATACTATTACTAAAGAAATAAATCGTTTCATAATAAAGCTCCTTCCGGTTATTTTTTAATGTACTTGAACGCATCTTCCTCAAAGTAACTTTTCTTGTAGGGCAATTTGATATGCCTTGCTAATCTGTCACGGTATGAGGTGTTTTTAAACTCAAACACTATTCGTCTCAGAATCTGGTAAATACCGTTGTAGGCGAAAAATGTTCCGTCAGCATTAAAAAGCTGTATTGAGGGCACTCCCAGTTTCGCAATGTATCCTTGTGTACCGTTATGTGATATAACTAAATCGGGTTTCAACATTTTTATCTGGTGTGTCATTTCAAAAATCTGATTGCTTACCGCCACAGGTGTATCAGGTAGATTTTCGGCGACATCCTCAAATATTTCTTCGGCCCCTTCATCGTAATGGTATGCGCGAATACTCAAGACTTTCAGCCCCAGTTCTTTAAGCGCTGTTGATTCTGAGCCTACTCTAACCACTCCGCCGCACATCAAGACACTTTTCCCCTTGATTTGTGCAACAAATGGTTCGATTGCCTTTTTGGCAACAGCTTCTTCAGAATCAATTAAGGCAATTGCCTCTTTCTCTAAATTAAAATGCTTCGCAATCTGAAGGATCCATCTTCTTGTATGCTCAAAACCTATAGGCATTCCGGCAATCACATAAGGCATTCCGAATTTTTCTTCTAAGTATTTAAGCATATAATCGTCATGGACATTGCACATACTGACATTAAGCGCGGCTTCGGTTACCAGTCTGAATTCATCTCGAGATGAATATTCGGCAAAGAATCTTACCTTTAATCCCAATGCGTTAAGCAGTCTTTCCACTTCTTTTTCATCACCGGGTCCGATACTCGTGGCATTCCAGATATTTACCGTATGGCTCTTTTGGTAAAGATATTTTTTCTGAAATAATTCCCCGTCCGGATCAGCCGAATTAATAGGTCTGAAATCCACCCATGGTGTGGGCGAAAGTTTCAGTCCCCTCAAAATACCGTGGTAAAAGGTGTCATAAGCACTCGCAACTACCCTGCTTCGAAATCCCGGACAGTGAAGGCTTACTACGTCCGCAGATACGTGCGTTCGCGCTTGCCTGACCACCTCCTCTACATCGTCACCGATAATGCTCGGAGCACACGTGACGACTACAAATATTATTTCCGGACGGAATTCCTTGTCAGCGAATTCAATAGTTTCGCGAAGTTTTCTCTCTCCTCCGCCTATGACATCTGCTTCCGTCAGATTTGTTGAAATCCATGGTACTGTAAGCGGAGCTTTTCCTCTTTGAGCCTTTCCTTTTGCACTCGAAACCGAAAGTGAATGTAATAACGCGCCGCATCCTCCCGGGGCGTGCATCACGATAGCCGAATTTTCCACCGTGGTCGCCATCATTAGACTCAGTGCCATCTGACACGCATTAGCCTGCCAGAATCCGCGCCCTTGCGAAAGTAAACAACCCGATCTGCCGCATTCGACTAAATCGCAGGCGCAACCCGAATAAGAATCTCCCATTTTCAGTCTTGTATCCCGTACCGGAGGTACATTTTGCTCATAATATGACATCTTTTGTCCCTCATTTATACTTTCATTACGATTTCACTGACATAAATTGACTTATCAAATCTTCAAATAAATGCAGCCCACCGCGATACCCGGCATAACCTCTGTCAGTGATGAACCTGTCATAAGCGGGGAAGCTGACTGACATATGCTTAGCTCCACGTGCTGTGGCCGTTCTTTTTTCCAACGTGCTTCCGATAATATATAGAGGTGATAAATCATCGAAATATCTCTGCGCCCTATTTCTGGGATGATTAGTGTTTATAGCTTTTGCAATCTCAGTGACTCCTGTCAAAAATATCAAAGGTATTTCACTCTTTAACGCTTCTTTTTGGGAATCGGTGAGTTTATCCGTCACGAAGCTGTCTGTAAGCACCCATCCCATTTCAGTAGAGATAAATCGTGACACCGGAATAGCATAGTTCGAATTCGTAACAGTAATCGCATATGATTTTAAATCCTGATCACAAAAAGCATCGGCGCATCTCTCAAAATAACCGTAAAATTCTTTATTGCCATTTTCAATTACTTCATCCGGGCTAAGAGCAAATTTCTCACCTATATCACTAATAAATTTATCAGTCGCTTCGGGACCAATGGGTAAATCACTTATCTGATAAGGTGTTCCATGGCGTTCTTTGAATTTTTCCGCAAATTCTACTCCCCAGACTCTTGAAAAAACAATGTTCAAAGACGCCTTCGATGCCGAAATAATATTCTCAAAGGTCTGGTCAGGAGTAAAAAATGTATTGACTCTTAGTCCCAGCGATTTAAGTAGCTTTGCTATTTCCTCCAAATCCCCCCGAAAGAAAGGGTCGTATCCTGGAACGAGCCCGAAAATATTGACCAATTTATGGTCTTTTTCTTTTTCAACAGGCACGAATTTATTGAAAATTCCATCGAGGACAATGTCGTAACCATGATAGCTGTCTCCCTTAAAACTCGGCGTGCTCACCGCGACAATCGGATAACCTTCGTCAATAAATGTGCTCACCGTACCGGACGTATCATCGCCTATCATCTCAGTCATACATCCTGTGGCTACGACATAGAGCTTTGCTTCGATTAATTCCAGCGTATTCTTGATTTGCTCACTTAATCTGTCAGTACCTCCAAAGACTATTTCAGTTTCTGTTACGCCGGTTGATGGGGCTTGGCCGCCGTTACAATACCCACCTCCGAGATATCCGCTTCCGAATGCGACAGAATTAGCAAGATTGCCCCCGCATCCCAATGAAGTATGCACAATCGGCACGACATCCGGCAGATTACCTATAACAGCTAATGCTCCGGCGAGCGCACAAGCAGTGCGTGGACGTTCTATAAAATCCGACATATTACCCTCCCATAAATTCCTTCTAATCCGATTAGACGCATTAATGACTAATATTACAAATCCAAATCCGCAAAACAAAAGTCGTCTCAGTATTGATATAATACCGTGGATAAATACCTCTCGCCGGTATCCGGCATAATCACAACTATATTCTTCCCTGCGTTTTCTGATCTTCTCGCTACCGCTAATGCCGCAAAAGCTGCGGCTCCCGACGATATCCCCACTAAAAGCCCTTCTGTCCTTCCAAGTTCCCTTGAGGTATCTATCGCCTCTTGTGAGCGTACTGTAAAGACTTCGTCAATTATTTCGCTCTTATATACGAGTGGCACAAAACCCGCACCTATTCCCTGAATTTTGTGAGGACCGGGCTGACCACCCGAGAGTACAGGCGACTCAAAAGGCTCCACGGCAATTACCTTAATGTCCGGATTCTTCTCTTTAAGATTCTCTCCTACTCCGGTTACAGTTCCGCCCGTTCCTACTCCCGCGATAAAAATATCGACCTTTCCTTCTGTATCATTCCAGATTTCTTCCGCGGTCTTTTCATAGTGAATTTTCGGATTCGCGGGGTTTTCAAACTGTTGTAATATAATACTGTCGGGCACCAAAGACGAAAGCTCCTCAGCCTTTCTGACAGCTCCTTTCATACCATCCACACCTGGGGTTAAGAACACATCCGCACCCAGTGCTTTAACGAGAGTACGCCTCTCAATGCTCATTGTCTCAGGCATTGTGAGTATCACCTTGTATCCTCTCGATGCCGCCACAAAAGCGATTCCTATCCCCGTATTACCGCTCGTAGGTTCTATTATTGTGCCGCCCGGCAATAGGGCTCCGCTCTTTTCAGCGTCCTCTATCATTGCAAATGCAATCCTGTCTTTTACGCTTCCGAGCGGATTAAAATATTCAAGCTTCAGATACAAGCCCTCAAAGTCAACCTCATGCGATTTAAGGAATCTTTGCGGATTCAGAAGCGGCGTATTTCCAATTAATTCAGTTAAACTACCGGCATATTTTAAGCTCATGCGTATCCTCCCCAAAGAAGTAAATAATCTTTTTCATTATTCTGCAGATGTATTCTTTGTCGCAACCTTTACAGATACAGCATCTGCCGCAATATTTAGCCGTGCGAGAAAGTTTCAAGCTCGCGCCCTTTATATAATTCCTTCGACACATCACTGATACCCGGTATCCCGCAGGCATCCGCTCTACAATGTTTACAATGTCTGAATTCTTCAATGTATTTTCCTGCCTCCATTCTGGCTTTTTCTATCTGTTCGCAAGTAGGCGGTGCCACGCCTGCAAATTCGTTTTGCGGTATCAATGGTATGATATTGTGTCTGGTTGCTCCCGCTTCTTTTACCACTCTTGCGATCTTTGCTATGCTATTATCATTAACTCCGGGAATCAATACCGTATTTACCTTTACCACCATTCCTTTTTCGGCGCATTCCCTTATTCCCTGCAACTGAGCTTTAATTAAATCTCGTCCGTCTTTTACCCAGGAGACTACGCCTTTAAGTGTTTCGGGATCTATTGCATTTACCGTTACCGTTATAGTCCTCACGCCCACTTCATAAAGTCTGTCTGCTTTCCCGGGGAGATTCAGTCCATTTGTGGACAGACACTTTATGAGTTCGGGATATGCCTTATGCACTTCTTCAAATGCTCTTATCGCATTATCATCTGCTAATGTATCTCCGGGACCTGCTATCCCCACCACAGAAATCTGCGGACACAGCTCTAATGCTCTTTTAACTGTTTCTACCGCTTCTTCGGGCTTTAGTATCCCCGCAGCCACTCCCGGTCTGTTTTCGTCTGTATTATTGGCCCTTGTACAAAATCTGCACTGTATATTGCACTTCGGGCTCACCGGCAGATGAAGTCGCCCTTTTGTATTGTGTGCTTTTGAGGAAAAACACGGATGATCATCTATCACGTCGCGTCGTTTCATTCCCCCGAAGTTCGGCCTATGTTGGCGTTTCAAGTACTTAACATAATCGCCAATCAGATCCTTAATGTATCCGGGTCTTTCAAGCACCTGCGTACCGTTCCCGGAAAGACGGGAAGCCGCAAAATTACCTACCTTTACCGCAAACAACGCCCTACAATCAGAAACGAGCGCAATACTTTTCTCGAATTTCTCAGGATCATGCTCACCCACCGAACAAGGTGCATCGTTAATTCTGACCTCGGCAATATTGTATTCATAAGTACTATCGTCAAGCTCGGCTATCACGAATTTTCTTGAGTGTCCGAAATGTTGAGATACGAACACTTCGTCGTTTGCCGCAAATGCTAATTTCATGTTGATTCCCCTAGATTCCCGCTTTTTCTCCGCCTACCACGACTCCGCTTTCCAGTTCAAGGAGTTTGTCGCTCCACGTAGCTGCCCAAGCTCTTAATTCGTCCAATTCCAGTGGGTGCGGGCTGCTGCTTGTTTCATGCTGCGCGATTCGAGACGCCAATTCCCTATAGACACCTGCCTGCTCGGAATCCGGCGCCGCTTCTATCGTCGTTTTGCCTTTTAACTCTGATTGCGTTACCGTAATAGAACGGGGTACATATTGCATAATCTTCGTCTTTGTCCTTTCGGCGAAATCATCCACAATATCCCGCGAATAACCCTGATTTATGGAATTTGCAATAATTCCTCCTAGCAATGCCCCGCCGCTGTTGCTGTATTTTTTAATTCCTTTAAATAGATTATTGCTTGCATATATTGACATAAAATCCCCGCTCGAGACCGTAAAGACATGCTGCGCAATTCCCTCTCTTATTGGGACTGCGAAACCGCCGCAGACCACGTCCCCCAATACGTCGTAAATAACAAAATCCAAATCCAGCTCATCAAAGATCTTTTGTTGTTTGAAAAGTTCAACCGCAGTAATGATTCCTCTTCCGGCGCATCCCACACCCGGCGCCGGACCGCCTGCCTCGACACAGTAAATACCATTGTATCCTTCGAAAATAACATCATGTGCATTTACGGAGCCCTTTTCTCGCAAGGTATCCAGAACAGTCGGAATATATGTGCCGCCCCTTAAGGTATTCGTGCTGTCGGATTTCGGATCGCAACCAAACTGCATGACCTTATAACCGGCTTCGGAAAGAGCTGCCGAAAGATTACTCGTTGTAGTGGATTTACCTATACCTCCTTTCCCGTAAATAGCAATCTGTTTGATCTTCTTAGACACCTTTTTGATTCCTCCTACTTTCTGTAATGAGTCAGGGAGCAACCCCGCCCGTCTACACTTAGCCTGACCCTTAAAATAAGAAAACGCCCGAAAGCCGTTTTCGACCAGGGCGCTTTTGCCATACTAACTTAAAGATACTCCTTACGCAATAAGCCCCTCCAAGGTCGATATCCGCATACAACAACAAATGCTGCAACAACAGCATTCATTAACGTTCTTTACACCTGTGAGACACTTGCCAAAAAACCACATAAGGATAGTTTCCTTTCACGTTATCACCATTATTCTTATCTGTTTACTATGTATTTATATATTAATACTTCAAACTTGTCAAGTAAATTCACAAAAAAATTTTGTAAAAAATAAAAAGCCGCCGGATGCTCTTATAGCCGGAGCGAAGAAGATGGTGATACAGATCGTCTTTCATTGTGGATATTCCCAGCATTAACCAGTCATACAAAATCTCCGACGATTTAGCTATCACCGCTGATTACATCAACTTAGTGGGTGTTAACCCTGTTGCGTCTTGTCTTACTGCCCGATGAGCGCTCTGGCTTCGGTGGGCGTGATTACCCCAAGCTCGGGACATGTCAAATTCTGTGTACAACATATTTTGTACCTCCGAAAGGTGCCGTCGTAGGAATTCAGCAATTATCTTATGCTCTTCGCAATACTTGTAGGCAATTTTGAAAGCCTCATCGAGCTTCTTCTTGTTCTGTTGGATCTCATTCGCAACAATTGACTCAAATGTTACATATCCGGTCAGGTATTTACTTCCCTTTATGAGCTCTTCATTGCAACCTTTGTTAATATTGTATACTTCAACTTCCAAATCCAGCTTTCCTGCCGCAATCCTTGGCATACTGTAAACTTTATAGGAACTCAAGTCTTTATAATTCCCCACCCAGTAGCTCTTTTTCTATCCGGATTCGCGCTTCCGGGGCTTGGATTTGCATTTTGTCAGGGAATCCGAAATAGCTCACGCAGGCTATGGTTTCGCCGCCCACCTTGAATTTCTTATTGGCGAAGTCCATTTTCCTAAGGATATCAAAGATTCCTTCGAAATCGACGTCGCCTTCGCCCATCGCCAGATGCTGGTGTACCACCGCATCTGTGGGACCGAGCCAAGGCGGATTCACTATGTAACGGCAGTCTCTTTCCTGATTAAATGTATCAGCAAATAGTACGTGACTTAGGCAATCTCCTGCGTATTCAAGCATATGTCTCACATCACCTTTTCCTTTGTCATAGAAAAATCCATGTGGACTGGAATATACATAACCGATATTATCCGAGCGGAAGCTCTTTACCATATCCACAGTTTCATCATTCAGTTCGCAGAAATCATAAGGATGCGATTGGATTTCGACTCTTATTCCTTCTTTTTCGAACAAAGGAAGCAATTCCTCCATAGAACGAAACCACATTCCGTTGCAGATTTCCTGCTGCTTCGGGTCGCCTGATAATTCAGTATTAATTACCTGAACTCCCATATTAACTGCAATCTCAATGATTTTCTTCCAATTGGCAATGGCCATCTGCCTTTGCTCTTCAGTGGGTCCCGACCAGCGATAGACAACTATAAAAGAGCTTATTTCCACACCTGTCTCTCTTAGAGCTTTTCTATATTCAGCCTCGCAATCCTTAGAGAATAAAGGATGCTTGTAAAACGGATTAATTCTTGGGTGCGGGGACTGCTCAATATATTTATATCCCCAGTCAGCCACCTGATGGACCATGTCATTGATGCCCATCTGCTTCGCTAATACATCAACATCAAACGCAATTTTCATAGATTCTCACCTGCTTTCATAGATTTCATAGATTTTCCGGTTAATAATATCCTCCACTGTTTTTCTGAATATTAGTAAGCTGTTTCCGAATCATAGTATCAAAATAATGGGCCTATGGCAATACCAGTTTACAATAAAAAGAAGCCCTTTCGGACTTCCTTTCAATTCTTTACATTATACCAATTCAACCAATACCGTCGGCGCTGCGTCTCCTTTACGTAATCCAATTTTTACGATTCGGGTGTAACCGCCTTCGCGCTTCATGTATTTCGGCGCTATCTCATCAAATAGCTTTGCCACGAGGTCGATTTCCTTTGTGTTTTTCTTTCTTCCTGCCGGCTTTTGCGGCACTTCCTTTACAGGATAAAGTACTTTTAGCATCTGCCTTCTGGCATGTAATCTACTCGGAGCATCCTTTTTTATTTTTTTGTCGATTTCATCGTAAATCGGGACCTTTTTTCCGTCAACGACTTCTTTAATTCTCTTGCCGTCCTTGTCCTTACGAGCAACCTTTGCTTTTACAGTTACTTCTTCGAAATTATCACGTTCTTTTACGGCCAATGCAATGAGCCCTTCGGCAATCTTTTTGATTTCTTTTGCCTTCGCTTCGGTCGTTACTATCTTTCCGTGATGCAATAGAGACGTTACCTGTGAGCGCAAAAGCGCCTTCCTCTGGCTGGAAGTCCTGCCCAATTTTCTGTAATTTGCCATTTAATTTTCCTCCTTAGTTACAACCGCTCACGCACTTTTGGTCTTACCAAGCGGCTGCTTCGCCGTGCTTTTTTAGACTTACCGGCAAATATTATTCTCAGACATCCTCGGTACGGCTAAGGGAGAGCCCCAGCTCGTCCAATTTTGCGAGTACTTCCTCTAAGGATTTGCGTCCCAGATTACGTACTTTCATCATATCCTCGGGAGTACGGTTTGTAAGTTCCTCCACCGTATTAATCCCTGCTCTTTTGAGACAATTATATGAGCGAACGGATAATTCCAGCTCGTCAATACTCATCTCAAGAACCTTTTCTTTTTCGTCGTCTTCCTTTTCGATCATGACCTCAGCTTCTTGCCCTTTCTCTGAAAGGCCAATAAAGAGACTTAAATGTTCGGAAAGGACCTTCGCCGCGAGACTGATAGCCTCATCCGGATGTAAGGTGCCATCAGTATATACGTCCAAAGTCAGCTTATCATAATCAGTGATCTGACCTACACGGGTATTCTCTACGGTTAAATTCACGCGTTCTACCGGTGTGTAAATGGAATCGATTGCAATGGTGCCTATCGCAAGGTTCTCGTCTTTATTCTTATCTGCGCTCACATAGCCTCTGCCTTGAGTAATGGTAAGTTCAGCCGAGAATTTACAATCTGAACCGCCGGTCAATGTGGCGATAACCGTATCCGGATTCATAATCTGAAGATCTTGGTCTACCTGTATATCCGCTGCGGTGACTACACCTTCGCCCTCGAAATCAATATAAGCTGTTTTCACTTCATCTGTTTCTGATGTATTTTTTATTGCTAAAGACTTCAGATTCATGACGATTTCAGTCACGTCTTCTTTAACTCCGGGAATAGAGCAAAATTCGTGAAGAACACCGTCAATTTTCACCTGACTGATGGCAGAACCCGGAAGCGTCGAGAGCATAATCCTGCGAAGCGAATTCCCGAGTGTTGTGCCGTATCCTCTCTCAAGAGGCTCAACAACGAATTTACCGTATTTTCTGTCATCGGACATTTCTGCTATTTCAATATTCGGTCTGTTAAAATCAAACACTACATCCACCTCCTGTGGTGTTACGGTTTCCTATTTGGAGTACAACTCAACGATCAGCATTTCGTCTACCGGAACGTCAATTACCTCGCGGAGTGGTAGTTCCTTCACCGTGCCCTTTAGGTTCTCCGCGTCGACCTCCAGCCAATTCGGAGTCATACGGCCACCCGTTGTCTCCAAAATGCTCTGATATCTCGGTGAAGCTTTGTGCTTTTCTTTAATCTCAACCGTATCACCCGGCTTAACATGGTAAGAGGGGATGTTGATTGCCTTTCCGTTAACAATCACGTGTTTGTGATCGACAATCTGTCTTGCTTCACGGCGTGTGCGCGCAAATCCAAGACGGAAAACCACATTATCCAATCTGGTTTCCAAAAGAATCATCAGGTTTGTACCTGTCATTCCGCTCATTTGCTTTGCCTTTTCATAGTAATTGCGGAAAGGCTTTTCAAGAACGCCATAAATAAATTTTGCTTTTTGTTTTTCGCGCAACTGCAATGCATACTCGCTCATCTTGCGATTTGCTCTTTTCAGCTGTCTGCTTGATTTTTTATCAATTCCCAAAAAGATCGGGTCCATTCCCAAAGACCTGCATCTTTTTAAAACCGGAACTCTGTTAACTGCCATTGAATACTTCCTCCTGTTGAAATCGGACCTATAGTTATTGCTTCGAACAATACTTCAAATCGTCATACTCTCCTGCGCTTCGGCGGGCGGCACCCATTGTGCGGTACCGGCGTCACATCTCGGATACTGGTAACATCGATCCCACAAGCCTGTAAAGCACGAATAGCCGCTTCTCTTCCGGAACCGGGACCCTTTACCATAACATCCACTGTCTTTAACCCATGTACCAGCGCTGCTTTCGCCGCAGTCTCCGCTGCCATCTGCGCTGCATAAGGGGTAGATTTCCTTGAACCTCTAAATCCCAGACCACCAGCACTCGCCCATGAAAGAGCATTTCCCTGCGCGTCCGTCAATGTTACAATTGTATTATTGAAGGATGACTGGATATGTGCCTGTCCGCGTTCAACGTTTTTCTTGACACGTTTCTTTGTCACTTTTCTCGTAACTTTTTTTGCCATTAAACTAACCTACGCTTTCTTATACTTGAAAATTGTTTTCGTTACTTATTATTTCTTCTTATTTGCGACCGTTCTTCTTGGTCCTTTGCGGGTTCTCGCGTTCGTTTTGGTCTTCTGACCGCGAACGGGTAATCCCTTCCTATGACGAATTCCTCTGTAGCATCCGATTTCTTGCAGTCTCTTGATGTTCATGGCTATTTCTCTTCTGAGATCACCTTCGACCATCTGAGTCGCGTCAACGACAGCACTTATCTTTCTGACGTCGTCATCTGTCAGATCCCTTACACGGATATCGGGGCTAACCCCTGCTTCCGAAAGGATTCTGTTTGCGCTGGGTCTGCCAATACCATAGATATAGGTCAGGCCGATTTCCACGCGCTTCTCTCTGGGTAAGTCTACACCTGCAATACGAGCCATTTCTTAATGTCCTCCGTTTTCTTGAAACTATTGTCTTTAACTGGGAGTAATATTTCATACTCCAGGCGCTTTATCTCGCGCCCTTTCCGGTTTTCGGAAAAATTAATCCTCAAAGCAAACCGGTATTAGAAGCAATATGTGAGGACCTTGAAAAGTCACAGGTGTCCTTACATATTAATAGGAAAGCAATTAACCCTGGCGTTGTTTATGCTTAGGGTTTTCGCAAATAACGCGAACGCTTCCTTTTCTTTTGATAATCTTGCACTTTTCGCAGATCGGTTTTACCGATGATCTTACTTTCATCGCGGTTCTCCTTTCTTTCGTCGAAAATATACGTATTTACGCCTTTTTCTGTAGAATTAACGCCAAATAGGCGCAAACGCGCTTATATATTATACAACCGGTTTATACTATAGTCAAATATTTTTTAATACATTATTAAAAAAATCTTTAATAATAAGCCGGTTTATTTGTCTCTCCAAATAATTCTGCCCTTTGTTAAATCATAGGGTGACAATTCCATTGTAACTTTGTCGCCCGGCAGAATCTTAATGAAATTCATTCTTAATTTTCCGCTGATATGCGCGAGGACCTGGTGTCCGTTTTCAAGTTCAACCTGAAACATCGCGTTTGGCAGCTTTTCCACAACTCTTCCTTCAATTTCAATTACATCCGTTTTGGACATTGCTCCTCCTTACTTAAATCTTTGAGAATCTTCTTAATTTCAACATCATTCACATCTCGGATATCAAAACACCGATTTATGCCCTGAACGTGTTTTTTGTTCTTTTTCTTAGGGTTCAAGTTAGTACGGCTATCCCCATTTACAAGATACAGTACTTCACCATTGATTTCCCTTATCAGGTATAATTCGTTTTTATCATGCCCCGCACGAGAGTAAACCGCCATTCCGGTTATTAATTCCATACGGCTCTCTCCAATTCTTCTTTTATCGGCTTTGTGAGGGAGAGTATTTCCGGTTCACCATCAGTAATGAGCACTGTATTTTCATAATGCGCCGAAAGCTTTCCGTCAGCCGTTACGACAGTCCAGTCATCATCCATCCAATAAACTTCCCAAGTACCGATATTTATCATAGGCTCAATAGCTAGAGTCATACCACTTCTTAAGGTTAATCCTCTTTTATCGACCTCGTAGTTCGGTATCTCAGGATCCTCATGTAATGATGTTCCGATTCCGTGCCCGCACAAATCTCTTACCACGCCATAGCCGCGTATATTACAATACCTTCCGATAGCATTTGAAATATCTCCGAGGTGATTGTGAGACTTTGCGAACTTAATTCCTTCAAAAAAGCTCTCTCTCGTAACTTTGATGAGATTTTTTGCCTCATTGCTTATTTCGCCGATTCCAAAGGTTCTCGCAGCATCCGAATGATATCCTTTGTAGATAACACCGGCATCCAGACTTACTATGTCACCCTCGCGGATTTTACGCTTGGGGCTTGGAATTCCGTGAACCACCTCATCATTCACCGAAACACAGATAGAAGCCGGATACCCCCTGTAATCTAAAAACGATGGTATGCAATCATAACTTCTTATCATTTCATAGCCCAAATCGTCAATATCTTTGGTCGTCATACCGGCTTTTAAATTCTCGCCGAGATGATCAAGCACCTTCTCCAGTATGCGCCCCGCCTCTCTCATAAGGGCAATTTCTCTTTCAGATTTAATACTAACTGACATTTCCGGCACTTTCCACTCAAGTAAACTTTCTATGCTTCCAGAATTTCCGCAATGGCATTGAAGACTTCGTCAATATCCAATGTTCCGTCTACAATGCGCAGCTTTCCCGCCTTTTTATAATATTCTATTAAAGGCATCGTCTGCTCATGATATACGCTCAAGCGTTTCATAACAGTTTCTGCTTTATCATCATCACGCAATATGAGCTCACCTTCGCATTTATCGCAATGCCCCTCCTTAATAGGGGGCGCAAATTCGAGATGATAGGTAGCTCCGCAACCGATGCAGGCTCGCCTTCCGCTCATGCGTTTTACAATATTGCCGTCAGGCACCTCCACATCAATGGCAAAATCAATTGACTGACCTTTATTATCAAGTGCATTTGACAAAGCTTCTGCCTGAGGGATAGTTCTCGGAAAGCCGTCAAGTACATAACCATTTACGCAATCGTCTTTGTCTACTCTGTCGACGACTAAATCCGCTACCAGTTCATCAGGCACTAAGAGCCCCTCGTCCATGTAACCTTTGACCTTTGCACCGAGCGGGGTATTTTCCTTTATATTCGCCCGAAAGATATCACCGGTCGAAATGTGCGGGATACTATATTTCTCTGCAATTTTTTTCGCCTGGGTGCCTTTTCCGGCACCCGGCGCGCCAAGCATAATAATTTTCATAGCTCTCTCACCCATATGAAGCATCTCTCTTGATATGCTTAAATCCGATAACTAAGCACTCAGGAATCCCTTATATGTACGCACTACAGTCAGCGCCTCTATCTGCTTTAACGTCTCCAGCACAACACTGACGATAATTATCAGCGAAGTCCCGCCAAAAGATACCGAAGCACCCTTCCAACCGTTAAAGAAAATGGGGATGACCTGAATAACCACTAAACCTACCGCTCCGATAAATATTGTGTATTTCAGTATTTTTGCAAGGTATTCAGATGTCGGTTTACCGGGACGAATTCCGGGTACAAAACCGCCGCTTTTCTTCATATTATTAGCTACTTCCACAGGATTAAACGTAATGGAGGTATAGAAGTACGCAAAGAATACCGTTAATACAATATAAACCAATAAGCCCCATGTATACTTAAAATTGCTCCAACTGCTTAAATTGCACCAATTTGATTGGCTCAAGCCTTTAAGTATTTCGTTTCCGATTCCCGTACCGTTATTCTTGCCCAGAAACTGCGCGATTAATACAGGAAACTGCATTAATGAGGAGGCAAAAATAATCGGGATAACACCTGCCGTATTGACTTTGAGCGGTATGTGTGACGATTGCCCGCCGTAAGTTTTACGTCCGACTACCTTCTGTGAATACTGCACAGGTATGCGACGTTCTCCGCTATTTAGAATAACGGTTAACAGTATAACCGCCAAAATAATCGCTATTATAATAACAGCTGCCATCGAACCGGATGCAATAGATTTTCCGCTCACAAACTGTGTAAATAATGAAGTGAGATCTCCGGGTATTCTGGAAATTATATTAATAGTCAGTACGACGGAAATACCGTTTCCTATACCATTCTCTGTGATTCGCTCGCCTATCCACATTAAGAAAGCACTACCCGCAGTCAGTGTAAGTACTACTATCGCACAACTGACAAAATTGAAGGTCTTTAATAGTCCCTGCTGACCGAAGCCTATAGCCATCGCCGCTGATTCCGCGAGCGATAATCCGACTGTGAGATAGCGTGTTATGGCGACTATCTTTTTGCGTCCTTCTTCGCCTTCATTATGCATTTCTTCAAGTTTAGGAATCGCGATGGTCAATAGTTGCATAATGATGGATGATGTTATGTACGGTGTAATGCTTAAGGCAAACACCGACATGTTTTCAAATGAACCTCCGGTGAAGGCATTTAAGAGGTTAAAAGCCTCACCCGCATTCGTTGTTTCAAGGAAGTTCGTAATAAACTCCGGATTCACGCCGGGGGTCGGTAATTGGCTCCCCAACCGAA
Source organism: Lachnospiraceae bacterium (assembly GCA_031272985.1). GTDB lineage: Bacteria > Bacillota > Clostridia > Lachnospirales > Lachnospiraceae > JAISSU01. The sequence continues at coordinate 89,181 of JAISSU010000003.1, read as the reverse complement.
TCACAATCAACATCAAAAAGGTAAAACCGATTTTCTTTCGGATATCCTTTATCTGAAATGCTTTCCGGACTGTTTCAAACATTAGACCACCTCTGCTTTTCCACCCAAAGCTTCTATTTTTTCGGTTGCGCCTTTTGAGAAAGCGTTAACCTGAACCGTCAGTTTTTTTGTAAGTGTTCCTTCGCCGAGAATTTTCACTCCGTCGCGAGCATTTTTAATGACGCCTTTTTCCAACAAAGTCTCGATGGAAACAACATCTCCATTTTCAAAAACTTCCAGTGCACTGACATTAATTCCCACTATGTCCTTTGAATTGATATTAGTGAATCCTCTTTTGGGAATTCTCCTGTATAAAGGCATTTGACCGCCTTCAAAACCCGGTCTCGGCGCACCTGAACGGGCTTTTTGCCCCTTATGTCCCTTACCGGCTGTTTTGCCATTTCCGGATCCGTGACCGCGACCTCGTCTGAAATTATTACTGGTCTTTGAACCTTCGGCCGGTCTTAAATCTGATAAAGTCATCGCTACGCCTCCTCTACTTTCACCAAGTGGCTCACTTGCTTAACCATTCCTCTTGTTGCCGGATTGTCAGGCAGCTCCACAGTTTTATGCAACTTTCGAAGTCCCAAAGCTTCAACTGTCTTTTTGTGCTTTGGCACTGCGCCGATTGCTGATTTTATTAATGTTACTTTTAAATTAGCCATTTTAAGCGCTCCTCCTTAATTAAAGGTGAATCGGGTTATTAACCCAATATCTCCGCCTGATTCTTACCGCGCAATCTCGCGACTTCCTCGGGAGTCTTTACGTGGCGTAATCCATCCAATGTAGCGAGCACTACGTTTTGTTTGTTATTGGAACCGAGGCTCTTTGTACGGATGTTTTTAATTCCCGCCATTTCAATAACAGCACGTGCCGGACCACCGGCGATAACTCCGGTACCTTCAGCTGCCTTTTTAAGTAATACTGAGGCTCCTCCGAATTTACCGATGTAATCATGTGTAATGCTCTCATGATCATCCATTGCTACCGTAATCATTCTCTTTGCGGCATCTTCTTTGCCTTTACGTATGGCTTCGGGAATTTCTGTAGCCTTTCCTAAGCCCGCTCCGACATGTCCCTGACCGTCGCCAACTACTACGAGTGCCGTAAATCTGAAGTTACGTCCGCCCTTAACGACCTTTGTTACTCTTTTAATGGACACCACTTTCTCTGTTAACTCTAATTGACTCGCGTCAATTCTCTCCTGTCTCATGCGCGATCCTCCTAAAAATTCAACCCGGCTTCTCTCGCCGCGTCTGCCAATGCCTGAATTTTCCCTTGGTATATAAAGCCGCCTCTGTCAAAGACAACATCCTTAATACCTTTTTCCAAAGCCTTTTCGGCGATCACTTTGCCCAAATAGGACGCCGCTTCTTTATTGTTGGTACGCTCTAACTCACCTTTAATGTCTTTTTGTAAGGTCGAGGCCGCAACTAACGTATTCCCGACGGTATCGTCAATAATCTGCGCATAAAGATGCGAATTACTGCGAAAAACGGCGAGACGCGGACAAGCTTTGGTTCCGCTCAAACGGTTACGTAATTTTCTGTGTTTATGGACACGCACTTCTTTTCTTGACTTTTTGCTAACCATTTTCCTCTCTCCTTACTTATTTTTTACCGGTCTTACCAACTTTACGCCGGATGACTTCATTCGCGTATTTAACGCCCTTGCCCTTATAAGGCTCAGGTCTTCTCTTGTCTCTGATTTCAGCTGCGAATTGACCTACTTTTTCTTTGTCTATTCCCTTAACTGTAATCTTATTATTTCCCTCAACGACTGTCTCGATTCCTTCGGGATCTTCCATCTCTACCGGATGCGAATATCCGAGGTTCAATGTAAGCTTCTTTCCGGCTTTTGCAACCTTATAACCTACGCCGTTGATTTCCAATGCTTTCTCAAAACCCGTAGAAACTCCGACCACCATATTGTTTACCAGTGTTCTGGTTAATCCGTGAAGTGATTTCATCTTCTTTAAATCATTGGGTCTTGATACCTTTACTTCCGCTCCTTCTACTTTGATTTCCATCTCCAAAGGAAGCGTTCTGACCAAAGAACCTTTAGGTCCTTTAACGGTCACTTGATTGCTCGACGTAACATCCACCGTCACTCCGGCGGGTATCACGATTGGTTGTCTGCCTATTCGTGACATGACTTTCCTCCTAACTTAGATTTTCGCAGCTAATGTCGTAGCTGTGTTTTCAGTGAGTATATACTTTTCCGGATATTCTTTTCGCTTACCAAATGTAAGCCAACACCTCGCCGCCTACTCCCTTGGCTCTGGCTTCTTTATCCGTGATGACACCTTGATTGGTCGAAATGATTGCTGTTCCGAGTCCGCCGAATACCTTCGGAAGTTTGGAACTGCTGGCGTACACGCGCAAACCGGGTTTCGAAATGCGCTTTAATCCGGAGATTACCTTTTCGTTTTTATCTGCACCGTATTTCAATACAATGCGAATTGTAGCGAAAGCTCCGTCGTCAACGACGTTGTAAGCCTTTATATATCCTTCATTTAATAAGATGTCGGCTATTGCTTTTTTCATTCTCGATGCCGGTACATCTACGATGTCGTGCTTGGCAGTATTTGCGTTACGGATTCTCGTAAGCATATCTGCAATGGGATCACTAATATTCATTATGCGTTGTCCTCCTTCCTATTACCAGCTGGCTTTTTTCACGCCCGGGATCTGTCCTTTGTATGCCAATTCGCGGAAGCAAATACGGCAGATTCCATATTTTCTCAAATAGGCGTGGGGACGACCACAGATTCTGCAACGATTGTACTCTCTCGTCGAGAACTTCTGTTTGCGTTGCTGTTTTTCCTTCATAGCTGTCTTTGCCATAGTTTCCTCCTACTTGGTAAACGGCATATTAAACTGCGACAATAGCTCTCTGGCTTCTTCGTCGGTTTTAGCCGTTGTTACGAAAATAACGTCCATACCCCTGACCTTATCGATTTTATCGTACTCGATCTCCGGGAAAATCAATTGTTCTCTAATTCCCAGCGCGTAATTACCTCTGCCATCGAACGCGTTCGGGTTTACACCACGAAAGTCACGTACTCGGGGCAATGCGAGGTTTACAAGCCTGTCTAAGAATTCGTACATTTTCTCGCCGCGAAGGGTCACTTTGCAGCCGATATTCATGCCCTCTCGAATTTTAAAGTTAGCAACTGATTTTTTTGCTTTTGTGATTACTGCCTTCTGACCGGTAATCCTCTCCATATCAGTCACTGCGCTTTCAAGGGCTTTCGCATTATCCCGTGCTTCTCCGACGCCCATATTAAGGACAATCTTCTCAAGTTTCGGAACCTGCATAACATTTTTATAACCAAACTTCTTCATCAGTGCATCGACGATTTCTTTTTGGTATTGTTCTTTTAATCTGCTCACCGTTTACTTAACCCTCCTTTCTTACCCAATCGTTTCTTTCGTGCTCTTTGCGAAACGTACTTTTTTATCGCCTTCAATACGGATGCCGACACGGGTCGGTTTCCCTTTATGCAAGTACATTACGTTAGAAACGTCAATGGGTCCTTCTTTATGGATAATACCGCCATTTTGATTGGAGGCGCTCGGCTTCTGGTGCTTGGTCAGCATATTGACGCCTTCCACGACCACCTTTTTATCTTTCTGGTTTACGGCAATTACCTTGCCCTCTTTATCCTTGTCCTTGCCAGCGATTATTTTTACATTATCGCCGGTCTTAATCTTAAGCATTGACATAACTTACCTGTCCCTCCTTACAGTACTTCGGGAGCTAAAGAGACAATTTTCATGAATTGCTTGTCACGAAGTTCTCTCGCTACCGGTCCGAAAATACGTGTTCCTCTTGGGGTCTTGTCGTCTTTAATAATGACAGCGGCATTCTCGTCAAAGCGGATGTAAGAACCGTCTCTGCGGCGCGCTCCCTTTACAGTGCGTACCACTACAGCTTTTACAACGTCGCCTTTTTTTACAACGCCGCCGGGGGTCGCGTCTTTGACTGTCGCCACGATGATGTCCCCGATATTTGCATATCTCCTTGTAGACCCGCCAAGCACACGAATCGTCAGGAGCTCTTTCGCCCCTGTGTTATCCGCTACTTTCAGTCTGCTTTCTTGCTGTATCATAGCAGGTTTACCTCCTTTGTCTTATTTCGCTTTCTCCATAATCTCAACAAGACGCCATCTTTTACTCTTGGATAAGGGTCTGGTTTCCATTACTCTGACCTTGTCCCCGATTTTACACTGATTGGTTTCATCGTGGGCTTTTAACTTATAGGTTCTTTTTACGATCTTATTATAAAGTGGGTGCTTTACATGGTCTTCCACCGCTACAACGATGGTTTTGTCCATTTTGTCACTGATCACTCTACCTGTACGGGTTTTGCGTAAATTTCTTTCCACAGTCCTAACTCCTTTCCGGCTTATTCAGAGGCTCTTTCTTTAACAGTAATAACTGTCTGAATTCTGGCAATGTTCTTTCTTACTTCTTTGATTCTACTGGTATTATCCAACTGGTTTGTCGCGTTCTGGAAACGTAAATTGAAAAGTTCCTTCTTTGCCGCGACCAACTCGTCACGCAATTCAACCGAGGATTTTGTATTTAAATCATCAACGAATGCTCTAGTTTTCATTGTCATCACCGCCTTCTAAGTCTGCACGCGAAACTACTTTGCACTTGCAGGGAAGCTTGTGGGTCGCCAGGCGTAAGGCCTCTTTTGCGATATCTTCGGTAACACCGGCAATTTCAAACATCACTCTGCCGGGTTTTACTACGGCTACCCAATACTCTAATGTTCCTTTTCCTGAACCCATACGGGTTTCGGCAGGTTTTGTCGTGACCGGCTTATCTGGGAAAATCTTAATCCATACTTTACCGCCACGCTTTATGTATCTCGTCATCGCAACACGGGCTGCCTCAATCTGATTTGATTTTATCCAGCAAGGCTCTGTTGCTACAATTCCATACTCGCCGTGTGTAATCGCATTGCCGCGAAGTGCTTTGCCTTTCATGGAACCGCGGAATTGCTTACGACGTTTTACTCTTTTGGGCATTAACATTATTTGTCACTCCCTTCCTTATTTTTCTCAGGAAGAATTTCCCCCTTGTAAATCCAGACCTTCACACCTACTTTACCGAAAGTAGTGTCTGCCTCAGCGAAACCATAGTCGATATCCGCCCTAAGGGTCTGCAAGGGTATTGTCCCCTCGCTGTAGAATTCGGTACGTGCCATATCGGCTCCGCCCAAACGTCCGGAAACAGAAGTTTTTACACCGAGCGCCCCGGATTTCATGGTTCTTCCCATGCACGATTTCATGGCGCGGCGGAAGGAAATACGGCTTTCTAACTGCGCAGCGATACTCTCAGCAACGAGTTGGGCCTCCTTATCCGGCTTCTTGATTTCCTTTATGTCTACAAAGAGCTTTTTATTGGTGAACTGCTCAAGTTCTTTTTTTACTTTATCAATTTCCGTGCCGCCTTTTCCGATGACAACACCGGGCTTTGCGCAGAAAATAGATACCTTTACACGGTCTGAAGCGCGCTCAATCTCGATTTTGGATACGCCGGCGCTGAAAAGCCTTTTCTTCAGATATTTTCTGATCTTATGGTCTTCCACCAGATAATCCGCAAAATCTTTCTCGGCATACCATTTGGAATCCCAGTCCTTAATAATTCCGACTCTTAAGCCGAAAGGATTAACTTTCTGTCCCATGACCTTCCTCCTATCTTTCGTCCAGTACTACAGTAATGTGGCTCATACGTTTCTCAATCCTGTAAGCACTGCCTCTTGCGCGCGGTTTTACCCTTTTCATAATCGGGCCCTGACCTGCATAACATTCAGCCACATACAGCTTTTCGGCCTTAATGCTGTTTTCGCGGTTCTCCGCATTAGCCACAGCCGATTCTACAAGCTTTTTAAGCAGGCTGGAAGCATATCTCGGATTATATGTAAGAATTCCAAGCGCAGTCTGTACATCCTTGCCGCGAATGGCATCCAATACAAAACATGCTTTCTGGACGGGGACTCTTGCAAAAGATAGCTTTGCCCTTGGTCTCTCATCTTTAACAGCGTTTCTTTCTCTTTTAATTTGGGATCTATGTCCTTTAGCCATTGATGAAACCTCCTTTTCGCGTCTTTAGTTATTTCACCTTGGATTTTTTGTCGTCTTTTCCGTGTCCGCGGTAGGTTCTGGTTGCTACAAACTCTCCGAGCTTGTGACCTACCATGTCTTCCGTAACATATACGGGTATGTGTTTTCTTCCGTCATGAACGGCAATAGTATGCCCCACCATGGTCGGGAAAATAGTGGAACGCCTTGACCACGTTTTAATTACTGATTTGTCGCCGGAAGCGTTCATAGCATCTACCTTTTTTAACAGACTTTTGTCTGCGAATGGTCCTTTTTTAACTGAACGTGCCATTTTATATCCTTTCCTCCTTTGAGAATGAAGCCTACTTTACAGCCCTGCCGTCTCTTCTTCTTACAATGTATTTATTGGAAGCCTTGTTCTTCTTTCTGGTCTTAAGTCCCAGAGCCGGCTTGCCCCACGGAGTAGACGGACCCGGACGACCGATACCTGTCTTTCCTTCACCACCGCCATGAGGATGGTCATTAGGATTCATAACCGAACCACGAACGGTCGGGCGAATTCCCATGTGACGTTTGCGTCCCGCTTTTCCGATGTTAATGAGGTTGTGGTCGCCATTTCCAACTACACCCACGGAAGCCCTGCAATTAATCGGAACAAGTCGCATTTCACCGGAAGGAAGTCTCACTGTGGCGAATTTTCCTTCTTTTGCCATGAGCTGCGCTGAATTCCCAGCCGAGCGAACCAATTGTCCACCTCTTCCCGGGAAGAGCTCGATATTATGTATTTGCGTACCTACTGGAATTTCCGAAAGAGGAAGGCAATTTCCTACCCTGACTTCAGCTTCCGGACCGTTCGCGACTTTCATTCCGTCGGTCAGTCCCTGAGGTGCCAAAATATAGGCTTTTTCTCCGTCCTCGTAACAGATAAGTGCGATATTAGCCGAACGGTTAGGATCGTACTCGATACCGATAACCGTAGCATTGATTCCATCTTTCTTTCTCTTGAAATCGATAATTCTGTATTGTTTCTTTGCGCCGCCGCCGCGGTGTCTTACTGTAATTTTGCCTTGATTATTACGTCCTGCCTGTCTGCTTTTCTTTTCAAGAAGAGATTTTTCAGGCGTGCTTTTCGTAATTTCCGAAAAATCCGAGCCAGTCATCTGTCTTCTGGACGGCGTATATGGACGATAGGTTTTGATTCCCATATCAATTCGTCTCCTTTTTGCTGATTATTATTCTCACGGAATTGCACCGTATAATGTGTTTCTGAGGCTATTTTATAAACCTGTAAAGATTTCTATCTCCGCACTGTCCGGAGTGAGTGTAACGATAGCCTTTTTAGTCTTAGCGGTTCTTCCGTATTGGAGTCTACCGCGCTGTCTTTTCTTTTTCCCCTCGTTATTCATCGTGTTAACGCTTTTAACTTTTGTTCCGGGGAACATTTTTTCCACCGCATCCTTAACCTGAGTCTTAGTAGCCTCAGTATGAATCTGGAAGGTATATTTCTTATCTCCCATCATTCCCATACTTTTTTCTGTGACCACCGGTTTAAGGATAACATCATAATATTCAATCGCTGCCATTATGCGTACACCTCCTCAATATCAGCAACAGCGGCCTTTGTAGCTATGACCGTGTTGTACTTCAATACATCGTACACATTAATGGTATTCGTTCTCGCGGTCTTAATGTCCGCAATGTTTCTGGCGGAAATTTCCGCATTCAGATTGCCGTCTTCCAATACCACTAAAGCCTTGTTAATGTTTAAATTGTCAAGAACGGTTTTGAAACTCTTGGTCTTGATTTCGTCGAATTTCAATTCGTCCACTACGATGAACTTATTATCCTCTACTCTGGAAGTAAGCGCTGATGTCAACGCCGCTCTTCTTTCTTTCCTGTTCATCTTGAAAGAGTAATCTCTCGGCGTGGGAGCAAATACCACTCCGCCGCCCTTCCATTGGGGTGAACGGTTTGAACCTTGTCTTGCGTGACCGGTTCCTTTTTGTCTCCAGGGCTTCTTTCCGCCTCCGGATACTTCGGCACGGGTCTTTGCTTTCTGAGTGCCCTGACGTCTATTGGCCAATTGGCGCACCACAGCCATGTGTACCAGATGCTCGTTTATTTTTACTCCGAAGATCGAATCATTAAGCTCAATTGTTCCGACTTCTTTGCCTTCCATATTATATACAGATACGTTCGCCATTTTGCTTCCTCCTTTCTATGCCGTCCTAAGCCTTTTTAACTGCTTCTCTGACGGTTACCAGGCCTTTTTTGGGTCCCGGAACGCTTCCTTTAATCAGAAGCAAATTGTTTTCGGCGTCTACACGAACGATTTCCAGATTCTGCACCGTGACCTTTACGCTTCCCATGTGTCCGGGCATCTTCTTTCCTTTGAAAACCTTGCTGGGGTCGGAAGCCGCGCCATTGGAACCCGCATGACGATGGTATTTGGAACCATGAGTCATGGGACCTCTGTGTTGATTGTGACGCTTAATAGCGCCCTGGAATCCTTTTCCCTTTGAAATAGCGCTTGCATCCACAATGTCGCCTACTGCGAATATATCTGCTTTGATTTCCTGTGAGGGTTCATATTCAGATGCATTGTCGAATTTGAACTCCCTAACGAATCTCATGCCCGATACTCCCGCCTTATCAAAATGTCCTTGCTGGGCTTTGGGAATGCCATGACGGTGAACTATTTTCTTGTTTCCGCCTTTATCTTTCACAATCATTTTATCTTTCTTTTCGCCGAAACCGACCTGCACGGCACTGTAACCATCGATTTCCTCGGTCTTAATCTGGGTAACCACGCAAGGACCTGCCTGCAGTACGGTTACGGGGGTGACACTTCCGTCATCCGAGAAAATCTGGGTCATTCCGACCTTTGTTGCCAGTATTGCTTTTTTCATCTAAAATATCCTCCTTCATATACAGCGGAACGCTTTTGCGCTCATACTATATGTTTGTCAGCTCCATTTGGGGTAAAGCGTATTAACCTTATTTACCCGCCTTCATCTTTATCACGATGTGAACACCTGCCGGCATCTCAAGCCTTGACAACGCGTCAACAGTCTTTTGAGTCGGTGTGATAATGTCAATGAGCCTCTTGTGTGTCCTTTGCTCGAACTGCTCTCTGGAATCCTTGTACTTATGTACGGCTCGCAGAATGGTAACAACTTCCTTCTTAGTAGGAAGGGGAACCGGACCGCTCACCACAGAACCGTTCTTCTTCACAGTATCGATGATCTTTTTAGCGGAAGCATCCACTAATTGGTGATCATACGCTTTAAGTGTGATTCGCATTACTTGACTTGCCATAAAAAAAGTCGCCTCCTTATTCGTACTATTTACTTCAGTACGACAAGCGGTGACTGTACACTCTCCCGTGTGTGTCCTAATGTGTCACGCGGGCGTTTCCACCTTCAATAGTGGACTTCCTGATACGTACAGTGACTTGTCGCCAGTTTCCTAACTTGACATTCGCTCCGCGGAAAACCTGCCACTAACGGCAGCAACCTCACGCTTCATAGCTATCATGTCACAGCTCAACGATTGTATCACATGGAAATCCACATTGCAAGGAAAATTTTAAAAAATTTCATTCCGGCAAATATCTTTCCTTTAGTTTCTCTTTAAACAGCGGAAAAGCAAATTCTATTCTTCCTTTACCTGAATCCACTATTATACCTAATTTTACTAACCTGCGTTTATATTGACCGGCATAGGATGAACTCACGTTCATTCGGGCGGCTATGTCCACGGTCTTACTTCTTTCTTCATCCTGAAGCATGGCAATTAAGAACTCAATATCTTTATCGGATAAATCATTAATCGTGGCGTCCAGTATCATATGTTCTACATCTTCATCGGCGCCGGTAATGCCCGTGAATGTCGCAGATTTTTCTTTGGGAAGCAGGTCATTTGCCTTGCTTTTTACTTGTTCCAATATTTCTTCCAGCATTTTCGGACCGGCTGTAACAAGTGCTGCTATCCAACCGATTGACTTCTTTTAAACACTTTTAAAACCTTTTAAATCCTTTTAAACGCTTTTAAATCCTTTTAAACAATTTTAAACCGAGCGACAATAGGATTTGGTGCTTTTCTAGATAAGCCCCGCCACTTCCCTTAAGCTCGAGATACCGATCAGCTTTATTCCTTCTATATTCTTCAATGTACGCATTGACCCTTTCGGTAACACGCATGTGGTAAACCCGATTTTTTTCGCCTCAATCACCCTTTGTTCAGGCATTGGGACAGCCCTGATTTCACCTGAAAGCCCTACTTCACCAAATACCATCATGTCATCAGGCAGTGCTTTATCCCTGAAACTCGAGTAGACAGCCATCACCACCCCTAAATCCGAAGCCGGTTCGTTCATTTTTATTCCGCCAGCGACATTTATATAGGCATCGTAGCTTGATAGTGGTATTCCCATTCTTTTTTCCATTACAGCCAAAAGCAGATTCACCCTGTTATAATCTATTCCGTCCGCCGTCCTTCGGGGCATCCCAAATGCAGTTTTACTTACAAGCGCCTGTATTTCCAATAACATCGGTCTGGTGCCTTCCATTGCACAAGCCACAATAGAACCGCTCGCGTTCACCGGTCTCCCATTTAATAAGAATTCGGAAGGGTTTTTCACCTCACGAAGTCCTTCCCTTAGCATTTCGAAAACTCCGATTTCATTCGTCGAACCAAAACGATTTTTTACACTTCGCAAAAGTCGGTACATTCCATGCGAATCGCCCTCGAAATATAATACGGTATCGACGATATGCTCCAGCACTCGGGGTCCCGCGACACTCCCGTCTTTTGTTACATGTCCCACCAAAAATATGGTGACAGAGTCCTGTTTTGCGATTTGCATGAGGGAATGGGCTGCTTCACGAACCTGAGAAACGCTTCCCGGGGCGGATGAGATTTCCTCACAATAAACAGTCTGCACTGAGTCTACCACGACCACATCGGGATTTTGCACTCGAATCGTTTCCCTGATGGCTTCCAGCGAAGTCTCACAAAACAACAAAAATCCGTCGGAAAAATCACCGATTCTATTTGCGCGCAGCTTAATTTGCTTTGTAGATTCCTCACCTGAAATGTATAGAACTTTCAGTCCCTTTTCGGAAAGGTTTCTGCAAACCTGCAACAGTATGGTGGATTTTCCTATGCCGGGATCTCCTCCTACGAGTACTAATGAACCTGTGACCATCCCGCCGCCTAAGACTCTGTCGAATTCGGCGAAACCCACACTTACTCTTTCATCCTCCATTGCAGATACTGCATTTAACGAAACCGCTTCGGCCGACTTCCTTATCGCTGCGGCGGAAGGTTTATCCTTTGCTTTCTGTACTTCCTCTACGAATGTATTCCATTCCTTACATGCCGGGCATTGACCCAGCCATTTACCTTCTTCATGCCCGCAATTCTGACAGAAGAACACACTTTTTTGTTTAGCCATTGTCTCTCTTTCTAATCCTGTGTTTCAAGGGATGCGCCCCTTCTAATCATGGGCTGCTCCGGCTTGCTTTTTTCGATAGTTTTTTGACTTAATTGGCACTTGACCTTATCAAATCATATCTGTGAATTTCCCATGTTTTAATATGGATATCTATAACCCCTGTGCCACAGTATTCACAGTACTTCTGACCGAGATTTCGAATCGGAGCGCCGCAATTCGGACAATTTATTCCGATCACACTTTCTCCGGTATATTTTGCCACCTTCTCAGGATCTTGAATATAAATAATTTCCGTATTGCAGCGGGCTTGTTCTAAGTGAGTACGATCGCCGCGAATAATATTGCCGGAGGCATCTTCTAAATAATTCTTGAATTCCACCGCGCTTTGAAGAGAAATAACACACCTTCCATTTGATTTTTGATATCGCATCAGTACCGTATCATGAATACGTGTGTCGTTATAGAATTCCCTTTCATCTTTTGATTTCTGGTCTTCAATATAGCTCTCGACGTGTTTGGTCAGTTCAGGCGATGCATTGACAATCAGCTTTGTATTTTGGGCTTCAATTGCATTGAAAACGGACAATAACATATTCTCAGCCTTCACAATAAACTGCGGCAGATTAAAATCAGGAAAGTCCTGCGCAATTAAGGGCTCGTAAATCCTCGTCATGCCGGAAAGTGATTTTGGGGTATTTCGAAATTCCTCTTCCTGAGCTTTCATACCCTGAATAAAATCAGGAGTCCCAAACGCTTGACTTGAGACATCCCTGATTCGCTTTCTGACATATAATACCACACCCGAAAGTGCCGCCGCACCACCTAAGAACAAAATTCCGGCTATTATTAAACCACCCATGAAAGTACCTCATTTATAGTCAGGGGACACCCTCCGACACTATTTTATTAATTAAATCCGTACAATCTCTGCGCAATCTGATACGCTGTCACCGAGACTTTTCTGCCTCCTCGCCCCGGAAGATTAAATACATTTCCGAGCACCGAATGCCGTACGCTTTTATATATTCTTTTATCTGATTTCTTCAAGTATTCCCAAAGTTCTTTTTTCTTATTTATGTTTTCCTCGCTTTGTGAGCGAATCAAAAGAGCCGAGGATACCGCCGTGACTATGCAAAGCATGGATGCCATATATTTGTATAGTCTTTTATTTATACAAGGCTGTTTTTTACGAAGCGACGAGAAACAGTCTATCATCAGTTTATTAACCTTTATCTGCTGGTCTATGCGGCTTATCATCACCTCCTCATTTACAGACTGGTCGCTGCGCCCGATGTAATACCTGTAAAAATTAGTATTAACATAGTACATGGTCTTTACATAAGGAAATGGCACAAAAGCCACGAGATTATCCACATAAAATGTATGTGCGGGCAATACCAGTTCACAATCCTTTAACAACTGCGTGCGATAAATAAGTGAATGCATGAGAATATAATGACTGATTCCCAGTGGCTTTAAATCACTCCACCCGAAAACTCTGTCCTCCGGCATGGAATTAGCGTAGCGCATTACTCTTTTTCGTTTCGCGCCCTCTTTTTCGTAAACGTAATTACTGATGAGCATATCAATAATTCTTCCGCCTCTGGCATTAAAGCGCAAAACATCTAAGATATCAGTCAGGCTTTCTCTATTGACCCAATCATCACTGTCGACCACTTTAAAATAAAGCCCTTTAGCCTCACGAAGTCCGGTATTTACCGCTTCTCCGTGCCCGCCGTTTTCCTGATGTATGACACGGACAATACCCTGATAGTTTTTCTCGTATTCCTCAGCAATAAAGGCGGTATTGTCCGTTGAACCGTCATTGACAATAATTATCTCAATATCCTCACCTCCTATTATCAAGGAGTCGAGGCATTTCCTCATGTACTTTTCCGAATTGTAACAGGGTATTGCAAATGTTATTAGTTTCATTTACCAACCTATGTGTTTAATCTTATTATAAATTCTTGTTTTCTCTGCCCCGGTGGCAGGTGTCGGAACATAGTCGTTATATCCGCTGACCGTCGAGACCTTACAGGGAATAATATTAATATTGTTCGACGGGATAAGCTTTCCGTCAGCATCAAACTTAAATGTCTGCTGGAATATCATCGTATCCTTGTCCTTGGGATTCGAATTTCCTCCAAAACAGAAATTTCCCAGGCTATAAGCGATGTAGGCTCCTTTATAAAGCTCTACTCCCTGCAGTACGTGCGGATGATGCCCGATTACGAGATTCGCTCCCGCATCGACTGCCATATGCGCTAAAGCCGTCTGAGTGCTATTCGGAGAGTAAGAGCTTTCTACTCCCCAGTGGAAATTAACAATGATTAGCTGCGCACCCTGCTTTTTAAGCGAAGCAATATTGTTTTTTAGCTGAGTCTGACACCCCATGTGGCTTCCCAATTCATAGATACCGGTCAATCCGATTTTAATTCCCTTGACTTCCATAATCACGGTTCGGTCATAACCAAAGTTCTTTATTCCCGCCGCATTCAAAGCAGAGATTGTGTCCCAGTAACTGCTCTCACCATAGTCATGGCTGTGGTTATTTGCTAAATTGGCAGCCTCAACGCTTCCGTCTGTCAAGATTTTTGTATATGCCGCATCTCCTTTAAAAGCATAGGTTTTACTCGCTCTGGCGTTTGAAGTCGTCAGAACACCTTCCATATTGACTATGGATAAATTGTCAGCCTGCAGAATCGAACGCACATTTTTAAAGAAATAAGCGGAACCATATTTTGCATAGTATGCATTCAGACTCTTAGCGTAACTAAAGTACTTATCGGTACCGAGAGTTACATCCCCCATTGATGAAATAGTAATCGTAATAGGATCTCCGTTATAGAAATAATTGGAGTTCGCTCCGGGAGCGCTCGCATCTATTGACACGAGTTTTATTTGAATTGCTTTGATTAATTTCTTGACCTTTTCGGTTCCGGCCGCCTGCCCGTCCTTAGCCCATCCGAGCCATCCCTTGCCAGTGACATTTACTCTGTACCAAACGCTGTAATATTTCTTAAGGTCTCCCGTAAGAGTAAGTTTAATGGCTTCCAGCTTTTTAGAGCCGTCGGATGTTCCTATCATATTTCCGACGGAAACCGTAGTTTTCGTCCAGTCTTCGTCCCTGTATTTTGTTGTTGCCACTATGTCTCCCTTAAGAGCTTTAGAATCGGGAGTATAAGAAAGCGTAATATTATTCAGTCCATAAGTATCATCATTTTCGGCTCCGAGAGTCACACCGTCTTTTACCCAGTCAAAGTCTTTTGCAGTGGTATTATTAATTTTTCCACCGCCTTTGTATTTAAAATAGTTTTGAGCATACCCGTAGATGTACTTAGCTCCCGAACCCGAGGGCGCGCTTCCGCCTTTTTTGACAATCTTTATTTGTATCGCTTCAGCCCGCTTACTTAAGCCTTCCGTACCGGCAGGCTCCCCGTTTTTAGCCCAGTTCATCCAGCCGATATTAGCCGTATGTAAACGGTAATACACGTCATAATTATCTCCGAGTGTCCCGTCCATACGAATCTTTATTGCGTCGATCGCCCTGCTCTCTCCTACAGTTCCGCCGATTTGTCCGTTGGAGACCTCCGAAAGCCAACCTTTGCCGATGACTTCAACTTGATAATAAATATTTCCGCTTACTCCGTTTATATCGGGTTTGTTTATCTTGATCGCTTCAAGACGCAAGGATCTTCCTGTGGTTCCGGCTGTGGCTCCGTCCCATACGAAGCTCCCCCACCCAACATTTTGCGAGTGTGCGCTGTAACCAATATACGGCTGTATATAAGCGTCTCCCACGCTTTGCGGGACATTCACCTTTGGAGTAAGCTTAATTTCAAGAGCCTCTAATCTAAGAGAATACCCTTCGCTACCTGCTCGCAGGCCGTTTTTCGTCCATCCAAGCCACCCGTAATTCTGAACATGTGCCCTGTAATAAATATCATAATCATCTGCAATCGGACCGGTAAGGGTCAGTTCAACTGCCTCCAACCGCAATGACTTCCCTTCCGTTCCCGTTATCAACGATTGGGATGGGCTGTTCAGTTTGAATTCTTTAATATCCTGCCAACCTATGTTCTGAACGTGAGAGCGCACCTTGATTGCGCTCCCTTCAGGGGCATCTTTGAGTGTAAATGAAAGCGCCTCCAGTCTCTTGCTCTGACCTGAAGTCCCTACTTTTAGCGTCTCTCCTGCCTTAGCAGTTACAGGTGTTTGCCAGCCGATATCCTGCACATGTGCAGTCACCGTAATACTCGGTGTTGCTGTGCTTTGCGTTTCCGGTTCTGTCAACGCTTCGGCAGAAACTGTCGATTTAAATGCAATAACCATTAGAATAGCGAGCAATAAACCAAATAAACATCTGATTTTTTTTGTCTTCATAGCCTCTTCCCCCTTGCCTATGATGCCTTGTAGATAAATTTATTCAAAATTCAGTTTTAATAACTTCAATTGCCTTATCTAATTGATTATCCGCTTCTTCATTATCTTCATCCCGCACGTATTCGACAACAACATCAGGTGTGATACCTTCCCCCTGAATGCTGCGTCCTTTCGGGGTAAAGTACTGAGATATTGTAAGCTTTACACTGGTACCATCATCAAGATCAAAGATTTGCTGCACCACTCCTTTTCCATAGGTCTGTTCTCCTACAATGGTGCCCAATTCATAATCCTGAATAGCTCCCGCATATATTTCAGAAGCACTCGCGGTATATCCGTTGACCAATACTACCAGCGGAAGATTAAATTGATTGGCCTCGTCCGAATTCGCTTCCTCTCTGTGACCATTTTTATCCTCGGTGTAAACAATGAGCCCCTCCGGCAGCATGTAATCAAGAATATCTATAACTGTCGAAAGACTGCCGCCCCCATTGTCACGCAAATCCACTATTAAACCTTTCATTCCCTGTGATTTCAAATCCTCGATGGCATTTACATATTGAGTGTAGCTGACTCCGTCAAACTCAGACAGTAGTAGATACCCGATTTTGCCCGCGAGCATTTCATATTCCACAGTTTCAATCTGGATTTTACGCCTCTTCAGTACCTGTGTGATTTCTTCCATGTCATCGCCACGAAGAACTGTAATTTCTACCTCGCTGCCTTCCAGACCCTTTATCCATGTGACGACAGTATTAATATCAATGCCTGTTACTTCCTCTCCATCCACCTTGTAGAGTAGATCGTCTTTCATGAAACCCGCTTCATTGGCCGGTGAGTCCGAATAAACCCTTGCTATACTGATAATCCCGGTAGATGCATCCTGCGAAAGTACCGCTCCGATACCGCTATACTCACCTGTAGTCATTTCATACAAAGCATTCGTCTCTTCTTTAGTGTAATAAACGGAATAGGGGTCATTGAGTCCCGCAATAAAGCCCGCATAAATGCCTTCTTGCAGAGATTCCTCGTCCACATCGCCTAAGTAGTATACATTAATATACTGTTGAAGGCTTTTGATTTTCTTTTCGACCGTATCATCAATGGGATCGGTAGTGCTTTCCTGGGAAGATGAAAGAAACGGAATGTACTTTTCCAAATCTGAGCAGGCCCCTATGGCTACGATTATGAACATAATGAGGGCGCCACAAAGCGCCCCCTTTATAAATGTCGAGTGTTTTTTCATCCGAGTTTCCCCTTTCCGTTTTTTATTCCGAGTAGCATCAAAGGTATCCGGCAGGATCAACAGCCGTTCCGTTCACCATGACCTGAAAATGAAGATGAGGTCCTGATGAATTTCCCGTTGAACCGACTAATCCAATATTCTGTCCCTTCTCAACTTTTTGTCCGGGTGTAACAAAAACCTTTGAGCAGTGCATATAATATGTGGCCAAACCATTTCCGTGGTTAATTGCAATCATCAGCCCAGCATTTCCGCTGTAGGATGCCATCGTAACAGTCCCTGCGGCTGCGGCATAAATCGGAGTACCTGTAGGTGCCGCCAAATCAAGCCCCTTATGATATGTACTCGCTCCGGGTATGGGCTGTTTCCTCGGTCCGAATCCGCTCGAAATCCGCGCTCCGGGGCAAGGATGCGTAAAAAATCCATTCCCTATAACGAGAGAAGCTCCCGCCTTTGCGGCCTCGGCAATCGCGGCTTTAGCAGCCTCATCTTGCTTTCTCCTAAGCTCAGCTGCAGCATTTTCAGCCTCGGTAATACGTGAGCTAAGCTCTCCTATCAATGCCTCCTGACCGGAAATATTACTCTCTAAATTTTCCTGCTCAATCAGCAATTCATTTTGCATTACCTGCAGATCGGCATATTCCCCCTGCAGGGCTTCTTCCTGTTCCTGTACCCGCTTTACAATTGCCTGAAATTCATCCAGCATATCGCGGTCATATTCGGAAATCGTCTTTATATATTCCGCGTTATTAAGCAATTCTTTAATCGATTTTGATTTTACCAGTATTTCCAGAAACTGCGCATCACCGGTTTCATACATATACTGAATGCGCTTTTTCATGCTTTCATACTGGTCGTTTTCGTCATTCTTCGCCAAAAGGAGTTCTTCTTCCTTTTCAAAGATCTCCATTTCCTTTGCGGTAATATCTGCTTTTAACGCTTCGATATTATCCAAAATGACGCTTAATGAAGCCAGAAGTTCCTGCCTTAATGCTTCGGCAGCTGCCTGCTGCGCTTCCAGCTCTTTGGCGTTTTTCTCAAGCTCTTCCGCCTGATTTCCGTATTCGGTCGCCTGTTTGCTTAAATCCTCTGCGCTGGTAGCGAACGCTCCCCGTACCGATACCACACACAAAACCACCGACAGGATTATTCCCATCCATTTTTTTCTGCTCATTTTACTACCCCTTATTTTGTTTTGTTTAAGCCTTTCATACTTTACACCTTCAAGTGTTTACGTATAGTAAAGAAACTTCCGAGAAAGCCAATGCCTACCCCCAGAGCAAGACCTACCGGAAGCAATATATTGTAAACCTCCCTAACTGAAAGGAAGCTCACTATATTCCTAAGTAGTGAAAATTTATCTAATACATAAGTAATGGCTTTATCATAAAGGAAATATAAAAGTGCCAAAGGTAAAATCGCTCCCAGTATTCCGATCATGAGACCCTCGAAAATAAAGGGGGCCCTGACTAAGCCATCTTTTGCGCCGATGTATTTCATGATAGCAATTTCCTCACGGCGTATGGTAATACCCATCGTAACGGTATTGCTGATAAGGAAGATTGAAACCACGAGCAAAATCGTAATAATACCTATTGAAACATAGCCAACCAATCGGTTAATACTGGTAAGCGTTTTCGCGACGACGTCGGATTTATTTACCTTCCTTACGCCATCGAGACTTTCCGCAAATGCAACGACGTCAGCCTGTCTGGAGACATCGGACATATAGACCTCATAGCTGTCTGAATTAGCCAGAGGGTTATCCTCCATAAATCCGTCAGAAAGCTCCGGATTATCTGCGAAATAATCCTTTTGGAAATTCGACCATGCCTCCTCAGCACTAATGTAATTAACTTTCAGTACCCCGTCCGTGGCATTTAACTGTTCTCCGATTTTATCTTTTTGGGCCTGAGATGTGCCTTCATTAAAGAAAACGGTTATCGCAACACCTTCCTCGGCCTTTTTCACTATGTAATTGAAATTAATAACTATTGCGAAGAACAGCCCGAAAAGAAAAATACAAGCTGTCATAGTCGCAATAGAGGCTATGGAAAACATCTTGTTTCTTCCGATATTTTTCACGCCCTGCTTCATTGTATATCCAAAAGTTCTTAGTTTCATTATCTGTACCCACCTCTTTTATCGTTAACAATAACGCCTTTTTTCATTGTTACAACGCGTTTACGCATTTCATTCACAATCTCCTGATTGTGGGTAACGACCAGCACGGTAGTCCCGCGCTCATTAGCTTCCTCCAACAGCTTCATGATTTCCCATGAATTCTTCGGGTCTAAGTTTCCGGTAGGCTCATCCGCGAGTAAAATCGCCGGCTCATTGACAATAGCTCTCGCAATCGCCACTCTCTGCTGCTCACCGCCTGAAAGCTCTTTCGGGAATGATTTGTATTTCTGCGCCAGTCCGACCATAGACAGCGCCGCCGGCACTTTCTTTTTAATAACTCTCGCAGGTTTTTCGACTACCCTCTGAGCAAAAGCAATATTCTCGTAAATATTCCTGTCTTTTAGTAAGCGGAAATCCTGAAATACCACCCCTATACCTCTGCGGTACAACGGAATCCTTCTGTGCTTCATGGTATTGAGTGTCTGTCCGTTCACTATTATGGTTCCGTCCGTAGGTTCCAGTTCCTTAAGTATCAGACGAATAAGGGTCGATTTGCCGGAGCCGGAGTCTCCAACTATGAATACGAATTCTCCCTGATCTACATAGAGATTAACTCCGTTCAGCGCGGCAATGCCCTTTGAGTATTCCTTGGTGACATCAATAAGTTCGATCATAAACTCCTCCTGAAATTACGCTTTTTACTAAGTTCGCAGTAATATTTGCGTATTAGTACTCCAGCGCTTCCATGTACTTCATGTATTTTACCACCATCAGCGCTATTTTAAAAGCGATGGCATCCTCAAAAACCCTCAGATCCAAGCCGGTGCTCTTTTGCAGCTTATCTAACCTGTAAACCAGAGTGTTTCTGTGAATGTATAATTGACGGGACGTCTCCGAAACATTAAGATTATTTTCAAAGAATTTATTAATAGTCGCTAAAGTCTCTGAATCAAAGTTATCAGGCGATTTCCCTTCGAATATCTCTCTGATAAACATTTTACAGAGCGGTATCGGCAACTGATAAATGAGTCTGCCAATACCCAGCGCACTGTACACAATAATCTTTCTGTCCGAAAAGAATATCTTTCCGACGTCCAAAGCAAGCTTCGCCTCTTTGTAGGAACGCGAAACTTCCTTAATGTCATTAACTACAGTTCCGTAAGCGACGATAACATCATCATCTCCGTCGCTTAACAAATCATAGATATTATTTGCAATTTTATCCAATTCATTAACGCCATCGCCCGCTTCCAGCTCTTTTACGACAATAATATTCTTTTCATCTACGGCCGTAACAAAGTCCTTTGATTTCGTGCCAAGGTGATTGCGCATTTTATCAAGGGCGCTATTATCTTTTTCGCCCTTGGTCTCAATAATAAAGATAACACGTCTTGATTCTATGTCAATATGTAATTTTTGTGCACGGTTATAAATATCGACCAATAAAAGATTATCCAAAAGAAGATTCTTAATGAAATTATCCTTGTCAAAGCGCTCTTTATAGGCTACTAAGAGATTCTGAATCTGAAATGCGGCTATCTTCCCCACCATGTACACGTCATCGCCCCCGCCGTTTACCAAAAGGACATACTCTACCAGATGATCATCGTAGATTTTGAAATATTGATTTCCTTTAATAACCTGGCTGTCGGCCGGTGAACTGACGAATGAGACCACCTCATCTCTTAGGTTTTTCGTCTCGGGGAAAGTATTTGCAAGAACCTTTCCGTCCGTATCCAGAACGCAAAAGTCAATGCGAGTTATTCCTTTCAGTCCTTCTATCGTATTTTGTAACCTCTGATTTGACAGCATAACTATTCCTCCGTTAAAACTTCCTAACTTGTGCGACACACTCATCCCCATGAGTCAGTCGCCCTCCCTCACTCACTCGACATTTTCCACAATCTTTTCGAGTCGATATTGTAGAAAACAGAAATTCCAGATTCCTATTTTAAACTATATTAACAAAAAAATAAAGAGGAAAATAGAATTTATTGTTTAATTCCTCTTTGAGTTATGAAAATCGCCCAAAAATCATATGCGTTACTCTACGCTTTGGCAAAAGATTCGATTTTACGGCACAGACGTTTGCCCAGAATATAGTCCTTAATTGCTCTGAAAACCGGCTCACTTTCTTCAGTAGTCAGTTCACAAAGAGAGACCCCTACCCAGAGGGCAGTATTTAATGAATGCTTATTTTTTCGTAAAAAATCAGTTTGAAGTTCAAGCGACATACCGGAAATTATTATGTCAACCTCATTTCCGTTAATGTCATTTACAATGAGTTCATCAGCACGATTTTCCTTATCAATGACAGCAATACCCTTGATGTCTATTTCCGGGTGTTTCAATGAAAGATAATCAAAACAGACCATCCCGTCATCTTCACTTTCAGCAAGCAGATAAACGCGTTTTTTTTGTTCATTTAGATAATCCAGCAGATTTATTGTAAATACGTGCTTGCGCACCTCGCTCTTAAGTTTCTTATCATTAATATCGGATAGAATTAAAGCAGGGATATCAGCGGGAACGAGAATATCAAAAATAGGAAGCTTCAAACCCGTATTCGTGTTGCCTTTAATAAAGCCATCTGATGCATTGTCATTTTCGATAGCTGATAGTTTCGCAAGTTCCGTTCCGGACGCCACAGCCATACAGCTAACAGGCAGTGCCGAAAGACTATCCTTAACATATTCAAAGGCTTCTTTTGCTGAAACGGAAACTATATCCATGCCCCAAACCGGATCTTTTTCCATAAAAACACCCTTCCTCTCGTGGATTCTGATTCTATCAGAGGAAGGGCGGCTTTACAATAATTTGCGCTAAAAGTTAACACTAATTAACACTTTTGTGATAACACTGAAAAATACTCGGATTTATTTCATTTTATGTTTTAAGCCGGGTTAACAGGCTCCACCGGGATGATTATTGCCGCCACAATATAGGCTAATAATCCTGTGCCTGTACACCCTAATAGTACTGCCGCGAGCCTTACCAGTGTTGCATCAATATTGAAGTATTCACCGATGCCCCCGCAAACTCCGCATAACATCTTATTGTTTACCGAACGATATAATTTTTTGTCAAACATATTAATACCTCCATTATTATTCAAATTCTACTTTTACTGTTCCTGCTCCGCAATTAATATCTAATTCATACTGACCATTGTTATCAACGGCTTTTGCATTTCCTAACCCCGAATAAGTGTAATCGCCGACAGACACATCTCCCACTCCGCAATCCACGGAATAATCATAGTCCGATTCCTTTCCGTTTAATACTAATTCCACATTCCCCAGATTGCAATCAATTTTTGTTTTTTCTGTCGCTTTGCCGTATCCGGTTAGGTCGCCTGCTCCCACACTGAATTTAGCTTCCGAGACAGAGTAACCATCAATAACTGCTCTTCCCAATGATACTTCCACTTCCAGTGCTCCCGTGCTAATATCATAAGCACTCACTTCGCCGGCTCCGACTTCAATCTTCATCTTTTCGGAAGCACTTCCTTTTTGGAGCTCGACATTACCGGCAGAGACTTCCAAATCCAATTCGTCAGTACTGATTCCTGTAATGTACAATTCGCCCGCGTCGACGTTTATCTTCATTTTATCTGCCGAAATGTTATTAATTTCATAATTGCCCACTGAGCCATCCACATTCAGCGTCTTGTATCTGGTATCATCAGGTACTGTAATAGTAACTGTTGGCTCTTCATTATAAAAGAAATGAATCCTTCCTAACCAGTCGCCGCTTATCTTAGTCTTTACCGTGAGCTTTGCGCCGTCTTGATCGCAGCTTATCTCATAGTGACTATTAAAGTTCGTTGCCTCCACCATGACAGCATCCACATTTCCGCTTTGAACCACACAGGTAATCGCATCCAGATCTAATTTCAGCTCAGTCACATCAGCAAAGCTGTATGTTTTATCTTCGGTCGAGGTGTACTTGGATGGTCCTCTCATGAATGGTCCCCAATACCAACCATTGTCAATAGCATCCGCCACCTCTTGCGGTCTCGCACCGGCTACGGCTCCGATTCCCAGTAATACTACCCCGATCCCGATAATTATCAGACAAGCAATCCAAAACCTTTTCCAACCTTTTTTCATTATGACGCCACCGCCTTTCTCCTTCTAAAGGGTCTGCTGCATATCCAGACAAATCCTCTTATCATCGCAGGGAATACCACTATACATAGCTTTACCAAGGCTATGGTTAGCATCAATCCTATCACGGCTATAATCAGTCCGCTGCCCATCAAAGCCATACCTACCGCAAAAGCCTGAAAAAGATTTATAATACCTAGGATGAATAGTGCGACTCCGCTCACCATAATCGCCAGAGCAGCTGCCACAAGACTAATCAGTACTGCTATAAGCGATATCAATATACACAGAATCGTCACAAATATCGCGCAGGCAATAGGTAATACAATAGGTATCCCAATAAATATTATTCCAAGGATCATAAATATTAACGCAACTCCGCTCATTCTATGCGGCGGCACATGTGGTGTGCCCGAATTGCCCGCTGATGTGCCTTCTTTTCCCGCTGCCTTGTCAGCACCATTTCCGTTATTACCGCCGGAAGTCCCCGCATAAGCCTCGCCGGTGTAATGATATTTTCCCTTTGTGGAGCTTTTATAAAGTACTAATCCTTCTTCGCTGCCGTCCTGTATGGGCGGCTCTGTGCCCATTATGTCTGCTATTATGGCTTCCGCCAATTTCTTAGGACTCTTTAATTCCTCTATTACATTTGCTTCGTTTTCCGCACCTGCGTCATCGAAATAATCCTCATAAAAGCGCAGAGCATTTTGTTTTTCGTCTGAGGGTATGCCCGTTAAGTATTCGCCCAGCTCCCTCAAAAATTCATTCCGATTCATTTATGCAGCACCTCCCTCAAATATGGCTGTTATCTTTCCCGCGTAGAGCTTCCATTCTGTTTTGTACAGATCCAACTGAGCCTTTCCTTTATCCGTAGCCTTGTAATATCGGCGGTTTCGTCCGTCAAACTGCAAATCATAGACATCCAGGCAATCATCTTTTTGCAACCGTCGCAGTACCGGATAAAGGGTGGATTCGGAAACCTCTATAGCCTTTCTGACATCTTGCGTGATTTTGTACCCGTATGTTCCTTCTTTCTCTTTGGATACTGCTGCCAGCACGATGGCGTCGAGGAGGGCGGCTCCGGTGTTAAAAATCATTTACGATTCCTCCTTTTTGTATAATACAATCAATGCGCAATATTGTTTCATTACGCATATTATATATTGTATAATATAGCCTGTCAAGCATTATTATAAATTTTTTTATATTATTTTTGATAAAACTTTAAATGTTTTTTGCGGACTCTTTTCTAAGATAGAAATATAGAACTATTCTTTCCAGAATTCGCTTTAATACGATTTGAAATTCTTCTTTTTTATGGATAGGTTTAACTAAGATAGTTTTCATTCCCGCTTTTTTTGCTCCCCAAATGTCGGTAAATAGCTGATCTCCGACGAAGACTACCTCGGCGGGATTAAGTTCAAGGATTTCCAAGGCTTTCAGATAACCTTTTTGCGCGGGCTTTCCCGCGTGATGCACATAGGGCGCTCCGACTTTTTCGTTGAACATGGCCACTCTTGCTTCATTATTATTAGAAAGAAATAAGAACTTTAAATCCATCCCGCGCAAGCTTTCAAATAGGGCAAGAGCTTTTTCATCCGCCGGTGCACTGTGTCTGACTAAGGTATTATCAATATCGAAAATAACGGCTTTAATTCCGCACTTCTTTAAGTCCTTATAATCAATTACATAAGCCGACAGAACATACCTGTCAGGGTAAAACCTCTTGAACATTATTTCAATTCTCCTTTATAAGTCATCTCTTTTTTTAATGCCATCTCTTATTAATTCAATCTCTTATTAATTCAGTCTCTTATTAGCGCATTTTAATTATAATCACATTTGGCCAATATCTCTTCGGAGATCTTGCCGGGTGTTTTATTATCTGTATCAATTCTAATATCGCACGCTCTCTCGTAATACGGCATCCTTATGGCCAGCATTTCCTCTATTTTATCTTTGGTATTCGGCAACAATGGACGCGATTCGTCTTTTGAAAGCCTTTCTAAAATGATATCAGGGCTCGAATATAGCCAGACTACAGTACCTGACTTTTTTAATAAAATAATGTTTTCCTCACGCAAAACGATGCCGCCTCCGCTGGAAAGAACCGCGCCTTCTTCGCTAAAGCCTTTTAAAAACTCCGTCTCCAAATCCCTGAAATATCCCTCACCTTTTTCTTTAAAAATATCCGTAATGCTTTTTTTCTCCCGTTTTTCAATTTCTGTATCCATATCAATAAAGGGGCATTGCAGTAATTCTGCCAATGCCCCGGCTACCGTAGTCTTTCCGCTTCCCATATAGCCTATGAGAATGATATTTCGCATTGCTTTACACATTTTCTTAATATCCAAACTTTAAATGCCGGCCTTCTGTAAAAATACTTTATATCCTTTTAAGCCTTCGTATATATCCGCCTTGCTCGTGACCTCCCACGGTGCGTGCATACTAAGTACTGCCATACCCGCGTCAATCACATTCATTGCGTATTTTGCCATGACATGAGAAATTGTTCCGCCTCCGCCCGCGTCTACCGCACCGAGCTCAGCCAATTGATAAATGACATTACCATCATCCAGCATCTTTCTAAGCGCGGCAATGTACTCCGGATTAGCGTCATTGGCTCCGCCTTTTCCACCGCTGCCGGTAAATTTACTGAACACTAATCCGCCACCCAAAAACGAATTGTTTTTCTTTTCGAAGAAAGTCGCATACATCGGATCATAAGCCGCATTCACATCCGAAGAAATCATATATGAGCGCCGTAGACACCTTCGAATTGAAAGCTCGCTGTATGTCCCGTTGCATTCCATAAGCTCAGCTAATGAATTCTCAAAAAACATTGACTCCATCCCTGTGGCGCCCATACTTCCGATTTCTTCTTTATCCACTATCAGTACACAAGCGGTACGCGTCACTTTTTCTGTCTCCAATAATGCCAATAGCGATGTATAGGCACAGACCCTGTCATCCTGACCATAAGCCATTATCATACTCTTGTCAAAACCGCATTCTCTGGCCTTTCCCGCCGGAACAATCTCAAGCTCCGCCGAAAGAAAATCCTCTTCCTCTATACCATATTGCTCCTTTAGTATTTTAAGAAGAGCTTCTTTAGCCGCTTCTTTTTCTATGTCTTTTGCGGGGCGACTTCCAATGAGTAAATCCATTTTTTCGGCGTCAATGTATTTGCGCACGGAGGTATCTTCCCGCTCGCGACCTAAGTGTGGGAGCAAATCCGAAATAGTAAATACCGGCTCATCATCATTTTCACCTACGCTTACGGCGACCTTTGTTCCGTCCTTTCTTACGATAACACCATGAATAGCAAGAGGAATCGCGAGCCATTGATATTTCTTAATCCCTCCGTAGTAATGCGTGTCAAAATAAACATTTCCCTCGTCCTCATATAAGGGAACCTGTTTAACATCAATACGCGGTGAATCAATATGTGCACCCAGAATATTCAGTCCGTTCTCAATCGGCTCATCTCCCAGCAAATAAAAGACAGCAGCCTTTTCCATTATCACAGAATAAACCTTATCTCCGGCCTTAAGGCTTCTCTTTTCTTTTATCGCCTGCTCTAAATCAATATAACCGACCTCACTTGCCAATCGCACGGACTCGGCCACGCATTCTCTCTCGGTTTTACCGGCATCCAAGAATTTCTTGTACCCGGCACAAACCTCTTCAAGCTTTGTCAAATCTTCTGTCTCATAAATATTCCAGGCGTTTTTCTTTTCCATTTGTTAATTCTCTCCATTATTTTCTATATAGTATTCCCTGCAAGCAAAGTACTAATGATACAATTATTCGCCCGCAGAAGTATTGAATTTATAAGCCGTGACAGAGTCAAAAGATTTCCCCGCCTTTACTATCGGCGACTCAAAATACGTCTGATTGACACTGTCAGGGAAGTACTGCGTTTCCAAGCAAATCGCACAATGCGGCTGATAAGTAACACCGCCCTTTCCGGGCTCAGTAGTCAGATTCGCGGAATAAAATTGCATACCCGGCAAGTCGGTTTGCACTTCCATTGTGATTCCGCTTTCCTTTGAGCATAATGATGCTACCGGTCTGAACCCGCTTCCGTTAATTGCATAATTATGGTCGTATCCTCCCGCGAGCTTTAGCGATTCGCAGTCATTGAACAAATCCGCTCCCACTTCTTTTGGAGTAGTGAAATCAAGAGGAGTTCCTGTTACATCGACCATTTTCCCTGTTGGTATTGACATATCATCTATTTCGCAAAAAGTATCGGCATTAATCCAGAGCAGGTGTTTAAGCACATCCCCCGAGTCATGTCCGCTCAAATTAAAATAGCTGTGATGCGTCATCGCCACCGGCGTATCTTTATCCACCGTTCCATGATAATGAATCTCAAGACTATTGTCATCTGTTAGCGTATAAGTAACGGTGATTTTTGCTTCTCCGGGGAACCCCTGATCGCCATCGGGACTAACTAACAGAAATGAGACGTGCTTTTCATCCGCTTCCACGACATCCCACACACGGATATTGTACTGATCTCTTCCACCATGAAGAGTGCAGCCATTGTAGTTGTCTGTAAGCGTAAAAGTCTCACCATTAAGCGTGAATTTCGCCCCTTTTATGCGGTTTCCCACTCTTCCGATTATTGCCCCAAAGTAAGCGATAGTCCCGCGCTCCTCATATGTCCCAACATCGTCATAACCCAAAACCACATCTAATGGCTTTCCGTTTTTATCAGGAACAATTAATGAAACTAAAGTGGCCCCGAAATCCGTTACCGAAGCTTTTACTCCATGAGTATTCTTTAATGTGTAGAGACTAACCGCCTTTCCGTCTTTTGTAACACCAAAACTTGTTTTCATCCTTACCTCCATTCTGACACCTTCAGCATCAATAACTCTTATTTCCCTTATTATATGAGATTTTACTCATCAACACTGTAGTTAGGAGCTTCTTTAGTAATATGAATATCATGCGGGTGACTTTCTTTCAATGAAGCCGCCGATATCTTTATGAAATGTCCCTTTTCCTGAAGCTCAGATATGGTTTTTGTTCCGCAATAGCCCATTCCCGAGCGAAGACCTCCAATTAGCTGGAAGACCGTGTCTTCGACAGTGCCCTTATATGCGACGCGTCCTTCCACTCCTTCGGGTACCAGCTTTTTCGCGTCTGTCTGAAAATAGCGGTCTTTGCTGCCGTTTTCCATGGCAGCTACGGATCCCATACCTCGATACACCTTATATTTACGTCCCTGATAGAGTTCAAATGTCCCCGGACTCTCATCACAGCCGGCAAAAATGCTTCCCATCATACAAACATTTGCTCCCGCCGCTATTGCTTTGGTTAAATCTCCGGAATATTTTATTCCGCCATCGGCAATAATGGGAATGCCATACGTAGATGCCACCTTGTAGCAGTCAATAATCGCCGATATCTGCGGGACACCAATACCCGCTACCACGCGGGTTGTGCATATGGATCCGGGTCCGATGCCCACCTTAACGGCATCCGCTCCGGCTTCGATCAAGGCTTTAGTCGCTTCAGAGGTGGCAACATTTCCGGCTATTACTTGTAAATCCGGATAACATCCCTTTATTTCGGAAACCGCTTTAATTACATTTGCGGAATGCCCGTGAGCAGAATCCACGACAATGACATCCACCTTTACATCCACGAGTGCCTGCACTCTCTCGAGGAAATTGGCCGTAATCCCGACAGCCGCCCCACACAGTAGTCTGCCCTGATCATCTTTGGCAGAAAGCGGATACTTGATTTGTTTTTCGATATCTTTTATTGTGATGAGACCCTTTAAATTGAAGTCTTTATCTACAATAGGGAGCTTTTCTTTTCTTGCTTTTGCAAGAATGCGTTTTGCTTCCTCCAGAGTAGTACCTTCAAGAGCCGTTATCAGACCTTCTGAAGTCATCGACTCCTTAATCTTCTTTGACATGTCCTCTTCGAATTTCAGATCGCGGTTAGTAATAATGCCGACTAATTTTTTCCCTTCAGTCACCGGCACACCCGATATCCTGAATTTCGACATCAGCTCATTGGCATCACCTAAAGTGTGCTCCGGGGACAAAAAGAACGGATCTGTGATGACACCGTTTTCAGAACGCTTTACCTTATCCACTTCTTCCGCCTGCTGCTCAATCCCCATATTTTTATGAATCATGCCGACTCCGCCCTGGCGCGCCATGGCAATAGCCATCCTATGCTCAGTAACGGTATCCATGCTGGCGCTCATCATGGGAATATTCAGCTGTATTTTTTTCGTCAGGCAGGTGGAAACATCCACCTGATTAGGAATTACTTCAGAATACCCCGGTACAAGTAGGACATCATCAAAAGTGATTCCTTCTCCGATTATTTTGTTCATTTCCGTCATGCCCTCCTGCTTAAAGCAATGTAATTTAATAGTTAAATTGTATATTTAAAACCGAAGGATTTCCCTCCGGTTTTATTTTTAATTTTTCCGTGCGCCATCAATTATCCAAGTACAATTAATACTTATCAAATAGTACGCTATCATTCTTCTTCGAGAAACGCCTGAGTATTTGATGTGGCACTATCTCGGCTCCTGTCAGGTATCTGCAGCTCTGCCCTGTTATTGCGGATTATCTCGTAATTTTGCTGCAGAGAAGTTAATAGTCCGTCGAATCTGGAATTGTATGTCTCCAAAGTATTCCCGAGAATATTCTCAGCATTAGCAAGAAGGTCATCCGTGTACTGCATGGCGCTGACTCTGATGTCATTAGCATCCGTGGTAGCCTTATCTAAAATCTCCTGCGCTTGCTGTGTCGCTGTTGTCACAATCGCATTGGCCTGAGTATATGCCTGTTGCATAATCTCATGCTCACTTACGAGCTGATCGGTATGAATCTTTGCCTGTTCAAGCATACTGTCTGCTTTTTGCTTTGCGTCAGCGAGAATCGCGTCTTTATTCGCGATAATCTTCTGGTAGCGCTTGATCTCATCGGGCGTCTTCATGCGAAGCTCCCTTAATAGCTCGTCTAACTGGTCTTTGTTGACTACGATCTTAGAATTGGACAAAGGCTGAAATTTACAACTGTCAATATAATCTTCAATTTCTTCAATAATCTGCTCAACTCTGCTGCTCATTACAGTTACCTCCTTAGTTGATTGAATCTATACTTCCCCTCTTCTTATCCATCTCTTTTATTACCACCTCGGGGACGAAATGCGATATATCCCCGCCAAATGCCGCGACCTCTTTAACAGTCGAAGAGCTTAAATAAGAATATTCCAAACCAGTAGTCAGAAATATTGTCTCAATGTCAGGCGATAGTATGTGGTTTGTTTGCGACATCGTAAGCTCATATTCAAAATCCGTGATAGCTCTCAAACCCCTTACAATAACATTTGCGCCCATCTTATTGGCAAAGTCAACCAAAAGTCCTTCAAAAGGAACAATTCTGATATTCGACCACTGTCCGGTAACATTTTCTAATATATTAACACGTTCTTTTACAGAAAACAACGGACTTTTTGCCGGATTATTTAATACACCGACAATTAATTCATCTGCTAAAGCGCAAGATCTCTTAATTATGTCCAAATGACCGTATGTGACCGGGTCGAAACTTCCCGGATAAATTGCCTTAATCATCTTTCGTCCCCCTTCGAAATAAACCAGTGTTTATTCGTCTTGTACTCTTTTATTCTGTCAATTGCGTAACCGAAGCCTTCTATCTCGGCAATATCCTCATTTAGCCCGGTTTCGGCCACAATAATTGTATTTTTATTAGCAATTTGAGAATTAGACATGGCACTCAAAACGCTTATTACGAGACCTTTATTGTATGGCGGGTCCATGAATATCAAATCAAAACCCTCACCCTTTGGCAGGTTTTTAAGAGCCGAAAATACGTCCGAGGAGATTACCATTGATTTATCCGTAAAGCCTGTAGATTCAATGTTTTTCTTTATGCACTTTAGCGCCTCGCTGTCCTTTTCAACAAAGACGCATTTTTTCGCCCCCCTGCTTAAGGCCTCTATTCCGATACCCCCGCTTCCCGCAAATAAATCCAGAAACGTACACCCCTGCAAATGTGGCTGCAATATATTAAACAGCGTCTCTTTTATCCTGTCCGTAGTAGGTCTGGTATTATTACTTTTAGGCGTAGTCAGCTTTAGACTCCGCGCACTTCCCGCTATTACACGCATTAAAGTGATTCCTTTTTCAGCCCATTATAAAAAGTTAATTCATTTGTGTCAATCTCATCTCCGAATAATGATACTGCCTCGCTTGCTTCTTGTAAAATGCCGGCATCCTGAAAAATATCGGCGAGCCTAAATTCCATTAATCCACTTTGTCGAAGTCCGGTCATGTCTCCGGGTCCACGTAGTCTTAAATCTTCTTTCGCAATAAAAAAACCGTCATTGCTGTTTTTAAGGACTTCAAGCCTTTCTTTTGTCTGGTCTGTTTTGGAATCACTCATAAAAATGCAATATGATTGGTATTCTCCTCGTCCTACCCTCCCTCTTAACTGGTGGAGTTGAGAAAGCCCAAAACGTTCGGCATTTTCTATTATTATCACTGTCGCATTCGGAACGTCTATACCGACTTCGATTACTGTAGTCGAAACCAATATTTGAATCTCATTTGCCTTAAAAGCTTCCATGATTCTGTCTTTTTCCTTCTGCTTCATTTTTCCATGCAGGGCGCTGATAACAAAATCTGATGAATCGTTTTCTCCCAAATCTTCTTTTAGTTCCTCAGTGTAGTCAGTAACATTGCGTGCATCTAATCCTTCGCTTTCCTCAACCATAGGACATATAATATAGCACTGCCTGCCATCATTTATCTGTTTCTTTATGAAGTCAAGAGTCTGCTTTCTAAAAGAACTATCAACTACGGCATTTTTAATCGGAAGGCGATTTGCGGGCAGCTCATCCACGATCGAAATATCCATATCTCCGTAAAGAATCATTGCAAGAGTTCTTGGAATAGGTGTCGCACTCATTACTAAAATATGCGCATTTTCTCCTTTTTCGGCTAATGCGATGCGTTGTTTAACGCCGAACCGGTGCTGTTCATCTGTGATAACAAGAGCGAGATTTTGGTAATTTACTTTCTCCTGAATTAATGCGTGCGTTCCGACAATAATATTTGCTTTTCCGCTTTCAATCTCGGAATATGCTTCCCGCTTTTCCTTCGCGGTCATTGATCCCGTGAGCAGAATCGGACGGCAAATAGTACCGGGGGTTCCCACATCAAGCATTTTTGATAATGTCTCGTAATGCTGCTTTGCCAAAACCTCGGTCGGCGCCATGAGCGCCGCCTGATAACCGTTTGAAACAGTTCTTAGAATTGCGATGATAGCTAAAATGGTCTTTCCGCTTCCAACGTCACCTTGTACGAGTCTGGACATGGCGTAAGGACTTTCGAGATCGGCTCTTATTTCATTCCATGTCCTTTCCTGAGCTTTTGTTAAAGTAAATGGCAAAGTCTTAAGAAAATTATCTACTGCCGTATTATTCGGCATATCCCAGAGATTTCCGGCTCTTTTTTTCTTTAGTCTCCTAATTGACAAAATAAAGAAGAACAATTCCTCGAAGACAAGTCTCCTTCTCGCGAGCATATAGTTTTCTTCATTGTCGGGAAAATGCAATTGCCTGAAAGAAAAGTTCGCCTCGGCGAGCTTATAGTGTTTACGAAGACTAAGCGGAAGATAATCACGCAATACTTCTATTTGTTCCAATGCTTGTTTAAGAGCTTTGATAATTGCCGCATTAGAAATACCGGTAGTAAGGGGGTAATAGGGTACGAGCTTTCCCTCCAATTCTTCATATTTAGTTGCCGGAAAGAAAATTTCGGGGTGCTCCAAATATCGTCCCTTTTTCCCTAACCTGATTCTGCCGCGAAGAGTAATCGCCCCACCTTTTGAAAGTGAGGATGAAAGATACGGCATATGAAACCAGAGCACCCTTAAGCTTCCGGTCAAATCCTTAAGCATAAGGGTGGTCACTGATAATTTTCTTCCTCTTTGAACCTGTACTTTTCCGAAGATTGCCCCGCTGAGAGTGACAATCTCACCCTCCGGAGCATTTGCTATCAAAACGGGCTTATCATATTTTGAAAAGCCCCTCGGATAATGCCTTATTAAATCTCCTATTGTAAAAATTCCAAGTTTGCCAAAGAGTTTTGCGCTCTTTTCTCCGACTCCTTTTAATTCAACAATTAAGGTGTTTTCTGTCACTCAACCGCCACCACATAATAGTATACAGGCTGTCCGCCATATTGTACCACTACATCCAACTCGGGATAAGCAGCTTCAATTTCTTTCCCAAAATTTTCAGCGGCTTTCTTTTCCACTTCGGCGCCGTAATATATACTGATAATCTCAGAATCATCATCTACCAAAGCCCGCACGAGTTCTTTTGCAGTCTGACCAATATCATTACCAAGCGAAAGAATGCCTTTATCGCCGAGTCCCATAATATCGCCTTCGTGGATTTGCCTTTGCTCTATAGTGGTATCACGCACAGCATATGTTACTTGACCTGATTTCACATGAGCGGCAGCTTCTTTCATGGCTTCTTCATTTTCCGAAATTTCCGCCTCCTGCGAAAAACTGATAACAGCGGAAATACCCTGCGGTACAGTCTTTGTAGGAATCACTATTACATTAGTATCCTCGCTTAAATCACGTGCCTGATCAGCTGCCAGAATAATGTTTTTATTATTAGGAAGAATAAAGACTGTTTCTGCCCAGACTTTTTCAATCGCCTCAAGTACATCTTCTGTGCTGGGGTTCATAGTCTGTCCGCCCTCGATGATGTAGTCTACTCCCAATTCGGTGAAAATTTCTTTTATGCCTTCGCCGGCGGAAACGCTGATAATCCCGACTGATTTTTTCGGTGCAGTCTTCTTTTTAGCCTGCTCTTCTTGCTCTTTTGCGAGCTTTTCAGCCTCTTTGATCACTCTCTCGTGATGCTCTTCACGCATATTGTCAATTTTCATGCGGGAAAGTGCTCCGTATGAGAGACCCTTTTGAATGGCTAATCCGGGGTCATTAGTGTGGACGTGGATTTTAACTACTTCATCGTCTGCCACACAAACAATAGAATCGCCTATTCCCGAGAGAAAACTCTTTAATTCATCCTCGTCCTTATCGCTAAATGTTTTATTGGTCAGAATAATAAACTCCGTACAATACCCGAATTTAATATCAGATTCTTCTTCGCTCTCAGGCGCCTTATAGACTGCCGCCTTCCCCTCAGTTTTTACGGTCGTGTACTCAACCTCTTTTCCGAGGAAAGCATCATAAGCACCTTTTAATATGACCACCAATCCTTTTCCGCCTGAATCCACAACACCAGCCTCCTTTAAGACCGGCAACAAGTCCGGCGTCTTTTCCAGAACTTCTTCAGCGTGTTTCAATATTGCGGGGAATAACTCTTCCAAATCATCGGTTTCCAAACTAAGTCTCGCGGCTTCTTCAGCTATCCCGGAAGCCACCGTGAGTATCGTGCCCTCTTTGGGTTTCATAACGGCCTTATATGCGGTGTCGCGAGCTCTGCCAAGTGCGGCCGCTATACTCATGGCGTCTATTGTTTCCAGTTCTTGAATGGATTTCGTAAATCCTCTTAAGAGCTGGGATAGAATGACTCCCGAATTTCCTCTCGCTCCGCGAAGTGACCCTGATGAAATGGCCTTTGAAATACTTCCCATATTCAGATCGGATATTGCCATGACCTCTTTTACTGCTGATTGAATGGTAAGGGTCATATTAGTGCCTGTATCCCCATCCGGAACAGGGAAAACATTAAGTTCATTTATATGTTCTTTATTCGCTTCAAGATTCCATGCGCCTGCGATGAACATTTTCGCAAGCATTTCTACATCTAAAGTTTTAGTTCCCACCTTTGTGCCCTCCTTCAGTCAATGACTCTCACGCCTTCAATGTAGATGTTA
Source organism: Lachnospiraceae bacterium (assembly GCA_031272985.1). GTDB lineage: Bacteria > Bacillota > Clostridia > Lachnospirales > Lachnospiraceae > JAISSU01. The sequence continues at coordinate 53,814 of JAISSU010000003.1, read as the reverse complement.
ATCCTGTCTACTGTCATTCCCGAGAAGGCTTCAACTTCATATTTCACATTGTGCAGCAGATTCTCCGTCACTGCCTGAAGGCTCACACCGTAAGCCACGATTATATGAAACTGAAATACAATATGATTATCTTCTGAAACACTGACCTGAATACCTCTGGCAAGATTTTCACGCTTTAAAAGATGTACCAGACCATCCTTCATGCCCAGCGCCGCCATGCCCACGATACCAAAGCAGCCGACTGCCACAGTTCCGGCATATTTAGCTAATACATCGGGGTCTACTGTAATCGTACCGAGCTCATTAGTAATATATCCTTTCATGCTTCCCTCCAAATCAAAAATTATTCCCTTATTTTAAAACAACATTCTTTTAATCATTCTTAATATGACATTTATTCCATGCCTCAATTGAAAAATATTATAACCCGATTGAAAACAGAATACAAGAAAAATCACCCTCCCACAAATCTTAATAAAGATTGCACAAAGGTGACCATTAAATCTCCCGTTTCCGAGAAGAACTACCATTTACATTAACTACGCTCTCTCAACTTTACCCGACTTTAAACAAGCCGTACAAACATACATCTTCTGCGTGGCACCATTAGCTGTCTTAACACGGACAGACTTAACATTGGACTTCCACATCCTGGGTGTCTTTCTATGAGAGTGGCTCACGTGATTCCCAAAGTGAGCACCTTTTTCGCAAATAGCACATCTTGCCATGACTACACCTCCTGACACTAAGCGATTAGGCGCTATTCAAGACGCCTTCTTGAAAAGCAACGGGATTATGATACCAGAAAGAGCGCTCAATTGCAAGTGTTATTTTACCAGCAGGCTTACAATTCCCTTAAGATCAATTCCGTTATCCCGGGGTTCCATCCGGGGACAACCCGCAGTACTTTCTCTTCTCTGGAATATCCGAACTCGTCATCAATCATCTCTTTTATGGCATTCCCGCCGTGGAAACCATGAATCAGACGAATGCGATAAACGCTCTTTCCGGCTTTCCTGAGCACTTTGTAGATTTCATTTTTTGCTTTCAGGACATCCATACCATGGAGGTCGACTTCAATTATTCCGGTTTGCAATATTACACCTCTTTTGAAAAACTATATATTAATTATATCCCACGCCATTCTCAATGACAACCCCGTAGACTTTCCGGGACTTTGATGTTATTATTCAAATATTAATCCTGTGTCAGGGTTGTTCCCTGACATAAAATACAGAACAGCGGGGGATTTAATTAATGGAAAAGAGAAATCTGACTTTACTTACCGATTTTTATGAACTAACTATGATGCAGGGGTATTTTGCCGCAAAGAAAAATGAGACTGTGATTTTTGATATGTTTTTCAGGAGCAATCCCGGCAAGGGCGGTTATTCCATCTGCGCAGGTCTTGAACAGGTCATTGAATATGTCAAAAACCTTAATTTCACCTATGAGGACGTGGATTATCTGAGAAGCCTCGGCATTTTCAGTGAGGACTTTCTGCATTATCTGAGCGGATTTCATTTTACGGGAGATATTTATGCCATCCCCGAAGGTTCGGTTATTTTTCCTAAAGAACCTTTGATTAAAGTTATTGCCCCGATAATGGAGGCGCAATTAGTTGAGACGGCGATTTTAAATATCGTTAATCATCAGTCTTTGATAGCCACAAAAGCCGCCCGAGTGGTCTACGCTGCTCAAGGTGACGGCGTCATGGAATTCGGGCTTCGCCGCGCCCAAGGTCCGGATGCGGGTATCTACGGAGCCAGAGCCGCTATGATAGGAGGTTGTGTCGGCACATCCAATGTTCTGGCAGGAGAGTCTTTCGGTGTGCCTGTCATGGGGACACACGCTCACAGCTGGATAATGAGTTTTCCCGATGAATACACAGCCTTTAAGACCTATGCCAATATGTATCCTGAAAACTGCACTCTTCTCGTGGATACCTATGATACCCTAAAATCCGGTGTCCCTAATGCTATTAAGGTTTTTGAAGAGGCTAAAAAAGATGGAATTATTTTTGGGAAATACGGAATCCGCCTTGACAGTGGTGACCTTGCTTACCTTTCAAAAGAAGCACGAAAAATGTTGGATGCCGCCGGTTTTTCTGACGCGGTTATCACAGCTTCTAATGATCTGGACGAATGGCTGATTAATGATTTGAAAATGCAGAATGCCACTATTCACTCTTGGGGGGTCGGCACGAATCTCATAACTTCTCAGGACTGCCCGTCTTTCGGAGGCGTATATAAATTAGCTGCGATTCAGAATGAAAACGGCGAATTCATACCTAAGATTAAGATATCCGAAAATACCGAAAAAATTACTAATCCCGGAAATAAAACCATATTCCGCATCTACGATAAGGAAACAGGAAAGCTACGTGCCGATTTAATCGCTTTTGAGGACGAAGAGTATGACACTTCAGAAGATTTGTTAATATTTGACCCCATCGAAACATGGAAAAAAACCAAATTCAAGGGTGGCACTTACACAATAAAAGAAATCTTGGTTCCTGTATTTAAAAACGGGGAATGTGTATACAAAACCCCGTCGGTTAATGATATTGCGAAATATTGCAAAGCCGAAAAAGAAACCCTTTGGGAGGAAACAACTCGTCTGTTCAATCCTCATCAGGTGTATGTGGATTTGTCGGACAAATTATTCGCCGTTAAAAAAGAGTTGCTTAATCAATTAAGCATTGGCGACTGAAAAGCTTTTATAGCTTTCCTTTAGCTCCTTTCAATCCGCCCTCATATTGGGACAAAATATTAGTATCAAAGGCGTAGGAAATATTTTCTTCTTCCCTGCGTCTTTTTAGTGCGAGCATTACCAATTCGTCTAATAACTGCGAATATTTAAGTCCGGTCGGCTCCCAAAGATAGAAGGCGAGAGAACCCGGAATCGTGTTTATCTCATTTAGATAGACCTTGTCATTATCGGTATCTATCAGAAAATCAACACGGGAAACGCCATTTACATCAAGTGCCTGAAAAGCTCTTATCGCCAGATCCCTAATATACTCCCGCTGCTCGTAGCTTAAATCAGCAGGTAACTTTCTTTTGGCACCGCTCATGCCTTTAGCACTGCCCTTGCTTTGCTTTCCGCCGTTCACATATTTATCTTCATAGCTTAAAATGTCCGCCGTAGTAAGAGGCTCCTCACATTCGGAAGCTTTCGCGCTTTCTTTGTCTCCCAGCACCGCGCAATTGATCTCTCTAAGATTCGTAATAGCAGGCTCAACGAGCGCGTAATTCGCAAACAAAAACGCATATTCCAACGCTTCTTTTAATTCTCCCGAAGTCCTCGCTTTTCTGATACCGACACTCGAACCTAAATTCAAGGGTTTGACAATCATGGGGTATGAGAAACTGCCTTCCAAATCCGCAATGCTCTCATCCACTGATTGAAAATACTGCTTTACGTAGAGACGTTTCGCATCCAGAATCGGAAGATCACAGTACTTCCATACTGTTTTCATCGCAAATTTATCCATACCAAGCGCGGACGCAGTGACATCAGGTCCGACAAAAGGAATGGAAAGCGTCTTTAGAAATCCCTGCAAAGCTCCGTCTTCAACATTAGTTCCGTGCACTATTGGAAATGCCACATCAAAAGTGTCAACGACAGGATTGCCGAACTTTTTTATAGGGTAAGAAATTAATTGATATTCACCCTTTTCATTGAAAACTATCACCCTTTTGCTTTTTTTAAGAAGTGCCGGAATATCTTTGTATTCTGATATCGTGGCTGTCGCCTCACCTGTATAAAAATCACCGTTTTTCGTGATATAAATAGGCACAATGGTGTACTTTTCTTTATCGAATGCATTTATCGCCTGAATCGCTGAAATAATGGAAACCTCGTGTTCTACCGTTTTCCCGCCAAAGAAAACTCCCACTCTAATCGCCATCTTATTACCTCCTGCCCTTTACCAATTATTACACTTTTATTATAACACTTACGACACGCGTCCCGCCACATAAACAGACCTGCTAAATCCAATATTTTCCGATTCAATTATTTAATAATATTGGACTTGTTTATTTTCAGCTTAATAATTATCGGTCAAATCATTTTCTAACAGAATCACCTTTTGAATATTTCCAATCTGAAGAGCTGCTATCTTGGAAAAGGCATCCTGCAATGTTTCCGCCACATAAATCTTTTCTTCAGGGTATCTTTCGATGTCCAATCCTTCCCTGATACTCAGGGTCTGCTTTTTGCCCATTAGTATAACGAAATCGCAAACGCGAGCAGCTTGCATTCCAAAAGCACGATTACATTCATCCTGCCTATCACCTAATTCTACCATACCCGGAGTCACGAGGATCTTATAACCGTTTTCAAACATTCCGAGAGCTTCAAGAGCAGCCTTTGCCCCTGCACTATTGGAATTGTATGCATCATCTATTATAACATTCCCACCCCTTCTAAGCAGTTGAAGTCGGTGGGGGACGCTCTCCAAGCGCCGCAGGCTTAATTGCATAGCTTTTTTCTCGACGCCTAAATAATCCGCTGTTGCAAGTGCCCCTGCTAAATTCTGGGCATTGTGATTACCGAGGAGCTTTGTCTCGAAGAATTCCTCGCTCCCGTCGGGGAAACTAAGCGTAAATGCGCTTCCATTCTCGGTGGCAGTTAACCCCTTTGCGCTGTAATCCAAACCTTGCGTCAAGCCAAAGCTCAGTTTGTTTTTTGAAACCTCATGTTTCTTAATATATTCATTGTCATAGTTCAGAAAGGCCATTCCGTCAGCAGGCAACGAGTCAATAAGTTCAAACTTCGTTTTAATGATATTCTCAATAGTATAGAAGGTCTCGAGGTGTTGCGGACCTATAGAGGTCAATATCCCGATTTTCGGATGCACAATATCACAAATCTCTTTAATCTGTCCTACACCTCTGGCACCCATTTCACAGATAAAAATCTCGTGTATTGGCTTTAATTGCTCGCGGATGGTCCTTACTACTCCGAGCGTAGTATTGTAGCTTTCGGGTGTCATTAGTACATTATATTTTTCGGAGAGAATTCTTTGAAGGAAGTACTTTGTACTGGTTTTGCCGTAGCTTCCCGTGATACCAATAACAATAAGATTCGGCATGGTTTTAAGCTTTTTCTTTGCGTCATTAATATAATGCCGGTTAATCATTTTCTCTATCGGAAGATTGATAAGATTAGCGAGCATTACAATAAACGGTAATAAAATTATTACAAGCATTGAGAAAAATGCGGTAAATACATAGCCCGAGTTTATTCTGATAATCAGAATTCCTGCCAAAAGTAAAAACGCCGTAAAATAGAGCCTTTTTATTCTGGCTGTATAGACAAAAGGTTTTTTAGCTTTTCTTGGTTTATTGACGATTACCTGCAAAACATATCCTACCGGAATCGCGCCAAAGTATACCGCGGGAACAATAAACATCAAAGCTAAAGCTATAACCGTAGTGAAAATCACCACGCCCGAACGAGCTAATATTATTTTTCGGTTTTTTCCTATCCATTTAGACTGGGAGGAGAATTTGTATCCGTTTAGCTGAAACATATGAAAATAATATCTGATAGAAACCACATAACATACCGCGAACATTGCGGAAATAATCGTCTTTAACCAAAAATATAAATCCATTTTTATACTTTATCCTTATCTATATTCTTTTCATTTCCCTTTTGCATCCTCTATTGCAAGACATTCAATGCCTATTGATTCTTATTAGCAGGCATAGCTTTTGTAATACTTAAATTAATAATTCAAAATAAGAGGCAAGCACGCGTCTAAATTGCTCTTTGCGTTCCAAGAACGAATAATGTCCCGCCCCTTCAAAAGTAACCAATCCCGCATCCGGAATCATCTTTTCCATGAGCTTAGCGTCACTTATAGGCGTAGCGGTGTCCTTATCTCCCCAAACCAGCAGAGTGGGAACATTAATCTTTGCCAGACAATCTGTCAAATCCTCATTAACTGATTTTACTAAAGTGGCTCGCATAACAGGACTGGCAGCTTTATAGTCCGCTGACCCGCGTTTGTTTTGCCAATCACTAAGTGCCTCGGGAAAAATCTTCTTAACCGGAGCAAAGAGCAGTACTTTCTTTCCGATTTTATAAAGAAAAGCACTAAGCTTTTGCCGTGCGGTCTTTTTTGGCTTTATGCCTGCGGCGTCTATAAGAATTAACTTTGTCACTTCAAAAGGTAAATCATTTTTATTGTATCCGCCGCAGAGCTTAAGAATAATCCTTCCGCCGTAGGAATGACCGATAATGGCAGTTTTTTTAATGCCCATTACCTTTAGAAATTCAATAGTAAACTCAGCATAGTCATTGACCTCCCAAGGTTTTCCGGGCTCGCTGCTTCCTCCAAAGCCCGGGAGATTAAAGGCTATTGCCCTGTATTTCTGCGACAGAAGCTCCAAAAATGGCTTAAACAAAGAAAAATTGGAGCCCCAGCCATGCAAAAACAGCACGGCGTCTCCTGCGCCTTTATCGTAATAAATAACGTTTATTCCGTTTATTTTAAGTTCATTGTCAGGAGAGGCTTCCTGCTGCATATATTCCCTCTCTTGTCTTCGTTTTCTATAATCAAATACGATTATAACCTCATGGCTATTAGCTGTCAAATTTGAGCGGTTTCAAGCATTCCACATTCCGCCCGCATTTCTGTGGTTTTCTTCAGTACACAAAAGCCATTTCGCCACCGAACGAGTGGACGGATAAAATTCCAAAAATTCACCCGTCGCAAATGTGTAAAAACGTGACATATCCGTACACATTCCATATGTCGGCAGGCTCTTTGGTTTAATGGAAAATTTAAATGGCTTTCCTTCTCTTGTTCCATCAAAGTGAAGTCCTTCTTTATTGAGAACCAACTCTCCTTCGCCGCAGATTTCACTCGTATCGTTATTCTTCAGATATGAGTATTTCGGAATAACTCCGAGACGCACGTGTTCACGAAGTTCAAAGTTGGGGTCGGATACTATTACTTTTGCTTCATGTCTTTGTAGATTCCACCAGGCTCTGGGGGTTTCAGGAATGACACTTTCTTCACCATAAGGCACCAAATCATAATAATTATTGAGCTCTGCTCCCTTTTTGCACTTTTTACAGTAGATCAGATTCCCTTTGGTCTCCATTGTCAATTCAGTCTTACACTGCGGGCAGTAGTAAAGCATGTCTTGCAGATTTTTAGCCATTTGACCTTTTCCGGCATACTCGACTCTCGCAGACTTATTCCATTCGTAATCATCATGCCAAATAGCCTCATCAAGAGCTTTTTGAATTTCTTCGCCCGTCATTTTCTTTAAATCTTCCCTTGAAAACAGTTTGTCAACTTCGACATCCACTCTTCCGGGGCGCTCGTCCAAACAGTGCTTTGTACTGGTAAGATACCCTCCCGAAATCTTTGTCATATATATCGGGCAGTCAAACATCTTGAGTACCTTTCCTGTCCCAATGGCACTCGGCTGATTTGCTCCGGAGATAGAACTCATCCCTTCAGGAAATAGACAAAGTACTCCCTTCTTTTTTATGACGCGCAACATTTGGCGCATCGCATACGTATCATTAACAAAGTTCTTTTTCGGGATTGCTTGCATCAGCCTCAGGATAAATGTAAGGTGCGAACGGAAAAATTCATTGTTTCCGACGACATAATTAAGCCTATGCGGCAAAAAAGCCAGTGATGTATATACGTAATCCATTCTCGAGGCGTGATTGCTCACGACAATAAAAGGCGGTTTCAGCTTTTTCGGATCTATTCTGTAATCAAAATGAACATTGTATTTTTTCTTAAAACCAAGCTTGATAACAAAAAATACCAGTAGCCTATAAATAATAGCGTTTGGTCTGTTGATGCTTCGTTCCAACAACTGCTCTTGTAGTGTTTTCTTATTCCCCTTTGCCATCCTTTGGATACCTCTTCTCAATCAATTAATTTATCGCATGTATTTTGCACGAAATTCCATGTTGATTTCGGCGATTTCCTTTTCACCGTCAATATAGGGTTTATACATATCAAGCGGGTCCATCGCCCCAAATATCCCGCAGGCAGAACAATTCTCACAGCCTCCGCCTCCGCAGGACAAAGACTCTTTAATAATTGCCTCGCGTTGTTCTTTTGTAGTGTTCTTAATCGAAAATTCACTCATAATGGTTTCCCCGCCAGTACTTCCAGATAATCCTTGTAATTACGCTTCAAAAGCGATGGCGTATCCAATCCGTAAGGACATTTCGAGGCGCATTTGCCGCATTCTACGCAATTCTCAATCTTTTTCATAAGCGCCTGGCCGCCTTCTGAAAGAAATCCTTCCGATGGTGCCCTTCGAAGTAACAAAGACATTCTCGCGGCGGTATTGATTTCGATTCCTTGCGGGCAAGGCATACAATATGAGCAAGCACGGCAGAAATCGCCCTGAAGCATCTCTCTATCTTTCGCGATTCTACCCTTCATCTCATCATTCAATATAGGCGGTGTCGGGGTATAAGATAAAAACTCATCCAACTCCCATTCCCTTTGAATTCCCCATATCGGAAGAACATTGGAATACTGTGCAATGAAAGCACAAGCGACAGCGGAATCATTTAAGAGACCTCCCGAGAGTCCTTTCATGGCAATAAAACCGATTCCTCTTTCCCGGCACTCATCGACGATATTAAATTCCTCAGGGGTACTAAGGTAATTAAACGGGTATTGCAAAGTATCATAAAGTCCGGATTGTATGGCTTCTCTTGCCACAAACATGCGATGATTCGTGATACCAATGAAGCGAATCTTACCTTGCTCTTTCGCCTTAAGCATGGCCTCGTAAAGCCCCGTGCCGTCGTCCGGTTTCGGGCAAAATGGAGTATTATGAAATTGATAAATATCAATATGATCTGTTTTTAAGAGCCGAAGGCTGTCCTCCAAATCGTTCCAAAAACCTTCCGTCGTAGTTGACGGAGTTTTCGTGGCAATAATGACCCTGTCCCACAGTCCAAAAAAGGCGGCTCCCAATTTTTCCTCACTATCTGTATATGCTCTGGAAGAATCAAAATACGTGATACCACCATCTAAGGCCTTTCTAAGCAGATAGACAGCATCATCTTTAGAAATCCTCTGAATGGGTAAAGCCCCAAATCCATTCTGCTCTGCAAAAAGTCCTGTATTTCCAATCGCAATCTGCGCCATAAAATCACCTCGAAACCGGATAATTACAATAAAGGTATTATACAACACTAAGTCAACTAAAGCTAATTCCTTTCAGATTGCACTATTTATCTGTACAATATTGCTCTAATGCTTCCCTAACGTATGAATTCAGACTCATTGACTGACGCTCAGCCTCAAACGCAATCCTATAATGCAGTTCAGGTGAAATGCGAGTGATAAACTGCCCGCTATATTCTCGCTCCGGTCTTTTTCCAAGTGAGATTAGTGAGAATAACAAACAGGGACATGATATTCTATGTCCCTGTGGTTTGTAATTCATATAAGCCGCTAATTAAGCATTTAGTCTTTCTTCTATCGCATCCAATTGCGCCGAGAGCTCTTTAGGTAATTTATCGCCGAATTTCGGATAATGGTTCTTTCTGACATCAGCAATTTCTTTCTTCCAGCCTTCGACATCGACCTTTGTAAGCTCCTCCATCTGCTCTTTGGTGACGCCGTCGGGACGTGCAATTGCATCGGCTGTAGGAAGGATTCCAATTGGGGTATCCACTGACTCACCTTTTCCGTCGCAGCGGTCGAATATCCAGGCAAGCACACGGCTATTATCACCATATCCCGGCCAAATGAACTTTCCGTCATTGTCTTTTCTGAACCAGTTTACAAAGAAGATCTTCGGCAATTTTGACTCATCGTGAGTCTTTCCGATATTAATCCAGTGGCTGAAATAATCTCCCATGTGGTAACCGCAGAACGGAAGCATCGCAAACGGATCTCTTCTGACCTGACCCACCTGATCTGAAATAATAGCGGCGGTTACTTCGCTTCCGGTAATGGAGCCCATAAATACGCCGTGTTCCCATGATTTGCTCTGGTTTACAAGAGGTATCGTAGATGGCCTTCTGCCTCCGAAAAGGAAGGCTGAAATCGGCACTCCCTTAGGATCTTCCCATTCATTAGCTATACAGGGGCACTGCTTTGCTGGAGCCGTAAATCTCGCGTTTGGATGGGCAATTTCCTCACCTTTTGGTGATTTATCCGTCTTCGGGGCGGGTCGTTTATTTCCCTTCCAGTCAATTATCTCTTCACCAGGTGCACCATGTCCAATCATCTCCCACCATACGTCGCCGTCTTCTGTAAGCCCGCAATTAGTGAAAATCGAATTAGCCTTGCAGGATTCCATAGCATTGAAATTGCTTTCATTATTAGTACCCGGCGCCACTCCAAAGAAGCCCGCTTCGGGATTAATAGCATAGAGCCTTCCATCCTCTCCGAATTTCATCCAAGCAATATCATCTCCCACAGTCTCTACCTTCCACCCGGGGAGGGTCGGAATAAGCATGGCGAGATTTGTTTTTCCGCAAGCGGACGGGAAAGCACCCGTGATGTATTTAACTTTCCCTTCCGGATTCGTTATCTTTAAGATAAGCATATGCTCTGCGAGCCATCCTTCATCACGCGCAATTACGGAAGCTATACGAAGTGCAAGGCACTTCTTTCCAAGAAGGGCATTTCCGCCGTAACCCGAGCCATAAGACCAGATTTCTCTCGTCTCGGGGAAATGGCTGATGTATTTATCCTCCATGGGAGCACAAGGCCATTTACCATCGTCCGTCTCGCCATCCTCGAGCGGTTTCCCTACCGAGTGGAAGCAAGGTACATAAAAACCGTCAGTTCCTAAGACATCTAATACCTTAGTTCCCACACGAGCCATAATATGCATATTTGCTACAACATACGGGCTATCCGTGATCTGAACGCCGATCTTAGCGATATCAGAACCCACGGGACCCATTGAGAAAGGAATTACGTACATAGTACGACCTTTCATAGAACCCTTATAAAGACCGGACATCGTTTCCTTTAATTCCTTCGGGTCAATCCAGTTATTAGTCGGTCCCGCGTCTTCTTCTTTTTCACTGGCAATATAAGTACGGTTTTCCACTCTCGCGACATCAGAAGGATCTGAGCGATATAGCACTGAATTAGGTTTCTTCTCAGGATTCAGCTTCGTTGCAAGTCCCGCATCCAAAGTAATCTGAATCATGCGGTCATATTCTTCAGCGCTTCCGTCGCACACCTCGACTCCGTCAGGTTCCATAAGAATAACAGCTTCCTCAACCCATTTTTTTAGCCCCTCGTGTTTTAAATCTTCAATTTTCATGTCATTCTCCTTCAATAAAGTTCTATGTACAGCTGCGTTATATCAAAAATCCCGAAAAATCGTTAATAGTTTATCATAGCAACGCCGAACTTTCAACATCACTACCTTCCAAAAAAAATCAAACACCGGCTGTTTAATATATGAAAAATGCCCGTCGCTATTATTATTAAACATCAAGTTCCGGCGGTCGAAAGGACCGCCGGTGAACAATCGTGGCAATCGGAACAAGAACCACAAACGGGAACAGATTATGCGTACGCATTGCGCTTTAAAGACTTGCTTTTGGAAATCCATCGCCGCTACGAATTTATCACTTTTAGTGAGGCGGCAGAGTATATGAGAATGTCAGAAGCATATTTCTCCCGCTTCTTTAAAAAGTACTTTGGAATGACCTTTTCTGATTACCTGAATCTGGTGAAAATCGACAAAGCCGTAGAATTATTGCGTCAAAATCCCGACCTTGGTGCCTCCGAGCTCATGCTACAATGCGGCTTTAATTCATTGCGTCATTTTTATCGGGTTTTTAAAAACAATACCGGCTATGCACCGCAGAAATTGCCATCTGATTACACTACAAACCTTCGCATTCCATCTGAAGATGATAGCTTTGACCCAACGCTTCCTGTATCAGTCCTGCTGTGAAAACCGAAGAACACTAATATAAAAGAAATCTTGACTTCTTCGCACTTTTAAGTTATAAAAAGTGTATGGAGAACACACTTTATGGAACGTAAAATTGTAAACCAACTCATAAACTGGAAACATAGCGCCAAGCGTTTGCCACTTCTGCTTTATGGAGCCAGACAGGTTGGAAAAACTTATACTCTATTGACCTTCGGAAAGGAACACTATAAGAATGTCGCTTATTTTAGTATGGAGGAATCAGAAGAAATACCGACAATTTTTTCGCGCGATTTTAATCCGGAACGAATAATCCGCGAACTTTCCGCGTTATCAAGCGTTAGTATATTGCCGGAGGACACTCTGATAGTATTTGATGAAATCCAGGCATGCGAGAAAGCTTTGACCTCTCTTAAATATTTTGCGGAACGCGCCCCACAATACCACATTTGCGCAGCGGGAAGTCTTCTTGGCGTCGCATTAAAACGTGACAAGTTTTCATTCCCTGTTGGAAAAGTAGACATGCTTAATCTCCACCCCATGGATTTCGAGGAATTTCTGTGGGCAATCGAAAAAAAGGATGTGTGTTCGCTAATACGTGAGTCCTATGAAGACTTTTCTCCGTTAACGCTTCATGAAACCGCAATGGGATTATATAAAACCTATCTTGTAGTAGGTGGCATGCCTCAGGTGGTACAAGAATACGTTGAGAAACGTGACTTTGATTTTGTTGCAGCTACTCAAAAAACACTTAATAACTCCTATATTGCAGATATGGCAAAATACGCCACACCACACGAGACCACTCGGATTATGGCTGCATGGGACTCCGTTCCGGCTCAACTCGCCAAAGAAAATCATAAATTTCAGTATAAGGTTATTAAATCAGGGGCTAGAGCAAACGAGTATGAGACCAGTCTTGATTGGCTAAGAGCTGCAGGAATGATACATAAATGCATTCATGTAACAGAAGGAAACTACCCTTTGGTTGCTTATGCCAAAAACGAAACATTCAAAGTGTATATGGTGGATACGGGTCTGCTATGCTCAAAATTCGACATCGCTGCAAACGTGGTAATAAACACGCCTCACAACTTTGATGGTTTCAAGGGCGCATTGGCCGAAAATTATATCATGCAAGCTCTTGCCGCGAATGGCATAACAGCCTATTATTGGAGCAACAATGGAAAAGCAGAGGTGGATTTTGTATTCCAGACCCATGACGGAAACGTTGTCCCACTTGAAGCAAAATCGGCCGACAATGTCCGATCAAAAAGACTTCGCATCTTTCGAGATGTCTATAAACCGGCATTTGTTTATCGCGTATCAGCTCGGAATTTCGGACACGAAAACGGAATCAAAAGCGTGCCGTTGTATGCGATGTTTTGTGTGAAGGCCTGAAAAACATTTTTCTTTTACGGTATGTCTATGCCCTATTCTCCATTATCCTGCGTCTCTATCGAGGTTTCTTCCGAGGTTTCAGTCGCATCCTCGCTTACGCCTTCATTTTCATCTTGTGCTTCGGTTTCGGTATCCGTTACCTCCCCGCTGATTTCGACCTTGTCTTTTTTATTAGTGTTGCTCGCACCTGTCGTTATTACTTTCATCTCCGGCAAAGAGTCGCCGAACAGGACCCTATAGTAGTCTCTTTCGAGTATTTTTACAGAATATTGAAGACGATTATTGACGACTGCTTTCATTCCGTTTATGTAATCCTCAGTCACAGGGGTGTCGGTGAAATTGGTCACCTCGCCTGTCTTTGAATTATATGCGCATTTAGCGGTGAGCCAATTACGATTCGAAAATATTACGAGTCCGTCGCCCTCTGAGAATGCGTCTCTTCCCATCACTAAACGTGAGTCGAAAGGAAGCCCGAATAAATTGGAAACTGTCGGAACTATATCCATTGCGGCCACAGGCTTATCTACGACGGTACCATTCATTCCGTAACCCCACATTATCAGTGTGCTCTTATACAGCTCAAAATTCTGGTCTACCTGATGTCCGGCGATCTCGCTGATTTCATCTACTGTGAGTCCATACGGATAATGATCTCCGCTAAGTATAATAACAGTATTATTAAGCTTTCCTGCCTTTTCCAGTTCATCAAGCAAGTATTCCATGGCCTTATCTAAGGTCATATTGCATGCTATGTATGCCTTCGCTGCATCTGAATACGGCAGGTCTTGTACTTCATCCTTATGCGCCATTGCCTGAGCATTTCCGAGGAAATTATACTGCAAATGTCCTGAGACGGTCATGTAGTATACGCAGAATTTATCTTCGTTAATATAATCAGGTATGGTCTTTTGCATCATTTCCAAATCACTCTCAGGCCATACACTCGTTATCTCCAGCCCATGACCGACAGCCTTATAATCATACCCCATATTAGGATGTGATAAATCCCTTCTGTAGAAGTCATAGGTATGATCATGCCATGCCAAAGGCTGCGAATAGCCTTCAATATTCTTAAACTGATTTCCCCAGACAAACGGAAGATAATTTTCAGCGCTCTTGTAAAAGCTCCACACACCTGCCTTCGGCAATAGCCCCGTACAATTGACATATTCACCGTCAGTCGTGCTGGTAGGCCAGGATGGATTATAGAAATTATTAAACTTAATGCCTTCATTGGCGAGCTTATAGAGCGTCGGCGTGTGTGTTTCATCTACTGCCCACGATGAAAATCCCTCCGCAGTGATGTGGATAATATTGTATCCTTCAAAAATACCTGTGTACTCGTTTTGCTTAGTAGACTCTACGCTCGCAAAATACTGGTGCATATCCTTTAATTCGTCATCAGGTGCCTCTGCAATGAGTTTATCAAAATCAATTACCAATTCATTCGGGTCATGGAAAACGGGATTCTCCCAATCAGTATTGATAATTACATCTGTAGCCGGCGTCCTGTATTCATCCCCGTAAACATTTTGAGCTTTGAAGCCAAAAATTCGCCTCTGGGCATCGAGTCTGGCTTGGGTAATTACGCCGAGCTGTTCCTGAATGGAATCGGGCGAGTCAATCTGAAAATACAGCGTATATGGACTTTGGTCAGAGCGTCCCGCAGGAAGCATTGCCAGAATTCCCATGCCATAGGTAACAATTGTCGCGATAACGAGGCGAATTCTGCCTTTTCCCGTAAGCTTTTTAGTGCTGATTAATTTTTTTCCGAAAATAATCATTGCTAAAACAGGTATAACAGTTAGAATAATACTTAATAACTTTTCTTTTATCCCCTGACCGATTTCAACGTAGAATTGTGCCACCTGTCCCGCATTTCCCATTGAAAACCAAGAAAACGGGTAACCGAATATCGTATGATAAACCATCTGAGCGCAGAAATAAATGGACAAAAAAGCCGCAAAAATACACTGTAATACCCTATTGGCTTTGGGATTAAATATTGTTGTAAGAAATGTCAGAATACCGGCGGCAGGGATACTTAAAATAATAGTAAACAATATCGCCATAAAATCCACATCATAGTAACTGGTGAACTTAAAAACAGTTTCCCAAAACACCAATAAAATGAACCAAATAATATAGGACCTTAAGAACCTCTTGGTTCTGATTTTCTTTGGGTTCTTTTTATCCTGAGCTGTTTTACTACTATCATCGTGGATATTTGTTATCTTTTTTGTTGCCCTTGCGTTTTCGGTTTTGCCTGTGCTAGTCTTTCGACTTCCCTTTTGAGGTCTGGACTTGATCTCAAGAGGATCTTTTAAGCGCATGTCGGAAGCGTTTTTGCCTTCATCTGCAATATTTTTTTCACGCTTAGCGTGCTCGGAAGTTTTCTTTTC
Source organism: Lachnospiraceae bacterium (assembly GCA_031272985.1). Lineage (GTDB taxonomy): Bacteria > Bacillota > Clostridia > Lachnospirales > Lachnospiraceae > JAISSU01. The sequence continues at coordinate 38,090 of JAISSU010000003.1, read as the reverse complement.
AGAGACTTTAGAGCCTTCAGATTGATCCTCGCGAACGCTAACTGTTACCGGGACCTGCTTTCCTGAAAGCTTAGGCTTATCTGAGCCTTCGTCCTTTTTTTCTTTCTCAGGAGAATTTGCTCTGCTTCTGGGCTTTTTAGCAGTGATTTTACCTGTGACATGTTCTTCAAAAGAAGCAATGGGCTGAACATTAACTTCGGCCACAGGCTTCTTCTGTTTGATTTTCCCCGTGACATGTTCATGAAATGAAACAATCTTACCGGTCGTTTGTGAAACCCGTGCGTCAGACATCCACTTTTCAATATCAAAACCGGGGTCCCCCGTATGCATCGGGGGAACACCATTACCTTCTTTGCTCATCTTAGTCTCTGTAATATTATATTTGCAAATTGAAAGGAATCCCCATAAATCAGCCTGAAAGAACCCAGACTGCCCCATCTGTGCGATTGCCCGATTTGCGTAATGAATTATATCACAATGGTTGCTAAGTCACAACAGCAAATAAAAATAATCCAGATTTGCCACAAAGAAACATATTGCGAAAGCATTATGGGAGATACGACTTCTCGCCAGTAATGGCACTGCACTTAAATGCCTTATGCTCAGTCAATAAAAGGCGAAAAATACCCACGCAAGAGCTCGATACAGCTCTACGCTATAAAGAGGACTATCTTAGGAGGTCTGGCAAATGAAAAACTGGAAAGACATTGAGGCAAGTTTTCTAATTGACCCTGAAACAAAAGCTGAATTCGAAGCGCTACGTCCTCACTACGAGGTCGTTTCCCAGATTATTAAAGCAAGATGTGAGCTTGGGTTGACACAAGAGGCTTTAGCCGAACGAACCGGAATTCAAAGATGCAACATAAGTCGGTTGGAAAGCGGGACTTACAACCCGTCGTTGGATTTCCTTTCGCGTATTGCAAGAGGGCTCGGCATGGAAGTCCATGTTGAGTTCAGAGTTCCCACGGGAGTTTAAAGCTTGCATCTATACCGCTTAAGGTAAGAGAATCTTTGTATTACTTAAGAAAAAATGAATATGCGGTACACGTGCTAAACGCATACCGCAACATTAAATTGCTTGCTATGTAATTATTTTCTAAACAACTATTCCGAAGTTGTCGTAGATTGCAATAGTGAGCTAAGATCCTGATAGCTGTCAAGATCGGTAGGCAGTCCGATATCCACGCTGCCAAACTTAATATTCTTCATCTCAGTGATAGTCGTCCCCTTATACTCACTGTCTCCGAGATCCATTGAGAACGTCGTCTCGGTGGTGCATTCGGTCATATTTCCCTTTGAGTCAATAACCGCTGTTATTTTACTGTCAGAAAAATCAATTTTGGACGAATCGGAACCAAGCGAAGACATTTGGCTCATCGCATACTCGCTCATTGCCTCACCCTTTATTGTGAATTCAATCTTCTTTCCGCCGTCTACATCGGTTACGTTTTCGTTAATTATAGCCTCTTTGGGAAATTCAACAGTATTAGTGGCCGAATTTGTGATTTGAGAAAGATCCATGGACATCTTCACTTTCTGTCCCGCTGACTCCATATAAGCCATACCGTCAGATAGCCACATGGTGGTCTCAACATTAATACCGGAAGTTGCCGTTGTCGAAACGGATTTCATCTCAATAGCATCGCCCGAATATTTGACTATAATATGTGCCGTTGTTTCGCTTTCGGTCACGTCCCCGTTAAAATCCGAGCTACTCTTAGTAGTCATGTCGGCTTCATAACCTTCGACTTTCTGCATTGCCTCAGCCGCAGCGATATACATTGAATAAGCATCACCTGATGTGGCAGCAGAATCCGCCTCTGTTTCAGCTTCGGCCGTTTCGTCTGTGGTGCCTTCGTCGATTGTAGTTTCTTCTTTAACCGTCTCTTCCGTCGTGGAATCAGTGGCAGTGTCATCTCCCTTTTTACATCCCGCTAAAAGAGCGCTGAACGCAAACACCATTACCAAAAGTACTGCCATAAACCTTTTCTTTAATACCATAACCATACCCTCCTTGATTTGTTTTTGAATAAACCTTGGTTATTATACAGCATAATTATAAAAATACACAACTATTTAATTGGATTCTCATAATCGCCGTCACTCAATAAAACCTTAAATTCAATCAGAACATTACACCGCGAACCTGTTTTTTGTTTATATGCACAATATTTCATATTTTTTCAGAAGAATTTTTTACGTTTTTCTTGACGTGACAATAAAAAGATGATATCCTCACTTCGGTCTTAAAAATCACTTATTCTTTTTTAGACGAGGTGCAAATTCTTAATGACACGATGAAATTATAAAGCCAAACGATTGCATAACGAGAGTATTTTTTTTTCGTGTGCATCGAAATGGCTTTTTTTGTGTCCTCTTTAGAGGTTTTGTACCTTGAAAACCGCATATTGGGATCGGCAATACAAGGAATCGCAACCTTGCGATGACGCTACTTTTTTGAAGTAAGCGAGGGCAATTCCGAAGAAAACGCTGTTAATGGAAGAAACCATGACGGCAGGAACATGCCGATATGAAAACTTAAATGTAATAGTAACGACAAACAATCAGATTAAAGGAGGTTTAACCATGAGAATAAGTGAGATGTCATCCCGTTCACCAAAAAGGATAGCGCCCGACCCGTCGAAAAGAGAGAATTTCAGTAATCAAGATGATGATTTCATCGATCTTGGCGATTTTTCAGATATATTTGGCAACGACGATTTGTTTACTTTTTCCGATGATAAAGAAACAGACGGCGGCGACTGTTTCAGAAATGATATGCGAGATGCAATTGACAATGCAATTTATAATATTGAGCGCAAAAGCGCCGAAGAAGAACTGGCAGATCTAATCGGTTTGAAGGAAGTGAAACAAATAATAAATAAAATAATCGAATATGCCGAGGTTATGAAGAATTATCCGAAACGAAATCGCAAATACCCTTCCATGCACATGATGTTTTCAGGAAATCCGGGTACTGCTAAGACGACTGTGGCGAGACTACTCGGTGAAATTCTTTTTGAGAAAGAAGTTCTAAGAGTTCCAACTGTCTACGAAGTCGGCAGAGCTTCGCTGATAGGACGTTATGTCGGTCACACCGCTCCAAAGATCATCAAAGCATTTGATGAGGCCTCAGGTGGGATTCTATTCATTGACGAAGCATATTCCCTCACGGAAAGCTTTGATGGTTTCGGAAATGAGGCAGTTGCGACTATAGTTCAGGAAATGGAAAACCGTAGAACTGACGTTTTAGTAATTTTCGCCGGGTATAAAGAAAAAATGCAGAATTTCCTTGAGACAAATAAAGGACTTGCTTCGAGAATCAAATTCCACGTGGATTTCCCGGATTATACTGAAAACGAACTATTAGAAATTCTCACAAAAACTGCCGCCGATTATGGTTATGATTTAGAAAACGGCGTGTATGAGCTGGTCTTACCTTTGATAAAAGCGCAGATGAAAAAAGACGACTTCGGAAACGCACGCACCATCAGGAATTTCATAGAATTGGCAGAACTTAATTGGGCACATAGGGTGATGTCAACGCCCAAAAAAGATATTAACAGCGATATACTGTTTACGCTAAAAGCAGAAGATTTTAAGGATGTCCAAATCTCGAATAATTCCGCAAGCCATAAAGCAAAACGTACCCAAGGCAAGGGGACTGAGAAAGTGATAGGATTTCGGTGTGCTTAGGTTAATTCCAGAGTTATTGCCTTTGAGGCTTTTTTATTTTCAAAATATGGTTCTACGTTGAATTCATCTGAAAACAGACACTCGAAATCATGCCCGCATATATCCTTAAATTCCCGCAATAGCTTAATTGTGTCCGGATGTGCGCTGTTATAGCGCCTTTTGCTGTCAGCGCATATCACGGCTATTTTGGGATCAATTTTATTAAGTATTTCCATTGTAACGCTGTCTTTTTGTCCGTGGTGACCGAGCTTTAGGACATCGGCTTTAAGGCGATCTTCGCAGAATTCAGGTATATTTCCATACCCTGAGATGTTTGTGTCGCCTACAAGGAGGATTTTCTTTTCATTAAACTCAAACATGAGAACAGCACTCATATTGTTCATGGCGACATCGTATGCTTTCAGTCTGCCTGCTAACTCTTCGGCATCAGAAAGCGTATACACTAAGCCAAGTTCATTAATGAAGCGCTCGGATTCACCGCCTTTCGGTGCCAAAATGCTGACAGAAAAACCCGGCTTAAGTTCTGCCTTGAATCCCGCAAATATGGTTTTTATGGGGACATTTTTCTCTTCGAGGTAATCCTTTGTTTTTTTTGCGTCCCCAAGTGCCATCACGAAAACATTGTCAGGTTTGGTGTCATTTGGAAGTGCGATATCCCAGTCCTCTGGTGCCGGAAATACAGCCCAAAATTCATCAATATCAATCTGCTTTGCGACCTCCACAAGACCTCCCACATGGTCTTCGTGAATATGAGTATTTATCAAAATATCCAAGTGTGAGATACTCATCTCGTGCAGATAATCCACACATCGAGTACGATTTTCAAATCCCTTATAATCGCACTCTTCCCTGCTGCCTCCGTCGATTAGAATCCTAAAAACACCTGATTCTTTATCTGCCGTGTGCTCCAATAAAATGGCCTCACCATAGCCAACATTAATAAAGGTAATTTTTAAGTTTGAATTATTATTAGTCATATTATTTCTCCGATGACAGGGCTTTTCGGATATAAAGCGCTGAAAGTGCAAATACCAGAACAGTCATAACGACTGCCATGGCGCTTCCGAAACCGAATTTCAGACTCCGTATGCCATTTAAATACAAATACTGCGTTATCGTAGCGGTAGTATTGGAAGGTCCTCCTTTTGTGAGTATATTGACCTTCTCAAATAATCTAAACGTATCTATTGTACGCAGCAACAGGCATATAAACAAACCGCCCTTAATACTCGGAAGCGTAATATGGAGAAATTGTTTCCATTTTCCGGCTCCATCGAGCCTCGCGGCTTCGTACTGTGACTCAGGAACGCCCTGCAAAGTCGCATACATTAATAAAAATACGAAGGGTGTGCTCTGCCATATATCAATAAAGACAATTGTCCCGAATGCGGTTTTTACATCGAAAAACCAGTTAAAAACCGGAAGCCCCAAGGTTTTAAGGAGACCATTTATTATTCCGTAATTTCCGCTTAACATTATCTGCCATATCAAAGCCACCGTTACCGAAGGCAATAAATAGGGTAATAGAAGCAATGTGCGCATGGCTTTTTTGCCGCGGCGCATACCATGTACAAAAATGGCAATCGCGAGTCCGAGCGAAGTTTCCACGATTGTACAAATCACTGTAAATTTAACCGTATTCCAAACGGCTTGCCTGAAATAAGCATCTTTAACTAAGCGAATAAAATTAGCCAGTCCGCTCCACTGCGCTCCGTCTTTTGAGAGGTAATAATAATCAGTGAAACTGTAATACAATGTAAACAAAAGCGGAAAGAGGCTCATCACAGCTAATAAAATAGCTGTCGGCATAGTCATTGCACTCGGAAACCACCTGTCTTTACTTTTAATTGTCTTAAATCTCATTTGCGATTTTGTTTGCATTATATATCTCCTATAGTGATTCATACTCGGGGCAGAGCTCACACTCCGCCCCTGTACGAATCGTTTTAACCCAATACTTCCCCGCAATACAGATACTTTACCCTTGCGTTTACTGCATTATTTGCTCAACAGCCGCCTGAGCGTCCGCCAAAGCCTGGTCAACTGTTTTTACGCCCTGAACAGCCGCGTCTAATTCATTTCCGAGTGCGAGCGTGATTTCAGTCCATTCTACGACTAATGGACGATAAACGCCGCTTTGAAGAGCATTGTAAACAATCTCAAAATGTGGATTCGCCGCTATAACATCAGCATCCTGATATGCACTGTGGCGAACCGGCACGCCGCCGTTTGCGACGCCCGCTATCTGCTGCTCTTTGCTCGTGATGTACTCAAGCAATTTTACAGACAAATCGGGATTCTGGGAATTTGCGGCTACTCCTAAGAACCATACGCCGTAGATAGATGAAGCGTGTTCCGGCGAAGATGCCGAGACCTTTGAAGGAATAACAGCATAATGCGCGGGACCGCCTTCTTCGGGAACATACCATCCGGGCCATGAAAGCGAGAGTGCAGCGTCGCCGTTTGTAATCGCAGCCACAATGTCATCTTTGTCCATGATAGTTCCCGCATCCTTTAAAGAGATGTAGAATTCAAGAGCCTCTTTAAATTCAGGTGTGTCAATCGTGACATTCCCGGAGTCGTCAAATACCCATCCGCCGTGTGATAAAAGAACCGGCAGGAAATCACTGGTGATATTGTCACCGGCCTGAGCACGCACTAAATAACCGTTCTTGCCTGTTCCTTTTACCTTTTCGGCAATCGAAAGAACATCTTCCCAAGTAGTCGGGACTTCTGCCCCCGCACTCTCAAGCAAAGCATCGTTGTAGAATAATACGTTTACATTGCCGAAATATGGTACGCTGTAAACATCGCCGTCAGAACCGATACCCGCTACTGTGACTTCCTCAATGAAATCGTCATCGAGCTCAAAACCGGCTTTTGTCAAATCCAGAGTTACGCCATTCTCCGAAAACTCAGGAATCCAAGTGCCATCGACCATAATTAGGTCATAGGCGCCTTTTGCGTTTGGTGCATCCAATGCGATTTTGTCATGTAAATCCGCAAATGCCAGATCCAGGACTTCACATGTTACATTGTTTTCCTCTTCGAATTCCGGAAGCATTGCTTTAATTACATCCGTGTAGGTACCACCTCGAAGAATCAATGTAAGCTTTGTGGGCGCCGCATCTGTAGTCTCACTCGTCGTCTCGGTCGTTGATGCGCCTTCGCCTTCGCTTCCTGATTGCTGTGCTGGTTTTGAGCAGGCCGCAAGACCTGCGCACATTGCCGTCACCAATAGAATTGCAAGCAGTTTTTTCATAAATCTTTTCCTCCTCTGATTTTCATTTACTTTTTATTCTTTCACAGCGCCGCTTGATAAACCTTGCAACAAGTAGCCCTGCGCAAAAATCACAAATAACATAATGGGTATTACCGAAATAATCCCTCCTGCCGCGACCTGACCAAACTGCGTCAGATTATCCTCTGTATTGAGTACCGCCAATGCTAGAGGCACTGTATAATTCGCCGGTGTCTGAACGAAAATAACACTATACGTATATTCATTCCAGGCATACATAAAAGTAAGCATAGCTATAGCCGCAATACCCGGCGCCACGAGCGGAAGGACAATCCTGATAAAAAGCTGCCATTCCGAGGCTCCGTCTATTTTTGCGCTCTCCTCTACTTCCTCAGGCAATTCCTGAAAGAAATTGACCATAAACCATATAATCAGCGGAACATTTATGAAAATACAGGCTAAAGTCGTTGGAATTTTACTTTGCAAGACACCCATTCTGGAGAACATGATATAAAGCGGAATCGTAAAAGCAACGGGCGGAAGGACTCGCACCAACATGGCCCAATATGTCAGCGGCTTTTTTATCCTGAAACGAAAACGGTGTCTCGCCACCACATACGCGCAACAAAGACCGATTGCCAGCGACACTATTAATGCAATGAAAGTCACCTGTAAAGAGTTCTTAAGAGCTACACCGAAACCTTTTTCCGTAAACAAAGCAATATAATGCTTTAATGAAAATGACTGCGGAATCAAGGGTACCGCTCCAACAAGCTCTTCATTATTACGAAAAGAAAGAGAAATCAGCCAGTAAATCGGAAATAAAGTATATATTACGAGAATAGCGGCGATTATCGGTCTTATTGAGAACCTGAACTTCTTTTTCACGGCTGTATTTTTCGATTTATTCATGGCTTCCTCCATTTAGGTTTCGTACTTTAGCACTTGAGCTTCGAAGCGCCAGGGTCGCAGTCAAAGTCCTTACATAGTTAGTCTGCGTAACTCCTGAGATTTGCGACATCAGACATTCGACTGCCAATTTTCCCATTTTATCTTTATCGATCCTTATCGAAGTCAGCTCCGGTTCGCAGACAGTACAAAGTACGCTGTCATCAAAGCCTGTAACGGAAATGTCTTCCGGAACCGAAAATCCAAGTCTTTGTGCACCCTTCACTGCTCCAACCGCGAGAGTGTCATTCGCACATACCAAAGCGGTAGGTCTATCTATTAAACTGAGGATCTTAATAACTGCTTTAGTTGCGACCTCAATGGCGGGCTCACATTCGATAAACCATTCAGGCACAAAGCGTAGCCCCAGCTCACCCAAGGCTTGTAAAAAGCCATGGTATCTTCGGGTACGAATGAAATCAGTAAAAGTACCGCTGACAAATCCTATTTTCTCATGTCCGAGCTCTGCCAGATGCCTTACGGCAATACGAATACCACCATAATCATCGCTGAGTAGACAATGCGTTTTAGGCATGTCGGGCTCGTGGTTAATCAATACGACGGGAGTATTATTTGCTTTTGCACTTGAGAGTATCTCGTAATCGGGCTTTGAAGAAAATATAATACCGTCAACCTGTTTTTGAAGCATCAGCTTTCCTGCAGCAGTATTTAATTCAGTGTCAGTCGCAATAAACATACCGTACCCCTCTTTGGTAGCCGCGCTTACCACTGATTCCAGAACAGCTCCGTAAAAGGGATTCATGATAGCGGGAGCCTGTTTACTGTATATAATAAAAGCAAGATTCCCTGTGCGCTTGGTGACCATCGCCCGGGCTATGGCATTCGGACGATATTTAAGTGTATCGGCAGCGTCATGTATCCTTTTTCTGGTAGAAGGGCTCACCATATCCGGCTCGGAAAATGCGCGCGAAACTGTCGCTATAGAAACACCCGCCATATTAGCTACATCCGAAATCGTTGCCATATTTACCCCCGATTTATCTTTCTTCAAATAATGAATGCGTTTACATTTATGCTATAGACTCTGTTGCGATTACTTAATTGTTCAATAATCAAAAAATAACGAATTTACGCGAAATTTTATATTACGTTAAAACAATTTACATATATTAGATAAAATTAATCATTTCAATGAAAGCGTTTACATTTACAACAAAAAATATAGCACACTGACATTTGATTGTCAATGTGCTGTGTCTTAGCAAATACTACTAAAATTATTTGTGAAAACTGCACTGTGTCAATTAAGTAACGCCTTATTATTACAACTGTGAAATCTACAAATCTATCTCGCCGGCTATTTTACCCATCTCTTCGAGTGAAATATCAATCAAGTCCTCGAGACGCAGACCCGTATATTCAATCGCTTCCATGTAGGTGCGATTAGCATTCGCCGCAAAACGGCTTTCATTGAAACGCTTCATAACGGATTTGGGCTTAACACTCGCGATTTTCCTGTCGGGGTATATTTGAGCTACAGCCTTAATAAAACCGCTCATCGGGTCAGCTGCTAAAAGCGCGTATTCGATTTTGGTTTTCGCCTTTTTTCCATTGGGCGGATTATGCGCTAAAATCGCTCCGAAGAGAACAGGGTCGTCTACGCCCTCTTCTTTAAGGATTTCAACGGATTTCGGTCCATGTGTGCGTATATCATTTCTCCAGTCACAGTGAAGCTCATCCAAATCATGCAAAAGTCCCGCTATTCCCCAGTATTCTTCATCTCCCGGCGAAAGTCTTTTAGCCAGACCTTTCATAATAGCTTCCACAGCCAGAGAATGCTGTATGTAGTGCGTATCCCCTGCCATGTATTTATTTAGAATTTGATATGCTTCTTCCCTTGTCATGGTACCCCTTTGTTTACTGCGCTGTATGCTGTCTCAAAATTTCTTCCATGTCCTCATCTACCATAATATCATCGTCTATGGCATTATCGGAATCTAACTGTACGCTTCGGTATTTGCGCATACCGGTACCTGCCGGGATATGCTTTCCGATGATGACGTTTTCCTTGAGTCCAATCAGTGGGTCTACCTTTCCTTTTATGGCTGCCTCGGTCAATACCTTAGTAGTCTCCTGGAAAGATGCCGCCGAAAGGAATGAATTCGTAGCAAGAGATGCCTTCGTGATACCGAGCATTATCTGCTCTCCGGTGGCAGGCTCTTTGCCTTCTTCATTCAGTCTCGCATTCGTATCCTCAAATTCAAGGATATCAACATTTGTGCCGGGTAAAAATCCCGAATCGCCTGTTTCCTCAATGCGGACCTTTTTCAGCATCTGTCGGACAATGACCTCGATATGCTTATCATTGATCTCAACACCCTGCAGACGGTAAACGCGCTGAACTTCCTGAAGCATGTAATCCTGAACCGCCTTTAATCCCTTAATCTTTAGGATGTCGTGCGGATTCACACTACCTTCGGTCAGCTCGTCACCTGCTTCTACTTCCTGCTGATCTTCTATCTTTATGCGATAATTGTATGGAATGAGATAGGATTTTGATTCTCCCGTTTCGGAGTTCTCTACTCTAATCTCACGCTTTTTCTTTTGGTCATCAATAGTAGCGACACCGGCGAAATCCGATATAATAGCAGTCCTCTTAGGCTTTCTGGCCTCGAAAAGCTCCTCAACACGCGGAAGACCCTGTGTGATATCATCACCAGCCACACCGCCTGTATGGAAGGTACGCATAGTCAACTGAGTACCCGGCTCCCCGATAGACTGGGCCGCTATAATTCCGACGGCCTCACCCACCTGAACCGGCTCTCCGGTGGCCATATTGGCTCCATAGCATTTAGCACATATACCATTGTGGCACTTACAAGTCAGAATCGTCCTGATTTTCACCTGCTTTAACGGACCGCCGTTCTTATCAGCGCCTTGTTCAATTATTAAAGCAGCGCGTTTCGGGGTCACCATATGATTTGCTGCCACGATGACTTCGCCTTTTGCATTAACGACATCCTCGGCGAGATAACGTCCCGTAATACGCTCACGCAAACTCTCAATTTCCTCATTTCCATCCATAAAGGCTTTTACATAAGTGCCCGGGATCTCATCCGAACCTTCGCAACAATCCGTCTCGCGAATAATAAGCTCCTGAGAGACATCAACGAGACGTCTGGTAAGGTAACCTGAGTCCGCGGTACGAAGCGCGGTATCCGACAGACCCTTTCTGGCGCCGTGAGCGGAAATGAAATATTCCAAAACATCGAGACCTTCTCGGAAATTCGACTTAATCGGAAGCTCTATTGTACGTCCGGAAGTATTTTGCATAAGTCCACGCATACCGGCGAGCTGCTTAATTTGCTTGTCCGAACCACGGGCTCCTGAATCTGCCATCATGTATATATTATTGTAGGCATCCAGACCCTCCATCAGTTTTTCGGTAAGTGCATCATCAGTATTTTTCCAAATCTCAACAACTTCTTTATATCGCTCCTCTTCAGTCACCCAACCGCGGCGGCGATTCTGATTAATAAGGTCCACCTTTTCCTGGGCCGCTTCAATCATTTCAGCCTTTTCGGCAGGCACGGTCATATCGGAAATCGAAACCGTCATCGCGGCTTTCGTCGCGTACTTATAACCGAGAGTCTTAATTGCATCGAGCACCTCTGCCGTAGCTGTAGCTCCGTGGGTGTTTATAACCTTCTCAAGGATCTCCTTCAGATGCTTTTTCCCAACATGAAAATCAATCTCGGGAAGCAGATCGTTTTCCGGAAGCTCACGGTTCACATAGCCGAGATCCTGCGGAATGATTTCATTGAAGATGAGCCTTCCTACAGTCGATTCAATCATAATGGATTTTTTAGTACCATCGGCACCTATTCCTTCTTTACGCACTTTTATTTTAGAGTGCAATGTAATGGCACCATTCTCATATGCGAGAATAGCCTCATTTATGTTTTTAAAGTATTTACCTTCACCTTTGGATCCCGGACGCTCTTGCGTCAGGTAATAAATACCGAGAACCATATCCTGTGAAGGAACAGCCACGGGACCGCCATCCGAGGGCTTCAGAAGATTATTCGGGGAAAGCAGTAAAAATCTGCATTCAGCCTGAGCTTCTACCGAAAGCGGAAGATGAACAGCCATCTGGTCGCCGTCGAAATCGGCATTGTACGCGGTACATACCAGAGGATGAAGCTTTATCGCCTTACCTTCAACGAGAATAGGCTCAAAAGCCTGAATGCCGAGACGGTGAAGCGTAGGGGCGCGGTTTAGCATAACCGGATGCTCCTTAATTACCTCTTCGAGTACATCCCAGACCTCGCTCTGGAGTCTTTCGACCATTTTCTTTGCGTTTTTAATATTATGAGCCGTCCCATTTTGGACGAGTTCCTTCATAACGAAAGGCTTAAAGAGCTCAATCGCCATTTCCTTTGGAAGACCGCATTGATAAATCTTTAATTCAGGTCCGACCACGATAACCGAACGTCCGGAATAATCCACACGCTTGCCGAGGAGATTCTGACGGAAACGCCCTGATTTACCTTTAAGCATATTCGATAATGATTTCAAGGCGCGATTTCCGGGTCCCGTTACCGGACGTCCTCTGCGCCCGTTATCAATGAGCGCATCGACTGCCTCCTGAAGCATTCTCTTTTCATTGCGAACGATAATATCGGGCGCTCCCAATTCCAAAAGTCTCTTAAGGCGGTTATTGCGGTTTATTATTCTTCTGTAAAGGTCATTTAAATCACTGGTCGCGAAACGTCCGCCATCTAACTGTACCATAGGACGAAGATCCGGAGGAATAACAGGAATCACGGTCATGACCATCCACTGCGGTTTATTTCCCGACTCACGGAAGGCCTCTACCACTTCGAGACGCTTTACGATCCTCGCACGTTTCTGACCGACGGCATTTTGGAGTCCTTCTTGTAATTCTTCGTATTCCTTATCCAATTTTATTGCTTCAAGGAGCTCCTTTATTGCCTCGGCTCCCATGCCTACACGAAAACCATTGTTTCCCCACGCTTCACGGGCTTCCTGATATTCATTTTCGGTGAGAATTTGCTTATATAGAAGATTGGATTCTTTTGGGTCCAATACGATATATGACGCAAAATAGAGGACCTTCTCTAATGCACGCGGTGATAAATCCAATATCAATCCCATTCGGCTCGGTATTCCTTTGAAATACCAGATATGCGAAACAGGCGCTGCGAGACTGATGTGTCCCATACGCTCACGGCGAACGCTCGCCTTTGTGACTTCCACGCCGCAACGGTCGCAGATAACGCCTTTATAGCGAATCTTTTTGTACTTCCCACAGTGACATTCCCAGTCTTTGCTGGGTCCGAAAATCTTCTCACAGAAAAGTCCATCCCGTTCGGGTTTTAAGGTACGGTAATTAATCGTTTCGGGCTTTGTCACCTCGCCTCTTGACCATTCCAGAATCTTTTCCGGAGAAGCAAGTCCTATTTTAATTGAGTCAAAGGTCATAGGCTGATAGTTTTGCACTCGATTATTTAACGGCATATTTACGCCCCTTTCTATTCTTCAAAATCGTCTTCCGCATCGTCAGAGTCATCAAATCCGATTTCTTCATCCAAATCATAATCAAAATCGTCGGGTTCTTCGTCTACATTCACCAATTCACCGTCTTTGAATTCCTGACTCGTAAATCCGCGTCCGGCGAAGGATTCATTGGGTCTGTATTTTCTGTCACCTTCCAAGAGGAAGCGCAAATCGGTCTCACCCATATCAACGGTTTCTTTTATCTCCACTTCGGTATTGTCCTCGCGAAGTACGCGCACATCCAATCCCAGAGACTGCAATTCTTTCAACAACACCTTAAAGGACTCGGGAATGCCGGGTTCGGGTATATTTTCACCCTTGATAATCGCCTCATAAGTCTTTACACGACCGATCACATCATCCGACTTCATCGTCAGTATTTCCTGTAAAGTATATGATGCTCCATAGGCCTCTAATGCCCAAACTTCCATTTCACCGAAACGCTGTCCGCCAAACTGAGCTTTTCCGCCGAGAGGCTGCTGAGTCACGAGTGAGTACGGTCCCGTAGAACGGGCGTGAATCTTATCGTCCACGAGGTGATGGAGTTTAAGGTAATGCATATGGCCTACCGTAACAGGTGCGTCGAAATACTCTCCCGTACGCCCGTCACGAAGCCTGACTTTACCGTCTCTGGAAATCGGCACACCCTTCCATTCGCTTCTGTGGTCCCTATTAGCGGAAAGCTTTTCCAAAATAGATGGCAACAATTCCTTTTTATGCTTTTTCTCGAACTCCTCCCATGACAGATTGACATAGTCATTGGCTAAATCGAGAGTATCCATTATGTCATTTTCATCGGCTCCGTCAAAAACCGGGGTGGAAACATCAAAGCCAAGTGCTTTCGCCGCCAATGACAAGTGAATCTCCAAAACCTGTCCGATGTTCATACGCGACGGAACGCCCAATGGGTTAAGAACGATGTCAAGCGGACGTCCGTTTTCAAGGAAAGGCATATCTTCTATCGGCAATACGCGCGAAACAACACCCTTATTCCCGTGACGACCGGCCATCTTATCACCGACGCTTATTTTACGCTTTTGAGCGATGTAAATTCTAACAGCCTCATTAACACCCGGGCTTAATTCATCTCCGTTTTCGCGAGTAAAAACTTTAGCATCTACGACAATGCCGTATTCTCCGTGAGGCACCTTTAACGATGTATCTCTGACTTCGCGGGCTTTCTCACCGAAAATGGCACGAAGCAGACGTTCCTCAGCGGTAAGCTCGGTTTCTCCTTTAGGGGTAACCTTTCCGACCAAGATATCTCCTGCGCGCACCTCTGCGCCAATACGAATGACACCTCTTTCGTCGAGATTCTTTAGTGCTTCTTCACCGACGCCGGGGATATCCCTGGAGATCTCCTCGGGTCCAAGCTTTGTGTCACGGGCTTCCTGTTCATATTCCTCAATATGGATGGACGTATAAACATCATCCTGAACGAGACGCTCCGATAATAGCACGGCATCCTCGTAATTATAACCTTCCCAGGTCATAAATCCGATAAGAGGATTCTTTCCTAATGCCATTTCTCCTTTACAGGTCGAAGGCCCATCGGCAATAACATCACCGGCCTTAATATGATCACCTTTGAAGACAATAGGCTTTTGATTGTAACAGTTGCTCTGATTGCTTCGAAGGAATTTCGTAAGTTTGTATTTTTTAATCTCATTTGTCTTATCATCACGAACGAAAATCTCGGTCGCGGTGACTCGCTCTACCGTACCGTCGGCTGTCGCCACGCAGCAAAGACCGGAGTCAACTGCTGCTTTTTCCTCCATACCCGTGCCTACGATAGGGGCTTCCGTCACCATTAAGGGCACAGCCTGACGCTGCATATTCGAACCCATAAGTGCGCGATTCGCATCGTCATTTTCAAGGAAAGGAATCAAAGCCGTCGCCACAGAGAATACCATCTTAGGCGAGGTGTCCATAAAATCAAATTCCGAACGCTCATATTCCTGAGTCTCGTCTCGGTAACGACCGGAAACATTCTTTCTGACAAAGTGTCCCTCGTCATCCAAAGGCTCATTCGCTTGAGCGACATGGTAATTATCTTCCTCGTCCGCTGCCATATAGACTACCTCATCGGTGACAACGGGGTTTTCAGGATCGTCGTGATTGATCTTCCTGTATGGTGCCTCAATAAATCCGTATTGATTTATCCTCGCATATGTCGCAAGCGAATTAATCAAGCCTATATTGGGACCTTCAGGGGTCTCTATAGGACACATTCTTCCATAATGGGAGTAGTGAACATCACGCACTTCAAATCCCGCGCGGTCTCTGGAGAGACCTCCGGGCCCCAGTGCCGAGAGACGTCTTTTATGTGTCAGCTCCGCCAATGGGTTATTCTGATCCATGAACTGTGAAAGCTGTGATGAACCGAAGAATTCCTTAACCGCTGCAGTGACAGGCTTTATATTAATCAGTGACTGAGGCGTGATGCCTTCTTGATCCTGTGTCGTCATTCGCTCCCTGACCACTCTTTCGAGTCTGGAAAGACCGATTCTGTATTGATTCTGGAGTAATTCTCCCACGGCACGGATACGACGGTTTCCTAAATGGTCAATGTCGTCAGAATTCCCGAAACCGTACTCCAAATGAATACAATAATTAATAGAAGCAAAAACATCTTCTTTGGTGATGTGCTTCGGAATCAAATCAGCCAAATTACTGCGGATAGCACTTTTCAGTTCGTCAATGTCGCCTGCGGTTTCCTCAAGCAAACCTTCAAGAACCGGATAATAAACCATCTCGTTTACTCCGACTTCTTTCGGGTCAATGTCGTCTACCACTGCGTCCAAATGAACCATCCTATTTGAAAGAATTTTGACTTTTCTATTATCTTCGGGACCTACTACGAAAACAAAAGGAACAGCCCCATCCTGTATCTTTTCAGCTAATTCGGCATTAAGAGTCGTGCCTTTTTCGGCAATCACCTCTCCTGAAACTGCGGAAACAGCATCTTCTGCTAAAACAGCGCCTTTGATGCGATTCTTCAGTGCTAATTTTTTATTGAATTTATAACGTCCGACCTTTGCGAGATCATATCTTCTCGGGTCAAAAAACATACTCGTGATTAAGCCCTCGGCGCTGTCAACAGCCAAAGGCTCTCCGGGACGAATCTTTTTATAGAGCTCCAAGAGTCCTTCCTGATAATTGCTCGCGGAATCCTTTTCAATACTCGCCATAATCTTTGGCTCATCCCCGAACAATTCTACTATTTCCTCGTCCGCACCGTAACCCAAGGCTCTAATCAGAACCGTAACCGGAACCTTTCTCGTTCTGTCTACACGTGCATAAAAAACATCATTGGAGTCAGTCTCGTACTCCAGCCATGCACCGCGATTCGGAATAACAGTACACGAAAATAACGGCTTTCCTGATTTATCATGATCAATCGCATAATAAATACCGGGCGAGCGCACAAGCTGGCTGACTATAACACGCTCGGCACCATTAATTACAAATGTACCTGTGCCGGTCATAAGCGGCATTTCACCCATGAAAATATCGTGTTCGTTAATCTCGCCGGTTTCCTTATTGTGGAGACGAACCTTCACCTTAAGAGGGGCTGAATAGGTAGCGTCACGCTCCTTACACTCCTCAATGGTGTACTTAATATCATCTTCGCAGAGCGTGAAATCCACGAATTCCAGACTGAGGTGTCCGCTGTAATCGGCGATAGGCGAAATATCAGCAAAAACTTCCCTTAAGCCCTCCTTTAGAAACCAACCGTATGAATCCTTCTGTACTTCAATAAGGTTCGGCATCTGGAGAACTTCCTTTTGTCTGGAAAAGCTCATCCTGTCTCTTTTACCGCTGCGAATGGGACGAATTCTGTTTTTTTCCATATAGACGTTTCACTCCTCGTTAGAATTTTAGAGGCTTCTGTGCAATACTGACAAAAACGGGTAGCCATTTATCAACTAATTGTACAATAAATGAGCACAGTAACCCACAATGTCGCATTTTCCAATATACCACGCCACCATGAAAAAAGTCAAATAGATTTTTTGAATTTTTCTTGAACTTTTTGAATCAACTATCTTTTTTTCGCTTTCTCTTAACCAAAACTACCGCTACCAATACTACCACAGCCGTTGTTAAAAGTCCAATCCAAAGTAAAATATTCGCATCATCACCTGTCTGAACAGGCGGGTTATTATCCTTTGGTGCATCGGGTTTCGGACTATCGGGCTTTGGGTTATCCGGCTTTGGATTATCCGGCTTCGGGTTATCCGGCTCTTGCGGCTTTTCAGGATTTTCATTATAATGATTAGTAACTGTAATGGAAACAATATTTGTCCCAATGCCCGATACGGCTACCAACTCCTTATCCTTTTCATCTATTGGCGTCACGGATTCCACTGTGCCATCGCCTTTAACTTTGATAATTATTTCTCCTGCTAGCTTTTCATAATGCGAATCAGCAACCGAGACCTCTTTCAGATAATAATCTCCTTCAAAATCCGGATGTTTAGGTAAGTTAGGAACCAGCATATCGCCTAATTCATTGGTCGTTCCCTCCCAATTAATTACTCCGTTTACCGCATCATGAGAAATAGAAAATTTTGTTCCCGCAAGCCCAAACAGCCCATCCTTATCTCCCAGCTTATAGATTCTGATTTCCGGAGCTTTTGGATAATCTGTAAACGTAACCTCAGGATCGTTACTCGCCGTTACGGAGACGGCCGCAGTCTTCCCGTGCGTTTGCGAAGTCTCACCATTAATGTGGTATGAAACCTGCTCGTTATCAGCATCTAATTCCGTAATGAGATAGTCTCCGAGTGCCAATTCGCTAATCGTTGCAGTTCCCTGATTATTCGGGTTTGCGGTTATCGAGAATACACCATGCTGACCGCTGATTACTGTAGCGTTTGAAATGGTGTTTATGTTAATCGGTGTTCCCTTTAATTCCATTCAAATCTGTATGGGTGTCGGGTATTTTAAGGAAAAATTCCTCATCTAATGCGACTCCCACTCCCAAATCGCTGCTGTCGCCGCCATATCTTTGAAAATCTAAAGGAAATGGCGTCCCGTCGGCTTTCACGATAGTAATGTCCGAAACAGATTTATTTTTATCTTCCAGATCAATAAATACCTTGTCATAAGAAACCACATTCCCACTGCTTGAAACTCTATAAGGTCCTTCGAAATAATATCCCGTCTCAGCAGGGGGTGGTGCCGAAAATCCTGTACCTATGCTTATAGCAAAATCAGTAGTCGGGCTTAATGGGTCACCCGACGCCGCAAAAGCACTCGCGTCCGCAATAAGCCTTTTCATGAGTGCTACGAACTGACGCTGTTTAATTCCCTCCGGGCTGTTTACATCACCCTTGCTCGCCGTCAGAAAACTCGTTCCGATATAAACCACGTCAGGGTTTGTAAAATGCCAGACCGCTGTCTTTGTCGCCATTACTGCCACATCATATGTGATAGCAGGAAGTGACCCCAAATCATCACTTAGGTTTGGATACCTGTTATTAAGTGCTGCAAGCGACGCGTCATCGGAATATCCCCGTTACCCGTCCACCATATATCGGATCCCGTGACCTTGTGCTGATACCTGATTTGAATACTGTCCTGATATTTAAATTCGAGCTGATATGAATTATCATCAGCTGCCGCATTTGCATCTTTACGGTATGCCAATATAGAAACTACGATTGTAAAAAATAAGCAAATTACCGACATTAATAAACTGCGTTTCCTTATTATTCTACTCATAGTAGCCCTCCAAACATATAAACTGAAAGAAGAACAAGCACTTCTCGTACTTGTTCTTCCCCTGCCAAGCCAGAATATGTATAAAATTACACTTTTCTGGAAAATATCATAAAATATAGCCGACTATTTGTCAATAAAATTAATAAATTTTAGTTGAGTTCTTTCAATGCCGTCTCTACGCTTGCGTCTTCGTGAATAAGTTTCGCAATCGCGGCGGTATATTTAGCGGGATTCTCGTGACCCCAAATATTGCGTCCCATTGCAATTCCGGCCGCTCCCGCATCCAATGCATCACGGATTTCCTGCAGTAATTCACGTTCAGGCTTCTTCTTTCCGCCGCCTAAAATAACCACCGGGGCGTAAACACTCTCTACGAGATTACGCATAGAGTCTATATCACCTGTATATTCCGTTTTAATAATATCCGCTCCCAATTCGACGGCTTGTTTACAAGCGAAAGTAATATTCTCTGGAGTCCTCGCATCCTCGCCGCCTTCAAAGCCTCTCGGAAGCGCCTCTGCAGTCACCGGAAGTCCCCAGGTGTGAGCTTCGAGAATATTCCTTGATAAAGCGGAAAGTGTTTCATTCTCGAATTTAGAACCCGAAAAGCACATGGTGATAATAGCATCAGCTCCCAATGCCACAGCTTGCTCTGCCTTCACGACACTTTGCAAGGGTTTATCTTTTGAACCAAGAGCCGACACGCCTCCGTCTATACGTAATATTACGCCTTTTCCGTGGAAGCTATCGGCGAATTTATCCAGAAGGCCGACTGTAGATAAAAAAGCGTCAGCTCCGGCCAATGCGCATTCGCTGATTACCTTTCCAGGTTTCTTTAGAGCGGGAAGGACATTAAAATTCTGTCCATGGTCAATCGCTATTATCAGCGCCTTTTTGTCAATTCCAAAGATATGATTCATTCTGTGTGTTGTGTTCATTTTGTATTCCTTTCTTTTCTGACCTTTCTAATAAAGACTTTCTTTTATGACTTATATTTAATTAACTCAATAACCGATTCTTGTATGTAAAGTATACAATATGTATCGATTTGCTTTTGCAGCATACTGAAGTTATGCACTTAACAACTCGTACGCCACATTCGAGTCAATAACAATAGCATTAACATATTTCCCGAGTATGGCTCCGAGCACCTGTTCAAATCTTCGAGGCCGCCCTGCAACTCCGATACGTATCGGAATCCTGTACATATCTTCCAAAGACAGGGCAATTACGAAATTATCAAGCTCCGTGGTTACGCTTTTCCCGTCCTTGTCAAAAAAGTGCGTGCATACTTCGCCTGCTGCCGCTTTGGGAATCTCCCAAACTCTTTGCTCGACTTTAGGGTACTTTTTAATATCAATACTGCTTATTCCCATGACCGCAATGGTGGAGGACTTTGAAACCTCATAGGATTTGATGAAATATTCCTCGCTCATCATACTTTCCCTTAGATCCTCATCCGCGACAAGCACAGGCGCATAAAGCATATTGGCAGACGCATTTGTCTTTTCGCAAAATCGCCTCACAATGCTGTCCGCATTTAGTTTGTCAAAACGATCATTCCAACTGCCCATCAACTGCGCGGCTATCAAGTTTTTCTTATCAATCGGCGGCAGATACTCGACTAATTCCGAAAGGACCCTTCCCCTTGAAAAGCCTATAATATCGCCATCTTTAACAAATTCCGCAAGAAGCTTAGCCCCTGCCTGACCCGTGGCCTTGTAATTCTCATCACCGGGTGAGCTCTCCACCACTCTGACAGCCAGCAGATTATATTTCTTTTGCAGAGCGGCTTCCATTTCCACCAGTTCGGCAATTTCGCCATGGATATTGATTTCTACAATACCCATCTCAAGGCATTCTTTTAAGATATTATTTACCCATTTACGCGAAATTCCGAGCTGGTCAGCTATTTCAGCCTGTGTCATACCGCCTTTGTAATAATAACCTGCCACGCGTGTGTAAAGCGAAAGCTTATCGTTATTAAGCGAGTACCGCCCTTTTTTTGTCAAAACGATCTCCCCCTTATTTTGAGTCAGGGGACACCTCCGGCACCCCTGATGCCCCTGGTGTCACTCTACATCGCTACAGCATCCAAGTAAGCGCGTACGGATTCCAAATCCTTTCCGACTTGAACCTTTACCTCATCAAGTCCTTTGAACTTCCTGACACCGCGTACCAGAATGTGCACTTCCAATGTAACGATTTTGCCGTAAATATCCTCGCTGAAATCAAGAACATTCGCTTCTACCGTAACGTAGTCGAAATTATCTACCGTCGGCCTGTGCCCTATATTGGACATGCTTTTATAAACTCGTCCGTCATACCTGAAAATGGTCGCATAAACCCCATCCGGCGGGCAGAATTTATTAGGTTTAAATGAAATATTTGCTGTCGGCATCCCTACGGTCCTTCCGAGCTGTTTTCCATAAACTACTTCTCCCGTAATAATATAAGGATGACCGCATAATTGAATCAGGCGCTGAAAATCGCTCGCCGCGAGAGCTCCTCTCGCCCATTCGGAGGTGATTTCCCTGCCTTCGAGCTTTACAGTCTCGCAGATTACCAGTTCAAAACCCAATTCTTCCGCCTTTGCTTTCAGAGATGCGAGTCTCACGTCATTTTCACCAACGACTATAACTTTTGCTCCGAGTTTCCCTACCAGTACATCAGTTATGAACTCTTCAGAGTCTATAAGGGTCTGTGCACAGGTACAGGATATAAATTCATCCAAACCAACTTTTTCCAGCAAATACGCCTTTTCATCTTCTACAGTGATTCTCTTTGGCCATTCACCCACTTCATCCTTATCGAAACTAATAAGGGTCGCGCTTAGGCCTTTTTCTTTCGCCGCAGCGACGAGCTTTTCTACTACTGCAATGTGCCCTTTGTGTATCCCGTCAAAATCCCCGAATGCAATGCAACGATCTTTCTTCTCGAAATTTCCGTCTGTGATATGTACCATGCCCATCCTCCTCGTTTATTTTTATTTTCTAATTACCCTAACATATTACTCTAACATGACAGTATTTACTTCTTTAATTCATTTTAACCAGTACTCTGTATGTCTTTGGATCTACAGCCGCCTCAAAAGCCTCGGAAATCTTTTCAAATGGGAATGAGGCTGAAATCAAAGGCTGCGGATTAATAAGTCCGCCCGAAAGCAAGCGGGTAGACATCTGGAAATCCTTTAACAGCGGATTTACAGAACCCGTAATCACCATCTCCGAATAATGTACTCTATTGACATCAAGCGAAATCGGTTCTTTCGGATGGAATGATGAATACATAACTGTCCTTCCGGTTTTACCTGTAAGCGAAATAGCTTGATCGGCGAGCTTCGGTAAAGCTGCAGTGCAAAATACGACATCAGCTCCGCGACCATTGGTGAGCTTTAAGATCTCTTCGGAAACATCGGTTTTGCCGGAATTGATGAGGACATCAGCTCCGAGGGCTTTTGCTGTACTAAGCCTGTCTTCGTCTAATTCACATACTATTACCCTCGCGCCGCGAAGCTTAGCGAGCATTACATGGAAAGCTCCCATAATACCTGCGCCGATAACTACTACGTCATCACCGAGATTAATATTGCCCTGACCGATACTATGTACGCAACATGCCAAAGGCTCGGATAGTGCCGCATATGAAAGATCTAAATCATCCGAGAGCTTAAATACGCTCTTTGCATCCACTGTCATATACTCCGATAGTCCACCGGGGCCGTTTAATCCTTCGTGGGTAGAAGCCTTAAAAGAAATCTCACAAAGATTTTCATGACCATTACGGCAATAATAGCACTCACCGCAATTCGTCAAAAGTCTGGCTGCCACCTTGTCTCCTTGGGCTACGTTTTTTACATCCTCTCCGACGGAAACCACCGTACCCGAAACCTCATGGCCTCCGGCAAAAGGATAGTATTTCATCATCCCTTTATAGACTCGCTGCTCCAAAGTACAAATGGCACAACTATCCACCTTAATAAGTACCTGCTTTCCTACCGGTTGTTTTAACTCCAATTCCTTAATTTCAAATTGTCCTTCTCCTGACAATACCGCAACTTTGTAATTGCTCAATTCTAACACCTTACTTTCATTTTATTTTGCCCGCTGCGGGTCTTTCCCCCGCAACAGGCGTTTATAATGCACTTACTCTCATTCCAAAAGAGCATTAATACGCGTGGGCTGTAATTTTACTGTATCCGGATTGATTTCCGCTCATGTACATATGCACACTCGTATCGAATTCAATAGCTTGGGTAGCATCAGGAAAATACCCGCCCTTTTCTTTATCCAGACGCATGGTTTTTCCGCCATAGGCTATCTTTACCGCATCGAGCTTTACAGTTCTTTCCCAGCTTCCGCAACTGACGACGGCATTCGCTTCAGGTACATCATCAACTAATAGCTGTCCTTCTGTGCCGTCCTTTCCTCCGAACTCAAATGTGAGCGTGGAAGCTTTAATGCCTCGTCTTTCGCAGTTTTGTACGGTAAGCATTCCGTCAATTGCGGCATTTCCGCCGCCTTCCCACTGCATTATGAGGCCTTCGCACCCTATCTGTGCCGCCATTTTCGCAATAGACTGGGAACAGCGGTCCTTATGCCAATTGCTCGGTTGGTGACTCCTCGCTAAAATTACTCCCGCGAAATTCAAATCAACACCGTGTCTCCTGTAGAGTTCCTTTAATATTGGGCCGTTAACGTGAATCCAAGTCGGAATCTTAAAAGCCGGCCAGGCGAGATTCCCGCCTACCACCGCCCCGTCAAGCATTTCATTGGGCTCTAAAAGAGTAGGTACCATATTATCAATAGGTAAGCCGTAGAATAGCGTATCGGCAAATACGCCCTGATTCTGGCACATCCACACAAGTGCCACCTTCGGTAATCCATCTACCGCTGTATTGTCATAGACTTCTTCCCTGTCAGGCTCCAAACCAATCGTAAGTTTGGCTAAATGCTGCGCTATTGCCATGGCGCTTTTTCTTATGTCATTATCGTATTCTTCGGCGGATTTGCCCTCTGCCATCTCGTAATTCAATATTAAATTGATTGTGTCACAAAACGGCGTATAATTACGATAAAATCCGGTGGTCTGAATAATGGCATCGCGCACATAGAGTAAGCCGCTCGAAGCCGAATCATCCCACGGCAGGGCAGCGCACTCCATCACCGTAAACCCTTCGAGGACATTGGTAGTACCCATGCCCACGGTGTACGGATAGTTCAGTATGCCGGGATATTCTTTTCCGCCCCATTCGGGAGGAGTATCGGTCTTTATCATCGGCTGAATAGTATCCATAACATGAACGATCCTCGCGTCCTCTCCGGGGCGATATACCTCAAACCAGATCTTTGCAATATTCTTGGAATAGGGTTTCGCCACTTGCAAAAGCTCGTCATAATTAACCGTCAGAATGCAATTTGAATATTCGCATTTATCGCCTTCTCTTAATTCCCTGACGGGATAAATTTTACGTGTTAATCTCATGCTCATCCTACTTCCCTCCTTCCGCTTCGCCTTCGCCTTTTCGGACGGAGAAAATCGTGGGCTTTGAAATCTCTGTTTTTAATGCCTCGACTGATTTTTCCAAAATCCTAACGCGATAGGCTTCTTCTCTGTCAGGCGGTAATGACGCATCTCCCGAAGGATACGTGAAATCTCCGCCGATAATTATTCTGTTTGATCCGACAGATTCGGCTATGGACATAAACGCATTAATATGAACGTTCGGAATGCCGGCCCTGTCTAATTCTTTGCTAATCGTTGCGCCGCAACGAGTACATGTGCCTCATGTAGAGGTAAGAAATACTGCCTGAACACCATCGGCAATGAATTTTTCTGCCATATCGGCCCCGAGCTTCATGCTCATTCCGACATTAGTGCCGACGCCGACTGTGGAAAAGAAATAATCCGTACAATCGCCGATTATTCCACGTTCTTTTAGATTAAGCGCGGCAGTATAAGGCACCAATCTTTGTGGGTCTTCATTAACGGCAGTCGTATCATACCCGCCGTGAACCGACTCATAATTATCTTTATTGAACGTATCAATAACAATCTTGTACGAGCCATATGAATCCGCCGCGTACATGCGGATTTTGTCAGGATTCCCTTTAGGGACCAAACCGCCTGTGGTGACGAATCCGAATTTTACTTTCGAATAGTCCGAAAGTGGCTTTGCGGCATCTACCCTACCTTCCTTACGAAGCGGAACTTCTGTTATAAAAGGCTTATTTTGTAATTTTGCCAACAACATTGAGACGACGCGGTTCGCGGCACTATTTTCATCCACCTCATTAATGCGGATTCCTGTTTCGATATATCCTTCCTTTGAAGCTGTTCCTAATGGCTCCTTTTTAGCAAGCTTAAGCGCTATAGCCGCCAGAATCGGAAGAGATTTGCGCATACCTGCCACTGTCTCTGTCGTTTCGGCAATAACGGTTTTGCGTAGGAACATTGCAACGGCAGGATTCGTTGGAAACATGCCTGTCACCGAAGGGATGCCTCGCTCTTTAGTGATAAGGTCGCAAACACGCCCACAGGCTACGCCATAACGACCTGCATTAAAAGCGGGACCGGCGATTATTACGTCGGGTTTAACCTCATCCACTAACTTCAGTATTTCCGGTTTAACCGCTTCATAATTCTCTTCGAGATTAATATAGTTATCCCCGCAGGCGAAGGTCTTTACGACCTCCATCTCGCCCTTCCACATGGCAGCCACACCTACTGCGGGACCTTTGGGCTCATCGAAAATATGCAAACCTTCATGAGCCATTTCCTCGCCGCCTAATCCGGCGAAGAACTGATTAACATAGAAAAGTGCTTTAAGTTTTGACAATTACTGTTCCTCCATCCAAAATAAAATACACTTTGTATTTAATTGATTACCTAATTACATCGGAGGCTCGCTGACATCATTAAGATCTACAAATATTGTTTTGCTGATCATGTATTTGTGAATACCCGCGATGCCAATACCGCTCTCTTTCCAACCTGTACCCGGAGAATCGATCATTCCTTTGCTGAAGTAGGTATTAATATAAATCTGACCGCCGCGGATACCCTGCGCCACTCGGTGTGCGCGTTTAATATTGTCCGAGAAGACCGCGCCCGCCAATCCGTAATCAGAACCATTAGCCAAAGCAAGAGCTTCTTCTTCTGTGTCAAACGGGGTCACACACGCTACAGGTCCGAATATTTCTTCTTTAAATATTGTCATATCAGGGGTTACATCCGCGAAAATCGTTGGCGGAACATAACTGCCTTTTTGGAGATCGGGATCTGCGTAGGGCTCACCGCCGCATATCAGGCGTGCTCCTTCTTTCTTTCCGCTTTCGATATAATTCCAGACGGTTTTAGCATGATCCGGATGAATCAAAGTGGAGAAATTCACACCCTTCTGGTAGTCAAAGCCATTCCCGGGAACGAAACGTTTGCAAACCTCTGCCATCGCCGCAATGAAGGGCTCGTAAATGCTCCTCTGCACGAAGATTCTGGTCCCCGAAACACAGACTTGCCCTGAATGAAGTGTAAATCCGTGAACTGCCCATTTCGCCATCTGCGGGATATCAACGTCCTCGAAAACAATAGTTGGGCTCTTCCCGCCGAGCTCTAAGGCTATACTCTTTACAGAATCGGCACAATTACGCAATATACTGCGTCCTGTCTCGGTGCCGCCGGTCATCGAAACCATATCCACTAATTTACTCGTAACGAGAGTATTCCCTACTTCACTTCCTGAACCTGATACGATATTAACAACACCTGCCGGGAATCCTGCCTCATCAAAGACCTCCGCCAAGAGCATAAGGCTCGCGCTCGCCCACTGCGGTGGCTTAATAATTACTGTATTTCCTGCAGCCAAAATAGCTCCTACCTTTTGGCAGCCCATCATAAGAGGTCCGTTCCAGGGAAGAATTTCCCCTACGACTCCATAGGGATACCAATCCACATAATTCAGGTAATTCCCATCCATGCGCGAACTCTCTCCGCCGAGTGTCCTCGCCTTATGTGCATAAAACTTAAAAGCGTCAATACTCTGCGGCACTTCATAATACAGAGCTCCCATGTACTGCTTTCCTGCGTCTAATGTCTCTACAATCGCAAATTCTTCGGTGCGGCGAGTCAGAATCTCTGCCGCCTTTTCCAGACATGCTCCTCTTGCGATTCCTGACATCTTTCCCCAGGGTCCGTTATCATAGGCCTCTCTGGCGGCGGCAATAGCTTTCTCGGTATCCTCTTTTCCACCAAAATAACCTTTCCCGAAGGCCTCGCCTGTCGCGGGATTAATAAAATCAAAGGTCTTCCCGCTCGCACTCTCGACGAATTCACCGCCGATGTACAATTTGTAAGTATCTTTTTTGATCTTGTCCGAATACTCCACCTGATTTCCCTCCTGTCTTCATAGGTATCATCAATATCCTCTAAAAAAAAGAAACAAAAGTTACATATGTAACCTTCCGTGTCCATTTGTAACTTTCTATAAGTATTATAATTTTTCTCTATACGAAAATCAATTAGATTACTTCACGAATTTATCCTGTAATTTTTGTATATTAATAACAAAACCGTCATTTCCCTATCAATTGTGTGGGAAAATAATTAAAACTGTGTAAGTATCGGCTTTACGATAAAGTTAATTTCACTGTAATAATCGGTGAATTTTGTGTCTTGACATGCATTTTTTCACATGATATACTTCGAAATAATTGAACGCGTACAGTTTTGATTTAATGTTAACAAAATCGGCTGGTGTTGTAAACAAGTAATGGCAAGGAAGCCGTGGATAAACCCAAAGCTTCTTTGCCTTTTTTATACACATTATCAAAATTCTCTTAATAAGGAAGTGTAAAGTGGTTTACCGCTTCACACAAACTTTGTAGCTTTAGTAGCGTAGATGGGATTCACTCCCATCGGAGCGCGGGGTGTCGGGGGTGTCCCCCGACTCAAAACAATAACGAGGGAGGAGCACTATGAAAAAATGTTTAAAGAAATGGATTTCCGTTATTTTAACCCTATGTATGATCCTTACACTCGCAGCCTGCGGCACGAAGGATAATACGCAAACCGGCACTGACACTGATGCTGCTGACACTTCGACCGATACAGGCGCCGATGCGACTGATTCCGGCGAAGAGAAGGTTCTTCGAATGTCAAGGAATTATGAGAACGCCACTTCCTGGGATCCTCTGACACATTCGGATGCGACCACAATGTTCTTAGCTCCGCAGATTTATGAGCCGCTGTTCCATCTGGATATGGATGGAGGTTCGGTTCCGTGGCTGGCTACTTCTTATGAGGTATCGGATGACCAGTTAACCTACACCATCAAACTTCAGGAAGGCGTCCAATTCCATGGCGGCTATGGTGAAATGACTTCCGAAGACGTTAAGTT
Organism: Lachnospiraceae bacterium; assembly: GCA_031272985.1. Taxonomy (GTDB): domain Bacteria; phylum Bacillota; class Clostridia; order Lachnospirales; family Lachnospiraceae; genus JAISSU01. The sequence continues at coordinate 9,540 of JAISSU010000003.1, read as the reverse complement.
CAGCATTGAGAGAAACAATGACGAAGCCGTAGGCTCACTTTGCATTGAACTTCTTAATATGCCAAATATCGCTTCTATTGATACCCCTGACGATTATACCGTTGTATTTAATCTAAACGGCCCTGACTTGGATTTCATAACCCGACTGTCTGATTTTCAAGCGACTGTTATTTCAAAGAAATATGTTGACGAGGTCGGTTTGGAAGGTCTTACGAAAGCTCCTATTGGCACGGGTCCTTTTGAATACGTGAGCGGAACTCCCGGAGTCGAAAGCGAGGCAAAGGCATTTGAGGATTATTGGGGCGGAAGACCTGATATAGACAGAATCACTTATACAATGATTTCCGATACCAACACGAACTTCACGGCTTTTGAGAACGGTGAAATAGATCTGGTTTATGTCCATTATCCTGATAAGGTTAACGAATTTAAGGATAAGGGCTATATCCCCTACTACCTTCCCACACCGCAGCTTTTATATCTATATTTGAATATGCAGAATGAACCGCTTGATGATCCGTTGGTACGCGAGGCAATATTTACGGCGATTGACCCGAATTACTTTAATGACAGCCTGTTTTATGGTACTGAAAGTATTCCCACCGGTTGGATGCCCGCAGGTGTTAAATACTCATTGCAGGATTATTTCTATCCCGAGTATAATGTAGAAAAAGCTAAAGAATTATTAGCTGAAGCAGGTTATCCTGATGGGCTTAAACTTACTCTTTGGTCCGTCAATGACGACATCAGCCCTCCGCCTTGCCTCATTTTAGAGCAACAGCTTAAAGAGGTGGGAATTACACTGGAACTGCAGTTAGTCGATTTCAATGTATTTATGGAACAAGTCCGCGCCGGCACAGCGCCCTTAGCGGTATTATATAATGGCGCGAGTGTCATTAGCGATGCGGATATGGCCAGATACAGAAGCGAGGAATATCCCGGGCGCAATTGGGTAGGTCTTACAAATAAAGAATATGACGATTTGATTGAAAAGGCTTTGGCTTCCTATGATGTCGAGGAAAAAACAGAGTACTTCTATGATGCTCAACGACTTTTTATGGATTTGGATTTGATGTATCCTATTACCACATACGGCTATTACTTCATGACATCACCAAAGGTTCACGATATCGATTTATGGGGCGATTTAGCTCCGAGATTATACAAAGCTACAATGGACTGACCGGAATTTATTAACGAGCTTACAATCCTCTCCGGTATCCGTGATTGCCGGAGAGGATTCTAATATTACGATATTGATGATTGGAGCAATACCTTATGCTCAAATACTTTATTAAGCGTTTGTTAATAGCCATACCGACTGTTCTCGGCGTGTTTGTCGTAGTTTTTTTTGTGATTCGCTTGATTCCGGGCGACCCTGCTTTGAACATGCTCGGACCGAACGCTTCCGACCTTCAAATAGCTACTTATAATCGAGTAAACGGCTTGGATCAACCGATTACGACTCAGTTTATTATCGCCTTGGGAAAACTAATAAAAGGGGATTTAGGGGACAGTTTTTCACTGGGAAAACCCGTCACGACTGCAATAGCCGAAAATTTCCCATATACGGCTGAATTGGCGATACTCGGTATCATAATCGGCTCCGTTTTGGCCGTGATTCTCGGAACCTACGCCGCTGTTCACAGAAACAAATGGCAGGATGTGTCGATTTTAGCTTTTTCAACTGCGGGGACATCCATGCCTACCTTTTTCATCGGTTTATGGGTACTCGTAATACTATCAAGTAAACTTAACATTATACCGGTTTTAAGCAATAAACCCGGGGTTGCACACTGGAAGTCACTGCTGGGACCTTTGGTGACAGTTGTGATTGGCTCAATGACATTGCTTATGCGCACCACGCGCTCTTCAATGCTGGAGATTTTTTCGGAGGATTTTATCAGAACCGCCAGATCCAAGGGGCTTTCCGAGAGGATTGTCCTTTATAAACACGCTCTTGGAAATGCATTGATTCCGATTGTCACGATTGTAGGACACAATCTCGGTACGGCTTTCGGCGGTGCAATTGTACTTGAAACGGTTTTTACCAGAATGGGAATGGGAAAATTACTCGTAGACGCAATAAATGTACGCGATTATGCTCTCGTACAGGGGACTACGATTTTTATTGCTATATTAATGATATTAATCAACATTTTAACCGATATGGTTTATAGCCTTATAGATCCGAGAATAAGAGTATCAGGTGAGGAGACTTAAGTTGCAGGGAGCCGTTAATAACCCTAATTCAACAAGCGATTATCTTCTGAGGCTTAATGGCGTCAGCAAGGTTTTTTATGTAAATAACAGTAAGGGTTTCACCAAAACCAGACTCACCGCTGTGGACGATGTGAGCTTTGACATAATGCGCGGCGAGACTTTTGGATTAGTGGGTGAGAGTGGGTGCGGAAAGAGCACGCTTTCAAAATTAGCCTTAAGGCTTATAGAACCCTCGGCAGGCTCGGTTTTATATGAGGGCAATAATATCTATAAAATGAAGTTTAATGAGCTTCGAAGGCTACGGCGTGATATGCAAGTAGTCTTCCAGGATCCGTTCGATTCGCTGAATCCCAGAATGACGCTGGAGGCCATTGTTACCGAGCCGATGAAAATACATGGTTTTGGTTCAAGAGAAGAACGCCATAATAGAGTTCGCGAGCTTTTTGAAGCGGTGGGGCTTTCCTTTGCTCAAATGAAACGCTATCCGCATCAATTATCAGGCGGGCAGCGTCAGAGGCTTTGTATCGCCAGAGCACTCGCTTTGTCCCCGAAACTCGTAGTCTGTGATGAGGCTGTCAGCGCTCTTGATGTCTCCATTCAGGCGCAAATCCTCAATCTGTTAATGGATTTAAAGGATGAATTCGGTCTTACATATTTATTTATCTCTCATAATCTTGCCGTAGTGAAATTCGTCTCTGACCGCGTCGGAGTCATGTATTACGGTAGACTCGTAGAATTAGCAAATAAAGAAGAACTGTTTAATAATGTACTTCACCCTTATACTTATGCCTTGCTTGCTGCCGTTCCTGATCCGAGCCCGGGCGCAAAACCAAAGACAGTCACCTTACAAGGCAGTGTCCCGAGCCTCTTTAATCCGCCTTCCGGCTGCATTTTCCATGACCGCTGTCCCTATGCCAGAAAGCCCTGCGAGACATTGGCTCCGGTTCTAACCGATAAGGGAAACGGACACTTAGTTGCCTGCCACTATGCGGATGAATTAAAGCTAAAGGGATATGAGAAAGCAGGTGATCGCTTATGAGAGAATTCTTGAAAAACAAAGCGGTTATTATAGGCAGCAGTATTATTATGTTGATGATACTAATCGCAATCTTTGCACCATTTATCGCAAAGTATGATTATGACATACTTGATTTCATGAATAAAAATAAACCCCCCAGTGCTGAGCATATATTCGGAACCGACCCTTATGGACGCGACGTTTTCAGCAGAATCGTTTACGGTGCGAGGATTTCACTGACAGTTTCCATTGCCGCAGTCGCTCTCGCAATCGTAATAGGAAGTCTGCTCGGAATCATGTCAGGCTTCTTTAAGGGGAAATTTGACTTTTTCCTCGGACGTATTATTGACATAATGATGTCATTCCCTTCAATACTCTTTTCATTGATAATCGGAATGGCTTTGGGCGCTTCGGTACGCAATATGTGTATTTCCGTCGGTATTCCTCTGATACCGATATTTTACAGGGTCTCCCGAGGGGCTACCTTAAATGTCGGAGAGAGGACTTATGTTATGGCATCGACATCAATGGGCTCCGGGCGCTTTCGCACCATGCTGCGGCATGTATTGCCGAATGCGTTGCCTCAGATATTTGTTGTGGTATCACTCGCAATGGGCGGATCTATTATGGCGGAAGCCTCGCTTGGATTTCTCGGCATGGGTATACCTCAGCCCACACCTTCCTGGGGTCTGATTGTTAACGAAGGAAAAGAATTTATGTTCTCGGCGCCATGGACGACAGGATTTTCAGGACTATTCATAGCACTTACAATACTCGGATTTAATATGCTGGGAGATGGTTTGCGTGATTATCTCGACCCGAAACTGCGGGGAATTGAGGCATAGTATTATTACGGAGGCTATTAATGAACGAAACGGGACACTTACTCGAATTAAAAAACCTAAAAGTCAGATTTCCCGTTAGGGATAAAAGGGCTGTGCATGCTGTAAACGGTATCAGTCTTTCTTTGGACGCGGGCGAATCTCTCGGTGTTGTCGGTGAATCCGGGTGCGGTAAAAGTGTTACTTTTTCGAGTGTAATGCGCCTGATAAAATCGCCTCCGGCAATAGTAGAAGGTGAAATCCTCTTTAACGGAGAGGATATACTTAAAATGGACACCAAAAGATTGCAGAAAATCCGCGGCAAAGACATAACCATGATTTTTCAGGAGCCGATGACGAGTCTTAATCCTGTAATGCGGATAGGAAATCAAATAACCGAAACAATAATTCTTCATGAAGGACTGACGCCGAAACAAGCGGAAAACAAAGCCCTCGAATACCTGAAATTAGTAGAAATGCCCGACGCAAAAAGTCGCCTTTGGTGTTATCCGCATCAACTATCGGGCGGATTGCGTCAAAGAGTAATGATTGCTATGGCATTGGCCTGCAGTCCGAAGATATTATTGGCTGACGAGCCAACTACGGCTTTAGATGTTACCATACAGGCTCAGATATTAGACTTGCTGCGCCGACTTCAGGAAAAAACTCAGATGAGTACCGTAATGATTACTCATGACTTAGGCATAATTGCAGAGCTCACACAGAGGGTAGCTGTTTTCTATGCCGGGCGCATGGTGGAAGAAGCGCCTACCAAAGAGCTTTTTGAAGACGCAAGACACCCCTATACCATAGGACTATTGGGTTGCATCCCCACATTAAGGACAAATGAGCGCAGATTATACGTAATAGAAGGAAATATACCTAATCCGGTAGAACTTCCTTCGGGATGTGCTTTTCATCCAAGGTGCAAATATGCGAAGAAGCAATGCGAAGAAGAAATACCTGAATTAAGCAAAATAACTGACAAACACAAGGTCGCGTGTCATTTTGATATATTGAACTAACTTAATTAATAGAGTAAAAATATAGTAAACTTGTTATCGAAAGATTGTTTAGGAGGTGACAATTTGCCTAAAAAAGTAATTACAGTTACGGGAGAAATCTCTCCCGATGAATTGGGAATAGTCTCAATGAATGATTACATTTTATGTGATTTCAGCAATGTATTCGAAGAAACTGCTTTGCAATTTGCCGACAATTACTTCAAAGTCAAATGGGATGAGAAAGTAAGCCTTTCAAACGTCGGTGTTTTGCACAGGAATACGTTTCTTAGCAAAGATGCGCTAATGCAGACAGATGTGGATATGTTGATACATGAACTTGGCTATTATAAGCGCGCGGGCGGAAAGACAATATTGGATTTAAGCACTCCTTCCATTTCCAATAATCCGAAGGCCTTAAAAAGAATCAGCGAGGAAACAGGAGTTAATATCATTGCTTCTACCGGTTTTTATGACAATACGTCAATACCTACCGAACTTAAAGGCAGTCCGAAATCCGCATTCATGAATTACTTTCGAGAAGAAATCACGAACGGTATCGGAAGAAGCACTATAAAACCCGGAAACATTAACATCGGGATTACGGAATTAAGTGTTGATGAACGAAACGCGCTCAGTGGCGCGGCGGCAGTTTGTAAAGAATTTTCAATACCGCTCGTAATCAGTCTTGAGGTCAGCAAAGGCGAGTTTGCAAATCCGATTATTTATCTCTTAAAAGAGGAAAAGGTGGATTTTTCCAAGGTCATTGTGGCAGGAGTTTCGCTGATTAATAAGCCTCCATATTCACACGTCATAAAAAATCCGGAGGATTATAAGGTGGATTTAACCCAAGCAAAAACATACTTAGATGCCGGTCTGAACATTTCTATTTCTTGTTCCAATACCTGCGGGTATGAACTCCTCGGAGATTACGACGAAGGCGACTGGGCTTTGATGAGCGCTTTTGTTCTGCTTATTGACGCCGGGTATTGCGAACAGATTGTTACCGGAAACGCTTGTAGGGGAAAAATCATGCTGCATGACTTCGGGGGCGAGGGCTTTGCAAGGATGCTTTATTATACACTTCCGATGCTGCGCGATGCGGCAGGAGTTTCCGATTATGCGATAAGAAAAATATTCTACGAAAACCCTGCAAGGATACTGGCAGTGTAACGAGGCGAAGTCAGGTGTGTCCCCTGACCTGACTTTAATAAGGAGAATATTATGGCAGCAAAAAAAATAATGACCGTAACGGGTCCTATTTCGGAAAATCAACTCGGACTTACCTCAATGCATGAGCATGTTACATTTCAGGGTGCTGTATTAGCACACCGATTAAGAGAGGGGATCCCTAAAAGTCAGCTTGATTTATTACCCATTGAAGCCGATGAAAAGGTCAGTCTCCAAAATGTCGGTCTGTTGATTAAAAATTCCATTATGGCTTGGGATGCATTGATTCAGGACGATGAAGATGCCATGGTGGGCGAATGTGAGGATTTTAAAGATATAGGCTGGGACTCTATTCTGGAAGTAAGCGTGCCCGGTATTCAATTGGATACCGCAATGATTAAGCGAATCAGTGAAAGAAGCAAGGTTAATATTATTGTCTCAACCGGCTTTTATACTTGGGACTCATGGCCATTAGAATTTAGGGATAAGGATATTGACTTCTATTATAGGCACATGATGAATGAAATAGAAAACGGAGTGCAGAATTCGGATTGTAAACCGGGTTGTCTTAAGATTGCCTTAAATGATCTTAATCAAATGGAGGAAAATGCGCTTCGCGCAGCCGGCCAGGTAAGCCGTGACACGAATCTTGCGCTGAATATTCATCCTTGTTATAAGAGCGGGGGCGACAGGTTTAAGGTTCTGAAGATCCTTAAAGAAGAAGGAATGGATTTGGACAGATTGGTATTATCTCACACCTCATTAGAGGAAAGACCGTCTTCTTTCAGGGATTTAATGTATCATCCCGAATTATATAAAGTAAATACGACGACAGCCAGGCGGCTAATGGATTTGGGGATTACGTGTTGCTACGAGATGTGCGGACCTTTAGGTTTTGAGATGATGGGACGAGCACGCATGGGGGATTTCGGTTATATTGCCGGTTTATATGAGCTTATTGAAGCCGGCTATGCGAACAGAATGGTTCTGGGAAATGATGTGTGCGGAAGGACTATGTTAAGAAGAGGAGGCGCGCTCGGATATACACGTCTGACCCATGTCGTTGTCCCCGCTCTGATAGAATATGGTGGTGTTTCAGAAAATGCAATTTATCAGATGGCTGTGGAAAACCCGAAGAGAATATTGGCATATTGACAATAAATACTAAATCTGAATGGAGATAATTATTGCGAAGCTTTAAAAGTATAATGGCACCCGTAGATATGACCACGGGTTCTCCGTGGCGTAAAATCGCCGTTTTTGCCTTTCCGATGTTTCTGGGAAATATCGCGCAACAGCTTTATAATACCGTGGACAGCATAGTAGTCGGCAGATATGTCGGTGATTTGGCATTAGCAGCTGTCGGCAGTGCCGGACCTGTTATGTTTTTGCTTATTGTGCTTTTCGTGGGCATCAGTAATGGAGCGAGCATTATGGTGGCGCAATATCAGGGCGCAAGAGACAAAGAAAGGCTGGCTCTCACCATTGGAAATTGTATTGTAAGTACCGGAGTCTGCGCAATATTCGTAGCTGTTTTAGCCTATTTTACTGTCAGACCTTTTTTGGTGCTTCTTAATACTCCTGATACAATTATCGACTGGTGTCAATCATATTTGCTGATTATCCTTTGTATTAATTTCGGGCAAGCTTATTTTTCAATTCTCAGTGAAGTATTAAGAGGACTGGGGGATTCCGCGTCGCCGCTGATTTTCTTGTCAATCAGCACCATTCTTAATATTATTTTGGATATTTATTTCGTAGCCTCGCTCGGTCTTGGTGTTACGGGTGTCGCAATTGCAACTGTAATATCTCAAAGTGTTTCCGCCCTTCTTTGCCTGATTAAAATAATGCGACAGAGAGAATTCTTTAGGCTTAAGCCCGTTCATTTTAAGCCAAATGGCATTTACGTGAAAAAAATAGCCTCGCTCGGGTTGCCTACCGGCATCACTCAGGCAGTATTTTCATTGTCAATGATTGTGGTGCAATCCCTTACAAATAGCTTCGGAGAGTTGTTTATTGCCGCTAATGTAATAGTAATGAGAGTTGATGGTTTCGTAGTTTTGCCGAATCTCTCTTTTGGTACGGCAATGACCACCTATTCAGGGCAAAATACAGGAGCGAAATTATACGACAGAGTGGAAAAGGGCGCAAGGCAGGGGACATTTTTAGTCCTTGGGATTACAACGATTTTCACTGCATTAGTATTATTATTCGGGCATCAGTTGATGGGCATTTTTACGAGCACTAATGAATTGATATCCTTAAGTATCAGATGTATGATGATCATTTCTCCGGGTTATATTGCTATGGCAGTTTCTCAAAGCCTACTTGGAATAATGAGAGGCGCCGGTGATACTATAACGCCCTTATGGGTAGCAATAATTACAACAGTAATCTTAAGAGTTCCGTTAGCTTATTTTCTTAGCTTTATAACAAGGAGTGCCGAATATCCGATCGGTCGCAGTGAGAGTGTGTTTATATCTTTGGGTGTCGCATGGGTTATGGGCGGATTATTGGCGATTATATTTTACAAACGAGGGAAATGGAAAGAAAAGAGTGTTATTTAAATGAAAAGAGAAAAAGAAAAAATTACTGAGACAAACAAAGAAGACAAAAGAAAAGTAAGAATCATTTCAACTGCCGCCCGACTTTTTATTGAACAGGGTTATGAAAGTACCGGCATGCGCCAAATCGCAAAGGAGGCGGAAGTATCATTAAGTCTTGCCAATTATCATTTCGGAAGCAAGAGAAATATAGCAATGCTGCTTGTGCGCGCTCATTTGCGCGCAGTGCAGGCTATAGTCTATTCGGAAATCCCGGATGACGAAAGGCTTCGTGCCGCCACGCTGCTGCGCCTGAATTATGAACTGATGAACAGAGAGCACCTAAGAAAATTCTATCAGGATACGCTATTAAATGACATATACATGGAAGCCGTTTCCACGGGAAATGTTCCCTATGACGAACAAAATGCCCTAAGCAAGTCCGAAAAACACTGGATACTAAGCGACGGATATATACCGGTCAGCATTGAACGAGCGCTTGTAATATGCCCGTTTTCGGACTCAATCGGAGAAAGCGTACCCGATTACATAATCAGAAATACCAATTATTGCCGAAGGGACGCTCTGCCACTTTCGCATGACGCAGGGTGGTATGTAAAAGAAAGCCATCTGATAGCCCAAAGGCTCTTGACTGACTATCCTGAACTGTATAAAATATTTGATGAAATAGCACGACACGCACATGAACATATAAAGGGGATATAGGATATGAATCTCACGGAAGAGTTGCAGGCGATCATCAA
>JAISSU010000016.1 GCA_031272985.1 Lachnospiraceae bacterium | reverse complement strand
AAGCGCTGGGTTATCCGGGAAAACCCGCGAAAGAGTCAGTGTACCGCGAAGCCGATGTATGGCGCCGGCTTTTACAAAAGCAAAGCGATCACTATCAGGCTTTGGAAATTAAAAATTGGCGGCCGCTTGCGTCAGAAGAGGAAGGGACAAATCGCAAACTGATACTGCAGGCTCTGGCAAATACGCTAAAGGGTCCGCATCCCCATAACATGCATTTAAGTGAATACTTTGAGCCGTAAGCCCAAGACAAAGAAGCATCCAGCAGTATTAATCAAATCCTCTGCTCGGTATTGATAAAGTCCCAAACGTCAAAAAGCCTCCGAAAATGCGTGTTGCTTACTATAATGGAGACATATGGTGGTGGTGGCTGCGGTCACCTGGCCGCGTTAGTGACTTGGCAGCGTACGTGGACAAAGGCGGGTGCGTCTGCTGCCGCATTGGCGACCATGTCAACATTGCCGACGGGGTTCGTCCGGCTTTTTGGTTAAATTCGTAATTGTTATTCTTTTAATTTGACTAGCGCGTTGCTCAGTAATCGTTGCCTGCCTTTGGCGAAAACATTGGTTCACCCCTATCCGATATTAAATTATATCAAGGAAAGTGATTATATTTGTCACTTTCCTTTCTTTTTTTCTTGTGATAGGATTTACAACATAAAAAATCAATTTGGTTGATATTTATTTAAATAAAAGTATTAACATGCATTTTTCAGAATGCAAGAATTTTATCAAGGGAGAGGATGTATATTATGAATGCGGCGAAATATGAAAGAGCTTATTTTATGCCACCAGTTATCACTACTGATTGGGTAAAGAAAGAGTACATTGACAAAGCACCTGCATGGTGCAGTGTTGATTTACGTGATGGAAATCAGGCTTTGGTGGAGCCTATGAGTATGGATGAGAAGTTGGAGTTTTTTCAGCTTTTGGTCGATATAGGTTTTAAAGAGATCGAAGTGGGCTTTCCTGCAGCTTCGGAGACGGAATATAATTTCATGCGCGCTTTGATAGAACGCAATATGATTCCCGATGATGTCACTGTTCAGGTACTTACTCAGGCGAGGGAGCACATTATCAGAAGGACTTTTGAGGCTGTTAAGGGGGCGCCGCATGCTGTGGTCCATTTATATAATTCTACATCGGTCGCTCAGCGTGAGCAGGTCTTTGCAAAGTCTAAACTTCAGATTTTAAAGATTGCCGTGGACGGCGCAAAGCTCTTAAAGGAGCTTTCTGAAGAAACAGAAGGCGACTTTACATTCCAGTACAGTCCGGAGAGCTTCCCGGGCACTGAGGTAGACTATGCGGTAGAGGTTTGTAATGCTGTAATAGAAGTTTGGAAGCCGACTCCTGAAAAGAAATGCATTATTAATATTCCTACTACTGTTGAAAATGCGCTTCCTCATGTTTTTGCCACCCAGTTGGAATATGTTCATAAACATCTGGCAAATAGAGAAAATGTCATTTTATGCCTGCACCCTCACAATGACAGGGGTTGCGGTGTCGCCACTGCAGAGTTAGGGGTGCTCGCGGGTGCGCAGAGGATTGAAGGGACTCTTTTTGGAAACGGCGAGAGAACCGGTAATGTCGATATTGTTACCCTTGCCATGAATCTGTATTCGCATGGTGTGGATCCGAAACTTGATTTGCATGATATGGGACATATTCGTGACGTGTATGAGAGGCTGACCGGTATGCATGTTTATGAACGTTCACCGTATGCAGGGGACTTGGTATTTACGGCCTTTTCGGGCTCACATCAGGATGCCATTGCAAAAGGAATGAGTCATATAGAGAATAATAACACCGAGAAATGGACAGTGCCTTATCTGCCTATTGATCCGGAGGATATAGGTCGTAAATATGATTCCGATGTTATCAGAATTAACAGTCAATCCGGCAAGGGCGGAGTTAATTATATCCTTAAATCGAAATTTGGAATTAACTTACCTGAGCTTATGCGGGCAGAGGTGGGGTATTTGGTGAAGGATGTATCGGATAAGGCGCATAAGGAGCTTTCTCCTGATTGGGTTTATCAAATTTTCGCAGACCACTATATCCACACGAGACCTGTATTTGTCGTGGAGGAATGTCATTTCAGGCAAAACGACGGAATTACTGCCGAAGTCACCATAAGTCAGAACGGTGAAAATCATGTGGTCACCGGTTTGGGGAATGGTCGATTAGACGCTGTCAGCAATGCAATTAAAACATACTTTAATGTCAGTTACGAATTGACATTCTATGAGGAGCATATTAAGACGCGGGGATCTTCGTCGCAGGCCGTTGCGTATGTGGGCTTGCAATGCAACGGAAAAACCCTATGGGGGGTGGGCATTGACCCTGATATTATCAAAGCTTCAATAGAAGCGTTAACTGTGGCTGTAAATAAAATAGAGGCTATTCAGAATGCGGTTACTCTTAAGGATGAGCGCATGATAGAAATAATGAACTATATGCAGGCTAATTATATGCATGTGACGCTTGATGACCTTTCAAAGCAGTTTTACCTTTCAAAGCCATATCTATCTAAGTATATCAGAGAAAAATCCGGCATGACATTTGGTGAGCTGGTGAAGAAACTCAGATTGAAAAAGGCGAGGGCACTCCTTAAGAGCAGTTCGATGACTGTTGAAAATATTTCTCTATCAATCGGTTATCAGAATGTAGAGCACTTTACGCGTCTGTTTAAAAAAGTGTATCAGATGACTCCGATGCAATTCAGAAGCAGAGCCTCGTAAGCAGACCTTTACAGACGTTGCAAAAGAGAGTTTTGTTGAAATTGTCTATAAAATAACAAATTATCGTTAAAAAAACAGCAAGGGGGCAGTTGCACAATTGACAGCTGCCCTTTATAATGCTAATTGGTGTAATTTTCGTACCAAAACTATCTATACTATATTAAGTCAATATTATTACAATATATTTATCTCAGTTTGAAAATTAATAAGAAGGAGCGAATGACATGGGTAACGCTACAACAGAAAACGCGGCGAGAAAGAGAATAGACTCATTACTTGACGCAGGCAGTTTTGTTGAAATCGGAAGTCTCGTTACAGCACGTTCAACCGATTTCAATCTGTCGGAAACGCCCACCCCGTCTGATGGTGTAATTACCGGCTATGGAATCATTGACGGAAAACTCGTATATGTTTACAGTCAGGATAAAAGTGTATTGGGCGGGGCAATAGGCGAAATGCATGCGAGAAAGATATGCCGCATTTATGAGCTTGCGCTGAAAACCGGTGCGCCTGTTATCGGGTTGATCGACAGTGCGGGGCTTCGTTTGCAGGAGGCTACGGATGCCTTGGAGGCTTTGGGCGAGATTTACTTGAAGCAGACATTGGCGTCAGGTGTGATACCGCAGATTACCGCTATTTTTGGTAATTGCGGGGGAGGTCTGGCATTACTTAGCGGACTTTCTGATTTTGTGTTTATTGAAAAGGACAATGGAAAACTCTTTCTTAATTCGTCAAATGCAATTGAAACCAATAAAGCCGGAAAAGATGATTACGCTTCGGCTGATTTCCAGAGCAAAGAATCATCGCTCGTTGACGGAGTCGGCACGGAGACGGAGATTTTCGGGTACATCAGAACTCTGGTTTCTTTATTGCCTTCTAATAATGAAGAAGATGGAAATGACACCCCATGTAATGATGATTTAAACCGTAAATGCGCCGGAATTGACGCTCTCATAGAAAATAGCGCCGCAATCCTCACTACGATTTCCGACAATTATCTCTTCTGGGAATCGAAAAGGGATTTTGCCCCTGAGATGGTAACAGGATTCATGAAATTAGACGGAATGACCGTCGGGGCCATCGCCAATAAAAAAAGCGGGGAGCTTACTGTTCACGGCGCAATGAAGGCGGTAAGGTTTGTTTCTTTCTGTGACGCATTCCAGATACCAATTATTACGCTTACCAATGTCAGCGGATTTGAAGCATCGGTCAGAGCGGAAAAAGTATTGGCACGAGCGACTGCAAGACTGGCATTTAGCTTTGCGAATGCAACCGTTCCAAAGATTAATGTGTTAATCGGTGAAGCGTTCGGGAGTTCTTACCTTGTCATGAATTCTAAAAAACTGGGCGCTGATATTGTTTATGCATGGGAAAATGCAAAAATCGGAATGATGGATGCAAAGGCTGCTTCAAGAATTATCTATCCTGACGCGGATAATGCATTATTAAATGAAAAGGCATCCGAATATGATACTTTGCAAAACAGCGCGCTTTCGGCGGCGAGACGCGGATATGTGGATGCGGTAATATCACCTGAGGATACGAGAAAACATCTTATTGCTTCGCTGGAAATGCTCTTTACAAAAAGGGAGGATCGTCCTGCTAAGAAGCATGGATGCGTTTAACGAGGTACGCAGATGAAGAGATTTTTACAAAAGAGAATCATTTTCATTGGAGCATTGGTGTGTCTCGGGTTATTTGCATCCGGATGCACATCGACTGTGGATAATGTTGAATACGATGCCGCTAATGAAAAGGCAATAGTTGAGTATATTATTAATTTTTGTAATACCACGGATGATGCTACTGTGGAGCAAATTAAGTCAATGTCGGATTTTGCCATTGAACAGCAACTTGTTTCGATTGGACTTCCCATAACTCCGCAGAACTTTCTTGCGATATTAGACAGCTGGAAAGCCGGTAAAGATGAGTGCGGTGCTTATATTTCGCATGGTGATTTAGTTTATAGTCCCTCGAAAACCGGGCTTGAAATCTCTATGGCGGCGCAGTACGAAAACAGAGACGCGCAAATCGTTTTTATTCTTGATGAGAAACTGAATATTGAAAGCATGACGGTAAACGCAAACTTTACCACTGCAGAGATTCTTAAGAAAGCAGGCTTGAATACTGTAATCGGAATGGGAACTGTTTTTACGGTTTTGATTCTGATATCGCTATTGATTTCTTTATTCGGATTTATTCCTGCAATACAGGCAAAATTCGAGAAAGCAAAATCAGGAAAGACCGGTAAGGCTATATTAGCCGAGGAATCCTCGGATAAAAATGTAGCCGTTCCAGAAACGCAGACGGCGGCGAATCCAAAAGATGATTTGGAATTAATTGCCGTCATCACGGCGGCTATCGCTGCGGCGCAAGGTGGCACCACTGACGGATTGGTGGTACGTTCTATAAAGAAAAGGTCAGTAAGTAAATGGAGGGCGTTATGAAGAATTACACTATTACTGTAAATGGAAATGTTTATGATGTTGTCGTCGAAGAAAAAGGAGCAGGCAGCGCGGTACCGGTATATCAGGCACCGGTAATCCCTGCCACACCGGTTTCCGCACCTGCCGGAGCACCCGCACCCGCGGCTAAGGCGAGCACCGGCGCGGGCTCTATTCAAATTCAGGCCGGAGCTGCCGGAAAGGTCTTTAAAATTGAAGTCGCCGTAGGCGAAAGTGTAAAGAAGGGCGATGCGGTTGTCATTATCGAGGCAATGAAGATGGAGATTCCTTGTGTTGCGCCTGAGGATGGCATCGTAGCGAGCATTGACTCGGCAGTCGGACAACCTGTAGAAGCGGGCGATTTACTCGCTACTTTGAAATAATCGAGTATCCTTAAGGGAGGCAGAAATGGATTATATTTTGACGACAATGGGAAATCTTCTGCGACAGACGGCATTCCTTAATTTAACCATAGGAAATATCGTCATGATTTTGGTCGCTTGCTTTTTCCTTTACCTATCTATAAGACATGGGTTTGAACCGCTTTTACTGGTACCGATAGCTTTTGGTATGCTGCTTGTTAATATTTTTCCGGATATTATGCTTCATATTGATAAAGCCGCAAACGGTGTAGGCGGATTATTGTATTATTTCTATAAATTAGACGAATGGGCTATCCTTCCTTGTTTGATATTTATGGGTGTGGGAGCGATGACGGATTTCGGACCGCTAATAGCAAATCCAAAGAGTTTTCTCTTGGGTGCGGCGGCGCAGTTTGGTATTTTTATTGCGTATCTGGGAGCAATGGCTTGGGGATTCTCGGATAAGGCAGCTGCGGCTATCTCTATTATAGGAGGAGCGGACGGACCTACGTCAATCTTTCTTGCCGGTAAATTGCAGCAAACAGCAATAATGGGTCCGATTGCCGTAGCGGCATATTCATATATGTCATTAGTTCCGATTATTCAACCGCCGGTCATGCGTCTTCTGACGACAAAAAAAGAGCGTATGATAAAGATGGAGCAGCTTCGCCCTGTTTCTAAATTAGAGAGAATACTGTTTCCGATTATCGTGACGATAGTGGTTTGTATGATACTGCCCACAACGGCACCCTTAGTCGGAATGCTGATGCTCGGAAATCTATTTAGAGAATCGGGTGTGGTGCGCCAGTTGCAGGAGACCGCTTCCAATGCCCTTATGTATACCGTGGTTATTCTTTTGGGCACATCGGTCGGTGCTACGACGAGTGCGGAGGCGTTCTTGAATGTTCAGACAATAAAGATAGTAGTATTGGGACTTGTGGCATTTATCTGCGGTACGGCGGCAGGAGTGCTTCTCGGAAAGCTGATGTGTGTAATTACACATGGAAAGGTGAATCCGCTAATCGGCTCTGCCGGTGTTTCCGCCGTTCCTATGGCTGCTCGAGTATCCCAAAAAGAAGGCGCGAGAGAGGATCCGACGAATTTCTTATTAATGCATGCGATGGGACCTAATGTGGCGGGTGTTATCGGAACTGCTGTGGCCGCAGGGACATTCATGGCGATATTCGGGGTCATGTAATAGCTTTCCCTGCAAGGGGCGGGGTCCAAAAGCGACCCGGGTGAAGAGAAAATTGGATTGCGAGGAGAATAGATATGGCAAAAAGTGTAAAAAAAGAAAAAGCAATGGTTTCGGAGATACAAAAAAAGCCTGTTCAAATTACAGAAACAATTTTACGTGATGCGCACCAGTCACTGATTGCTACGCGTATGACGACAGATGAAATGGTTCCTATTATAGAGAAAATGGACAAGGTCGGTTACCATGCTGTGGAATGTTGGGGCGGTGCAACATTTGATGCTTCCCTTCGATTCCTGAAAGAAGATCCATGGGACAGGTTGCGTAAATTCAGAGACGGATTTAAAAATACGAAGTTGCAGATGCTTTTCAGAGGACAGAATATCCTCGGTTATCGTCCGTATGCGGATGATGTGGTCACTTATTTCGTACAAAAATCCGTTGCCAATGGAATTGATATTATCAGAATTTTTGACTGTATGAATGATATAAGGAATCTTCAGACAGCGGTCACGGCTTCCAATAAAGAAAAGGCACATGCGCAGGTGGCAATGTCATATACTTTAGGTGATGCCTACACCCTGGAATATTGGGTGGATTTAGCTAAGCGAATCGAGGATATGGGCGCCGATTCGATTTGTATCAAGGATATGGCGGGACTGCTTTGCCCGTATCAGGCTACTGATTTAGTGACGGCTTTGAAGGAAGCCACTAAGCTTCCGATTGAGCTTCATACGCATTATACATCCGGTGTTGGTTCAATGACATATCTAAAAGCCGTCGAGGCGGGAGCGGATATACTCGATACCGCGATATCTCCGTTTGCGCTGGGCACTTCACAGCCCGCGACAGAGGTTATGGTAGAGACCTTTAAAGGTACGCCATATGACACGGGACTTGACCAAAAGTTATTGGCTGAAATAGCTGATTACTTCAGACCTATTAGGGATGAAGCGCTGGAATCAGGTCTTCTTAACCCGAAGAATCTCGGCGTTAATATTAAGACATTGCTCTATCAGGTGCCCGGAGGAATGCTCTCGAATCTGACTTCACAATTAAAAGAGCAGGGTGCCGAGGATAAATTCTATGATGTATTGGAAGAAGTCCCGCGCGTGAGAAAAGATCTTGGTGAGCCGCCGCTCGTTACTCCTTCTTCACAAATAGTGGGTACACAAGCTGTATTTAATGTGCTTTTGGGTGAACGCTATAAAATGACTACGAAGGAGACGAAGGATGTATTAAGCGGCAGATACGGAGCTACTATTAAGCCCTTTAATCCTGAAGTACAGAAAAAGGTCTTGGGAGATGACGCGGATATTATTACCTGTCGTCCTGCTGATTTAATACCTGATGAATTGGATACATTGAGAAAAGAATGCGAGAGATGGAGTATTCAGGATGAGGACGTTCTGACTTATGCACTGTTTCCGCAGGTGGCAGTGGATTTCTTTAAGTTCAGGGAAGCACAACAGACTAAAATTGACCCGAAACTTGGGGATTCACAGAGCGGCAGTTATCCTGTATAATCTGTCTTATGGACGATAAAAACAATGTTTTGCGATTGATGGATGAAAAATACGCCTCATTCACCAAAGGACGCAAAAGAATTGCCGATTATATAAGGCAAAATTATGACAAAGCGGCTTTTCAGACGGCTGCTGAGATCGGAAGAGAAACCGGACTCAGTGAGTCGACTATTATCCGCTTTTCTTATTGTCTCGGATACGAGAGTTTTCCAGATATGCAGGAGAATCTTCAAAATATCGTTCGAGAGAGACTTAATTCAATCAGGCGCATGAGGGTTTCGTATTCAGGGCACACCGAAGCGGAAGTTTTGGAACAGGTGCTTGAGTCGGACATCGAAAGGATTAAGTTAACTGCGCAGTCAATTGACTCGGGCGCATTTGAAACGGCAGTCGATATACTAATGAATTCCAGACGTGTTTATATAATCGGAATCAGGAACTGTGCAGCCCTTGCTACTTTTCTCGGATTTCATCTGAATTTGTTGTGTGATGATGTTTTTGTTGTTTCCACGACCAATAACAGCGAGGTTTTTGAGCAATTAATTCATATGAATGAAAATGATGCCATAATAGGAATCAGCTTTCCGAGATACTCGGTACTTACGCTAAAAGCTTTGGAATTTGCCGGGAATAGAAGCGCAAAAGTAATTACAATTACCGACAGTATGCATTCACCGATGGTGATGTATTCTTCATGTAATCTGATAGCCGTTAGTGATTTGATTTCTGTTGCGGATTCTTTGGTGGCACCGATGTCGGTAATAAACGCTCTGATTGTGGCGCTTAGCATGAAAAAGAAAAAAGAAGTGGCGCAGACAATGGAGACACTGGAAAAACTACGTGATGACTATCAGGCGTATGGAACTGATGAACTGAATCACTTTAGTCCGAGGGAGGCACCACCTGAAAAAGCTGAAAAGCCATTGGATTTAAGTAATATCATTGAGTTTTATCACAAAAAAGGGGGCACCACTTAGATGAATGCCCCTTTTTATGATGTGATCGTGATAGGCGGCGGTGCCGCAGGGATGTTGGCCGGAATCAGCGCGGCGAGATTGAATAAAAAAGTTCTCTTATTGGAGCAAAATGAAAAGCTCGGAAAAAAGCTCTATATTACCGGAAAAGGGCGATGCAATATAACGAATACCTGTCCGGATGGGGATTATTTGGATAATTATCCGAGAAATCCGAAATTCCTTTACGGAAGCATTGCGAAATTCGGACATGAAGATGTCATTCGCTTTTTTGAGGAAATCGGGCTAAAGACTAAGGTCGAACGAGGAGGAAGAGTGTTTCCTTTATCTGATAAATCCTCGGATGTTATAAAGGCACTGGAAAAAGAGCTGAATCGGTTGGGCGTTGCGATTTGTTTAAATACAAAAGTAACCGGGATTAACGTAAAGGATGGGGCGTTTGAATCGGTATCCACAATATCCGACTCTACGACAGCCCATAACTTTAGAGGAAACGCATGTCTAATTGCTACCGGAGGTCTTTCATATTCATCCACCGGATCTTCAGGGGATGGTTATATATTTGCAAAAGAATCGGGACATGCCTTAATAGATTGCAGACCGGTCTTGGTAGCGATGAATATAAAAGAAAAATGGTGCGAAAGACTTCAAGGGCTTACGCTTAAGAACGTGCGACTGAATGTAATAATAAAAAAAGGAGAAAAATCGGACAGAGTGTTTACCGGTTTCGGTGAAATGCTGTTTACACATTTTGGTGTAAGCGGACCATTAATCCTTAGTGCGAGTAGCATTGTACCGCCACCGGATAAAGACCACAGGGTATTCCTTGAGATTGACTTAAAAAGGGCATTAACGTTTGACCAATTAGAATCCCGAATTCTGCGTGATTTTTCGGATAATATTAATAAACAGTATAAAAACGCATTGCAGGGTTTGCTTCCTGTGAAACTTATTCCGGTCATGATTGAATTATCGGGGATACCTGCACAGAAAAAGGTTAACCTGATTACCAAAGAAGAACGAAAGAATCTGGTAAACCTGATTAAAGGGCTTCGGATGGAAGTCGATTCTTACAGGGGCTATAACGAAGCCGTTGTAACCAGAGGCGGGGTGGATGTAAAAGATATTAATCCCAAAACAATGGAATCTAAAATTATTAAGGGATTATATTTCGCGGGTGAAGTAATAGATGTGGATGGACTGACAGGGGGATTCAATCTCCAAATTGCATGGTCTAGTGGGTATGTCGCCGGACAAAGCGCAGGATAGTCCGTAAGGTTACTTTTGTCAAAGAATATACATCAAGGGGGAAGAAGATGAAATTAGCACTGATAACCGCTTTCGGCGTGGGCGGGGCGACTATTTTCGGAGTTATTTTAGGCTTTATTTTTCAGAAGATACCACACAGCTTCAATGACATTGTACTTAGTTTCGCGGCAGGTGTTATGTTAGGTGCCGCAGTGCTGGGCTTAATTCTCCCTTCATTGGAGGGTGGCGATGTCTGGATTACCATAGCAGGGATACTCGTAGGCGCTATCGCACTTAATTTCACGGATAAGCTGACCCCGCATTTGCACAAAATTACCGGGGTGGATCAAGAAGAACACAATAATAAACAAAGCGAAATAAATAAAGTAATGCTCTTTGTAATCGCCATTGCGATCCATAACCTCCCCGAAGGTTTGGCCGCCGGAGTCGGTTTCGGATCGGAAAATGTCGGAAATGCAATAACAGTAGCACTTGGCATAGCATTGCAAAATATTCCCGAAGGAATGATAATCGTATCCCCGCTGATTCTCGCGGGAGTCCCTAAATTCCGCGTATTCCTGATAGCCACATTCACCGGAGTAATCGAAATCGTGGGCACAATGCTCGGTTACGGAGCTGTATCATTGTCTAAGGGAATCCTGCCCTTCGCCCTCGCCTTCGCGGGCGGCTGTATGCTTTATGTCATAAGCGATGAAATGATACCGGAGACACATAGTCACGGATATGAGAGGCAGGCGACGTATTCGCTAATAATCGGATTTATTTTGATGGTAGTAATGACGTGGTACTTGGGGTAGAAAGTTGGTAAATAATTCGCGAATTGTACATAGTGCACAAATTACTTGAAACTACTCAAAATTCTTGCACGAATTTGACTAATGTTGTATAATTATGATGTAAATTCCAGTAGAAATATTCTCACTGATTAAGAGTACTATAAATATCTATTATTCTAATAGGAGGGATAAAAATGAGAAAGAGAATATTGATATGTATAACGATCTGTTGATGAGTTTCGGTGCTGATGAGGGTATGGAACCGGATAACTACCCGGAATATTTTGGCGGAGCTTATATCAATGAAAAAGGAGACTTCGTAGTAAAAATTGAGAGTTCATTCTATGATAAGCAAAGAAGCGGGATTGAAAGAGAAATTGAGATATCAGTGAAAAGTAAAAATTTTATTACAGAAACTGCCACATACTCTTTTGAGTACTTAACCACAACGCTTGAAACCTTAAGTGAGTATTTAATCAACAATCCAGAAAGTGAAATTACTAAAAATGTAAGCGGCGCGATGATCGTGGATGACAAAAATATTATTTTAATTGAGCTCTATGATGCTTCTCAAGTAAATGTAGATAAAGTAAAAAGTCTGTTTAAGGAGTCGTCAAGCATTACCTTTTCTGAGACTTCAGAAGGTCTTTGCCTAGAAACAAACTTGAATCCAGGCGCATTGTTACGCTCAGCTTACACCGGTTACTATGGATCGGTTGCTTATAGAGTGAAGAAAAATGGTATTGCAGGGTTTATTACAGCTGCGTATTCAAAAGCCGGAAATGTGAATTCTGCTTTGGGTGTCACAAGATATTAAAAAAGAATCTGACTGATCAATTTTGTTCTTTTTTCATTGACTTGTTCTCTGAAAGGAAGCGACTCTTATGAGGAGATGTATTAGCGTTGTGTTCTGTTCGTTATTGCTTCTGTTTTTGCTGTTCACAGCTTGTGCGAGCGATGATAGTGATTCAATTAGTGTTGATGATTCATTGGATACTCAAGATATTGAAGTTGGAGAAATTGATTTGAGCTCCGAATATAGTAAGGAAGATTTGGAGAAATGGAGTCTTCTTTATGAGGATGATGATGTAAGGGTTACTTCACCTGATAATTCTTTCAAAATCGGAAGTGAGTATTTAGCGATAAATGTTTTCAATAAGACTGATAACGAACTTGTTTTTAGTTATAATTGTGGACCTCAATTTGAAAGCGATGATAAATGGATTAATGTGGAGTTTTCAGAACCCGTATTATTTTTCGACCTTGCTTATAGCATTGAAGCACAAAATAATCGTATTCACACATTCTACTTGTATCCGGATTTCTATGATTACAGCGAAGGGAATTATCGGATTGCTCTGAATTTTGGCAGGATATATGAAGGAGACTTACGTTGGACTAATATAGGGACGAAAATGATTCCGTTTTGTCTTGAGGAATAGTATTCGGCGAAAAATATGAGATACATGCCTTTTGCGTGCAGTTTTCGATTGGAATCCTAATAATTATGTGGTATCATTAGATGTTAAATCTTCATAAACCGGAGGTTGGCTTTTTAATGAGTATGCGTGAGGAGATTGTTGATATTCCCGCTATGCATGTGCTTAATGTATTCGGGCAGTTTGATTCTTATGTCAGGAAAATTGAACAGACGCTGCATGTTTCGGTGCTTGCGAGAGGCTCGGATGTTAAGATCGTAGGAGCACAAGGTGACGTAGAAAAGGCGAAAAAGGTTATTACGCAATTGGTGGAGCTTTCTAAAAGGGGCAATGCCTTAGAGGAGCAAATCGTGGATTATACTATTTCACTTGCTATGGAGGATAAAACGGATTCGGTATTAGAGATTGATAAGGATATTATCTGTCATACCCTGATGGGGAAACCGATTAAGCCACGGACTTTGGGGCAAAAGGAATACGTTGATGAGATTCGTAAAAAGATGGTGGTTTTCGCACTGGGTCCGGCGGGAACAGGGAAGACATATCTGGCTATGGCCATGGCGATTACCGCTTTTAAGAATAATGAGGTGAGCCGCATTATCCTGACTCGTCCCGCTATTGAAGCCGGTGAAAAGTTAGGCTTTCTCCCCGGGGATTTACAGAGCAAAATCGACCCATATTTACGACCGCTTTATGATGCCTTGTATGCTATTATGGGAGCGGAGAGCTTTCTTCGTAATTCCGAGAAAGGATTGATTGAGGTGGCGCCTCTGGCCTATATGCGCGGGCGCACCCTTGAGAATGCTTTTATAATATTGGATGAAGCACAGAATACGACACCCGCTCAGATGAAAATGTTTTTGACGAGAATCGGTTTTGGCTCAAAAGTTGTGGTGACTGGTGATCAGACCCAAAAGGATTTGCCATCAGGGCAGGCTTCCGGCTTGGATGTGGCAATATCCGTATTAAAGGATTTGGATGATATTGCGATGTGCAGATTAACAGCAAAAGACGTGGTACGCCATCCATTGGTTCAAAAGATCGTAGAGGCATACGAAAAATACGACGCAAAGATGGCACGCAAACCCAAACGCAGCGCTCCTCCTAAGAAAAGCCGTAAACCATAGGGGACGCAGCGTCCCGCAAACAGATGTGAACGACATATGTGTAATTACATGGAATTAATTGAATTATGACCTACAACATGACAGAAGAAGGAATTGAACACATCGGTATTGATTGGAAGCCCCTCGCAAAAAGGGTGCTGGATTATGGACTGGATTTTGTCAAATGTCCCTATGAGGCGGAAATCTGTTTATTATTAACTGATGGTGAGGATATTCGCGAATTAAACAGTACTTTTCGGGGTATTGATTCAGAAACGGATGTTTTGTCATTTCCGCTAAATGTGTTCCGAAATGGTGGCGGCTTTGATGATTTTGATGAGAGCATTGCATCGTTTAATCCTGAATCAGGTGAGCTTTTGCTGGGTGATATAGCGATTTCCAAGAACATGGTATTATTACAAGCCGAGAATTACGGACACGGTGTGGAAAGAGAATTTGCGTTCCTGATTGCACATTCTTTATTACATTTATGCGGATATGACCATGAAAATGATGATGAAAGATTGATAATGGAAAACAAACAGGAGCAAATTCTCGACGATTTAGGTATCGGTCGTTAATCATAGATATATCATTAATACTGGAATTAAAATAAGTAAAATGGGTTTTATATGGCCAAAAAACGCAAGGATAAGAATTTTCTGGTTCAGGGAAGTATTTTAGCATTTGCCGGAGTTCTTACAAAAATTATCGGAATCGTATATCGCGTGCCCTTGGTAAACATCGTGGGCAATGAAGGCATGGGTTACTATAATGTCGCGTTTTTCATTTATATTGTTGCGCTTACACTTACTTCTTACAGCCTGCCATTGGCAGTTTCAAAATTAGTCTCCGCAAGAATCGCCACAGGCGAATATAAAAATGCCTACAGGGTGTTTAAGGGCGCGGTAGTTTTTTCGATCGTCGCGGGTGGAGCTGTATCGATAGTCATTTTCGTTTTTGCTAAGTCAATAGCCTCTGACATGATGTCGCTGGAATTAAGCGTTTATGCTTTACGTGTGCTCGCGCCTTGTATTCTGGTGGTGGCAGTCTTAGGAGTTATGCGCGGGTTTTTCCAAGGGAACGGCTCCATGGTGCCTACAGCCGTCTCTCAGGTACTTGAGCAGATTGTGAATGCTGCTGCGAGTATTATTGGAGCAATCGTTCTATTAAAAACCGGTGAGAAAATCGCCGCAGAAAAAGGCTCGGTCTCCTACGGACCTGCTTATGCCGCGGCTGGAGGCACAATTGGTACCGTACTCGGAGCGGTCATGGCACTCGCTTTTTTGTTATTGACTTTTTTCGCTTATAGAAAGCTTTACCGCAAGAAAATGAAAACCGACAAAGGTAAGCCCAGAGAAAGATATGGGTATATTATTCAGATTTTGTTATCCACAATTGCTCCGGTTCTATTAAGCGCAACCGTATATAATATCAGTGATTTTGTTGACAGTGCTATATTTAATCGAATTATGGACGTTCAAGGTGTTCCTGAAGTGGAATACGCTTCAATGTTAGGAATATTGGGCGGGCAATACAGCACTTTGATAAATGTCCCACTCTCGATTTCCACTGCTTTAGCTGCGGCGGTTATTCCGAGTCTCGTTGCTACTGCTAAAACAGGCAATAGAAAGCAGATTCACCGCAAAATTCAAAGTGTTACCCGCTTTAATATGCTGATCGCAATCCCGAGTGCGGTGGGTTTTATTGTGCTTGCACGTCCGATACTTGATTTATTGTTTACGGCGGAGGATAATGCCAAAGCTGCCCTGATGCTTCAAATCGGCGCGATTTCTGTCATATTCTTTTGCCTCTCAACTGTAACAAACTCGGTACTGCAGGGACTCGATGATATGATGACACCTGTCAAAAACGCTGCATTATCTCTGATAATTCACGTGGTCTCGCTGTTTTTGCTCTTAGTTATATTTAAGCTGAATATTTTCGCTGTTGTGGCAAGCAAAATAATATTCTCGGTAGTTATATGTATATTAAATGCACACGCGCTTAGGGAAAGGGTAGGTTATGTTCAGGAGCAGCGACGTACATTTCTTATGCCTATTCTGTCGTCGCTAGGTATGGCAGTGGCGGCTATCCTGGTGCGTATTTTAGGCGGGCTTTTCATGGCCGATAAAGTATGTACTGTATTCGCACTTTTGATATCAGTTTTGACTTACCTGATATTATTACTTCGTTCCGGCGCTTTGCGGGAAAATGAAATCCTTGATATGCCGAAAGGTCAAAGTATTGCGGCGTTGTGCCGAAAATTACACTTATTGAAAGAGTAGATATGGAAATGTTTGAGTCTGAAAAACAGTTGGAATATATCAATAGAATAAAAGATATAACGGATAATAGAGCAAATAAACTCGGTCGCGAACTAACATATTGTGTGGTTACTTTCGGCTGCCAGATGAATGCTAATGATTCCGAGAAGCTGCGAGGCGTTCTTGAAAGATCGGGATTTGTTACAGCGCCTGAGGGTGAGGCGGATTTTGTTATTTTTAACACTTGTACCGTCCGTGAGAATGCGAACACACGACTTTATGGGAGATTGGGACAACTAAAACCATTAAAAAAGAAGCGGCCGGAACTTATGATTGCATTATGTGGTTGTATGATGCAGGAGACTCCCGTTATAGAGAAGATTAAGAAAAGCTATCCTTTTGTCGACTTAATCTTTGGCACTCACAATATTTATAAGTTTGCGGAATTATTATATGAATCATTAAATTCAAAAAATACTGTGATTGATATTTGGGATAAACCGAAGGAAATCGTCGAGGAATTGCCGCAAAAAAAGACGTATTCCTTTAAATCAGGTGTTAATATTATGTTTGGCTGCGATAATTTCTGCAGCTACTGCATAGTACCTTATGTCAGAGGGAGGGAAAGGAGCAGAAAACCCGAAGATATTTTAAATGAGATTAAAGAATTGGCTGATAATGGGGTCGTAGAAGTCATGCTTCTGGGACAGAATGTCAATTCATACGGTAAAACGCTTGATTTTCCTATGAGCTTTGCTCAATTGTTAAAAGGGGTTGAAAAGATTGAAGGTATAAAAAGAATCCGCTTTATGACCTCTCACCCGAAGGATTTGTCCGATGAGCTTATTTCTGTAATGAGTAAGTCGGATAAGATTTGCCGACATCTGCATCTGCCGCTTCAATCGGGCAGTACACGTGTACTGAAGGCAATGAACCGTAAGTACACGAAGGAAGATTACTTGAAGTTGGTGGATAAATTAAGGCAAGCAATGCCTGATATCGCCCTTACGACTGATATTATAGTGGGTTTCCCGGGTGAAACAGACGAGGACTTTGAGGAGACGCTGGATGTAATAAGAAAAGCCGGATTCACAAGTGCTTTTACTTTTATATATTCAAAGAGGACAGGTACTGCGGCGGCAGCAATGGAAAATCAAATAAGCGCCGATATTGTAAAAAATAGATTTGATAAACTCCTAAAAGTAATCGGGGAAACTGCCACAGCGCAATGTGAAAAATTTATTGGCGAAACCTTCTCGGTACTTGCAGAGACTGTAAGCGATCACGATCAGACAATGCTTACAGGGAGGCTTGATAATAATCTGCAGGTGCATTTCACGGGAGGAGCCGAATTTATCGGAAAATTTTGTATGGTTAGACTTACTAAGTGCAAGAGCTTTTATTATTTCGGCGAAATGGTTAGTGAATGTGAGGTAGCAAGTGTCTGAACTGTCACCGATGATGCAACAGTATTTAGAAACTAAAAAAGAGCACCCCGACTGCATAGTATTTTACCGTCTGGGCGATTTTTATGAAATGTTCTTCGATGATGCGAAGACTGTTTCTAAAGAGCTGGATTTGACACTCACAGGGAAGAGCTGTGGTTTGGATGAGCGCGCTCCTATGTGCGGCGTCCCTTATCACGCGGTGGATTCATATTTAAGCAGACTCATTACAAAAGGCTATAAAGTCGCCATATGCGAACAGATGGAAGACCCTGCTTTAGTAAAAGGAATTGTCAGACGTGAGGTCGTCCGCATAGTCACCCCGGGGACTAATCTGGATTTAGCCGCCCTTGATGAGACAAAGAATAATTACCTTGCTTGCGTAACCTACGCAATGAATCGATTTAGTTTAGCTGTAGCGGATATTACGACCGGCGAGTTTTCGGTTACAGAAGTCGAGAATGCTGAAAATCTGTTGGATGAAATGTGCAAGCTGCAACCGACGGAACTGATATGCGACGAAACTTTCTATTTAAGTGGTTTCAATATTGACGAACTCAAGGAAAGGCTTAACATCGTCGTCAATACAATAGATTCCTGGTATACAGATGATAGACTCTGTGTAGATGCATTATGCGATCATTTTGGTGTCAATAGTATTGAGGCTTTAGGGTTAAATTCATCCGATGGTCGGATAATGGCTGCGGGAGGTCTGATGCTATATCTGAAAGAGACTCAAAAGCAGGATTTAGCCCATATTTTAAACCTCAATGTTTATCAAAACGGGAAGTATATGCTGCTTGATTCTGCTACCAGACGTAATCTGGAGCTTTGTGAAACTATCCGTGAAAAGGAAAAAAAGGGTTCACTGTTATGGGTGCTGGATAAGACCAGAACTGCAATGGGAGCGAGGACTTTACGAAAATTTGTTGAGCAACCACTGGTTGATGCTAAGTTGATAAATGCCAGATTAGACTGTGTCGAGGAGTTTTATCTCGGAGCTATTTTCAGGGAAGAACTGAAAGAGTATTTAGCGCCGGTTTATGATTTAGAGAGACTTCTTGGGAAAATATCCTATAAATCCGCTAACCCAAGAGATATATTAGCTATTGCCTCATCTCTTTCTATGTTGCCGCATATTAAAGTACTTCTTTCGGATGCGAAAAGCCCATTATTACAGGATATGTATGAACGGTTTGACACTTTGGAAGACATTTATTCTATGATTCGCGGCGCAATTAATGAAGAAGCGCCTATGGCAATGAAGGAAGGCGGAATAATCAATGACGGCTTCAATGAAGAGGTTGACAGATTGAGACTTGCCAAAACCGACGGAAAAGACTGGTTGATGGAACTTGAAACAATCGAAAAGAATAAAACAGGGATTCCGTCGCTTAGAATAAGATTTAATCGAGTTTTCGGCTATTACATCGAAATAACAAACACTTATAAAGATAAAGTACCGGATGATTATATCAGAAAACAGACCTTGAGCAATGCCGAACGCTATACAATACCGAAGTTAAAAGAGCTTGAGGAGACTATTTTAGGCGCTCAGGACAGACTATACGCACTGGAATACGAATTGTATTGTGAAATCAGAGATAATATAGAAAAAGAAGCCGGGAGGATTTTGGCGAGTGCAAAAGACTTGGCAATTCTCGACGCGTTAAGTTCGCTCGCTTTTGTGGCGGAAAAAAATAATTATGTCAGACCCAAACTTAATAGCAATGACACTATTGAGATTAAAGATGGCAGACACCCTGTAGTAGAATTGATGATACCAAACAGGCTTTTTGTAGCTAATGATACATTCCTGAACGGCAAAAAGAATAGAATTTCAATCATTACAGGACCAAACATGGCCGGAAAATCTACCTATATGCGTCAGAGTGCACTAATCAGTCTTATGGCTCAGATTGGCTCATTTGTCCCTGCCAAAAGCGCAGATTTATGTTTGGTTGACAGAATTTTCACCAGAGTAGGAGCTTCAGATGATCTTGCTTCGGGAAAGAGCACTTTTATGGTGGAAATGACAGAGGTCGCCAATATATTGAGAAATGCCACTTCTAAAAGCCTTTTGATTTTAGATGAAATCGGACGAGGGACGAGTACTTTTGACGGATTGAGTATTGCCTGGGCAGTAGTCGAATTTATCAGCAAAGGTAGACTTTGCGGAGCAAAAACGCTATTTGCCACACATTATCACGAATTAACAGAATTGGAAGGAAAGATCGACGGTGTCAACAATTACTGTATAGCAGTCAAGGAAAATGGTGAAGATATTGTATTTCTGAGGAAAATAGTAAAGGGCGGGGCCGACAAAAGTTATGGCATTCAGGTAGCAAAGCTTGCGGGGGTCCCTAAAGAAGTTATTGAGCGGGCAAAGGATATTGTCGAGGAATTAAGCGGCGCGGATATCGTTGCGGGAGTAAAGAACCTTACTGTTCAGAATAATATTACAAAAAAGAAGGCACGAAAATTCGATGAAGTGGATATGGCGCAGATGTCTTTAATGGACGTAGTTAAGGATGACGACATATTAAATGAGCTCAAAGAATTGGATATATCGAATCTGACGCCGCTTGAAGCACTTAACACCCTTAACAGGTTTCAAAACAAGCTAAAGAATCGGTGGTAAGACAAGCAGAAAGGAACTCGATGGACAGGATTAAAGTATTAGATGAGACAACAATAAATAAAATTGCCGCAGGCGAGGTAATAGAACGCCCTGCTTCGGTTATAAAGGAATTAGTCGAAAATGCGGTAGACGCAGCAGCAACGAGGATTGTTGTTGAAATAGAAGAAGGCGGTATATCATATATCAGAGTAACTGATAACGGAAGAGGCATTCCGGCAGATGAGGTACCTACTGCTTTTTTACGCCACGCAACGAGCAAGATTGAATCAGACAAAGATTTATTTGGCATAAAAACTCTCGGTTTTCGCGGTGAGGCACTCGCCAGTATTGCTGCGGTTTCACACGTCGAGCTTTTTACAAAGACAAGGGAGGAGAGCTTCGGGTCATCTTATAAGATTGCCGGAGGAGTTGAGGAAAATTTAAGCGAGAGCGGCAGTCCGGATGGTTCGACTTTTTGTATTAGACAATTATTCTACAATACTCCTGCCAGACGCAAATTCCTAAAAACTCCGATGACAGAATCAGCTATGATTTATGATTTGCTAATTGGACTTGCATTGTCAAAACCGCATGTGTCATTTAGTTTCATCAATAATCGCGAGGAAAAACTTCATACATCGGGAAATAATAATCTGAAAGACATTGTTTATCAGGTATATGGTAGAGACGTTGCTAATGCCTGTATAGAATTGATTAATGCAGATGAAAAATCATCGATTAAAGGACTAATTGCAAAGCCGTCGATTTCGAGGGGAAACAGAGCCTTTGAACACTTTATTGTAAATGGCAGAATGATTAAGAGTCAATTGCTTTCAAAGGCGGTTGAGGACGCATATAAAAACTATTCCATGCAGCACAGATTCCCGATGGTTGTGCTCCACATTTCGCTTTCAGGCGAAGATTTGGATGTTAATGTTCACCCTGCAAAGACAGAAGTGCGTTTTAAATCACCCCAAGCCGTTTATCAAGCTGTTTTCGATATCGTAACAGCATCGCTTAAGAGTCAGGTTCTGATTAATGAGGCAGACCTTTGGAGTAACAAACCTGATAAAGTTATTCGAAACGAATCATTCTTAAGAGAAGAAAACAAGTATACAACAAGCGAGCCGAAAATTAACGAAAATAATTTTACTCCAAATATTAACAAGAAAGAAAATACCGTCAATAACGCAAAACAAGATTCCGGGAATACAGGATTTCATGATAACAATAAAAGAGATGTCGAATACTACACTGAACGAATGAAAGAGCGTGTCAGGGCGTATTATTCCGGTGAAACCGCTTCTGA
Source organism: Lachnospiraceae bacterium (assembly GCA_031272985.1). Classification (GTDB taxonomy): domain Bacteria; phylum Bacillota; class Clostridia; order Lachnospirales; family Lachnospiraceae; genus JAISSU01. Next base: position 194,731 of record JAISSU010000016.1, on the reverse strand, counting down.
AACCCCAAAAGAAACAAATAAAGAAGCTCCTGATGAACTGCCGTTCTTAAGAGAAGACGCAAGGAAATTCCATAGAATAATCGGACAGGTGTTTTCTACTTACTGGTTAATTGAATTTAAAGATCAGTTTTATATAATAGATCAACATGCTGCGCATGAGAGAATTTTATACGAGCAAACGTTAAAGGCACTGCGCGAAAAAAGCCATACGTCTCAACAGCTATTGCCGCCTTTGGTTTTGCAATTGACTTTAAGAGAGGCTGACATTTTGGAACAACATATGGATTCTTTTACAAGATTAGGATTCGAGATGGAAGACTTTGGTGAGAATTCTTACGCAATACGTGCAGTTCCGGGAAATCTATACAGCTTAAATAGCAAAGACCTTTTTATTGAAATAATTGACGGATTGTCTGAAGAAGCTTGCAGCTCACTTAATCCTGATTCCATAGATGAAAAACTCGCTTCTATTTCATGCAAGGCTGCTGTTAAGGGAAGCCGTGAAATGTCTGAAAAGGAAGTACAGGAAATGATAGGCAATCTGCTGGAACTGGAGAATCCTTATAATTGTCCGCACGGCAGACCTACTATATTGGCTATGTCAAAAAGAGAGCTTGAAAAACGCTTTAAGAGGATAATTTAATGAAAAAACCATTGGTGGTATTGAGCGGAGCTACTGCATCGGGAAAAAGCGAAACCGCAGTTTTATTGGCGAAACGCATTAGCGGAGAAATAGTCTCGGCTGATTCAATGCAGGTCTACATCGGAATGGATATAGGTTCCGCGAAAATAACTGAAAATGAAATGGATGGCATCAAGCATCATCTATTAGACGTATTAGAGCCAAGCCAAGCTTTTTCGGCAGCTGTTTTTAAAGAAATGGCGCTAAAAGCGATGGGTGAAATATTTGACAGAGGGAATATACCTATTATCACAGGAGGAACCGGATTTTATATCCATGCATTGCTTTATGACAGTGAGTTCGGGGAGATTTCGTCCGAAATAAATGATTCCGATGGTTATGAGTCTGTATCTCGAGATAAACTCTGGGAGACTTTGAAAGCAGTAGATCCTATTAGCGCAGACGCTATTCACCCTAATAACGTTAAGCGTGTAAAACGGGCAATTGATTATTACAATCTTACCGGAAGACCATTTTCTGAACACAATAAAAAAGAAAGAGAAAAAGCTTCACCTTATGATTTTAAGTACTTTGTATTATATGACGATAGAAAGGCAATGTATGCACGTATCGACGAAAGGGTCGATAAGATGATAGATGCGGGATTGGTGGGAGAAGTGCGGGCATTGTATGCAAAAGGATGCACACCGGAAATGGTATCCATGCAAGGAATAGGATATAAAGAGCTGATTCCGTATATTGATGGAGATTGGACATTGGAACAGTCGGTAGATTTGATAAAGAAAAACACCAGACACTACGCAAAGCGGCAGCTGACGTGGTTTCGAAGGGAAAAAGACGCAATATGGATAAACATTAAGGAGTTTGAGTATAACAAGGAGAAAATCGTTGATCATTTAGTCGAAGTAATAAATAATACAGAAGCCACAGAAAAAGCATAAAAAAACAGTCAAAATACAATAAAACCGCATTCAAAATAGTGGCATTAATTCATACTACTATTTTCGTAAGCTATTTAGTGCGATTAATTTTATTAATTTGAGCAGAATAATATTTGAAAGGTTAAAATAATACAACATATGGATATCAAAAAAATAAGTTCAAGCAATATTTTGGAATCGGATAATTTTCGAAAAGAGTTATTTTTGCAATACGAAAAAATGGGTATTTCCAAAGAAATCGTGGATTTTGTCGAGGAAACTGAAAGCTCGCTTAAAAAACGTTTCGAAAAAATTGACAATGTCTCCGAATACTGGCAATTAAGAATAGTTGATGCCATGCGAAAAAACAAAGTAAGTGAGGCGTGTTTTAATCAGAGCAGTGGTTACGGGTATAATGATTTAGGAAGGGACACATTAGAAAAGGTCTATGCGGATGTTTTTAGAACGAAAAGCGCACTGGTAAGACCGCAGATTACGTGTGGTACGCACGCATTGGCAATTACTTTACAAGCCCTTTTAAGACCCGGAGACAGATTGCTTTCGCCTGCCGGAAAGCCCTATGACACTTTGGAGGAAGTTATTGGAAAGAGACCTTCTAAAGGTTCTTTGGCGGAGTTTGGCATTGGTTATGATGAAATTCCCCTAAAGGAGGATGGGAACTTTGATTATGACAATATTTTAAAAGCTGTAACAGATAAAACAAAGGTTGCGACTATACAGAAATCAAAAGGTTATCAGCTAAGGCAAAGCTTCGGCAATGATAAGATAGGTGAACTGATTGCAGTACTAAAGAGAGAAAAGCCCGATATAATATGTATGGTTGATAATTGCTATGGAGAATTTGTTGAGATTAATGAGCCAAGTGAGGTCGGTGCGGACGTGGTGGTGGGCTCACTTATAAAAAATCCGGGCGGAGGACTGGCGCCGTGCGGTGGATATATAGTCGGTAAAGAGGACCTGATCGAAGCTTGTGGAGTACGACTTTGCGCACCGGGACTTAGCCGAGAAGTAGGTCCTTCGCTTGGGCTGATTCAATCCTTTTATCAAGGACTGTTTATGGCGCCTGTCGTAGTAGGAAGCGCTCTTAAAGGCGCGATTTTAGCCGCAAATCTTTATGAAAAGATGGGTTATTTTGTAATCCCCGATGGAAAAGAAGAAAGAAAAGATATAATTCAGGCGGTACATTTAGGCAGTGCCGAAAAAGTCATAGCATTTTGTAAGGCCATACAGGGTGCCGCGCCTGTCGATTCACATTTAATGCCGCAGCCTTGGGCGATGCCGGGCTATGATTGTGATGTCATTATGGCCGCCGGGGCATTTGTTCAGGGTTCATCTATAGAACTAAGTGCCGACGCTCCTATAAAAGAACCTTATGCCGTATATTTTCAAGGAGGGCTTACTTACCCTCACGCCAAGTTCGGAATCATGAATACACTTTCTGCTTTGAGTAGTTTGAATTAATACCACTACAAAATACTTGCTTTATTTGCGGGTTTATTATAAAATCAAGACTTATTACAGAACGGAGTCTTTTATGGAGCAGATAGTTATTATAGGAGGAGGCGCATCCGGTTTAGCAGCCGCTATCAGTGCCGCAAGAGAATTAAAAAAGAATCTCGCCTATGCGAAAACGGATAGGGGTTTTTTGCCTATAACAATTATCGAACATAATGATTCAGTCGGTAAAAAGATTCCGGCGACAGGAAACGGACGATGTAATCTGTCTAATGTATGCATGCTCCCCGAGTGCTTTCATACCAAACAAACTTCATTTGTAGAGACAGTGCTTTCAAAATTCTCTTTCCGCGAAACGATAATGTTTTTTGAGTCAATGGGACTGCTCACTAAGAGTAGGTTAGAATATTTGTATCCGCGCTCTTCGCAGGCTTCATCTGTCCGTGAGGTTCTTGAAAAGACATGCCGGGATTTGGGTGTAAGAGTTCAAACGAATAGTCATGTGAAATCAATTAAAAAGTCGAAAACCGGTGCTAATTCGCACTTTGTCATTGAAATAAGTCCTGAGAAGAAAATTGAATCAAAGCGAGTGTTATTGGCTAATGGCGGCAAGGCAGGTCCTAATTTTGGCTGTGATGGCAGCGGATATGCGTTTGCGAAGACATTTGGACACATAATTAATCCTACTTTACCTGCCTTAGTCCAAGTTTCTCTTCTCAATAATCCTTTGAAGCAGGCTAATGGTATCAGAGTGGATGCTACGGTGAGCGCCATAACCGGGAATGGAATTCAAAAGAACGCAAAAGACACGGGTGAACTTCAAATTACCGATTATGGTATATCAGGTATTCCCGTTTTCCAAATCAGTCGACATATTTCAGCTTCTCTATTTGCGGCAGGTAACCCTAAGGTTCAAATAGACTTTCTTCCGGATTTAACTCGTGAGGAAGCTACTAATTACTTCATGAAAATGATTAGAAGACAGGCCGGAAACCCCGGTTTTACAGCCTTTGATTTGATGCTTGGACTATTCCCGAAGAGACTGATTCTTCCCTTATTAACATTATCAGGAATACTCATAAAAACGCCAGTTTCGGATCTGACAGGAGCTGATGTAGAGGCTTTGGTTGGCGTATGTAAAAAGAGTCTTTTCGGAGTATCGGATACGAAAGGTTTTGAAAATGCACAGACTACTTTGGGCGGAGTTGAGCTTTCGCAGATTTCGCCAAAGACAATGGAATCTCTATTGGAAAAAGGTCTGTATTTTTCGGGTGAAATCATGGATGTTGATGGTAAATGCGGCGGTTATAACCTGCAGTGGGCGTGGTCGACAGGTTATTTGGCCGGAAAGGCAATGGCTTTAGATGTCTTACAAAATACAAATCAAGCTTAAAATTCCCCATACGCAGGAAGCTTTACGAAAAGCGATAATAAAAGGGGCATCCGATAATAATAAAGAGGCTTTTAAATCGTATAAGATAATAAAAAAATCTATCGATGCGAGAAAAAAGCCGAAACTATTTAATGTCTATCAAGTCGAAATCAATCCAAATAATGAAAAATCTGTATACAATTTGCCCGAGAGGACATCAGGTTCATCTAAACAAAGACCTATCATTGTCGGTTTTGGACCTGCAGGTATTTTTTGTGCCTACGCTCTGGCACTTCGCGGACTTAATCCTATTGTATTAGAGCGAGGTGCTAAAGTTGAGGATAGACAGGTGCAAGTGGAAAATTTCTGGCAAAGCGGAGTACTTAATGCCGAAACAAATGTCCAATTCGGCGAAGGCGGCGCGGGGGCATTTTCTGATGGTAAGTTAAACAGTGGAATTAAGGATAAAAGTGGTCGGATTCGCTTTGTATTAGAGACACTCGTGAAGTATGGAGCGCCCGAAGAAATACTAATCTCAAACCAACCACATATCGGAACTGATATTCTAAAGAAGATTGTTAAGAACCTAAGAGAAGAAATTTGCCGTTTGGGAGGAGAAATAAGGTTTTTAACAAAAGTAACGGATTTACGGGAAGAAACGGGAAGAAATTGCAATACGAAATTAGTGGTTCGATGCAAAACTACTAATATTTTGGATGTTTTCCATTGCAATATACATACTGATACAGAGGGTGAAAGTGAGATTGAAACTGATACAGTTGTATTTGCGATTGGTCATAGCGCTCGGGATACTTTTGAAATGTTAGAAGCAGTCGGGCTTGAAACCGAAGATAAATCCTTTGCGGTAGGTTTTAGAATAATGCATCCGCAGTCACTGATAAATGAAGCCCAATATGGTATACAAGACCCGATACTAAAACTTCCGGCTGCAAGCTATAAGCTGACTGCAAACCTGCCAAACGGCAGAGGAGTTTACACTTTCTGCATGTGCCCGGGGGGATATGTGGTTAATGCGGCATCTGAAATTGGCGGTACGGTCGTAAATGGTATGAGTTATCATGGCAGGGGAGGTGAAAATGCAAACAGTGCCGTAGTCGTAACCATTAATCCAATGGATTATGCTCCTTTTGGCGGTGTGGGATTTCAAAGACAGTTAGAAAAAAGGGCTTATGAAGTCGGTGAAGGAAAGATACCCGTTCAACGATTTAGCGATTTAATAAATAACCAAAGAACTATATCGGCGGGGGATGTTAATCCTCAATGCAAAGGACTATATGAGTACTCAAAACTAAATGGATTACTTCCTGAAGAAATAGAGACTTGTTTAATTATGGGAATTAAGGAATTCGATAAGAAAATAAAAGGCTTTGCTCATCCGGATGCTCTATTGGCCGGCGTTGAAAGCAGGACTTCATCACCGATTAGATTTTTAAGAAACGATAGGCTTGAAACTAGTATTAAAGGGGTGTATGTTACTGGCGAAGGATCCGGATATGCCGGAGGAATAATGTCTAGTGCGGTGGATGGTTTGAAAGTGGCAGAGCGAGTAATCTTAGGTTAGATAGTCTGATCTGTAATTAAAACGCCCGGCAAGATCAGGTTTGCCGGGCAAGCTCCCAAATAGGAGTTAGGGAAACAAGGTAGGAGTCGTTTTGTTAATTTGCCTGTGCTGCGAGTCCGGATAGCCGCTTATGACCTCGCGGCTATCGGTCACGCAACATTTGGTTGGCAAGGGTATATCATGTATTTCACGGTAAGAATAGCACATGATTTTGTCGCAAACATCACCCTGTTTTTATAAATATGAAATATTTTGGTATTTTTTGCAAAATAAATGAGGTGTAAGTATGAAAAATGGGAAGAAAAACACTTTATCTTTAGTGATATCAATTATCGGAATGCTCTTGTTACTGGCAGCAATTCTGATTGGCAGTTTCAGAATTACGCTTTATGGGGATAGCAATTTTAAGTGGCTGGAAAACGAATATATTAAGTATAATGTGGCAGATAACCTCAACATGACAGATGCAGACAGGATGAAGGTCACCTCGCATATGATGCGCTTTCTTATCGGATATGAAGATGAATTAAGCATTGTTATCAATGTCGAGGGTAAGGAGCAGGATTTCTTTAATGATCAGGACAGGTTTCACATGGGTGAAGTCAGGAATATTTTTATGTCTGGAATCATTTTGGGAGATATTGCATTGATCCTTGTTGTGATAATTCTTGTAATAGTCGGCATTTTGACTATTAATAGAGATAATAAGTATGTCGAATTCATTACGGTGATTTCAAAAGGGTACTTTATTGCTTGTGGTATTTTCTTTGCAATAGTCGCCTTTATCGGGGCGGCTTTTGCCATTGATTTTTCGCGAGCTTTTGAAATTTTTCACGGTCTTGCTTTTGATAATAATCTATGGCTTTTCGACCCGAATACAGACTTCATGATAAGAATGTTGCCTGAGGGTCTGTTTATGGATGCCGCTTTTAGAGCGGGAGCCTGCTTTTTGATAATCTCCGGGAGCATACTTATTGCATTAGTAGTACTCAAGTTAATATCAAAAAGAACTTCATCTCTAAGGACTAAATGAAAACTATATATGTAAGTGTGCCAAACATTGATGCAAAACAAAATTAATTATTGCAAGTAATAAATGATAATTAAATTTATTAATTGTACTAATAAATAATCTTATTGTAAACTGGAATTGCGGATAGTATTGATTTTCATTATAGGATAAGCAAATGTGTTGTTGTATTGGTATTGGTGAGTGAGACATTGCTGAGTTTGGAGGTAACATATGGAAATTGTAAAGAGAATTTATGTTGAAAAGAAGCCGGAGTATGCCATCAGCGCTAATTCGTTATTAGAAGAATTCAGAACATACCTCAACATTGAGACTTTAATAAATGTTCGAGTTTTAATCAGGTACGATATTGAAAACATTGATGAGGAGATTCTGAGTATTGCAAAGAACGGGATTTTCTCGGAACCGCCGGTGGATATATTATATGAAGAAACTTTTCCGATGGATTATGATGAGTGCGCATTCTCTGTTGAATATCTTCCCGGACAATTCGACCAAAGAGCAGATTCGGCTATTCAGTGTATTCAATTCTTGAAAGACGATGCCAAACCCCTGATTCAGACTGCGGTAACCTACGTATTAAAAGGCAATATAACTGATAAACAAATTGAATCTGTGAAGAATTTCTGTATTAATCCCGTTGACTCCCGCGAAACAGGATTGGAAAAACCTGAAACTTTGTCTACGAAATATGAAGAAGCACCCGATGTTGCGATTCTAAGCGGGTTTTGCGAATTAAGCAAAGAAAAAGCTAATGAACTTTATGATTCTTTGTCGTTGGCTATGACCTTTGCGGATTTTTTGTATATACAAAACTACTTTAATACAGAAGAAAAGCGTGACCCATCAATTACAGAGATTCGTGTTCTGGACACTTATTGGTCTGACCACTGCCGGCATACGACCTTCTCAACCGAGCTAACGGAAGTAAATTTTGGTGAAGGCGATTACAGAAAGCCCATTGAAGATTCATATAATAAATACTTGGACGAGCGGCAAAAGTTATACGAAGGACGAAAAGATAAATATGTTTGTCTCATGGATTTGGCTTTATTGGCAATGAAGAAGCTAAAAAAAGAGGGTAAGCTAAACGATCAGGAAGAATCCGAAGAGATAAATGCGTGCAGTATCGTTGTGCCGGTGACTATAGATGGACAAACGCAGGAATGGCTCGTTAATTTTAAAAATGAAACGCACAATCACCCGACCGAAATAGAGCCTTTCGGCGGCGCGGCGACGTGTCTTGGCGGTGCAATCAGAGATCCGCTTTCCGGGAGGACATATGTTTATCAGGCTATGAGAGTGACAGGCGCGGGTGATCCTACTGTTCCATTAGAAGAAACAATAAAGGGAAAGCTCCCACAGAAAAAACTCGTAAAGGAGGCCGCGCACGGTTACAGCTCCTACGGCAATCAAATCGGACTTGCTACCGGATTGGTTAAGGAAATATACCATCCGGGATACGTGGCAAAACGAATGGAAATCGGTGCGGTTATTGCGGCAGCTCCGCGAAATGCCGTGATTAGAGAAAGTGCCGCGCCCGGCGATTTTATCATATTATTGGGCGGTCGCACAGGGCGAGATGGATGCGGCGGAGCCACAGGTTCGTCAAAAGCGCATACGAAAAGTTCTATAGAGGTCTGCGGTGCCGAGGTTCAAAAAGGAAATCCTCCCACGGAAAGAAAATTGCAGCGCCTTTTTAAGAGACCTGAAGTCAGCAGACTGATAAAGAAATGCAATGATTTCGGTGCGGGAGGCGTATCCGTAGCAATAGGAGAATTAGCAGATGGATTAAAAATTAATCTGGACAAAGTTCCGATGAAATATAAAGGCTTAGATGGCACGGAGCTTGCCATTTCGGAATCGCAGGAAAGAATGGCTGTCGTAATTGCCCCTGAAAATGTTGATTTATTCTTAAAATATTCAGAGGAAGAAAATTTGGAAGCCACGCAAGTAGCGATTGTTACCAAAGAAAAGCGCCTTGTACTATTTTGGCGCGGCAAGGAGATAGTGAATATCTCACGGGCTTTTCTAGATACTAACGGAGCACATCAGGAGGCGAAGGTATTTGTTGAAATACCAAGTTCTAAGGACTCCTTGTTTAATAAAACTGCTGACTCTGATATTGACACTAATTTCAGGGAAGAATGGCTTAAGGTGCTTTGTGATTTGAATGTATGCTCACAAAAAGGGCTGGTGGAAATGTTTGATAGTTCCATCGGCGCAGCTTCTGTGTTAATGCCTTATGGCGGAAAATTCCAGACGACTGAGACTCAGGTCATGGCTGCGAAATTACCATCGGATGAAGAAGATACGGGTGTGACCACATTGATGAGCTACGGTTTTGATCCTTATTTATCAGCTTTTTCGCCTTATCATGGTGCGGTCTATGCTGTTACGGAATCAATCGCTAAAATCATTGCCGCAGGCGGAGAGTTTGATAAAATCAGATTCACCTTTCAGGAATACTTTAGAAGAATGAGTGAAGAACCATCCAGATGGAGCGAGCCTTTTGCGGCGCTCTTGGGAGCATTCGAGGCCCAAATCAGATACGGATTACCTTCAGTAGGCGGAAAGGACAGTATGTCGGGGAGCTTTGAAAATTTAGATGTACCGCCTACCTTAGTATCATTCGCGGTAAATGTGACCGAAACAGGTAACATTATTTCGCCCGAGTTTAAGATGGCAGGAGACTATTTAGTCAGAATTTCAGTGCCTAAGGATGAATATGATTTACCTATATATGACAAAGTAATTAATCTATATAAGAGCGTGACAGGAGATATCAGAAACAAGAACATAATTGCTGCTTATGTTCTTGACCGAAACGGCCTGTTGAGCGCTGTTTCCAAGATGGCATTCGGAAACAGATTTGGTATCACTTTAGATGGCGAGCTTACAAAAGAAGCTCTATTGAAGCCTGCATTCGGTGATATAATTGCCGAGGTGCCGTTCGATAAAATCGGGAATCTAAAAACAGAACACATCGTAATTGGCAGCGTCACTGATACTCCTTTATTCGGTTACGGCAACACTTCAATTTCCTTTAAAGAAGCCTTTGAAAAGTGGGAAAGCCCACTAAAAAAAGTATTCCCGAATATTAGCGGATTTGAAACAAATGAAAAATGGGATAAAAAAGAATCCTATAATGAAAAGACTCCGCAGGTATCAGTCATAAAAGGTGTTAAACCAAAAGTGTTTATCCCGGTATTTCCGGGCACGAATTGCGAGTATGACAGCGCAAAGGCTTTTATCAGAGCCGGAGCCGAAGTAAAAACGCAAGTTTTTGTTAATCTTAATTCAGCTTCGATACGCGAGTCTGTCAAAAGATATGAAAAGGCGATAAATGAGTCTCAGATAATCATGTTCCCCGGTGGTTTCTCAGCGGGTGATGAGCCCGACGGCTCCGCGAAATTCTTTGCGGCGGCATTTAAGAACCCGTATCTTAAAGAAGCTGTAATGGACTTATTAAATAAGAGGGACGGGCTTATACTCGGAGTCTGCAATGGATTTCAAGCACTCATAAAGCTTGGTTTAGTGCCTTACGGAGAAATCAGAGATCAAAGCGAAGACTCGCCGACACTGACATTTAATACCATCGGCAGACATATATCGAAAATGGTATACACCAAAATTGTTTCAAATAAATCACCATGGCTGTCAAAAGTTAATATAAATGATGTCATAGTAAATCCCGCATCTCATGGAGAAGGGAGATTTGCGGCATCGCCAAAATGGGTGGAAAACCTGTTTCAAAATGGACAGGTGGCGACGAGGTATTGCGATCCTGAAGGTAATATAACACCAGATGAAACATGGAATGTAAATGGGTCAGTATACGCAATAGAAGGAATAACAAGCCCCGACGGACGCGTATTCGGAAAAATGGCGCACGTCGAACGCCGGGGAAAAGGTGTCGCGATAAATATAATCGGCGAGCAGGACATGAAAGTATTCGAAGCGGGCGTGGAATACTTTGGATAGGAAGTGGACAAACGGAGAATTAGGGACAGAGTTCCCATTCTCCTATCCACACTCTTTTGGTTGAATTATATCTCCTTCGATATACATGCCCGTTTATGGATTTGTACTTCCAAACGATGACATCTGCCATGGGAACGATTGTTGCGTCAGCGGCAGGCGAACCAACAATTGAATTAGCAGATACAGTAAGAGCTGAAGTTTGCTGATTCGTCGATTGTGTAGATATTGGCGTAGATAATAATAACAGCATTACAAAAACGATCATCTTTTTCACTATCTTGTCTCCTTTTTATATTCGTATATTGGCAAATCACTAAATTCTCCATAGTTTGGGTCACTGATTTCGCCAATCAATTCACCGTCAATATAGAGTAAATAAGTGTTGTCATCTTTGTGTAGCAAATAACTATTGTCCGCATATATGGAAAAAACCTCATGATCTTGCTCCTCCTGTGGTTTCCATGAGGGCTCAAAAATGAAGCAAGTAGACAACATCATCAACAATAGAAATAACGAAGCTCCAAGGATTTGGAATACCGATAAACGATTTGACTGGTTTAGCAAGAACTTTGCGCGTCTTTTAATTGATGCTGGTTCAAGATTAATAAAGTTGGAGGAGAAGGAATTAGCTTGTTTTCTATTCTGAAGGCATGCTATTCTTAACAAGCATTCCAAGTACTCAATGATTTGCTTTTTGTTAAATACATGCACACTTTGCGTGTCAGCACGCATTTCCAGAAGCATTCCCATTTCTTGTTTCAAGAGGATAAATGCAGGATTCCACCAGTAAAATATATGCAGTAGTTCTAAGAATAGTTTCCACAAAAAATCTTTATTATTTAAATGGTTGAGTTCATGAGCAATAATATATTTTAGTTCTGATTCTGAAAGTTCTTCATCCGGTAACAATATTACGGGATGAAAATAGCCAATAATTGAAGGTGCCAATTCAGCATTTGTTCTAATTACACAAGTAATCTTTCTGTTGATATTTAGCAAATTCTCGACTTGCGACAATATTCGATTTATGTCACAGTCTGTCTCGTCCAAAAGATTATTATGACTACTTAGAATAATTCTGAGTTTTCTGTATGATAAGAAAACAGTTAATGCCTTAATAACGACTCCGGTTCCCCAAATTATTAGAACAACGCTTGTAATGGAAATTCTATACTTGTTTACAGTAATTGCGCTATTAAATGCATCGAATACCATAGGTAAAATCTTTGTTGAAGGGTATGTAATAGTGTATTTAAATTCTAAAGGTAATAGAAATCTAAGAATAATCAGCGAGACGCAGAATAGGTAAAATCTTAGACTAAGCCTTGTTCCCAAATTGCCATGGTAAATAATGAAGTAGAAAACAAAAATAAGAAGATTTCCTGTTATTGTACCAATAATAAAAGAAGTTGTAGAAAGATGCATATCATTTAACCTCTTTACCTAATACTTCTTTTTGTTCTTTGATAATACACTCTAATTCTGAAAGAACTTCAGGACTATCGACCTTATGAACTAAGGCAGAAAACAGGTTACGAGCCGCGAATTTATTGTCTTGTAGTTGGCTTATTAAGTATTCTTCATTAGAAAGAACGGCAGTGTAAGTGCGTGTAAGAACAGTGCCATGATATACTATGCCTGCAACTCTAATATATTCATATTTCAATAGTTTTTTTAAGACGGCTTGAATTGTGTTGAAGTTCAAATTCGGATTTTTTGTGAAAACATCAGATGCCGTAAGGGCTTCATTCGTATTCCAAAATACGAACATAACATCTAATTCTTTTTTACTAAGACTAATTCTATTCATAATAGACCCCTATAATAATTGTCAACTGTGCAAAAATATTATAGCACGTAAGAACAAGATGTCAATGACACATTAAAGATTAAATAAATTTAAACAAAAACAATAAATAAATATTGACATACTATTTTGAGATGATGTAAACTGTAAGCATCAAAATAAGGAGGCATTGTTATGCGAAAACTCAAATTTGTATTTACAAGTTCAAGGAAACTATTTATGATTTTCAAATTTTACTGAGACTTAGTACGAGGACAAATGAGACTTAAAGGCATATACCAAAATGATATAAATGACTGTGGTGCTGCTTGTTTAGCTACTATTTGCACATATTACAATTATAATGATTCGCTTTCGGGATTCATAAAGCTAACGGAGTGCAATTCTGAAGGCACCAACTTTTATAGTTTAATACGCGCAGCTAATAAAATTGGGTTTTATGCGGAGGCTTTACAAGGTGGCTTGGCAGATTTTCTGGAAGAAATAGCGCATGACAGACGAAATTTTCCTTTAATTGCCCAAGTGTCTTCTGAATCCATTTGTTTACATTTCATTGTAGTCACAAAGGTTGGTTCGCGGTATATACATTTTTTTGATCCGGCTATTGGATATCGAAGAGTAACGAAGTCAGATTTTGAAAATATATGGACCGGCAATATTTTATTGATTACAAAATCAGAATCATTTACTGAAAAGAAAATAATATCTCATTCTGGTGACTCCTATTACCGAATACTATTCGGGTATAAAGTTTGCATTGTACTCATTATGACGTTTTCATTAATGTTAACTGGGCTAAACTTCTTAGGAACGCTTTCTTTTAGAAAACTGTTTGACGCGCTGGTTAGTTCGAAACCCCACCTTTATACTGATGAGTTAATAAAATTTAGCAATGGTATACATTTTCATAGATTAATTGTGATAATTGGAATAATCTATTTATTGGGTTTTGCGTTTTTCATTTTCAGAAGTTACCTAATTGCGCATGTTTCAAAGCAGTTCCATAGAAGACTTCTTGTTTCTTTTTTTGAAAAATTATTGCGACTTCCGCTTAGCTATTTTAAGTCTAAAAATGATGGCGAACTTTTGAATAGGTTACTATTAACGCGTGAAGTCGTTGAGACAATGATTAATAGTCTTTTGGTATTAGTATTGAGTATAATGCAGTCAATTGTATCGGCGATTATTCTCTTTAAAATCAGTAATGAATTATTTTTTTGCATTTCCGCTTTGGGAGTGTTCCAATTAATTATAGTATTTCTGACAAAAAAACAGTTTCGCAAAAACATTAGAGAGACAACAAAAAAGGAAGCTTCGTTATTGTCATATTACAAAGAGTCAATAACTGCTATTGAAACGATCAAATCAACAAATTGCCAGAAATTTCGAAATACTTGTTTTGAAAAAGCGGTTAATCAATTTACCTATCATGCTTGCAAGGGTGAACAATTGGCAGCTATTAAGGTGGGGCTTGAAGAATTGATAAATAATGTTGGAAGTTTAATTGTTATTGCGATTGGTGGATTGTTTGTATTTACGGAGAGAATTACGCTTGGGACTCTGTTAATCTTTCAACCGCTAATAAGCTATTTTTTGGAGCCAATTAAGAACATTATAGAGTTGCAATACTCATTTCAGAAATTTTCTGTTTCATCAAGAAAAATAAGCGAGGTTTTTGAAGCCACTACGGAAGATGAATACTCGTGTCCTGTTACGGAATTACCATTTGAAACCAAAGAAATATGTTTCAATAAAGTTACTTTTTCTTATTCTGACGCGCACCCTTTATTAAGAGAGGCTGAGTTTCGAATTGGCTCCGGGGAAAAGCTTTTGTTAATGGGGGATAATGGCGCTGGGAAAACCACTTTGAGTAAGCTGTTAATTAGATTCTATCGAGTTGAAGACGGGAACATTTCGATTGGTGGCATCAATATAAATGATATACCTGTTGAAATACTGAGAAATAATATTGCATACGCTTCTCAAAATCATTTATTATTTTCGGGCACATTATATGAAAATCTGACTTTAGGAAGACGCAAGATATCTATAGGCGAAATCATTCATGTACTAGAAATATGCCAATTAGGTGAATTCGTCGCTCATCAGGAGAATGGGCTTATGACAATACTTAGTGAAAATGCCATGGGTCTTTCTTCGGGAGAACGACAAAAACTATGTCTTGCCCGAACACTTCTCCAAAAGCCTGAGATTCTCATCCTTGATGAAGCCACCTGCCATTTAGATGTAGAATCAGAAATGCAAATTCTATCGGCGATTTTTTCTGAATATAAAAAAATGACCTGTATTATTGTGAATCACAGGAAAAATGCACTATTTGAAAACTTACCAAAGTACAGAATCGAAAATGGAAAGATTTTGAAAGCCAGAAATATTTCTTGTTAGATATCTCAACCATTTTAATATTATGAAAGGAAAACATGTTAGTAAAACTTATAATTAAAAGTATTAAGCTCAACAAAAAAAGAACAAGGCGGACAATAGTGAACATCGCCGTTGCTGTTGCAATATATACATTTGTTGCACTAGGCCTGTTTTGGACAACTGATTTTATGAAAGAAATAGAGATTCAGAACAATGGAGAGTGGCAAGTTTGCTTTCATGATCTCAGTGCCGAGCAAGCCGACAAGGTTTCTGAAGACCCGCGAGTTCTATCGAGTAATAGACATGAGAATAATCAGCTTTATGACGTTAAAATTGCTTTAATAAAAGTTAATCGTCAGTTCTTTCAAGATATTCAAAATCTTGCTGACGAAATTGAAATGTCAAAAAACGAAGATAATATTTCTTACCACTTTGATTTATTGGAATTTTACGGGCTATCACTTGATAATACAACAGTGCTATCAATACGGACTTTTGCGCTTTCGTTAATGGCACTATTATTGTTACTACTGGCATATTTTATTTATACCTCTTTCGCTTTGACTTATCTCCAAAAAAGAAGAGAAATAGGACTCTTGTCCTGCGTTTATGCTTCGCCATTTCAAAAATTTGAATACATAATGGGAGAAGCGGGCATTTTAGGAGGCATAGGATTAGGCATTGGATTGTTAATAGGCACTTTAGGCTTTGTTGCATGTTATTATGTTTTCTGTAACAAAATAGAAAACCTGATGAATATTGAAAAGTTGCGACTATTCTTTCATTGGGAAGCGCTATTATTAGCAGTCTTGGTAAGTATCGTTTCGATTGTATTTGGGGCACTTAGACCTGCTTTATCAGCCAGAAAAGTTCAGGTAATGGATTTACTGAATGGGTTCCGCGATAAAAGTCAAACCTATAAGTATTTTGGACAAATAATAACAAAGAGATTTTTTGGGATGAAGCTTGCTTTAAGAAACATATTCTACAACTACAAGAGAACTATTTCAATGGTACTGCTTCTGACTGCTGTCATTGTTATGGCTATCAATGGCTACGTTTATCAGCAAATTGCAAAAGGCACATATTTTATACAAGATCGACGAACAAAAACTCAAGCTGATGCTTGGATTACAATTTTCAGCGATGACGAGGATGTCTTAGATAATACTAATGTGAGCATTTATAATCTTCCTGAAACAAGTGACTCTAAACTTGTAAGAGTCCTTCACTTAGGTGACGTACTTTTCGATAAAAGTTGCATAAGAGATGATTTACTATCGTTCAGGCTTTATGGTTTAGGAGCATATAACCCTGTGACTATTGACGGTTTGACAACTGATGACAAATCGTATTATGGTGTAAATGTCTGCATAATCGGTATTGAAGAACGGCTTTTCTTGGAGTATATCGCCGGCATAGAAGGTGAGTATTCCTTGCCTGAAGACGGAGTGTACCCTGCTATCGTTGAAGACTATGTGCTGATTCAGGATAGTCATTTCGAAGAGCCCTCGTTTCAAAGCATTCTTAAACCTATTAAGTGCAAAACAACAGACATATTGTTCGGGAAGTATGGCGATTTATGGGTAGCAGGCAGTATTGCTTACGCTGATACTCTGTGTTCAGCTGAAATCTTTATTGTGGGTACTACAAAAGAGGCTTCACCTGTTCCGATTCTTCCTGATGAATTATATCAAAAAATGGATGGATATAACCAAAACTATGACGCTACAATCAACATTTATATGCCTATGCAAAAATTTAACCAGTTTCTTCGGGAAGATAGTATTTCGGCTGCATATGGAAGAATGCCTGCTCAAACGAATTCATTGATGTATCGCTCATACTCGCCTGTCGAAAACTATGTCTTTATAAACAGTCATTCAAATGTATCCGAAGCGCAATTGCAAGTTTCTGTCAGAAAGGCGCTTGAAGAATCAACATTGAAGGATGCTGCTTACAATAATATTAGTGAATATTCTAATGAAAGTAATGCATGGGAATATGGGAATAAAAACATTTTACAAAATGAACGATACCGCGATCCGTCGAAAATCCTCAAACTGTTCTTTATAACCGGAAGTATTGTTATGGCGCTGTTATTTGCTCTAATTGGTAGCCTTAATTATGTGCGAACAAGACTAATCTTAAGGGAACGAGAGTTTTCGGTCTTGAGGTCATTAGGAATGAATAGCATTCAGTTATTTCAGGTTCAATTACAGGAATTATTGTTTCAATTTGGTGTTGCAGGGGTGATAGGAGCAATTATTGGCGGATTCTTGATGCTGTTGCAGTTTCTTGAGTTGAGGCAACAAGCAGCTATTGAAATTCTCATTCCTTGGAATTGGATAGGTGTTGTGTATGCTTCACTTGTTTTAGTGTTAATTCCAGTTGCCCTCATATCTATGTTAGGACTGAAATCGATAAGTATAGCCGAGGCTCTGAAAAATGAGAATTTATAGGAGATGAATATGGAGATATTGAAAACACAAAATGTATCAAAAACATTCGGAACAGAAGAAAACCCCGTAAAAGCGCTGTGTGATGTTAGCCTATCAATTAATAAAAGTGAAATGTTAGCGATAATTGGGCCGTCCGGCTGTGGAAAATCCACACTTCTTCACGTTCTTGGCGGTATTGAAGCCCCGACAACAGGAATCGTTTCAATCCTTGGTGAAGATTTGTATCAAATGAATGACTCAAAAATGACTACCTTTCGACGAAATAATATTGGAATGATTTATCAGTTTTTCAATCTATTACCTGTGCTTAGTGTGGAAGAGAATATTGTTCTGCCACTTTTGTTAGCAAAGAAAAAGCCAGCCTTTCCTTTAGATGAGTTATTAAAGGACATGGGGCTTGATGAGCGAAAGACTTTTTTGCCGTCACAGTTATCAGGAGGCCAGCAACAGCGAGTTGCAATAGGACGTGCTTTAATATCAAAACCGGCTATTCTTCTAGCTGATGAACCTACCGGAAATCTTGACTCAAAAACAGGAGAAGATATCGTTGCGTTATTAATAAAAGCGAATCAGGAGTACCATCAAACTTTGATTATCGTCACTCATGATGAGCGCGTGGCCAATCATTGCTCACGTATTATTAGGATGGAAGACGGAAGAATAGTATCACAGGAGGGTGGGCAATAATATGCGTAAGAATTACGGGAGACTAAGCGATAAAATGATTATCCTGGTATTATTGATTAGTATGTTATTATCAATAAACGGGTGTACAACCGTAACTTTATCTGACAATGCATTGATTTCAGAGGAAGAATATAATGAAATTGTAGGTCATTTTGCTGAAGTTACAGTCCAGGACATTGAATCGATGCAGGAAAACGGAGAAGACTTCCTACTATATACCGGTAGGTCATCTTGCGAGTATTGCCGGATTTTTGTTTGTCTTTTGGCAGAACACATTTTAGAAGAGGGTACAAAGGTTTACTATCTTGACAGTATGTTTCCATATGAGGATAGCAACGCAGAACTTATGAGCTTTCGGGATAAGTATGAAATCCGTTTTGTACCTCATTTTGCATATTTCGTGGGAGAAACAATGGAAAGAAGCCTTGAGATCCCATCTGATGTTATGGTTTCAGATGAAGATATTCATGATTTTCTTTCTCAAAATAAATAATGGCCGACACAAAAAGGAACTGTTAGCTGTCATGTCCCTGTTGCTTCATCCATACTTTCATGACAAATTTATGCGAAAACAATTTTGTGGCGAGGACCTGTATGCGTTCGGACAGACCGTAAATTGTGAGGTCCTTGCCTTTTTTTAAGTCTTTCATGGCTTTTTTTGCTACAGGCGCAGGCTCACGCAGTTTATTAAAGTAAGTGATCGCGTTATTATCACTGATAGCGTGATCAAAGAATTCAGTTTTTACCCAACCGGGGCAAACACAAATGCAGCGAATCCCTCTTGATTTTAATTCCACATTTAATGCGCGGGTAAAACTTAGCACATAAGCTTTTGTGGAACCATAGACATTGATATAGGGAACCGGCTGAAACGATGATAGTGAGCCCATGTTGATGATAGACGAACCTGCTTTCATATAAGGAATGCACATAAAGCAAATATGCGTCAGGGCTTTAACATTTAAGTCAATCATCCGGTCGTTGATTTCGCTGCTTACTTCGGTTGAAAGAGCGAAACGTCCGATTCCTGAGGCATTGACTAAGGTAGACACTTCGGCGTTAGTCAATTTCAGCAGAATCTGCAATTTCATCAAAGAATCGGGTAATGTTAAATCCATTGCAAAAATGCGGCATTTGCAGCCAAGTTCTTTTTCTAATTCAATAAGCCTGTCTCTCCTGCGAGAAATTAGCCACATTTCATCCGCCGGAAATTCATTTGAAACACATTTGGCGAATTCACGCCCGATTCCGGACGACGCGCCAGTAACAATTGAAACTACCATGATTACCCCCTTGCAATAAAATCAGGATTCTTAAGAGTAAAATTATTTTATTGTCTGTGGCTAAAACAGTACCCATTTAAGCGTTCAATGTCAAGTTTGTTTCATTATAATTAATCGTTTGATAGGCAAGATGCTTATGGCTTCCGGAAAAAACAATCGCAAAAATTGTAGTCTATTGCAGTTTATTATTAAAAATGATATTGAAAATATTAATGTTTTGCGATAATGTTTTCAATCCGCATTTGCCCATTATTTAAATGTTTCTAAGAATACGGTTTCGGAATGGGAAAGAGGTGTAAAAAGACCCAGCGGTCCCGCACTTCGTTTACTTGGCTTAGTTAAGTTTCAGGGGATTTCCATTCTCACTAAAGCCTTCTCGCCGCAGAAGTCGAAATGAAGCCTTAACGCGCTTGTTGACTTTTTATCAAAAATGCGGTATGTTTTCTCTAATCAACAGGCGATGAGGTATCGTAATGGAAGCGATGAAAAAGGAGCGGGTGACCATAGTGGTCCCCTGCTACAATGAACAGGGGGATATTCCGACCTTTCTTGAGGAAATTCACCCAATTATGTCAAAGCTCACCGATTATCAGTTTAAGGTTTTGTTTATTGACGATGGTTCTCAAGATAAAACGCTGAGGGTGCTACGTGAGATGACGCGACGTGACAAGCGTATTGAGTACATCACTTTTTCGAGACATTTCGGGAAAGAGGCTTCTTTATACGCGGGCTTTGCGAATTCGGACGGCGACTATATTGCTTTAATGTCTCTTAATATGAAGGAACCGAGGAATCTATTGCCGAAGATGCTTAAGATTCTTTCATCCGGACTTTATGATTGCGTAGCTACTAAAATATCTCGCAAGGATGACGAGATCAATAATAAAAACGTCTACTCAAAGCTCTCTAATATGATTATCGGCCAAATAAGTGAAAACGAGTTGGTAGAGGATGCAATGGATTTTCGGATTATGCGTCGGCAGATGGTTCAGGCGATTTTAGCCCTCGGTGAGTATGACCGTTTTTCAAAAAGCATTTATGACTGGGTAGGGTTTCGGACTTATTGGCTTTCCTACGAAGAGCATATGACCGAGACCACGTCCTCGAAATGGAATTTGAATTCTTTTGTTAAATACACTCTTGATAATGTCGTTAACTTTTCCTATGCGCCTCTGACACTGGCCTTTTGGTGCGGGATTATTTTCACCGTAATATCGTTTTTGGTTTTGATTGTCTGCATCGTGTGGGAATTGATAGCTACTAATCCGGTCACCGGTTGGATTCCGATTATTTGTATTATCACCTTTATCGGCAGTATTCAGCTATTCTGTCTGGGTATTCTGGGGCAATACCTGTCCAGAATATTCCGTGAGATTAAAAAGCGGCCGCATTATATTGTCGGTGAGACCAATAAAGACGGGGTATTATTGACTAAGTAAGTTTTTTTCGAAAAGCCGGGAGATTAATTCAAATTTTCGATTGACAATACAACTTTACTGATAGTATAATCCGAAAGCGAGCTTTTTTAGGGCTTTCGATTTGGCGGGATAGCTCAGTTGGCTAGAGCATGCGGTTCATACCCGCAGTGTCGCTGGTTCAAATCCAGTTCCCGCTACTTTGTAAAATGTCGGATTGTTTCTATTGATCCGACATTTTTATTTGCTAAGAATGTAGTTTACTTAACCTTTTCTTTAGAACGACTTAAGAAAGTTTTAAGAAATTAAACTGTTGCAGCTACCTATTATATGGTACAATAAAAAAGATTTAACAAATTCAAGACTTATTTTATTAATCAAGGAATTGTATGGAAGCAGTAATTGAGGTCAGGGACCTTTATAAACTATATAAAGTCGGCGATGAAATAGTCCGAGCATTGAACGGAGTTTCTTTTAATGTCTTTCGGGGTGAGTTTTGCGCGATTGTGGGCACCTCCGGTTCCGGAAAATCTACATTGCTTAATATGTTAGCGGGATTGGAAAAGCCTACAAAGGGAAGCATTAGAATTCATGGTACGAGCATTGAAAAGCTAAAAGAAAATCAATTGGTACAATTTAGGCGCGAGCATGTAGGATTTATATTCCAATCGTTTCATCTGTTGTCCACGTTTAATGCTTTGGAGAATACGGCATTGCCTTTGAGTTTTCAGGGGGTTTCAAAATCAGTCAGATTAAAAAAAGCCGCGGAAATGCTGAAACTTGTGAATTTAGACTCTCATGCGAGACACATGCCGAATCAATTGTCCGGAGGACAACAGCAAAGAGTCGGCATTGCGAGAGCTTTGATAGTAGATCCTGACATTATTTTTGCGGACGAGCCGACAGGGAATTTAGACTCCAGAACATCGCAGGATGTTATGAATCTGATGCGGGATATAGTAAACAAAAGACATAAGACATTGATAATGGTTACGCATGATATGAATCTTGCGGAATATGCGGACAGAATATTCGAAATCAGAGATGGTAAATTTGTAAGAATCAGGGAAGGACGAAAGTTTAAACCAACGGAAATGGTCAGAAGATCTGCTAATTATTAATTAATTTCAAAAGAGGTAGGGATATGTATATCAAAAATATGGGGAAGACTAAAAGACTTGTTGCATTGCCGCTCATTGTGATAATAACGGCGATACTTACGATTTCGACGTTTGCGGCGCCGACTTCAAATACCAATAATACCGGTACGACAAATACTGATAACACAGGGAAAACGGGAAGCACCGGGAGTGTGTCCTCTCAAGAAGCCGATGATTCGCAAGTATCTACGGGAAATTCAAACACAGGCCAGGATGCTTCGGAAGATAAGAATACGACCGGCAATGGTGACGCCGCTGCGGATACTACGAAGAAGTCTGATGTAATTCAAACAACAGATATTTCGGATCAGGAAAACGTGAACACAACGCCTGTTTCTTCGGGCAGCATAACAAACGGACAGGCGATACAGCTTGCGAGTACTTCAGATGTAGTAGCGCAGGTATCGGTTCCGCGAGTAATTGTTACCGGATATGAAACGGACCCTGCTGAGGTAAAAGCCGGAACTAATTTTAAGCTTGTCATTCATTTAAAGAACACTTCTTCACGTACCAGAGTTCAGAATATGCTTTTTACGCTGACGACCCCCGATGCGGGCGCTGACGCAGAAACTGCCTCGGCGGCTTTTATACCTTCTTCCGGCTCTAATTCTATCTATCTCGACAGGATAAACGCGGGAGCTACTGCTGATATTTCCATTGAATTAAACGCGAAAGCAGACTTATTGCAAAAGCCCTACAGCATTAAGTTAGACATGCAATATGAGGACGCGGACGGTTCACCCTACACCGCGGACTCAGAAATTTCAATACCTGTAAAGCAGGAAGTTCGGTATGAATTCGGTGATATTAGCTACGGGGGAGAACCTTTTGTGAATGTGGGAGACGAGTGTAATGTGATGCTGGATTTATATAATCTGGGACGAGTAAAATTGCTTAATGTCAAAGCAAAATTCACCGGCCCTACCATAGAGGATGCGACTTACTTTATAGGAAATGTGGATTCAGGTGCGACAGCTCAAATCGATGCTATGTTAGTGGGTAAAGAAGGCGGCACTACTCCGGTTACGCTTACTTTGTCCTATGAGGATGAAAGCGGAAATGTAACCGAAGAGAAAAAAGAAATTGAATTGGAAGTCATTGATAATTCATTTGATGAAGAAATGTTGATGGCAGAAAGTATGGGAGAAGAGTACCCGTCCGAAGCACAATCTCCGACTTTTCTTTCAGCGGGAAGACTGATACCTATTCTTATCGGATTAGCGGTTATAGCTGCAATTATCGTAGTGATTGTATTGATTATAAGGTCTAGGAAAAAGAAGAGAAACGGTTTTGGTGAGGAGGAATTGCTCCGTGAAGTGGATCGATATATTGAGGATTAGCGCAAGCAACTTAAAGCGCCGAAAACTCAGGACTTTTCTCACAGCTTTAGGGGTAATGATCGGCACCACCTCGGTGGTGGTTATGATATCCTTCGGACTGGGCATTCAGCAGCAAACATACGCACAAATTGAACAATACGGAGGCCTCACCACTCTTCGAGTAATGGGAAAAGATGGCTGGGATTCTGCCTCGTGGTACGGCGAATCCGCCGAAGATACAAAGGATGATTCATCAAAGGTCGACTATATCACAGAGGAACGGGTTAATGAGATGAAGACCTTTGACCATGTTTTGTTTGCGGAACCCGTTTTCGAAACCGGCGGAATTTTACGAAAAGGAAAGTATGAAACATGGGTGACTGTAACCGGCTTTACACCCGAATATTTTAAGAACAGTGGGATAAAGCTGGCTTGGGGTGAGTTCCCTGAACATAGCTCTAAAGCATTGCAACTAATTTTCGGAAATCAGGTAATACCTCAGATGTATGACCCAAAGACCGGTAGCTCCCCTTATTGGGAAAAGGGAGAATTAGTCGCTGATGCCGAAAAAGACTCCATGTTTTTGATATTAAACACAGATAATTATAACAGCTTGGGTTCAAGCGTGGTGGTTTATTCATCATCCGGCGTGGCTTCTTCGGAGGAATCGGGAGGGGTAATCGGAAATGATGGGGCATCTACGAAGCCGGCTAAGAAATACTCGATTCGAGCATATGGTATGGTAGACGGCAGTTCCGAGGACTACAATAATTTTTCTTGGAGCCTTTATTGCGATATGGACACTTTAATATCCGTACTGCAAAAGGAATTTAAAGGAAAGGCAATTCCCGGTCAACCTACGACTAAAACAGGAAAGCCGTTAAAGGAATTTGTATATACATATGCACAGGTAAAGGTGGACGACATAAATAATGTTAACGAAGTAGCTACACTTTTGCGTGATTTAGGGTATAATGTTGAAAGTAATGCTGATTCTTTGGAAATGATGAAGCAGGAATTATCGGTAATACAGGCAGTACTTGGTGGTATAGGTGCGATTTCCCTCTTGGTTGCCGCAATAGGTATTGCCAATACGATGATGATGGCGATCTATGAAAGGACAAAAGAAATAGGCGTTATGAAGGTAATCGGCTGTGATATCAGAAATATCAGGCAGATGTTCCTTACTGAAGCGGCTTTCATCGGATTTATAGGCGGCGTAACGGGAATTGCGTTTAGCTTGCTCATTTCTTTTGTGCTGAATAAGGTCGCGGGAAATTCTTTAGGATATGGAGAGAGCAGTATCATTTCGTACATTCCGATATGGTTATTGGGAGTGGGAATTATTATGGCAATGCTCGTGGGAATTGTTTCGGGATATTTCCCCGCGAGAAGGGCAATGAGATTGAGTCCTTTGGCAGCCATACGTACCGAATAAATGAAATCACAATACTTGTCATATTTCGGCTGATAGACTAATATGATTAGATAAGCATTTTATATTACAAATAGAAATCGTGAGAAACTTGGATTTTGGGAGAACGACATGAGAAGGACGAACTGGGGTTTTAAGATTGCGGTCGGAGCATATTTGGTTTATTTGGGTTATAAGCTGATAACCGACTCTATAAAGGGAAAGGCTGATAATTATCTGTGGTTTGTTCTTGCAGGTGCTGTTTTTGTAATTATTGGAGCCTGGTTTGGAATTGGAGCATGGAGAGAGCACCAACGCCAAACCGCTGCTGACAATGAAACCGCAAATGAGGCCGATACTGAATTAGAGGCGGCCGAGACTATTAGTGATGAAACGAACGATGAAAATATATTGACTCAGGATAATATAGAAATGAACAATGATACAGTAGAAGAAACGACAGATGTAGCAGATAACATAGATAACATCGATAACGAAGCACTTTTGGAACGGGGAGAATAATGCGAGTCGGTACAGGATATGACGTCCATAGACTTAAAACCGGAAGACCCCTTATATTAGGCGGTGTTAAGATTGCGCACGAAGAGGGGCTTGACGGACATTCTGACGCGGATGTTCTGGTTCATGCTGTCATGGACGCGCTATTGGGCGCCGCCGCTTTAGGTGATATCGGGAAGCATTTCCCTGATACGGATCCGGAGTATAAAAACATTTCAAGCCTAAGCCTTCTTAAAGCCGTAATGGTTAAAATAGAAGAAGCCGGCTATTTGATAATGAATATTGATTCCACGATTATCGCGCAGGCACCCAAACTATCTAAATATATTCCTGAGATGGTAAAGAATATTGCGGAGACGTTAAATCTTGATATCAGTCAAATAAATGTTAAGGCCACCACCGAGGAAGGTTTAGGGTTTACCGGCGCAAAAGAAGGCATTGCCGCGCAGGCAATAGTCTTACTTGAGGATATGAGAAATTTGAGTTATACTTCTTTTGACAGTGAAGCGCTTTACGGGTGTCCCCGTAACTGCGGCGGGTGTATTATGCGCTGAAACGGCGCCTAAATCACCTATAAATGAGCTGTATCACAAATGCAAATATTCATCCTATTGCAAAGTTACATACTAAATCGAAATCAATAAACTACAAATTTGAAAATTTGGAGAAATTATGTCAGTTAGAAAATTGGAGCCAAAAGAACACGCAAATACGCGCTTTTTATATGAGCAATGCTTTCCCGAAGATAGTAGTAAATTTATAGACTACTATTATTCGGAGAAAATTCTTGACAATCAAATCTATGTATTAGAAGAAGATGGACAATTTTGTTCTATGCTTCATCTTAACCCTTATAAACTGGTTGTCAATGGGGATGAGTCTCTTGTCGATTATGTGGTGGCTGTTGCGACTGACATTAAGCACAGAAAAAAAGGATATATGCGTCAGGTGCTGACAACGGCCCTGAATGATATGTTTAAAGACGGAAAAACTTTTGCTTTTCTTATGCCCGCGCGTGAATCTATTTATATTCCTTATTCTTTTCTCACTGTGTGCAGACAGGAAACGAAACGTATAATTATCGAAAACCAAGGGTATCTGATGGAACCCGGCACCGAAGAAATGAAAGTGCCTGAAGGGGATGAATTTGAATTGTTAGCTGAAACAGCTAACTGTTACCTATATAATAATTATAAGGTTTTTGTAAAAAGAGACGGGAATTACTACAGACGCTTATTAAAGGAATTAAAATCTGACGGTGCCGGTATTTTTATCGGTATTGCTAATAAGTATGATAGAAAAGGAATTCTATTGTGTAATTGCATTACGGATTACCGTATTATTTTACCGATGGGAGAGCCATACCCACAAAACGCAAAGATAATGTTCAGAATATTAAACGTGAAGCAGGCGTTGTCCTTTATTAGCTTTAAGGAACGATGTTGCATCTGTTTTAGCGTGTCAGATCCGGATATTGAAGAAAACAATGCAATATTTCATGTCATTGGCAGTGATATCACGGATACTGATATACGCTTAAATGATAAAAGAGATTACGAATCAGTTATGGGAACTTTACCTGTATATGTACTATGCGGACTGATATTCGGAGCTTTAACACCCGGAATGTGTTATAACTTGAAGGGTGTGACTATGAGCATCCAACTTGAAAAAGAACTTGATAAATGGATTCCGATTAAACCAATTTATATTAGCGAGATGGTGTAAAGCCTGAGAAATAGTCTCATATTACAGGCTTTACTGATTATAAAAAACGGAGGTTATCATGGGGTTAATTAGTTATGTAAAAGAAGAAATCAGAATCGTCAGGGAGCGCGATCCCGCGATTCATTCGAATGTAGAGGTTTGGCTATATCCGAGCTTTAAAGCTATATTGTGGTATAGATTGGCACATAAACTATATTTAAAAAAGCACTATTTTCTTGCAAGATGGCTTTCACAGCGTACCACGAGGAAAACCGGTATAGAAATACATCCCGGAGCAAAAATCGGAAAAGGTTTATTTATTGATCATGGCACAGGTGTGGTAATCGGAGAAACCTGCGAGATAGGTGACAATGTCACGTTATATCAAGGAGTTACGCTTGGTGGTACCGGAAAAGAACACGGAAAGAGACATCCTACATTAAAGGATAATGTAATGGTCAGCGCAGGGGCTAAAATACTTGGTTCATTCACGATAGGTGAAAATTCAAAAATAGGTGCGGGATCAGTTGTGCTAAGTGAGGTGCCGCCGAATTGTACTGTTGTAGGAGTACCCGGTCGTGTAGTAAAGCAAGGCAGTGTAAAGAAACCTTGGATGGATTTGGACCAGACCGGTTTCCCCGATCCGTTAAGCGCGGATTTAGCAAAGCTTGATTGCGAAGCAAAAGTACTCTTAAGACGTGTGGCTGAACTCGAAAAGTCAGAAAAGGTAAGAACTGCAAAAGAGGAAAAGTACAATGATCCATCATATTATATACAGGCCGGTATTTAGTTCGAACTAGTTTTTATTGCAATAGCCGGATTTATTTATTATCATATGGAATGTGACTGACAAAAGAAGGAGATTCATTATGCAATTATTTAATACTCTAAGCCGTAAAAAGGAGGAATTTGTTCCTTTAGAAGAAAATAAGGTACGAATTTACGTCTGCGGACCCACTGTTTATAATCTGATTCACATTGGAAACGCTCGTCCCATGATATTTTTCGATACTGTGAGGCGTTATTTCGAGTATAAAGGATACGATGTAAATTTCGTTTCTAATTTTACCGATGTGGATGACAAGATTATCAATAAGGCCATTGAAGAAGGTGTTTCTGCGGATGTAATTTCGCAAAAATATATTGCCGAGTGTAAAAAGGATATGGAAGGAATGAATATTCGTCCTGCGACGACTCATCCTTTGGCGACTCAGGAAATCCCTGAAATGATTGATATGATTAAGATTCTTTTAGATAAGGGATTCGCTTATATAAAAGACGGAACAGTTTATTTCAGAAGCAGAAGTTTTAAGGACTATGGAAAGCTC
This sequence comes from Lachnospiraceae bacterium, assembly GCA_031272985.1. Classification (GTDB taxonomy): domain Bacteria; phylum Bacillota; class Clostridia; order Lachnospirales; family Lachnospiraceae; genus JAISSU01. The sequence continues at coordinate 166,238 of JAISSU010000016.1, read as the reverse complement.
TCTCATAAGAATCTCGATGACTTGCGTTCCGGAGAACGCACTTTAGCGGTAACAGGTGAAACGCAAAAAGAAGACCCACTGGATTTTGTTCTCTGGAAGCCTATGAAGGAAGGCGAGCCTTATTGGGAGGCGCCCTGGGGAGACGGGCGTCCGGGATGGCATTTGGAGTGCTCGACAATGTCCAGAAAATATCTGGGTGATGAAATAGATATTCATGGTGGCGGAGAGGATTTGATTTTCCCGCATCATGAAAATGAAATTGCCCAAAGCGAGGCGGCCACAGGAGTGCCCTTTGCAAAATACTGGATGCACAATGCTTTTCTTAATATTAATAACGAAAAAATGGCAAAGTCCAAAGGTAATTTTAAAACCGTCAGAGAAGTCAGCGAACAATATGACTTACAGATATTAAGATTCTTTATGCTGGGCGCACATTACAGGAATCCGCTAAATTTCAGTCCGGAATTGATGGATGCCGCAAAAGCGGGACTGGAGAGGATAATTACTGCTGCCGAAAATATTCTTTTCCTTAAAAAGAATGCTTCTTCATCAGCGATGAAAGAATCGGAAGAGGCTGTACTTGAAAAGAGCAAGGAATTTACTTTGGCTTTTGAAAAAGCCATGGATGATGATTTTAACACAGCTGACGCGATCTCAGCAGTGTTTGAATTGGTCAAATACATTAATAGTAATGTAAATGAGGATTCATCAATCGAATTGCTCGATGGTCTTTACAAGAGGCTTAAGACCCTTACTGACATTCTCGGATTAGAGATTAGACGAAAGGAACAAGTGCTGGATTCTGACATTGAAAGCCTCATCAAAGAGCGTCAAAACGCGCGGAAAGAACGCAATTTTGCCAAAGCAGATGAAATCCGCGACAAATTAAGCGATATGGGAATTATCCTTGAGGACACAAAAGAAGGCGTAAAGTGGAAAAAAGTGTAGCAACTAAATACTCTTCATTGGCATTGGCATACATTGGAGACAGTGTTTTTGATTTAATAATCAAATCAATGATTTTAAGTTTCGGAAATCGACCGGTTAGGGTTCTACACTGGGAAACAAGCTGTATTGTCGAAGCAAAGTGTCAGGCGAAATTAGCCGAGGGTATTCTGCCTATTTTGCATGAAGATGAGCACGCGGTTTATAAGCGGGCACGCAATTCTAAAACTATTTCGCCCGCGAAGAACCAAAAGCTGCTTGATTATAGGAAAGCCACCGGTTTTGAGGCACTGATAGGCTATCTTTACATAAATGAAGATTATGACAGGCTATTTGAATTAATTGAAACAGCTATAAAAAAGGCGTCATTATTGCCCGATGATATAGCACAAGGAGATAAATGGAAGAAAAAAGCAGTAGGATTATTGAAGGCAAGCATGCTATAGCCGAGGCTTTGAAGGCCGGACGCGATATTGACAGGCTTTTTATTGTTGATGAAAAAAACGAAAAACGTGATGCAGTGGTCTCAAAAATCGTTGCTGATTGCAAAAAGGCCGGAACCCCCATTGATTATATATCGAAAGAAAGACTGCAGACACTGTCTGAAACGGGAAAGAATCAGGGGCTTATTGCTTATTTATCATCAGCATCTTATGTAGAAGTATCCGATATCTTAGATAGAGCAAGCAAGCGAAAAGAAGCGCCGTTTATTATATTACTCGACGACATCGAAGATCCGCATAATTTAGGTGCGATAATAAGAACCGCTAACGTTGCGGGCGCACATGGCGTTATTATCCCTAAAAGACGAAGCGCTGGACTGACAGCCACTGTGGAAAAAGCTTCGGCAGGCGCAGTTTCACACACCTTAATAGCCCGCGTTTCAAACCTTACACAGACTATTGAAAAATTAAAGAAAGATGGAATATGGTTTGTATGTGCCGATATGAATGGCGAAACGATGTATGATGTGCCCCTTACAGGTCCTATTGGTCTCGTAGTCGGAAATGAAGGAAAAGGGGTAAGCCGTCTGGTAAGGGAGGCTTGTGATTATGTTGCTTCGATCCCTATGAAAGGTGAAATTGAGTCCTTAAATGCTTCAGTTGCCTGTGCGGTTTTAACCTATGAAATTGTACGCCAAAGAACCATTGACAAAACAAATAATGATATTGTATAGTATGTCTGTTGCATTTGCTGCCTTAGCTCAGTAGGTAGAGCGCGTCCTTGGTAAGGACGAGGTCAGCGGTTCAAATCCGCCAGGCAGCTTTGTGTAGTGTGACTCAAGTCACACCGGTAACTCCCTTTTGGGAGTTTTTTCGTAGGAGGTAGGAATGAGCGAAGAAACAGTTTCAAAAAACTTTATAGAATTGGAAATTGACAATGACCTTTCTGAGGGAGTTTATACTTATGTATGTACTCGTTTTCCCCCTGAACCGAATGGCTATCTGCATATTGGCCACGCGAAATCAATACTATTAAACTACGGGCTTTCTGTTAAGTACAACGGGGAATTTCATTTGCGCTTCGACGATACAAATCCTACGAAAGAGGACATGGAATTCGTTGAATCAATTAAGGCGGATGTTTTATGGCTTGGAGTCAATTGGAAAGAGCATCTGTATTTTGCCTCCGATTATTTTGATGATATGTATAATTGCGCAATAAAGCTGATTAAGAAAGGGAAGGCTTACGTCTGTGATTTGAGCGCAGATGAAATACGTCAATACCGCGGCACATTGAAAGAACCCGGAAAGGATAGTCCATATAGAAACAGGAGCATAGAAGAAAATCTAAAGCTTTTTGAGGATATGAAAAATGGCATTTATGCTGACGGTGAAAAAGTCCTTCGAGCAAAAATCGACATGGCTTCGCCTAATATTAATATGAGGGATCCGGTTATTTACCGCGTCGCTCATGCCTCACATCATAATACAGGTGATGAATGGTGTATTTATCCCATGTATGATTTTGCGCATCCGATTGAGGACGCGGTTGAAAAAATTACTCATTCCATTTGTACTTTGGAATTTGAGGATCATCGCCCCCTTTATGACTGGGTGGTCAGAGAGTGTGAATTTGACCCGGCTCCGCGTCAGATTGAATTTGCAAAGCTTTTTCTTACAAATGTAGTCACGGGAAAGCGTTATATCAAAAAATTGGTTCAGGACAAAATAGTTGACGCTTGGGATGATCCCAGATTAGTTTCTATCGCCGCATTAAAAAGACGGGGATTTACACCCGAATCCATACGTAATTTTGTTGAGCTTTGTGGTGTCAGTAAGTCGCAAAGCTCAGTAAATTACGCTATGCTCGAATACTGCATTCGTGATGACTTGAAATTAAAGAAAAATCGAATGATGGCGGTACTTGACCCAATTAAACTAATAATAGATAATTATCCGGAAGGGCAGATAGAGGAGCTAATCGTACCGAATAATCTGGAAAATCCAGAATTGGGCGAACGACTTGTTAAATTCAGTCGTGAGCTATATATTGAGCGTGAAGATTTTATGGCAGAACCTGTGAAAAAGTACTTCCGCTTGTTTGTAGGAAATGAAGTCAGGCTTATGCATGCATATTTTGTTACCTGCACGGGTTATGAGAGCGACTCTAACGGAAATGTTACTGTGGTACATGCCGAATATGATCCGCAGACAAAGGGCGGAAACTGTGAAACACGAAAAGTTAAAGGAACTATCCACTGGGTTGACGCAAAATCGGCCATAAAAGCCGAAGTAAGACTTTATGAGAATCTGATTGTGGAAGAAAAGGGTGTATTCAATCCCGCAGATGGTTCGCTTAACCTTAATCCCAATTCATTAACGGTGAAGAAAAATTGCGTGTTGGAAGACAATTTCAAGGACTCAAATGCATTGGATAGCTTCCAGTTTGTGAGAAACGGTTATTACTGCATAGACTCAAGAGACTCAAAACCGGAAGCATTGGTATTTAACAGGATTGTATCACTAAAGAGTTCGTTTAAGTTGTAAAGTTTCTTTCTTTTGGGGAGAAGTTATGGAAAAAAAGAAACATAGAGCAAAAAAAAGCCTTCTGAGAATTGTTTTTAGCAGAGCGGGTATAATATTTTTGCTGTTTCTCATACAATTAGGCAGCATGATAGTCACTACTGTAATGTTACGTGACTACATGAGCTATATTTATTCTGCGCTCACGATTCTCGGCGTATTAGTCTTGATCGCAATTATCAATGCCGAAGGCAATCCCGCCTTTAAAATGACATGGATGCTCTTGGTACTCGCTTTTCCGGCTGCGGGCAGTGTTTTTTACGTCTACATGCAAATATCACCCGATACTCGAGTGATGAGAAAACGCCTCTCGAGTGAAAGAGTGGAGACCGAAACCTATCTTCGTCAGGATGGGAGGGTGCTGGATGCCATTTGGGCAAGTCGCTCTGCAAACGCCGGTTTAGCTCATTTTCTTTACAAACAAGTCGGATTTCCGACTTACCGCAATACTTCTGTCAGGTATTTCTCATCGGGGGAAGAAAAGATAAAAGTCCTTCTTGAGGAGCTCGCAAAAGCCAAGAAATTTATTTTCCTTGAGTATTTTATTATTGCCTTCGGTGATGTATGGGATAGTGTTCTTGAAATCCTAAAAGAAAAAGCGCGCTCAGGAGTGGAAGTGCGTGTGCTCTACGATGGAACATGCTCGGTAAATCTGCTTCCGTACAGGTATCCTAAGGAACTGGAAAAATACGGAATTATCTGCAAGCAATCAAATCCACTGAAGCCTTTCCTTTCAACCGTCCAGAACAACCGCGACCACAGAAAAATCGTTGTTATCGATGGAAATGTCGCGTTTACGGGGGGAGTTAATCTCGCGGATGAATATGTAAATATCACACATCCCTTTGGATATTGGAAGGATGCGGCCATAATGATATGCGGCGACGCGGTAGTAAGCTTTACCATGATGTTCCTTCAGATGTGGTATGTCGGGGATAAAAAAAGCGGTGCTTACAGGCGCTATTCGCATGGTAGTGATTTGCCTGTAAAAAACGGATTCGGTTATGTCACTCCATACGGGGACAGTCCGCTTGATAATGAAAACGTCGGAGAAGAGGTATATTTCCATATTCTTAATCACGCGAAAAAATACGTACACATCATGACGCCGTATTTAGTGCTTGATAATGAAATGATAACCACCCTTACAAGGGTTGCGAAAAGCGGTATTGATGTATCAATAATATTGCCGAGCGTCCCGGATAAGTGGTATGTTTTCTATTTGGGAAAGACCTATTACTCCGAGCTAATCTCAAGTGGAGTCAGAATCTACGAGTATAAACCCGGATTTGTCCACGCGAAAGTATTCGTCTCTGATGACGACACCGCCACGGTTGGAAGTGTCAATCTGGATTTCAGAAGTCTTTATTTACATTTCGAATGCGGCGTGTTCATTTATAATAATCCTGAGATAAAAAGAATAGAAGCCGACTTTCAAAATACTTTAAAATCTTGCGAAAAAATCAGCATTATGGAAGTGCACACCAGAAGCCTGTTTTCAAAGATAGTAGGTAGGGTCTTAAGACTGTTTGCACCGCTAATGTAAAAGTTCCCTTAAGAACGAAATAATGCCATTTTTACGGCATATTGTATTTTGCTTGCGTCATTGTTATTAAAAGTATATAATGCTAAAGGTTGAGCAACGATAAATCAATGGAGGATGATTCATGGTTACAGCGGTTGTGGGAGCAAACTGGGGAGACGAGGGAAAAGGAAAAATCACTGATATGCTGGCGCGGGATTCCGACATAGTTGTACGTTTTCAGGGCGGAGCCAATGCGGGTCACACTATTGTCAATAATTACGGAAAATTTGCGCTTCATTCATTGCCGTCCGGCGTATTCTATGGACATACCACCAGCATAATAGGAAACGGCGTAGCGCTGGATATTCCCGTCTTCGCTAATGAAATTAAGTCACTTACCGACCAAAATGTGCCTTGTCCTAAATTACTCGTATCGGACAGAACGCAGATTGTGATGTCGTATCATAAATTATTGGATGCTTATGAGGAAGAAAGATTGGCAGGGAAATCATTTGGTTCCACGAAATCAGGCATTGCACCGTTTTACTCTGATAAATACGCAAAGATTGGCTTTCAGGTGAGCGAACTTTTCGCAGGAGAGGATTATCTGAGGGAAAAGGTAGACAGAGTACTTGGAATAAAGAATATACTGCTGGTTAATCTATATAAAAAGGAACCTCTTAAAGTCGAAGAAATAATGTCAGAGCTTTCCCGTTATAAGGAATTAATAGAGCCTTTTGTCTGTGATACGGCGATTTATTTAAGCGAGGCAATCAAATCGGGCAAGAATATTCTTCTGGAAGGTCAATTGGGGTCATTAAAGGATCCCGACCATGGTATTTACCCAATGGTCACTTCTTCATCTACATTAGCTGCATTTGGAAGCATTGGAGCCGGAGTTGCGCCCTATGAAATAAAGAAGATCATTTCTGTTTGCAAAGCCTACTCAAGCGCCGTCGGCGCAGGCGCTTTTGTGACTGAGATATTCGGTGAAGAAGCAGATGAACTGCGCCGAAGAGGCGGCGACGGCGGAGAATACGGTGCCACCACCGGCAGACCTCGCAGGATGGGATGGTTTGACTGTGTGGCTTCTAAGTATGGATGCCTTGTGCAGGGAACGACGGATGTGGCTTTATCGGTATTGGATGTTCTCGGATATCTGGAAGAAATTCCGGTATGCGTGGGTTATGAAATTGACGGAGAGGTTACCAAGGAATTCCCTGTTACGTATTTGCTTGAAAGGGCAAAACCCGTCTGGAAGGTTTTGGAAGGTTGGAAATGTGACATTCGTGGCATTAAATCATATGATGAATTGCCATCAAAATGCCGTGAGTACATTGAATTTATTGAATCTCAAATCGAATACCCGATTACTATGATTTCCAACGGACCTGAGCGTGATGACATAATTTACAGATCATAGGGATGATTGAAATATTGAAATATTGAAATAATTCATCGCTTTACTATGCGATAAACTAAAATATAACCATAAATAACCACAGGCACAACGATGGTAAGCAAAACGCATGCCTTGAATAAATCGTTTGCCAAAGGGTGCTTTATTATAGCGAATATCAGGGTACAGATATAAAGTGCAGCTAAAATTATTGCTGATATAAGTGCTAAGAAGCGCTGCCATTTCTTTATCTGAGGGCGCTTATCGGGAGTAGTCACATTTTTATCTTTAATGATATCATTGTCGCTCATATTTTCGATATTCCTTTACTTTTTGACAGATTATCGTTATTATAATAGTTATTTAGAATATATGCAAATTGCAGTTTAAAGAGGTAAAACATGGCTAAGACATTATTGGATCAATGGAGGGCAAAGGCTTACGACGAAAAAGCCGATAAAGGACAGCTCAAGAAATTCTGGGAGAATTATTTTGAAATCGAAAAAGGCATTTATAAGGAGCTCCTTCGAACGCCCGGCGAGGATGTCAAGGGAACCGTTAAAGAACTCGCTGAAAAGTATTCTTTAGATGTTCTGACATTTGTCGGGTTTTTGGACGGAATCAATGACAGCCTCGTTAAACCCAATCCTATTGAAAATCTCAAAGAAACCACAAAGGTTTCCTTATTATACGATAAAGAAAAATTATATAAAAATATGGTCGCGGCAAAAGCCGACTGGCTTTATAATCTGCCCGAATGGGAACCGATTTATTCCGAAGATGAGAGAAAGGCTCTTTATCGAGCTCAAAAGGAGAGCGGGACGGTCAGGAAAGAAAAGGAACCGGGGAGGAATGATCCCTGTCCCTGCGGTTCGGGGCTGAAATACAAAAAATGCTGCGGGAAAGGAAAATAAAATGAGTAACTCATTTGATTTACAAACTCTGAGGCATTCGACCTCTCATATATTAGCACAAGCTGTGAAAAGGTTATTTCCGGAAGCGAAACTGGCTATAGGTCCCTCTATTGATACGGGTTTTTATTATGATTTTGAAATTCGTCCATTCACAAGGGAGGACCTGGATAATCTCGAAGCCGAAATGAAAAAGATTATCAAAGAAAACCATAAAATCGAAAGGTTTGAGCTTCCTCGCAGTGAGGCCATTGCCTTTATGCAGGAAAAAGATGAGCCATATAAGGTAGAGTTGATTAGAGATTTACCTGAAGACGCTGTCATTTCCTTCTATAAACAAGGTGATTTCGTTGATTTATGTGCCGGTCCTCATATTGATTATACGGGCAGAGTAAAGGCATATAAATTAATTTCATCTTCGGGTGCTTACTGGCGGGGCAATGAAAAAAATAAAATGCTCACGCGTATTTATGGAACCGCATTCTTCGCTAAAGATGAACTTGATAAGTATTTGGAGCATCTTGAGGACATTAAAAGGCGTGATCATAATAAACTCGGTCGTGAGATGGAAATATTCGCGACAGTTGATGTAATCGGGCAGGGATTACCGCTTCTTATGCCGAAGGGAACGATTATGATCCAGACGATGCAGCGCTGGATTGAGGATCTCGAAGAAGAGTGGGGTTATGTTCGCACGAAGACTCCATTAATGGCAAAAAAAGAATTATACATCATCTCTGATCATTGGGAGCATTATAAGGATGGAATGTTCGTTATAGGAGACGAAGAGAAGGATAAAGAAGTATTGGCACTTCGCCCGATGACCTGTCCTTTCCAGTACTATGTCTATAAGCAAAGCCAGAAAAGCTATAGAGATTTGCCTATTCGCTATGGCGAGACCTCCACATTGTTCAGGAATGAAGAATCGGGAGAAATGCATGGTCTGACACGAGTTCGCCAGTTTACGATTTCAGAGGGACATTTGGTTCTTACTCCGGAACAGGTTGAGGAAGAGTTTAAACAATGTACTGCATTGGCTAAATACGTACTGAAGACTCTGGGATTAGAAGATGACGTAACTTACAATCTCTCTTTGGCAGACCCGAATGATATGTCAAAATATATTGGGGACCGTGCAGAATGGGATATTGTCGAGAATAAAATGAGACAGATTTTGAATCACATAGGCATTGAATATAAAGAAGAAATAGGCGAGGCTGCCTTCTACGGTCCTAAGCTTGATATTCAGGCGAAGAATGTATACGGTAAAGAAGATACAATGATCACCATTCAATTGGACATGTTCTTAGCCGAACGTTTCGATATGACATATATTGACGCAAATGGTGAAAAGAAACGTCCTTATATCATTCATCGCACATCCTTGGGCTGTTACGAGAGGACTTTAGCCTGGCTAATTGAAAAATATGAGGGCATGTTTCCGACATGGCTCTGTCCGGAACAGGTCAGGATTCTCCCGATATCTGAGAAATTTAACGATTATGCCGAAGAAATCCAAAAAGAACTGCGCAAACATAAAATCCGTTGCTCTGTGGATGAAAGAGCCGAAAAAATAGGATATAAGATTCGTGAACGCAGGCTTGACCGCGTGCCATATCAGCTAGTAGTCGGTGAAAAAGAAGAAAATGATAAAACGGTAAGTGTCGCGAGTCGATATAAAGGCGACGAAGGGTCAAAGACGCTGGCGGCATTTGTTGATGGCATTGTAAAAGAAATTGATTCTAAGGAAATACGAAAGATAGAAGTATCGTTTAGTAAAAAATAACGGTTGGAGGTTTATGTTCGCAGATCAAGCAAAAATTCTTATACGTTCAGGAAAAGGCGGGGACGGTTGTGTAAGCTTCAGGAGAGAATTATATGTCCCGAGCGGCGGACCTGACGGCGGCGACGGCGGAAAAGGCGGAGATGTAATTTTTGAAGTGGATGAAGGATTGCATACTTTGCAGGATTACAGACACAAAAGAAAATTTTGCGCTACTGATGGTGAGGCCGGAAAAAAACGCCGCTGCCATGGGAAAAACGGCGAAGATATTATTCTCAAGGTTCCGGCAGGTACTGTAATAAAAGAAGCCGAGAGCAAAAAAGTAATTGCCGATATGTCCGCTGAGAATACCAGAAAAGTTATTCTTACCGGCGGTAACGGAGGACTGGGCAATCAGCATTTCGCAACTGCTACAATGCAGATACCAAAATACGCTCAACCAGGGCAGGCTGCAAAAGAGCTCAACGTGGAACTTGAACTAAAGGTAATTGCTGACGTGGGTTTAATTGGCTTTCCGAATGTCGGAAAGTCGACCCTGCTTTCTATAATTTCAAACGCGAAACCAAAAATTGCAAATTATCATTTCACCACACTAAATCCGAATCTCGGTGTTGTCGATATGCCGGGGGGCGGTGGCTTCGTGGTTGCGGATATTCCGGGGATAATCGAAGGTGCCGCTAAGGGCGTGGGCCTTGGATTACAGTTTCTGCGACACATCGAGAGAACTCGTCTTTTTATTCATGTTGTGGATGTTTCCGGCAGCGAAGGCAGAGACCCCATAGATGATGTGCATAAAATAATGGAAGAGATTAAGAGCTACGACGAAGATCTGCTGTCTAAACCACAGATCATTGCAGCAAATAAAGTTGATTTATTGCCGGAATCAGCTGTAAACTTAGAGCTTCTCAAAGAAGAGTTCGAAAATAATAGCGAAAACGGATTAATTAAAGTGCTTGCGATTTCCGGCGCCACAAAAGAAGGGATTAAAGATCTATTAAGCGAAGTATCAAAGATGCTCTCTGAACTGCCTAAAGAACCTGTAACGTTTGCGCAGGAGTACTTCCCTGAAGATGAGATTATTTACCTTGAATTACCATATACAGTTACAAAAGAAGAAGAGGAATTTGTCGTCGAAGGACCTAAAATCGAAAAGATGCTTGGTTATACAAATTTAGATTCAGAAAAAGGTTTTGCATTTTTTCAGAAATTCTTAAAAGAAAGCGGAATTTTAAAAGAGCTTGAAAACTTGGGAATAAAAGAAGGAGATACAGTTCGATTATATGGTCGTTCTTTCGAATACTACGCATAATCGAATCAATAGGAGTAATTAAATGACTACAAAACAAAGGGCATATCTCAAAGGTTTGGCGATGAAGGAAGAGGCGATACTGCATATAGGAAAGAGCTCGCTTTCACCTGAGTTTATTTCTTCAGTTAATGAGGCTTTGGGTGCAAGGGAATTAATCAAAGTCGGAGTACTAAAGAATAACTTGGAGAAACCGTCAGAATTAGGTGTTACGTTATCAGAAAGAACGGGCTCACAATTAGTACAGGTTATTGGGCGCAAAATCGTATTATATAAAGAAGGCAAAGACAAGAGTAAACGAATAAATTTACCGTAATGAGGGGCAAATTAAGAAAATGAAAAGAGGTATACTTGGGGGAACCTTTAATCCCATACATAACGGGCATATGATGCTGGCTTTTGGTGCGTTAAAGAAGTTTAAATTGGATGAAGTAAGATTCCTTCCAAACGGAAATCCGCCCCATAAACAGAACGAACGCATAAGCACTTCAGTTGAGGCTCGGATGGAAATGGTACAATTAGCTATTGATGAAGTCACAAGATCAGAGACTGAAAAGGCTTTCGTGTTAGATGACTATGAAGGAAAAAGGGCTGAGATTTCCTGCACCTGCGATACATTGGAGTATTTCAGTAAAATTTATTCGGATGATGCGCTGTACTTCATAATTGGCGCAGACTCTTTAGAGGCTATGGATACCTGGGTGCATCCGGAACGTATATTTCCTCTTTGTACTGTATTAGCGGCTTATAGAGACGATTTGGACACTCCGAAAGAGATGTATAACATAATTAATCACTTGAAACGGAAATATGACGGCAAAATTAAGCTGCTAAGGGTTCCTCTTTTGCCCATATCCTCCCATGAAATAAGGCGAAAGATAGCCCGAGGAGAGTCTGTGAGAGGACTATTGCCCGAATCAGTAGAAGAGTATATTATTAAAAACAAGCTTTATCAAGAATAGTGAACTTTCTTTGGAAGGCCTATAAAATCAACAAAATTTTAGTAGTTATTATTGAGACTACTTGTATTATTAAGAAATGGGGTTAAAGAATTGGAAACTACGCAACAAGTAATAGTATTAGAAAACAAGATGCGCACATTTTTAGATGGCAGGCGATTCAGACATACGCAAAGCGTAATGTATACTGCCGCTTCACTTGCTTTCGTTTGGGGAGTCGACCATCGAAAAGCAATGATAGCCGGAGTACTCCACGACTGCGCAAAGTGCATTGATATTAACGAGCAGTTTAAGATATGTGAAGAAAACGGATATGAGTTAACAGATTACGATAATGCCAATCCTCAGTTATTACATGCAAAGGTAGGTGCTATTATTGCTAAAACTCAGCTTGATATTAAAGATCAGGATATTCTTAATGCAATAGAATTTCATACGACCGGAAGACCCGAGATGAGTAATCTCGAGAAAATAATCTATATTGCGGATTACATGGAACCGCTCAGGCAAGATCAGCCGGCTCTTTCTAATATTAGAAAACTGGCATATCTTAATTTGGATGTATGCCTTTATGAGATTACAGGAAAGGTATTAAAGTATCTTGAATTAAAGAACAGGATTCCGGATCCAAAGACGATGGAAACACATTTGTGGGTAAAGGAGAGATTGTATGGCAAGTGATATAGAATCAAAGAAGATGTGTGAAGTAATAGTTTCAGCACTCGAAGAAAAACTCGGGGAAAATATACAAATAATAGATATAAGTGAAATTTCTGTAATCGCAGATTATTTTATTTTAGTCACAGGCAAAAACGAAAGTCAAATAAGGGCTTTGATTGATAATACAGAGGAAAAAATGCATCGCGCCGGCTTTGAGATAAAGCAGCGCGAAGGCTCAAGAAACAGCAACTGGATACTCCTCGATTACGGCGATGTAATAGTGCACGTGTTCGACACCGAGGGTAGGAGCTTCTATAATTTGGAGCGCATCTGGTCTGACGGAAAGCTGATAACGCTATAATAACAAGCCAACTAAACAGGCTTTGACGAGTATGATAAGTGTCGTCGCAAACACAGATAAACGCTTTAGTAAAAAAATTAAATCGTTATTATAAGAAACGAAAGACACCGATTACCTTTCCCAAAATTATCACGTTTTCGGCGTATATGGGCGCCATAGAGTCATTTTCAGGCTGTAGGCGGATAATTCCTTCTTCTTTGTAAAAAGTCTTTACTGTGGCGCCGTCATCCAGCAATGCGACGACTTTCTGACCATTCGAAGCAACATTTTGCTGGGCTACAAGAACTAAATCGCCGTCAAAAATCCCCGCATTAATCATGCTGTCACCTTTAACGCGAAGCATAAAAGAATCGGTATTAGGCATAAATTCCATAGGGATAGGGAAATAGCTCTCAATGTTTTGCTCGGCAAAGATAGGCTCACCGGCAGCGACTCTGCCAACGATAGGAACATTAGCCATTTCGCGTCTTGAGTAATTAAAGGAATCATCAAGAATCTCGATAGCACGGGGCTTCGCCGGGTCGCGGCGGATATAGCCTTTTTTCTCCAAAGAAGCAAGGTTTGCATGAACGCTGGAAGTAGACTTTAAATTCACAGCTTCGCCGATTTCTCGAACTGCGGGCGGATAGCCCTTCTCAAGAATTTGAGATTTAATAAACTCAAATATTTCCATTTGTTTTAAAGAGAGTTTTGCTTTAGCCATATTCATTTCCTCCTGTCAAGAAGATTTTACCACAAGAGACGAAAAAAAGCAAACAAATGTTTAGAAAATATGTTCGCAAACCAATTTAGAATTCCAGACGACGTGCAGACAGGAATAATTCGCTTGCGAATTACGAGTTCCAGATGACGTGCAGACAGGAATAATTCGCAAGCGAATTATTCCTGAACGAGCTTTAGCCCTATATTAATCACCGAACTCTCGCTTACTTAGAAGCGAGCTTCACGTTAGGAGAGTTCGGAGATTACTGCACTTCTATATCTATACGTCAAATCTCAATTTTTCCAATAGATGAACATATTTTTTCATCTTTCCATGCCTCCTGCAATTCTCAGCACTTCCAATTACCTCCTTTTAGTCGCTATCGCCTGAAAATGACTTTCTTATTAATACAACAATTTTTCCACCTGTTTTGTTACCGGTTTTTCATAATTTTTTTCTAAAAAGCACTTCCTTTTTCAGGAAGTGCTTTTCTCGAGGGTTTAATTCTGCTTAACAATCCTTATTGCCTCGGCTATCTTTGTTAGTTCATCGATGCTTATCGTTCCGACTATAGTAACATTAGTATCATAAGGTTCATAATACACAACGATTATATTGTCATAATCTTCGGAGGTTCTTTTGTAAATATCAGCCTCATAACCATTAATTACTCCCTTCTCAAAAGTAGAATGTTCATTGTCAACCATAGAAAGCCCTTTTCCGATCTGCACTGTAAAATTATCTCGTTTCGAGTTCTCATAAGAATACATTCTGATTTCACTAGTGTCCCCAATATCAGGCCGGCGTTAAGCAACTCTTTATTTCATCACGCATCTTCTCCTGCACCCATTCGCCCGCGGATTCGTAGAAATCATCGCGAATTTTGTCTTTAACATCCATTATATCACGCCTGGTATTTATCAGGATTTGATAATCGTCTTCCATCTTTTCAATGACAAAATCGCGCAGTGCAGCAGTGGTTTTATATGGGGTAACCTTAAAGAACACCTTTGCAAGCGGCATGTGTATGTAGGCTATGTACTCGGTTTTTATATTTAGGTTCAGTCTTTTTTGCATGGGATCACCTCGCGTGTAATGAGTATAATTTGTTGTTTACTTTTTGTCAATAGTATGTTATTATCTATATTATATAAATGATGTTTTATTATTTATGATATATACACTATGGTATGTTATTTACATTTTGAATACACTACTGATTTCATTTCTACACTATGATTTGTAAAAAGGAGTATGTGAAATAAGGGGTATAAAAAACAATGACAGAGAAACGCACAAAATCTCATTATGAGCAGACTAAGATAAAGCAGACGCTTAGGCTACGTGAGCTCTTAAAGACTCTCCCGCCTTTTGCGAAGAACTTCTTTATAGCGATGGAACCGCTCACATCCGTGCGAACCCGGACTAATTATGCGTACGATTTGCGGGTTTTCTTTAAGTTTTTGATAGAGAATAATCCGGTTTATAAAAATTATGAACCCTCTTCTTTTTCGGTAGAGGATTTAGAGAATGTAGAACCGCTGGATATCGAGGAATATATGTCATATCTGAAGGTCTATGAACGTAATGTCGACCACGCCGTACTGACTAACGAAGAAAAGGGACTTTCGAGGAAAATGTCCGCTCTTCGCAGTTTTTACGCTTATTTCTTTAAACATCAGATAATTGAAAAGAACCCCACTTTACTCGTGAGCATGCCCAAAATCCACGAAAAGGCTATTATCAGGTTAGATACTGATGAGGTCGTTTCGCTACTTGATTTCGTCGAAAAAGGCGGAGGAAATATGAGCGGTCAGAGCAAGCTCTATTTCGAAAAAACCAGGCTGCGTGATCTCGCAATTCTGACATTGCTCCTCGGAACCGGACTTCGTGTTTCGGAATGCGTAGGACTCGATATTAATGATGTGGATTTTAAAAATAATGGAGTGAAAGTGATTCGCAAGGGCGGAAGCGAAATGATAGTCTATTTCGGCGACGAAGTCGCAGCAGCTCTTAAGGAATACCTTGAAGGAAGCCGTGCATCCGTCACACCTTTAGCTGGACATGAGAATGCCCTCTTTCTTTCTACCCAGAGACGCAGAATCGGAGTCCAAGCAGTCGAGAACATGGTGCGAAAGTACGCCCGTCAGGTGACCCCGAATAAGAAAATCACCCCACATAAGCTGCGCAGCACTTACGGCACCACCCTCTATAAAGAAACCGGAGACATATACCTCGTAGCCGATGTGCTCGGACACAAAGATGTAAATACCACCAAAAAGCACTATGCCGCCATAGATGAAGACAGACGCCGACTCGCGGCGACTGCAGTAAAATTAAGGTGAGGAGGGCTTTTAGAGGTCTCCTCCCAGTGTTTCATTCATACTCCCTGTCCTATATCCTAATAAATCTAATGTTACATAAGTAAATCCGATCTTTTTTAGTTTTTCATATATCTGCTTACGGATTTCTTCTTTTTTCATAATTTCAAAACCGTCGGGATCAGTTTCTATGCGCGCAAGATTTCCGTGGAAACGTACACGAATCTGCCTGAAGCCCAAATCTATCAAGTATTGTTCGGCTTTATCGATCATTGAGAGTCTTTTTGGGTTTATCTCCTCTCCATATGGGAAGCGTGACGACAGGCACGCAAAGGACTGTTTGTTCCATGTGGATAGTCCCAGTTCTTTTGAGAGCGCTCGGATTTCATTCTTACTTAATCCCACTTTTCGAAGCGGACTTTTAGTGCCTGACTGGGCGACTGCTTTAAGTCCGGGGCGATAATCGCCGTCGTCATCGGTATTTGAGCCTTCAATTACATTCTCAATACCGTTTTTTCTTGCAATCTCCCATATTTTTGTAAAGAGTTCATTTTTGCATAAATAGCACCTGTTTACGGGATTTTTGGAGAAGCCTTCTATTTCGAGCTCTTCCGAATCGCAGATATAATGAGTTATCCCTTCGTTATTGCAGAATGCAATAGCCTCATCTAACTCTCGTTTCGGAAATGAACAGGATCTCGCAGTCACGGCAATACAATTGTCAGCGAGAACATCATGGGCGGTCTTAAGCAGAAACGTAGAATCTACACCGCTCGAAAAAGCAACAGCTACACTACAAAGTGACCTGATATATTCTTTTAGATTCTCATACTTCTCATCTAAATTCATTATATTATTACTCCATATTCATTTGCTTCTTTAAGTGAACAATCATTTTCCTTAGCAATGCGCTTTATATCCTCATATTCAGGTTTTGATTTTTCGATGCCATACCCATTTCCGGTCTTAACTCGAATATCTCCAAAAGGTGTGTTTATATGCTTAATATCCCTATTTAAAGCATAACGTTCAAAGGTCGCTTTCCTGACACCAAAGGTAGTGGTGTGTTTTAGTAACAATTCCGCAAATTTATCTGCTTCTTCCGGTTTGCATATACAGTTTATCATAGTCGCAGGTCTGCCCTTTTTCATTACGATAGGGGTTGTATAGGCATCCAATGCCCCTTCTTCAATGAGCTTTTCGCAGGCAAAAGCAATTGATTCCGCCGTCATATCATCTATATTACAGGATAATTCACATATCCTCTCATTCGGTCCGGCAATTCTGGGTACGGACACTGATCCCGGTTCATTCTCTTTTTCCAAAACTTCATCAATCGAATCGCCCAAGAAAACTCTGAGGACATTCGCACAAGATAGCTTTTTCTTCCCGAAGCCATATCCGATTTTTTCTGTCTTCATAAAGGGCATGCGGCCGTTTACATTGCAAAAATGTTTTAAGAGAGCGGCACCTGTTGGTGTACAAAGCTCAGACATTATAGGACCCGAGTATGACAACATTCCTTTTAGTAATATCGCTGTAGCAGGCGCGGGAACCGGCACCACGCCATGTGCGCACCCCACCATTCCACTTCCCACATTTATCGGAGATACAATTATTTTATCAGGTGCAATCTCATTCAAAGCCAAGCACACTCCCACGATGTCGGCAATAGCATCAAGTCTTCCGACCTCATGAAAGTGAACATCTCCAGGTGTACGCCCGTGAACCTCTCCTTCGGCTTTTGCTATTAGATCATATACCGCAATCGCCTCATCTTTTACTTTATTGGGGATGTTCAGAGCGTTAATCATCGAATGAATATCTGAAAGCTTAGTATGACGGTGTTCATGTTCATGATGCTGATGTATTTCGTCTAAGTGTTTTTCTGAAGTATCATGTTCATCATGTCCGTGTGAATGTTCATGTAAATGTGCATGAAATTCGGCGGGATCGATATCGTGACTTCCTTCCTCAACGGTTTTTCCTTCGGATTTAATCAAAACCGAAACATCGGTCCCTGAAATTCCGTAGCGATTCACGTTTTGTGATACTACTTTTACGCCATCTATCCCGACTTCGTTAAGGTTCTTTATGAATGCTTGTTTGTCCGGTAAGAGCTCAGATAAAGCCGCCATCAACATATCTCCGGCGGCGCCCATTGTACATTCTATAAACAGAAATTTCATGACAATCCTTTCATTTTATTGATCCGATCCGCTAAGACACCCGCGCCGAATCCATTGTCAATATTTACGACACTTACTCCGGCTGCACAGGAATTAAGCATAGACAATAATGCGGACAGACCTCCGAAGTTCGCCCCGTAGCCCACGCTCGTCGGTACCGCAATTATCGGACAGCTAACGAGTCCTCCAATGACAGAGGCCAAAGCTCCTTCCATGCCGGCAACTACTATTATTACTCTCGCTTCTCTTAATATATCCACCTTTGAAAGTAACCTGTGAAGCCCGGCAACGCCAACGTCATAGAGTCTGACTACATTATTACCGAGTGTTTCGGCCGTAACGCAGGCTTCTTCGCAAACCGCCAAATCGCTGGTCCCCGCGCTTGCGACAACTATATTGCCGACAGGTATACCGGTGCTTTCCGAAAAAGCAACCCCTATTTTTGCCTCAGGATAATAATTAATTTCAATCCCATTATTAAAAAGAAAATCCGCTACATCCTGCGAAATGCGTGTTACAAGAACATTCTTCGAGTCATGTTCCTGCATATTTTTTAGAATACCAAGGACTTGTTCGCGGGTCTTTGAGCCTCCGTAAATCACCTCTCCAATACCCTGGCGCTCTTTTCTTTGATAATCGATTTTCGCATATCCTAAATCAGAATAAGCCTCATTCATCGGGCACCTCTTTTGAGTACGCCTTTGGGATCCTTAATCAGCAATATAATTACCCAAATTACAAGCCCCAGTGCCACAGCTGAAAGTCCGAGATAAAAATCATTGAGCATATCAGAGGGAGCGGGTCTGAAATAATCGGTACCAATTTCAATATATTCAAAAACCGCATCTACGAGCCACATTAAAGACGCACCCCAATAGATTAGAACCAGTATTCCGACTTTCATCTCATTTTTGGGGGCGTTTTTATACCAGATTACAGTGCTTATAACAGCGGCAAAAACAGTCGTAAGTAAGGTCATTATTATGCCTCCGCATCGTTATTATCCGCTATAACCTTCTGCTCTTTTTTCTCTCTGGCACCCGTGACTGCCACCATCCCGAGCCAAACGAGCGTAACTAACACAGCCATTGCAACGCCTCTGGTAGCCATTTCATGCAGCATCGCAGCCGTTTCCGAAGAACTTTGCGCAGCTGTCAGGAACGGAAACCAAGGTGTCACCTCACCATGCCATATATGCTCAAATGCCAATAATGCGCTCCCTCCCCAGAGCATATTGTTAAGCCATTTGAGTTTCCTCGTGAAAGGTATCTTCACTTCTTTTTCATTGGAATCAGCTGTTTTCTTTACGATTGTGGTAACTATTGCCTCTGTCGCAGGTACAATAAAACATGCCATTTTAGATCCTCCTTCAATATTCCCTTATACTTTTTGATTGACTCTTTTATTCTGATTTATCTTTTTCTCTATTGCTTTCCATTAAGTCAATGATTGATTTAATTGACTTTACGCATCCGTCTATTCCTAAGACCGCACTGTTTAAACAAATGTCATAGCTTGCGGCTTCAGCCCATTTTTTATTGGTGAAATAATTATAGTAACTACTTCTTTGTTTATCGGTTTTTTGCATCTGATCCTTTGCTTTCGCGTCGGTCAAATCATAAGCTGCCGCAATTCTCTTCATTCTGAATTCAGCAGGGGCATGTATAAAAACCTTAAGAACATTACTCTGACCCTCTAAAGCGTAATCGGCGCATCTGCCTACTAGTACACAAGGACCCTCGGCCGCTATCTTCTTTATTGCTTCGAATTGAGCCAGAAAAACCTTATGGTTCAGTGGCATATCCGAAAACCCGCCTGAATACCCGAGTGAATAAGTATCCATCACCAATGAAAATAAAAAACTTCCCGTTGGCCTTTCATCATGTGCCTCAAACAAGGACTGACATATCCCGCTTTCCTTGGCCGCCCGATCAAGCATCTCATTGTCATAGAGTTTGATGCCGTAATCCTCAGCTAATTTTTGTCCCACATCACGTCCGCCGCTGCCATACTGCCTGCCAATTGTAATGACTGTATTCATCAGTTTCGCACCTCCTCGCTAAACGTTTTCCTCATTATACAACCATGAATATTATTTGGTCAAATCAAGTTTTCAAATCAAGTTTCATCAATAAATCCTCAAAATATGAAGGAGTCGGAGCCGAAAATTCCATGTATTCTCCCGTCACCGGATGTTCGAAGCCTAATATTTTCGCATGAAGACACTGCCCAATCAGACCCGATACAGGAGATTTTGCGGGACCGTAAGTGACATCTCCCAAGATTGGATGCCCGATTGCCGACAAATGAACACGAATCTGGTGTGTCCTTCCGGTCATTAATTCAAGGCTTAAATAAGTGTATTTATCAGATTGACTGATAACCTTAAATTTCGTATACGCATTCCTGGGATTCTTAGAGCGTATGCTCATTTTTTTTCTGTTTTTATTGTCGCGTCCAATGGGAAACGTTATTTCACCACTTTCTTTTATTCTTCCTATGGCGATAGCCTCATAAACTCTCTTTATAGAGTGAGCTTTAAGTTGTGCAGAGAGTTTTTTATGAGCCAAATCAGTCTTACAAACCACCAAAGACCCTGTAGTATCCATATCTATCCTATGAACAATACCCGGACGCAAATAACCATT
Source organism: Lachnospiraceae bacterium (assembly GCA_031272985.1). Taxonomy (GTDB): domain Bacteria; phylum Bacillota; class Clostridia; order Lachnospirales; family Lachnospiraceae; genus JAISSU01. The sequence goes on along the minus strand of JAISSU010000016.1, from coordinate 145,502 downwards.
AATTCCTGACAGATTAGCCCTGCAATGAAATAAAAGAGCATTTACAAGCGTGCCGCTATAATGTCCGGGGGCAGGATGGACTACCATCTGTTTAGGCTTATTTACGACAATTATATGATCGTCTTCATAGAGAATATCAAGTGGTATATCTTCAGGGGTGAAATTAAGTTCTTCTGATTCGGGAATATTTACGGTTATAATATCGCCTTCGGCAATCAAGTAGCTTTGCTTTACTGTTTTACCTGAAACCAATATGTCTCCCGAATCCAAAAGCTTTTGGAGATAAGTCCGCGATAGCTGCGGCAATTCATATTTTAAGTATTTATCAATCCTCAGTGAGCTTTCTTCTTCCGTGATGCCAAATTCTATCAAATTCTTCCTCCTTGTAGTAGAAAATCAGCAGGATAATAAGAAAAACAGCGGCCGTGGTAACGAAAATATCAGCGACATTAAATACCGGAAAGTCAATCAAGCTAAAATACAGAAAGTCCACCACGTAATGAAGTCTCATTCTATCGAGGCAATTGCCGAAGGCCCCGCAAAGAATCATTCCTAAGCATAAGCGAAGCGCAAAGAAACGTTTTTCAAAAGGAATACGCGCATATAATATTAAGATTAGAACGCTCACAACTATAGAGGCGACAACAAGAAAGAGCATCTTATTTTGGAGGAAACCAAAAGATGCCCCTCGGTTTTCAACGTATTCAAGCTGAAAGACTCCTTTAATCCAGACAATGGCTTCTTGTCCCTTTAGATGTTTTACGGCGAGTAGTTTCGTCCATTGATCAAGCGCTATTCCTGCGGCGACACCCAGAAACAAGATCACATAATTAATAATTAAATTTTTTGTACCCGAAAATGATTTTTGCAATCTTCATACGTTCCATTTCAGTATTAATACATCGCCCTGTAGCTTGGTTTTGCTGTGGCGCCTGCAGCAAATGAAGAATTCAGCAAATCCTGCAAATCGCCGGAAATATCAACATTCGGAGGGGTCGCAAGGAAAATATGATTCGAAATCCTCTGTAGATTCCCGCGAACCGCATAAGCACAACCGGAAGTGAAATCCATCGCCCTTTGTGCGTCGTCCACATCTACACCTTCCATATTAACGATAACGGTACGCCCTGACAATAATGTCTCGGCAATCTCTTTGGCGTCGTCAAAAGTATTCGGTCTGATTACACAAACTTCCATACCCGTCCTCTTCGGTGCCGGTGCACGCATGGGGGTAACCTTGCTCTGAGCCGGCAATTGCTTTTGACTGCGCCTTACTACAGGTTCTTCATCGTAATCGTCGTAGTCGTCATCATAGTCCGTATTTCGTCTTTTGTTACTCTTTCCAAACACACTGCTTTTCTTCTTAGGTCGATCATCGTAGTCGTAATCATCGTCATCAAAGTAATCGCCGTTATCGTCATCATCGGAATCCCGAAGTTTCAGAATATCCATGAACGTGTCGAGAAAACTCATATCAAGGTGTCCTCCTTCATGACTGTCAATATTATCTTGCTCCGAAAATAGCGGTCCCCACACGAACAAATGTTGCCCCTTCCTCAACCGCTACCTCAAAGTCATTGGACATACCCATAGACAGTATATACATACTAACATTATCAAGGTTTTCTCTTGCAATGTCAACAGATAATTTTCTTAAACGTCTGAAAACAGGGCGATTTTCTTCAGGATCAGCGACAAAAGGCGCAATAGTCATAAGCCCCTTAATCCTTAAATGAGACAATTTTGACGTCTTTTTTACGAAATCTAAGGTTTCATCAGGGGACAATCCGAATTTTGACTCTTCACCCGCAACATTCACTTCCACCAATACATCAGTAATAAGATTTGCTTTCTTTGATTCTCTATCAATAGTTATCGCTAAGTCTCCGCTATCAAGCGAATGTATAAGCTTAGTTTTTCCTATAATATATTTTACTTTATTTCGCTGGAGATGCCCAATCAAATGCCAATCTATATCGGCAGGCAGTTGGCTGTATTTATCACATAATTCCTGTACCCTATTTTCTCCAAAAAGACGAACCCCCGATTTGTATGCTTCAAGCAAAATCGAAACGGGTTTGGTTTTGCTGACCGGTATCAGTGTAACTTCGTTCGGATTTCTGCCCGATTTCTCGCAGGCGAGCAATATCTTATTTTTTACTGTTTCTATATTCTCTGAAATCATAATCAAATTTTCATCTCCTTAAACACATTACTTGTAAACTAATTCATTGTCAGTTACAGTACTCGCGTCCAGAGCAATATGATCAAAATTGCTCAGTCCATATGCGCTTCCTGATTGTACAATATAGTATTCATCGCTCTCGGAGAGTATTTTAACCTGTCTGAAAACGGCATAACCTTTGCTTATGTCATAAACCCCCGTCAAATCAACAGTGCCTGAAAGACTGATACTCTCACTGGAATCAGTGCGTATAATAACTTTCCCGGCTGATAATTCATCTCCCGAAATATAAACAGTATTCGCATCGGCATTTTTACCATAAATCGTGACTCTTGATGTTTTTGAAGTGGCGCCTTCGGAAAGTAGTACCTGAGAAGACGACTGGGTTGCATCATAGATTATATAATCCTCCGGAACCTCGTAGAAAGGTTTGGTAGTTACAGAAGAAACAGGTATTTTTAAGCCTTCCGCATCTTCTATCACCAGTTCAACTTCCAAATACCTGTCTTTTATATATCTGACCATTGCATTTTGGAAAGTCAAAACTCCTAATATACTTTCCGCTTTTCTAATTACGGAGAAAGATGCCCAGGCAGTCTCGGAATCCTTTAAGAAAGAAACTTTAATATTTTCGAGACCTTCTAATTCGTTTGCTTGAGACTCGCTCAGCATAATTACGAGTGACCATGTATCGGAGGTCACAAGCTTATATGCAGGCGTTCCCGCACTTGCCTGAACCCCACTTTGTAAAATATTTGGGGTGTATTGCGAATTTCCAAACATATCAGCTGTAATATCCGAAGGCTGTAAGTTTTCAAAACCGTCTATTGTATATAAAATGTCCCCGTCTTTTTCTGCGGTTATTAATTGAGCTGTCATTGAACCATCAGCGAGCTTTTCCGCAATATACGCCTGCTTTTGTGACACATTTCGGGTATTTAGGATGCCGCCTAAATAATCTTTATAACTTGTGGTCTGTGAGAATTTAGACGAATCATAATTCTCCACCCAGCTCTGCGTCATGATAAGCAGACTTTCTTTTTCAGCAGCGGAGAGTGTAAAGGAGCCCGCGAATGCATCTTCGCTGATATTGAGAGGTTGCAAGGAGAGACAGTAAACATCACTTTTTCTTCCGACCTTAGTCCCTTCTAGAGGGAAATAGTATATATAACCGGTAGTAGGAACTCGTACTATCTGCTCGCTTCTTAGTGCTACTCCTGTGAAACGCAAATCCCTAAGTATTGAGCCCTGCCTGACTTCATAAGCAGTGATATCTTTTCGAGTAAGAAAAAGAACTACGGTAACTATTAAATAAATAAAAACCGCAGCGGCAACAATCAATCCCACATTTACACTGCGGCGTTTTTTGAATTGGGTGATATTTGAATTATTATCAATCTCCTGCGAATTGTTTATAACCTTTTTCAATCCTCAAACCCTTTACTATAATATCGATCAGTTGAAAAGTACTTCTGATTTTCTTATTGCGTCACTTCCTGCGAAACTGCGGGGAATACAGGAACATCCTCATAGTTGATACCTTTTGAAGTGAGAGTGGCCTTCATTATTGTCGCTAAATAATTATATAAATATTCTTTCGAATAGGCACCCATCACAATGGTAATATACGGATTATTGTCAGAGTCCTCCCAGTAAAGTGCCAGACAATTCCCGGCCGCTCCCGTGGTGCCTGTTTTTCCGCCTATTACGTGTATCTCAGTCGGGAGTTGAGCTTTTCCCGATATGAAGAAGTTAGAATTTCCCCAATCCTGATCTCTTTCGACTCCGCTCGAATCCACAATCTCCGCAATATATTTTTTTGTGTTTACAACTTTACTGAATCCGCTCTCCTTCATGCAAGCATTTAATATTAAATACAAATCATACACCGTTGTGTAGTGATTCTCATCGTGCAAACCATTAGGGTTTACAAAATGAGAATGAACGGCATAAATCTCTTTTGATTTTTCATTCATTAAGTCCGAAAAAGCCGTGACGCTTCCGCTGATATTGTCGGCTATAACTACCGCCGCGTCATTGCCCGAAGGCAACATTAATCCGTAAATAAGCTCTTCCATCGAGAGCACGTCTCCATATTTCAACGAACTCACTGATTCATCAGCCGCAAAGTGTACTGCGTCATCCCCAACGGTAATTTCTTCGCTTAAATTGCCCTTTTCAAAGGCCAAAAGAGCAGTCATCATCTTAGTGGTACTGGCAGGAAACAATCTGTCGTGTAACTTGTAAGAAAATAGAACTTTCCCGGCATTTAAGTCAAAAACACCGGCTCCGTAAATGCCGTCAGGCGCAGGTGCTTCAATGCTATTGACATCATTCACAGTGACACACAGATCACCCGCTAATAGTTCTCCTGTCACCAAGCTATTATCGTATGCCGCCTGTTCCAGACCCGCAATTACAATCTTCGGTTCCATAATTGCACGTATTCTGGGGAAGGCAAAAACAGCCGCCGCAATCAAGAGAATATAATATACAATAAATTTCCAGTTCTTAACGATAGACTTCACGCCACTCAAGATCTCCTCTGTCAATAGCTAATATAACGAGTTCAGCAGTCGCTAAATTCGTCGCCATCGGAATATTGTAGGTATCACAAAGCTTTTCAACATCGTTTAAATCCGGTTCATGCGGCTTTGGATTCATTGGTTCACGCAGAAAAATAAGCGCGTCTATGTCATTTTGCGCGATCTGTGCTCCTAATTGCTGAGACCCCCCCAGATGCCCCGCTAAATATTTGTGTACGCTTAAATTTGTTACTTCTTCAATAAGACGCCCTGTGGTCCCCGTTGCAAAAAGATTATGACGACTAAGGATTCCTCTGTATGCAATGCAGAAATTTTGCATAAGCGCCTTTTTGGAATCATGCGCGATGAGACCTATATTCATAGTATTCCCTCCTTCAAGCGACCATTATAAGCATCGCATTATAGCTGGTTTTATACAACACTGTCGATATATTTATTCGACTGTAAGCCGACATTCAAGACTAAACCTATCCCTATATAAAGACTGACCAATGAGGTGAGCCCGTAACTGACAAACGGCAGCGGCAAACCCGTATTTGGGAGTAGCTTTGTATTAACCGCAATATTGATGAAGCTTTGTATCCCGATTAATCCTCCTACACCGCAGCAAATTATCCTACCTCCCGGATCGGGTGCCCTAAGACCTATCAATATGCATTGTATCACAATAAACAAGAGCAATGCAATTACAATAGAACATCCGATAAAGCCTAATTCTTCTCCGACAATGGCGAAAATAAAGTCAGTTTGCGGCTCGGAAATAAAATTTCCGTTTTTTACGGAAGTTGTTGTATTATTATTCAAGCCCTTGCCCGTCAACATTCCTGAACCGATAGCCATAACAGCGTTGTTTTGTTGATAAGCCGTATCGCTTGCATACTCGTCAGGCTCAATAAAAGCTAAAATTCGCTTTTGCTGGTAATCTTCCAGAAGCTTTTGACCGGGCTGGATAACAATTAATACAAAAATTGTGATGAGCGGCACAACTATCGCGACCATTATTCCCATAAATTTATAGCTCAAGCCGCCGACATAGATAAGTAATACGAGAATTAGCGCCACGCAAATTGTCGTGGAAAGATTCGGCTCTTTAAATATTAAAAACAGAGGAACGGCGCACAAGCCGGCAAATTTCGCGACTGTTAACGGTTTTGAAACTGTCTTTTCATTGTCCATCAAAAATCTCGCAAAAAAGATAATAAGCAAAATCTTTGCGAGTTCAGATGGCTGAAAATTGGTAAAACCAATATTTATCCACCGTCTTGCTCCGTTTACATTTTCACCGATAACCAACACTGCCCCAAGTATACCGACTACAGCTATGTAAATCAGCCAATACAGATTCATTAGCCACACGTAATCTATCAGTGAGACGATAACCATAGAAATAAGTCCCAGAGCAAGTCCTAAAATCTGTTTGTTCTGAACGGATTCCTGCGCACTGCCTATCACGAGCACTCCGAATACCGAGAGCGCAAAAACAAGGCCTACGAGCGAAAACTTATAATCTCGTATATGATATTGTTTTGTAAAATGAAAAAGTGTTTTTTTTGGTCTCGGCATATTTAATCCTCAACAGCTTGGGCGCCTACGGAAGACGCCGTGCCTGTAAGCAAGTGTTCGGGAGTTTCTAAATTATAGTGATACCTTAATACATCACGTCCCACCTCGGCAGCATAGGTAGAGGTGTATCCATTTGTAATACGCACTGCAAAAGCTATTTCCGGTTCTGTGGACGGCGCATATCCGATGAAGAGCGCGTGATCGGGATGAGAAGTGCTTTGTTGTGCCGTTCCTGTTTTACCTGCGATAGGTAAAACATCCTGATTTATTGATGCAAAAATCGTCGGTCTGCTGGTAATAACATCATGTAATCCCAAATGTATCTCCTCCCAGAAAGCAGGATCCACATCCTCGATTTTATTTTTAATATTCGGCTCATTTTCTTCAACCAGTTCTCCTTCGGAGTCCACTGTTTTCTTTATGAGTGATAAATCAAATACGGTTCCTTCATTGGCAACTGCCGTTATATATCTGGCGAGCTGACTCGTGGTGTAGTTATGATCGCCTTGGCCAATTGCCGAAGGCACCGAAGAAGTATCCGAAATCTGCGGCTTCGTCTCAGGAATCTCCATACCGGATACATCACCGAGACCGAATAGCTCGGCATATTTTTGCATTTTATCCGTACCGGTTACTGAGAAATAAAAACTTCCGGTCGCATCACCCTCGTCATTGTCATTGACGATTTGCTCTAACCCTTGAGAAGAAAGACTCAATCGATAGCCCACTTCGAAAAAGAAGGCATTACATGAATCACGAAGGGCGGTCCTGACTGTTTCACCACCATGAGCTCCCGGCCAAATCCAGCATTTAGGGTTGGGGTATACTTTTTTATATATTCCATGACAGCTAAGTGGCGTGTCAATCGCTATCACACCCTCCATTAGTCCGGCAAAGGCGGTAATCGGCTTAAATGTGGAGCCGGGTGCTGTCTTTTCTTGAGTGGCATTGTTATAGAGTGGTTTTGACTGACTCATGACCAATTGGTTGTAATATGAGGAATCCATGGTATTAGCGAGTCTATTATTATCATAACCCGGATATGAGACGCATGCTAACACCCCGCCGGTCTTTGTATCGGTAACAACCACTGAACCGGTGCAGGGCTCCAGTCCCAATTGCCCGGGAGTTAGCGTTAAATTGTAAATATAATACCTCAGAAGGTCATAAGCACTCGTGGCCCCGGATTTTAAATTATCTATTGCCGACTGATCATAGGGCAAAATTCCTTGTTCATAAAGCAAAAGGCAAACGTCAGTCCCGGTAATCTCCTCTGAGCGTATCATATATTTATAAATAAGCTTATCGAAATCAGCGGTCTTTTCCATATTTTCGAAAACATATTCAACCAGTGCGTCATATATTTCATCAGAACTCGTATATTCATTTTTGTCAGCAAAATCTATGAGCTTTGTGGTATCCACCCAGTTTTGGGAAATTGCATAATGCAAATACGTGTATGGATTAAGAGTTTCATCTGTCTTCCACGCAAGGTAAGTGGGATCTGTAGTATCTATTTTTTCACCCATTATTACCTTATTAGTCGAAGTAAGCCAAGTCGAAACAATAAAAGTAAGATAAGCCTGTATGTCTTTTTCACTGTCTTTATAAGCCGCGGCATCTTCATTTTCGAAAATATTGCGAAGCTGTCTTAAAATCAGTGCCTTTTTATTATTGAATGTTCGTTCTGTAGTCTTTTCAACACTTCCGGCTTCCTCGGAAGAAAAATGACTTGTGTCAATAATATCATTAGCAAAAAAGGCATGGTAGAGGTCACCCGCAGAGATTAACACCTTGCTTCCGTCGTCCAAAGAAGTCCTGTCAAATTCGAGCTCCGGTGTCATTTTTTTAAGAAGTATACCCGCAAGTTCTTGCTCCAATATTTTATAAGCTGCTATTTGTAAATCCGCGTCTATAGTAAGATAAATGTCGTTACCGGCACCTGCATCCTTTCCTTTGGAAGTCTCAATGACCTTTCCGACATTATTGACGTAGACCTTAACCTCGCCGTGTTCTCCTTGTAAAACAGAGTCCATTGACTTTTCGATACCGGCTTTCCCAACCGTATCCAATTTTGAATACACTTCCTGATCCTCGGGACTTAATGCATTATACTCTTCGAGAGATATCTGCCCGGTATAGCCCAAAATAGATGAAAAGTACTTTGCATCTACATATCGGCGAAGCGAATCCTCTTCAATGGAAACGCCTGTTAATGAATCAAGATTTTCCATAACAGCAGCTACGGTCTCGGTGCTTACATCCTTTGCAATAGGAGTGGTGATATATTTCTGAAAGCTGTTAAGGGAAATAGCGTATCGGATATTAACGAGCTTTAATACTTCGCTTTTCTCATAGGCACTTTGGTCAATCCCGTAACCATAAGTCTTATTGGTGCACAGATAATCAATGATTTCATCCGCAGATTGATTTTGCTGTTCGGTAGACAAATCATCTATCTTCAATTTTCCGTAAACATCCGCAACGAAACGCAGTCTTTCTGTGGAATTCGTGGATGTAAAAGTATATTCGTTATTCTTGTCCAAAATAATACCGAAATCATGAATAACAGTATCATCGTTTGATTCCACGAGGTAGATAACATCACTTATAACCTTATTTAATGCGGCATTTTTTGTGGCAGTATCTTTATATTCGCCAATATCTTCGATTGAAATCGTATAAGCCAGCTCGTTATAGGCAAGAAGTTTTCCGTTGCGATCGTAAATCGCGCCTCTTGTACCCTGAACTTTACGAGTTTTCTGAATTAAGAGCTTATAATCGTCGTAGTATTCCTGACCATTTACAATCTGCAATACAAAAACGCGGTGAATCAAAATAACGGAGAGTACTGAAAAAATCAGAATCAGCATTATGCTTCTGGAATGCACTACTTGTTTAAAAAAGCCTTTTATTATTTGCCAAATCTTATACAAATTTACTTGCACGTTTCGACTCCGTTTTTTCCAAATGTGTATGCACCGCCAGAATCAGCCTGTAAAGCGGTATGCTTAGTAGCATTGTGTAAATCAATTCAGGTATGACGACGCGTCGCAATTGATTCCAAAACGCGAAATCACCGTTTAAAAAGTAAAATGCAATATATGTAAGCGAGCTCGAAATCAGTGAACTGATTCCAATCATAATAACCGGAAATTTAATGTCATCCGCAAAAAACATTCTCTGAAAATACCCATTAGCATAACCGATTGAAGTATATAAAAGCATGTTAAATCCCAAGACTCCGCCCGAAAAAGCATCCAATAATAATCCGGAGAAAAATCCCACCAGCATTCCGGATGTCTGTCCCCTCATAAAACCACACGATGCCACCAACACAATTAAGAGATTGGGTGTGACAGCTGCCAATCTAAACGCCGGGAATAAATTTGTCTGAAGCAGAAAGCACCCAAGTATTGCCCCTGTGCCAATCAGGACTTTACGAATCATGGGGTCACCTCCTCTTCGCCTTCAGTCTGTGCTCCGATAAGGTCGTCTTCGCCTCCTGTATCAGCACCCCCTGTATCAGCATCTTCGGCATTGTTAGTATCGGAAGCGGTATCTGAATTTGTGTTAGCATTTGTGGTGTTATCAGAATCAGTGTTATCAGAACCCGTATCAGTCGTACCGGATCCGGAATTATTTGTCGTACTCTGGCTCTGCGCTGCTTCTTGCTCGGCTGTGCGCTCCTGCAGGCTCGCTTCTTTTGTGAGCGTTATTACAAGGACTTCCTGAATTTTACTGAAATCTACTGCGGGAGTAATGTAACCCGAACGAGTGAGATTATTCGAATCCACATGGATTTCACTGATATAGCCGATAAATAAGCCCTGCAAAAACCGGCTGCTTACATGTGATGTTACGACTTCGTCTCCGGGGACAATCAGATTATCATTATTCGCAAGCTTTTCAAAGCGAATTCTTCCATCCGACATAAGATTCAAATCACCTCTGACAATACAAGTATCCGAGGTGGATAGAATCAGACCGCTGACATTACTGGCATCGTCGATAATAGATCTGACCCTCGCATAATCAGGCCCGACCTCCACAACGATTCCGACGAGTCCTGTACCCGCCATAACGTTCATATTAACCTTTATTCCGTCATTGCTGCCTTTATTAATAGTGAAATCAGAAAACCAATTGGAGCCGCTGTTTGCTATTACCCTCGCACCGATTTTCTCATAATCGGCGTAATACTCGTCCAATTTATATAAATCGCGGAGGCGTTGCAGTTCATATTGTTCTTCGCGAAGCTTAAGGTTATCGGCATTCAGCTTTTCAACTTCGGCCTTAAGCTCCTCATTTTCGGCTTTTACCTCTTTCAAGGTTTTCAGATTCTCAGTAATATCCCAAATCCAGCTGCCAAAATATGAAAGTCCCTTTTGCATAGGAATAATTGTGAAATTCCCAATCAATTGGAAAGGGCCTTTACCGTCGGAAAATATCTGCGCCAACAATAGAGCCGCACATATGCTGACTAATACTATAAAACGATGTCTGTTTTTCTTTGGTACCGGATTTCTAACCTTCATACTACCTCATCCATTTAAAGCCCGCATCCAACATGGAGTATGCGTAATCTGTAAGCTCATCGGATTCCATAATCTTTCTTAAGCCTTGCACTGAACATGTCTCAGGGTAAGCCGCGCTGCGCACCGGCAATGCAGTCAACTCACTGATATACTCTGCCAATCCGTTTGTATTGGCTATGCCGCCTGTTAGACAGATTCCGTTTTCTCTGATGGCCTTTAAGACCTCGGAAGGCGAACGGTTCATCAAGGCTTCCATTGCGGCTACGACTGTCTCGAGAGGTTCTTTCATTGCAGCCCTTACTGTGGCAATAGGGATTTCCCTGCTCGCAGGCACGCCTGATATTAAATCCCTGCCTGCAACTTTTATTGTGGAATTGGTATCACCGGAGAATAAATCAAAATTTCTTCGCAAATGTTCGGCTGTGACCCGACCAATCAGAAAATCCTGACTGTTTTTAACCATTGTGATTACAGACTGGTCAAAGTGCGCTCCGCCCATTTTCATTAAGCGATTAAGCACAATACCGCCCTCGGCGAGCACTGACATTTCGGTGGTTTCCCCGCCCATATTGGCGATAAAGACGCCTTTTGTTCTGGCAAGATTAAGCCCTAATCCCACTGCTTCCGCAATTGAGCGTTCTACGATGTTAACCTCTTTAGCTTTGGCTGCGGAATGTATGAATAAATCGAAAAAGGCTTTCTTTTCAACCTCGGTAACATCGGTAGGCACCGCTATCAAGTAATTGGTTCCGCGCATAAACTGCGCCCCGACCTGAAGGAGATTTTGTAGTAGAAACTGCATATCGTCAAACCTTGAGATAACTCCTTCTTTCATAGGAAAAAGAACCTGTATTTCATCAGGTACTTTTTCGAACATCTCGTAAGCTTCATCCCCGATCGCCATGACCTCTTTTTTATTTGCGATAGCAATAGAGCTTTTCGCCTTCCAAATGAGGTCTGCGGCATGGTCGTATATTTTTATTTCGTATGAACCAAGGTCAAGACCATAGGTATTTCTTGCCATATGTAATCTCCGTTATAGTTGTCCCATCTCACGAAGGCTTGAATAACTGCAGTCCCCGATTATGATGTGATCCAAAAGCTCAACTCCCACGAGTGCTCCGGCTTCTTTTATCCGTATTGTTGTCATAATATCTTCCTTGCTCGGAGTCGGATCCCCGCTCGGATGATTGTGTAAAAGTATTATAAAAACCGCGTTCCTTTGCAATGCCTCAATAAAGAGCTCTCTAGGGTTCACTACCGAGGAATTAACCGAGCCTTTAAACATCGTCGTCTCTCCAAGAAGCCTCGATTTCGAATTCAGCATTAAGAGCTTTACGTGTTCCTGCTTTTCGTGTCTCATTGTTTCCATGTAGTAAGTTGCAATGAGCTTTGGACTGGAAAAGCTCGGACCTTCAGGGAAACGCAGCCTCGACATTCTTTTTGAAATCTCGGAAAGGCAGGCTAACTGAATCGCCTTGACCCTGCCTACGCCTCTAAGTTCCATCAGCTTTTCCGGACCCACTTGATGCAAATTCAGCAAACCATTATTCCCTTCCTTGTAGAGAATCCTGTTTGCTAATGAAAGCGCGCTCTCACCTTTGGAACCTGATCTTAAGATAACCGCCAAAAGTTCGGCGTCGGATAAACTCGCGGCACCTTTTTCTTCGCACTTTTCATAAGGGCGTTCCGTATTTGGCAGTTCCCTTATCATATTGAATTTTTCCATAAACTAATATATTCAACCTGTAAAACGACTATTATTTTAGCACGATTTTATAAGATTGTCTAATTATGAATTGTGAAATATATGAGAATAGTCCAAAATAGATTTTAGGAAACTGCGGATTTATTTGTATTACGGAAAAGTTTGGAATATAATCATGTCATATTAATAAGGAGCGCTTATATGGATATTAATTATGAATTATATAAAGTCTTTTACCAAGTGGCAGCGGCGCTGTCTTTTTCGGAGGCTTCTTCAAAGCTCTATATTTCACAGTCTGCAGTCAGTCAGGCCATAAAGGCACTTGAGAAAAAACTTGGGTGTTCATTATTTATCAGAAGTACGAAGAAAGTGCAACTTACCACCGAAGGTGAGCTTTTACTGCGCCATATTGAGCCCGCAATGCGTCTCATACAAAAGGGTGAATTGCAGTTATCTGATCAAAGCCTTGGGAACGGTTCTTTGCGAATCGGTGCCAGCGATACTATTTGCAGATATTTTCTTGTACCCTATCTCGAGCGATTCCACAACGAATACCCTGAATCGCATATCAGCGTTACTAACGCCACCTCGTTGCGATGTGTCGAACTGCTTGAGAGCGGCGTGGTGGACTTAATAGTCGTTAATTATCCTAATTCCGCATTAGGTCTTGTCTCCGATACGATAAAGCTCTCCTCATTTCAGGACCATTTCATTATCGGTGAATCGTTCAAAGGAAATTCGGAGATTGATAAACGCATAATTACTTTTTCAGAGCTAATGAAATTTCCGATTATGATGTTGAACAGAAACAGCACCACTAACGAATTTCTTCATTCATTGCTGCGAACTTACCAGGTGGAATTAGTTCCTGAAATAGAAGTAAGCAGTAATGATTTTTTAATCGATTTGGTCAGAATAGGGCTTGGAATAGCTTTTATACCTGATTATTGCCTGCAAAAAAACCGCGAGGGTATCGCGGTTATAAAAACTCTTGAGAAAATTCCTGAAAGGGAATTAGTGGCTGTAACCTCTGGGCATTCCCCGCTTTCCAAAGCAGCTGAGATTTTCTTGTCATATTTCGCATAGGACTATTACAATAGGTCAATAATTGGCCTCTATTTCAGCGACCTGTTTATACAGTTCCTCGTTCACGGGCGTGGGTATCCCATGCTTCTTTCCGAGTTTAATAATTGTTCCGGCAAACATATCGACCTCTGATTTTCTCTTTGCAATCCTATCTTGACGCATTGAAGGAATACCATCGGGATTCATATGTCTTATTATCTCAAAGTAATCATCAGCATCAGTCCTTGAAAGTGCTACTCCTTCTTTATTTGCTATCGCAATAACTTCGTCCATCGCTGCATAAGCAAGGTCATGTATCTTCCCCGGTGTCACGAGATCTTTAAAGGTCTTTTCGTAAACCATTAATACCTGATTCGTTCCGACATTGAGCATAAATTTGCTCCATAGCCTATAATAGATATCTGCTTCAATCGTATATGGAACATTCATTTCATCAAAGAATCCGGCGAGCTTATTTAAGTTTTCCTTCTGTGAATCCTCGCGTACTCCGATTCGCAGTTCCCCCGCTGTCTTAAAAGCAAGTGAATTGCCCGTTTTCACGGCGTCCATACCCTGCGCGACACTGTAAACGAGCTTTTCTCTTCCGTAGACCTCTCCGATTTCATCTTCGCTTACAATCCCATTCAAGACAGACAACAAAATCGTATTTTCACCGACTGAAGCTTTGACAGTATCAATCGCTTCTTGCAAGGCATTATATTTAACGGCAAAAATCAGTAAATCTGCGACAGGTGCTTCATGTGGCACTAAATACGTAAATTCATAGGTCTTTCCCTGAACGATAGGAGGATTATTTATTGCCCTTTCAATCCTCTCCTGATCCATAATGAAAGCCACGTCTCCGCCGTTATCATAAATAGTACTTCCAAATAAAAGCCCCAAAGCACCCATGCCTATTATTTGAACTCTCATGATACACCTCCGCCTAAAAGCACATTACTATTACTATTATTGCGCAACGTCTTTAATACTAAAAGATAACCTTCCCATCTTGTCTTTTCCGAGGCACACTACCTTTACCATATCTCCAATATTGACAACATCCTCTACCCTGTCAACACGGTGCTTGGCAAGCTTTGAAATGTGAACCATTCCTTCTTTTCCGGGAGCAAATTCCACAAAAGCCCCAAACTCCTTAATGCTGACAATTTTACCTTCCAATACCATTCCGGCTTCGAATTCCATCAGAATTAAGGTGATAATCTTCCTTGCTTTTTCCATGCTCTCAGGATCGAGTCCGCAAATTGAAACAAAACCGTCATCATTAATGTCAATCTTTACTCCGGTCTGCTCGATAATCGCGTTAATAGTCTTTCCTCGCTGCCCGACCACTTCCCCAATCTGAGACGGGTCAATCTGCATCTGAATGATCTTCGGTGCAAATTCTCCAACTTCCGGTCTGGGCGTATCAATAGCTTTTGCCATTACCTCATCGAGGATATATGTACGAGCTTTCTTAGTGGCTGCAATAGCCTCGGTTATGATTGCATTTGTCAGACCATGAATTTTAATATCCATCTGGATAGCAGTGATGCCCTTATGAGTACCGGCGACTTTAAAGTCCATATCTCCAAAGAAATCCTCTAACCCTTGAATATCGGTAAGTACCAAATAATCGTCATCCGTATCTCCCGTTACGAGACCTGCAGAAATACCTGCCACCGCCGCTTTGATCGGTACACCGGCTGCCATTAACGACATAGATGAAGCACAAACGCTCGCCTGAGAAGTGGAGCCATTCGACTCGAAAGTCTCAGACACCGTCCTGATCGCGTATGGGAAATCCGCTTCTGTAGGAAGAACGGGAATGAGCGCTCTCTCGGCTAATGCTCCGTGTCCGATTTCACGCCTCCCCGGGCCTCTGGAAGGTCTGGTCTCTCCAACTGAATAAGAGGGAAAATTATAATGATGCATATATCTTTTGGAAGTCTCCGCCTCATCCAAACCATCGAGTTTCTGAGCCTCCGCAAGCGGGGCTAAGGTCGTAATCGTGCAGATTTGGGTCTGACCTCTTGTGAACATTGCAGAACCGTGAACACGCGGAATTAAATCAATTTCAGCAGCCAAAGGACGTATCTCATCTATGGCGCGTCCGTCCGGGCGCTTATGATCTTTAAGAATCATCTTTCTGACAGTCTTTTTCTGATACTGATAAATAGCCTCTGAAAGTACCGAAAGCCATTCTTCATTTTCGGCGAAAGCAGCTTCCAATTTCTCGGTGATAGCTCTGATATTTGCCTCCCTGACCTGTTTTTCATCTGTAAATACAGCCTCTTCCATTTCAGATGGCGGAACTATTTCTTTTATCTTTTCAAATAACTCCTCAGGTATCGCGCAGCTTTCATATTCGTGCTTTTCCTTGCCACATTCGATGACAATCGTATCAATAAATGCGATAATCTCCTGATTCAACGAATGTGCCGCAAAAATCGCCTCAAGCATTTTGTCTTCGGGTACTTCATTGGCTCCTGCCTCAATCATGATTACTTTATCACGGGTGGATGCAACTGTAAGCGATAAATCAGAAGATTCTTTTTCCGAAGCCGTAGGATTAAAGACCATTTCCCCATTAACCAGACCCACTTGCGTAGTCGCAATCGGCCCGTCAAACGGAATATCTGAAATCGTTGCGGCAATTGCAGAGCCCAGCATTGCGCATAGCTCCGGTGAACAATCCTGATCAACCGAAAGAACTAAGTTCTCTAAAGTTACATCATTGCGATAATCCTTTGGAAATAGAGGGCGCATGGGTCTGTCTATGACTCTATCTGTCAGAATAGCATTTTCGGTGGGTTTTCCCTCTCTCTTATTGAATCCCCCCGGGATCTTTCCTACCGAATAGAGACGTTCATTATACTCGACACTCAATGGGAAAAAGTCAATTCCGTCTCTGGGTTTTGTGGATGCGGTGGCAGTGCTCAATACACAGGTGTCCCCGTAGTGCATTAAGACAGCGCCGTTCGCCTGTGCAGCTACCCTCCCCACGTCTACTTTCAGGGTTCTGCCGGCGAGTTCCATCTTAAATTCTTTGTACATATTTCTCTCCTTTTTTCTCTTCAGCGGGAGAGTACCGAAACTACTGGGAAATACACTATTTTCTGAATAATGTACTTTTCAGTGGTCTCGTACTCATTTCCGCAAACATGGCGGCAAGCTCTATAAAAGAGCCGCCGCCAATACTTTTAGTTACTTTCTTAAACCTAATTTTTCAATAAGGGTACGATATCTTTCAATATCCATCTTCCTAAGATACGCCAGAAGTCCGCGCCTCTGACCTACCATTTTAAGAAGACCCCGTCTTGAGTGATGATCCTTCGGGTTTTTGTCGAAGTGACTCTTCAAATCATTAATTCTGGCTGTCAAAATCGCAATTTGAACCTCCGGCGAACCGGTATCGCCTTCTCCTCTGCCGAATTCAGACGCAATCTGCGCCTTTTGCTCTTTACCAATCATCTTATTCCTCCTTATGTTTGTAGAATCGCCTGATATTAAGTAAGGGTCGGAGTGTCCCTTTACCGAACATCGGCTTTTGCCAACGCATGGAAGTATAACACAGCTAAACCAATATGTAAAGCATATTATTCCCTATTAAGCATCGCCGCAGCGCTTTTTCTATCCCCTTGCATTATTGCCTTTTTTATTCTCGTACTGCTGATTACCTCATTCTTATAATACTCCTGAGGTACCACTATCAATTCATAACCGCATTCTTTCGATAATTCCCTTAATAGCTCGGGATCACCTTTATGTTTATAACCGAAACGAAAATCCTCTCCGACTACAATCAACCCAGCATGGAGTTTTTCGCAAAGTATCTCCTTAATGAAGTCTACGGCCGAAGTATTCTTGAATCCTGACGTAAAGTCAACCTCCAAAAGGTAATCCACTTTATTATAAAGGAAATTTTCCCTTTCTTCGCGCGTCATTAGCGAATCTTGCTTCCCCATGTCAATTACAAAAACAAGACTTGCAAGGTTCCTTGCCTTGGATTCTTTAATGACGGTTTTTAAAAGCTTTTGATGACCTAAATGAAATCCGTCGAATTTTCCGATTGTGATTACCGTTGGTCTGTCAACCAAATCAGCTGTTATTTCATGCGATACAGTCATACCTTTATTAACCATTCGTCAATATTACCTTCAGAAATCTTATCACGTATTTGTTCCAATGTATGCGCTATATTGATATCGAATTCACCTGATTTTAGCCGCACGAGACTTTCCATACAACCACCGCAGCCCAAATGAGCTCCAATATCGTGACAAATCGTCCTAATATATGTTCCTTTTGAGCAATCGATTTCGAATTCGACTCTCGGCAATTCTACCGACAAAACCCTGATATCATAGACTTCAATTGATTTGGGTTTTCTTTCTACTTCTTTTCCTGCTCTGGCAAGTTCATAGAGCTTTTTGCCGTTTATCTTTACGGCCGAGTACATAGGCGGAATTTGTTCCTGTTTTCCGATAAATGATTTGATTACAGACAAAATTTCATCTTTTTTATTGCTATCTTTAGCGTCACTAAACTCGCATTCCGACAGCACTTTGCCCGTAATATCCTGTGTATCAGTCGTTTTCCCAAGCAATAGGACAGTTCGGTATGTTTTATTCTTTGCGCTTAAGGCTTCGCTTTGTTTTGTGGCACTGCCAAGGCAAATCGGAAGAACACCGGTAGCTTGTGGGTCTAAAGTCCCGGTATGTCCGACTTTTCGCTGTCCAAAAATTCCTCGCATTACGGCGACTACATCATGCGATGTAAAGCCCGCTTCTTTATTAACTATTATAACTCCATTATATGGATAGCCTTCCGACATATATTACTCCTGAATCTATATTGCGGTTTTAGACTAATTGCAACCTGAACTGCTCCAGAATAAGCGCAAGCATCTCGTCAGGCTTTTTCTTTGTCGAAAATCCCGATGCCAGCACGTGCCCTCCGCCTCCGAAATGTCCTGCTATTAAACTGACATCAATTCCGTCTACGCATCGAAGGCTTATTTTCCATTCACCGGGAGCGGTTTCATAAAAGAATACCGCTAATTTTGCCTCTTTCGATAGTCTCAGCTGGCTCACTATACCATCCAAATCCATCGGCGTGACATGATACTCTGTCTGATCTTCATAAGATATCTGCGAAACAATGCAAGTGTCATTTTCTATTAACCTGCTCGATTCCAGCGCTTTACCGGTGATTCTAAGCTGCGAATATGTCTTTTGATAGTACGTTTCAAAAATAATTTTTGGTGCGTCAATGCCAAAACGTAACAATACGGCTGCCGCTTCTAAAGTCTCGGGAGCAGTGCAGGCATATTGAAAAACTCCGGTATCGTGAACTATTCCGAGAAACAGGCACTCGGCTATATCTTTGTTCAATACAGACTTGTCGATCAACCTGAAAACAATTTCAGAAGTAGAGCTCGCGTCAGGATCAATAAAATTATGCGCCGCAAACGACTGATTACTGATGTGGTGATCGATGCAAATCGTATCTTTAGCCTTTTCAAAAGCTTTCATTGAAAATCCGAGTCTCTTTGCGTCGCCGCAATCCTCACAGATAAATAAATCGTAGACCTCTTGCGTACACTCATGCTTAACCAAATCTGTCCCTTTTAAGAAATGGTATTCAGGCGGGATTTCTTCGAGATAGACATCCACCTTTTTCTCAGGATATAGCGTCCTTATGTATTCCGATAATCCCATTGTGGAACCTGTCGCATCTCCGTCAGGGCGAATATGTCCTCCTAAAGCTATGCTATTTGCTTTTTCAATTAATCCGATAAATTCTACATTTCCCATGTTGTCACTAATTATTCCTGTCCCGGTTCCTCAGAATTTTCCCTATCAGCATTTTTATCAATATCATCGGTTTTTTCGGTATCATCAATGTCTCCTACCAGTTCCTCGATTCTCTTAGACATTTTTACCCCATAGGCAATCGATGAATCAGCGATAAATTTAATCTCCGGAGTATTGCGCATATTAAGCGTCCTCGCAAGTTCGCGTCGAATGAATCCTTCCGCACTCTGTAAGCCTTTTATCGTTTCGACAAGTGAATTATCCTCGCCAAGTGTGCTTATATAGGCTTTACAAGTCTTTAAATCCGGGGCAACATCAACCTTCACTACACTGGTAAGCGCAGTAACTCTCGGGTCTTTCAAACCATATTGAATAATGTGCGAAAGCTCTCTTTGAACTTCGGCGTTAATTCGTATATTTTTATTACTTCTGCGTTTCATAAATAAATACCTCGACTACGGTCTACACTACTTAAGGTCAGGTTCCGTCTACACTCCTAAAGGTCAGGAGAGGTCAGGGGACGTTAACGTGGTATTTCCACCATCTTAAATGACTCTACCATGTCGCCTTCTTTTATATCATTGAAATTGGTGAAGACAAATCCGCATTCATATCCGGCTCTGACTTCCTTAACATCGTCCTTAAAACGTTTCAGGGATGCGAGCGGTCCTTCGAAGATAACGATACCGTCTCTTGTTATGCGCACCTGACAATCTCTTTCGAACGTGCCGTCCAAGACATATGAGCCGCCGATTGTTCCGACGCCGGATGCCTTAAAAGTCTGGCGAATCTCTGCGTGACCAAGCACCTTTTCTTCGTAAACCGGATCAAGCATACCCTTCATAGCTGCCTCTATATCATCAATTGCATTATAGATAACTCTGTATAGCCTGATATCGACCTTTTCGCGCTCGGCGGTTTCCTTTGCAGTCGCATCAGGACGCACGTTGAATCCGATAATTATCGCATTGGAAGCTGAAGCAAGGCTAACATCCGACTCATTAATAGCTCCGACGGCTCCATGAATCACCTTAACAACTACTTCTTCATTCGATAGCTTCAAGAGGCTTTGCTTGACTGCTTCAACACTTCCTTGAACATCGGCCTTTACAATAATTCCAAGCTCTTTTAAGTTACCTTCTTTTATCTGTGTAAACAAATCATCAAGAGAAAGTTGCTTCTTGGTGTCATCAATAAGCTTGACACGATTCTGCGCAATAAATGTCTCTCCGAAATTCCTGGCTTCTTTATCATTGTCAAAGGCTACAAAGACATCGCCCGCGTCAGGAACATCGTTAAGACCGAGTATTTCCACAGGCATCGAGGGCTTTGCTTCTTTCACTTTTCTGCCCTTATCATCCATCATCGCACGTACTTTTCCGAATGCGCTGCCCGCGGCAATAGCATCTCCGACCCTTAATGTGCCTTTTTGAACAAGAACAGTCGCTACAGCACCTTTGCCTTTATCAAGCTCAGCCTCGATCACAAGTCCTCTGGCGCGTCTGTCCGGATTGGCTTTAAGTTCCAAAACTTCAGCGGCCAAAAGCAGCATTTCCATGAGGTTTTCGAGTCCCTCGCCGGTCTTTGCGGAAACAGGCACGAAGATTGTACTGCCTCCCCAATCCTCGGGAATAAGTTCATACTCGGTGAGTTCTTGCTTTACCTTTTCGACGTTCGCCCCCGGTTTATCGATTTTATTAATAGCTACAACAATCTCAATTCCGGCTGCTTTTGCATGGTTAATAGCCTCAATAGTCTGGGGCTTTACTCCATCATCTGCGGCCACCACAAGAATCGCAATATCTGTGGAATTGGCGCCTCTCATACGCATGGCGGTAAAGGCTTCGTGACCCGGCGTATCAAGGAAGGTGATTTTCTCGCCGTTAATTTCCACGACATAAGCACCAATATGCTGAGTTATACCTCCGGCCTCTTTATCAATGACGTGAGTATGTCTGATGGCGTCCAATAGCGAAGTCTTGCCATGGTCGACATGTCCCATGACGCAGACGACAGGAGGACGTTTTTCAAGCTTCTCCTGCGCTTCATCATCCTCTTTTAATAGCTCCTCAATGACGTCTACCACTACTTCTTTTTCACTTAGAATGTTAAATTCCAAGGCAATTTCTTCGGCAGTGGCGTAATCAATTTCCTGATTAACAGTAACAATTTTCCCCTGCAAGAACAGTTTCTTAACTATTGCGGAAGGCACCACTTTCATTTTATCCGCCAATTCCTGAATAGTTAAATACTCGGGAATAATAATTGACTTAATATCATCTTCTATCTTAACAGGACGAGGTGCCGGCTTTGAAGCTTGTTGTTTGGCGGCAGGAGCAGGTCTTCTGGCGCTCTTTGCGACCCTTCCGTCGTCGTCTTTGAGATATGCTTTATTCTTTTCTTTGTCTTTATCTAAAATAATGCCTTTACGTTTTGGTTTTGCGGCCTCGCCCTGAGTACCTGCACCTTTTCTCTTTGAGAACGCTCCGTCGCGTTCGGTACGAGAAGTTTTTTCAGCTAAGCCGGGGCGTTCCGGGCGGGCGGAAATTCCGGCGCCTGTCCTGTCGGTTTTGGGCGTTCTGTCGCCAAAACTCGGTCTGTCTGAACGGAAATTACTTCTTTCACCCGCAGGTCTGTCGGAACGATAAGTTCCTCTCTCTCCGGCAGGTCTGTCTGAACGGTAATTACTTCTTTCTCCGGGAGGTCTGTCTGAACGGAAATTACTTCTTTCTCCGGCAGGTCTGTCTGAACGGAAATTGCTTCTTTCGCCGGCAGGTCTGTCTGAACGGTAATTACTTCTTTCTCCGGCAGGTCTGTCTGAACGGAAATTGCCTCTTTCGCCGGCAGGCCTATCTGAGCGGTAATTACTTCTCTCGCCGGCAGGTCTGTCCGAACGGAAATTACTTCTTTCTCCGGCAGGTCTGTCGGAGCGGAAACTACGCTGCTGCGCGGCAGGTCTGTCGGAGCGCGCTCCCGTCCCACCTGACTGACGGGCGGGACTTTCTTCTTTTTTTACTTTCTTTAACGGTTCAGTTGCTTTTTCTGTCTTAGCTTCTGTAGGGATATCTTGGTTCTTAAAATCTTTCTCATTGTCTTGTACTAAAATTTTCTCCGAAGGAGTCACGTCTTTTTCTATTGCCGTTTTATTAGCTTCGGGAGTTTCATTCACCGTTGTGGTTTCCGAAACATTTTGCTGCGTTTTGACCTCTTCTGAAAGGTTCTTCGTCTCTTTATCTTCAACAGGTTTTGCTGTTTTTACAGGTTTTTTCTTATCGGAAGGCTTTGAGGAACCGATTAATGCTTCAAGATCCACCTCGGGTTCAGGCTTCCTCAAGCTCAAGATTTCTTCTCTTGTAAGAGGTCTTCTGGGTCTTTCGCCGGGTCTGCCGGAAGAAACGGGTCTGCCTCCCGCGCCTATAGGTCTTGTGCCGGATGCTCTTTCGCCGGCATTAATAGGGCGCCTGCCGTCGCCGGATGGTCTCCCCCCGCCTGGGTATTCACTGGTCATAACGAGTCTTCTCTCGCGTCCGGAATTATCTGTTCTCGCAGCGCCTTGGGGTGTACTTCTGGATGTGCCCTGCGTTTGAGGCCTTGCGTTTCTCTGCTTACCTCTGGGGGCATTTTGGGCATTCTGGGTGTTTTGAGGGCGAAAAACTGTGACAATACTTTTCTTTTTGGGTGGTTCAGCCGGAGTCTCGGGTGTTTTATCACTTTCGGGCTGCGCTATCTTTTCAGGAACGGTTTTTTCCTTTGAATCTTCTTTCTTAGTACCCGAAAAAGCGGCACGCACCATTCCTGCCTCTTCCTCCTCCAAGCCACTCATGCTTTTTACTTCCCTGCCCTTTGATTGCAGGAACTCAACCAGCTCTTTGCTTGTTTTGTCCAATTCTTTCGCCAATTCATATACTTTAACTTTCGACATCCAATCTTGCCTCCCTTAAAACCTGTTGCTCCATTTTTTCTTTTATGGCTTTAGCCAAACCTTTGTCGGTAATCGCAATCACAGCTCTTTCCTCTTTCCCGATAGCTTTTCCGAGCGTTTCTTTATCTATAAACTCGTAACATTTTATATTATACCATTTGCAACTGTTAATAAACTGTTTTCTGGTATTATATGATGTGTCCGAGGCAATTAATACCATTTCAGCAATCCCGCCTTTGATGGCTTTTTCTGCGAGAAATGCTCCGCTTTGAACCTTTCCTGCCTTTTCGGCCAATCCCAACATTTTTAGTGCACTATCATACTCCAAGTTCCTTTAACTCCTCTCCAAGTGCCTTGTAAACTTCATCCGGAATTTTTCCTTTGAATGAACGCTCCAATCCCTTATTCTTCACTGCTTTTTCAAAACACTCCTGATTACGGCATATATAAGCACCTCGACCGTTTTTTCGGCCGGTTTCATCCAGAACAAACTCGCCTTCAGGTGTCCTGATTACTCTGAGCAAATCATTCTTATTTTTTAATTCCTGACAGCCTACGCATTTACGCTGAGGAATTTTTCTTGAAGCCCCCATATTTCCTCCCCCGGGTTAATCAATTAAACAAAAATCTATTGTTCTTCCTCACCATCGTCATCATAGGCTAATTCTTCGCCTTCAAAATCTTCATCTGATTCATCTTCGGCGAAAGACTCATCCCCATCCTGTAAATCGTCGGTGTACTCTTCATCTGCGTAAAGTGTATCCATATCATATTCGCCCTCTTCAAAGTTATCATACATTTCTTCTTCATATATGCCTTCCTGAAGATCCATGTAATTCGCGGGCAACTCTCCTGACTCAATCGCCTGAGTTTCGCTTTTAATATCAATCTTATAGCCCGTCAGCTTTGCTGCAAGTCTCGCGTTCTGACCTTCCTTACCAATTGCCAGCGACAACTGATAGTCAGGAACAATAACACTCGCGGTTTTGTCGTCGGGGTCAGCTGAAACGGAAATAACCTTTGCCGGACTTAACGCATTTTCAATCAAAATAGCAGGATTGTCACTCCAATTAATGATGTCAATTTTTTCACCCTTTAGCTCGGTAACGATTTCATTGACGCGGGAGCCCTTCATACCTACGCAGGCACCTACAGGATCGACATCGGGATCATTTGACCAGACAGCGATCTTAGTACGACTGCCTGCTTCGCGCGCGATAATCTTCACTTCAACGATACCTTCCCTGATTTCTGTCACGACTTCTTCAAATAACCGCTTCACCAGATCAGGGTGGGTTCTGGAAACCTGAATCCTCGGGCCTTTGGTAGTGTTCTTTACCTCAACCACATAAACTTTAACTCTTTCCTGGATACGCAGGTGCTCGCTCTTAATCTGCTCGTTTTCGGGGAGCATAGCGTCTGCTTTGCCCAGATTTATGCTAATGTTCTTTCCGATGAAACGCTGTACCACACCGGAAACAACATCCTTTTCTTTTTCATAGTACTGATCAAATACGACCTTTCTTTCTTCCTCTCGGATCTTCTGTAAAATCAGGTTCTTTGCATTCTGCGTGGCAATACGTCCAAACGACTTTGACTCGATCGGCACTTCGACAATATCACCGATTTTTGCGTCTTCCTTAAGTGCCAACGCATCCTCAAGCGAAATCTGGTCGTTTTTTTCCTCAACAGTTTCAACCACTTCTTTTTCGGCAAACAGACGATAATCACAGGTTTCCTTATCGACAATGATTTTAACATTATCAACCTTTCCGAAATGGTTTTTGCAAGCGTTTAAGAGTGAGCTCTCAATCGCGTCCAACATAGATTCCTTGCTGATTTCCTTTTCTCTCTCAAGAATATTCAGCGCTTCCAATAATTCTGTGTTCATTTTTTCCTGTGTCCTCCTGATTAAATTACCTATGCTCAAAATATTATACAAAAATTACTTTATTAATTGTCATAACCCGGATTGCCTGATATTGCATAGTTCCGGTAGCTCATTTCGTAACAGAGTTAGAAATCAACATACAAGTGAATGGTAGCAATGTCAGATTTCTCGTAGAATTTCTTTGTCCCGTCATCTTCGGTAATCGTAATACTTTTCTCATCAAAGCTCTCTAATATTCCAATGTGTACTCCGGCTCCCTCGCGCCCGGGATAGATCTTTAATTCAATCGCTTTTCCTATTGCCCTTTCAAAATCTCTGTCCTTCTTAAGCTCTCTCGTAAGCCCCGGTGAACTGACCTCCAAACAATATGCATCCGCAATAAAGTCATTCTCATCAAGCAAATCAGATAGCATTCTGCTGACCGCTTCACAATCGTCGATGGTAATACCGCCTTCTTTATCAATATAAGCGCGAAGGTACCAAATGCCGCCCTCTTTGACGTATTCCACATCGACTAATTCAAAACCCTTATCCTCCACGATGGGTTGAAGAAGCTCTTCGGTTTTTAAGCAGTAGTCCTCGCTTCTTGACATAAACACCCCTCTATCAATGATAAAGAGTGAACTCGCGTCCACTCTTGATTAACAGTTACTATGAAACTAAAGCGTAGCTTAACACGTTTTAAAAGAAAACGCAAGGGGTTTTTGAAAACTATTTAGTTCCCTGCATTATCTTAAGAACTTCAGTATATTCCGCTACTCCCATTTTTCGAGGATTGCTGGGTGTGGATCCATTTTTATACGAGGCCATCGCAAGTGCCGGAAAGTCTTTTTCATTTACTCCTAATTCCGAGAATTTTGGCAACCCGACTTTTTGCGCAAGTTCTCGCACCGCCTCGACAGCCGCTTTTGCTTTTTCCTCATCAGTGAATCCATAAACCGGCAGTCCGAAGGCCTCCGCACATTTCGCGTAGCGTTTCACGCAATACTCCTTATTATATTCCATCATATAGGGCAATATTACCGCATTACATGTACCATGTGCGAGGTCATATTTCCCGCCAAGTGCTTCGGCTATGCAGTGCACCGAACCGACATCGGAATGCGAAAATGCTATTCCGGCAAGCAGACTTCCCATCAGCATTGCACTTCGAGCCTCTAAATCTTCGCCATAATTTACAGCCGTTTCAAGATTAGCATATATGATTTGCATTGCGTATAGCGCGACCGAATCCGCTATCGAATTGCTGCAGGTGGCAGTGTAACCTTCAATGGCATGAGTGAGCGCATCCATTCCTGTAGAAGCGGTTACTGACGGCGGCACACTTAAAGTAAGCTCGGGGTCACAAAGTGCCACAGTCGGTGCCGTAAAGGCATTTTTAATTGTCATCTTATAATGCCCTTTTGTATTCGTAATAACTGAAGAAAACGTCACTTCTGAACCGGTGCCGGCGGTAGTCGGGATGCTTATGAGAGGCGGTAAAGGTTTTACTCCCAGAGACCTGTCTTCAAAGGGTCTGATATCTAAAGTATTATTTGCGGCGAGCACCCCCACTGCCTTTGCACAATCTATCGCACTTCCGCCGCCGACGGCAATTATCCCGTCATTTCGCCCATTTTTATATTCTATCGTAGCATCCTTAACATTCTCATCCTTCGGATTTGCTTCAACTCCCGAAAATAGC
Source organism: Lachnospiraceae bacterium (assembly GCA_031272985.1). Classification (GTDB taxonomy): domain Bacteria; phylum Bacillota; class Clostridia; order Lachnospirales; family Lachnospiraceae; genus JAISSU01. The sequence continues at coordinate 118,581 of JAISSU010000016.1, read as the reverse complement.
ACATAATCAGGAACCATTGCCTCTACTTTACCTGCTATCCCCGCATTCACGATTCCTTTGTCAGTGATTATTAATGGATACTTAATTCCGTATTCAGCTAATACTTCAGGAAGTTTACTGACACAACCCGCTCCGAATATAATCTTAGTGGGTAAGGAAAAAGAAAACTCATTTGCAAAGCTCTTATCAAACTGACTGTTCATAATTGTAGTTATTGATGTTCCACAGTGTGAAACACTGCCTTCCTTTCTTAGATTCAGGTTATTATCAGTAAATGATCGGTTCATCCAAACAAACGCCACAACTTTTCCCAGAAGGATGGTTGAACATTAATTTCTTCATCGGATTCTTCTGCTATTGCTTTGCTTATCGACTCGGTCCTGATAACAAATTGCACCGAAGAAATATTTCCATTCTTTTCGGATACAAAAGAGGGTACGCCTCCCGCACTTTCATTATCCGCGAAAATTCCTATTTCGTCCAGAAGTTCTTTATTTATATCGGCAATTTTTTCGTTGAATTCATTTGTTCCGGCACTTAATTTCTTCATATTGATTTCAATTGCAGAAATTCCGTCAGCCAATTTTTCTACCGAGCTCATATAAGTATTAAGCCCGCTCACGAGGCTATTTAGTTCTGCGCTTGATTCATTAATGATTTTGTTTACATCATCAATTTCCTTATCACTTAAAGTTCCTTTCAATTCGTTATTCAGCTTTTCTTTAATATCAGAAACCAAATCATTTGCACCTGTTTTTATTATATTGGACACATTCTTTAATTCTTTATTCTTTGCCTTTAGAGTTTCGCCACCATGTTTAAGTTTTTGCATACCGGAAAGAAGCTTTGCCGTCCCTTCTTTCAAGTCGCCTGATGCTTTCAATGCTTCGTCGGCTCGGTTTTTAATTTCGGAAATCAGCGCGTCTTGACCGAAATTCATTCGCACTCCATTAAACAATACATTTCTCATTTCAAAGTCATTCGTTGTCAAGAGCATCTGAGTATTAAGTTCTTTGCCCGGCAATACGATATATGAAACCTGCTTTTTCGCCCCCGAAGTCGTAATCGTCGCGTTCTGCGCCGTAATAGAAGTAACTTTTTCGGAATCAAACTCGAATATTGCTTGAAGGACAAATTGTTCTCCAAACACTTCGGGAGTCTTTTCATTAGGTGAAATGCTTAAATTTATAATGACTTCACCTGAAACACCCGCTAAGGCTTCTGCTCTTACCTCTTTTCCATTCATTAGATACTTTAGGGAAATATTCCATGGCAATATCACACTCTTAAGTTTTCCCTGGAAGCTAAAACGTTCTTTAGCAGACACGGCGATTTCATCTGCCAACACGGAAATACTACCATCTGAACTTATTTCTTTAATCTTCGAATAGTCGCCATAATCAGTATAGGTGCCACTTGGAAATGTGTTTACCACATATACATCCGATATTTCTGCGGAGGGAGTCGCTTTTGCATAAATGACTTCTTCTTTTTCGGAACACGAAATTTCCTCGTCCGCCTTAATAATATCTGGATCCTTTCTTTGCGCTATTACTCTTAATGCACAAGAGCACGATAGTAAACAGAGCAGTAAAACTGCCATAATTCTTGGTTTATTCATTTTTTTAACGGAACCTCTCTTTCTTGGGATTTTCTGATTAATCTGTCAAACAGACTTAACATTGCAGGCAGCACAAAAATAACAATTACCATTGAGCACAGCGCGCCTATTCCTATAAAATAACCAAGCTGTGACAAAAGTCCATGAGTCGAGAAAATGCCCAACAACATTCCTACCACCAGTAACGCCAGACCTGATGTCAGAATTGAAATCGTAACATTTGAAACCGTCTTTACTACCGATTCTTTCTTTGACATATTTTTCCTCATTTCCGTATACCTATCGGTCAATAAAATCGCATAATCCACCGTGGCCCCCAGCTGAATGGAACTGATTATCAGATACGCAACATAGAAAATCGGACTTCCTCTAAAATAAGGAATTGCAAGATTTATCCAGATTGCCATCTCAATACAAAACACCAGTATGATCGGCAATAATATTGTCTTAGTCGCAAAAATAAGCACTATAAACACCGCCGCAATAGCAACAGTATTTACCTTTTTCATATCCGCAGTTACGGTATCCTTTAAGTCCAATGTGCTTAAGGTCTCTCCGGCAATAAAGGATTCATTCGGATAAAAATAATCCGCTATTTCTCTGATTTTATTGGCCACAGCAAAGCTTTGTTCTCCTTCATAATCGGACTTTACCGTAATTATTAATCTGGCAATACCTTCTGTCATCAAGTCTGTTAAGTCGTCGCTGCCAATAAATTCTGTCGGAATCATTGCATCTACATTATCCGCGTAAGAAATTATACTTGTCACTTCAGGGATTTTATGAAGTGCCTCCGAAAGTTCTCGCTCCTTAACTATGTCTCCTGACGGCACCATTATCGCGTATATATTGCTTTTTCCAAATTTCTGTTCTATTGCATTTCTATCCTGCCCCACTAAAGTCCCAGCACCAAATATATGTGATGCACCGTAATAGTAGTCGTTATTAATCGATGCTAAATATGATGGCAAAGCTATAGTTAGTGCAATAATCATCGTAGGCAGCATCAGTTTTAAGACGATTTTTCCAAATCTGTCAAATGATGGCAAAAGAGCTTTGTGACGTGTTTTGTCAATCAATTTAGAAGAGGATAAAATCAGCGAAGGCAGAAAAACAAAGACTGAAATAAGACTGATCACCACCCCTTTTGAAAGCGCAAACCCTAAATCCGGTCCAATTCGAAATCTCATGAGACACAATGCAAAAAAACCGATAACAGTTGTTAAACCACTGGACAGTATTGAGGTAGTTGTTTTATTAAGTGCCAAAATCATGGCTCTTAAGTTAATACTACTGCTTAAAGCTTTTGAGATGGTTTTCTCGTAAGGAGCTTTTGAACTGATTTTATGGTTAAAGCAGCTTAGTTTTAACTCTTTGTATTTATCTCTGATATCATTGTACCTATGCAAAAGAAATACCGAATAATCCAGCGATACCGCTAATTGCAGTATGCTTCCCGCTGCATTGGTAACAAACGAAATTTCTCCGAAAACAATATTGGTACCGGCGTTAATAACAACCGAAACAAGTAGACCAATCATAACGATTACCGGTTCAAACCATGATGTGGTGGTTAGCAACAATACCAAAAATACGAAGATAATTGCGCCCAGCGTCACCTTTGCGACTTCCAAGACCGTATTATTTGTAGCCGCTTCTGTGAAAACCGCAGTACCGTCCATTGCAAAGCCGCCATCTAATTCGTTATTTAATAGTTCCCTTATTTCATTGACGGTTTTAACCAGTTCATGATTTTCAATCGTTAACAGGAAAAGTGCGGATTCATCTCTATAATATGTTTCAATAGTACCGGAATCCATCATTTCTGTCGGCACCAATATATCTGTCGCATCATCTAACCAAGTGACTTTTGCAACGCCCTTGATCCTGCTTATCTTTGTCTTTAGTTCAAGCGCTCGCGGGATATTTAAACCCTCAACCATTACCCGCATATTGGGAACATCATTTCCGAAAGTATCTTCCATTTTTTCAAGACCAAGCGTAGATGGGGCATCTGCGGGGAGATATGAATTCAAGTCGTAATTTACAGGTACTAATGTGCGCAAAACCATACACACCGCAAAGCACAGACCGAATATAACCATATTAATTTTTCTTCGTTGGACTACCCACTTATAAAATTTTCGCATAATAAAACCGAAGCTCTTAAGAACACTCGTCCTTTAAATACTCCGGCTTAATATAACATATTATTTTATATCGAAAATCATTCAAGTAAATATTTTATCAATTTTTAATCATTATGAGTTATACATCACGTAATTCCCAACAGACCACATTAATATTAGTTTCTATAATGAAATCAATACATGTTATTGATTTACTTATCTGGGCTTAGTACCAACGGTATCACGTTTTGCAAGCTTTAGGTGATTAAGCGAAAGTTCTCTGTCCTTATATGGGATTTTCATTTCCTTTCCGTCTTCAAACATATAGACCTGTTCAACCTCATCCTTTTTCTGTAATTTCACGCATCGGATTCCGACAGCACCCTTCTTTTTCTCAGTAACTTCATCTGCTCTGAAACGTAGGAAATAGCCATTTTTCGTCTGTAATACGACATTTGCATTTTCTTCCAGTACTCTAATAGTCAGAAGTGCGTCTCCATCATTTAATTTGGTAGCTATTGATGTGCGCTTTGATACAATGAACTCATTTCCTTCAACCTTTTTCATCATGCCCAGTTTTGTTGCGAACAATAGTTTTGCTACCCCGAGTTGCTCCTGATCACAAAAATACACTGCTTCTTCTTTTGAGCTATCGTAATTGCTGATATTATCAATGGGGACTCCCTTGTCTCTGAATTTGCCCATTGGCATATCCAGAACCTTTATCTGGTGCATTTTCCCATCGGCAGTAAAGAGACAGATTTTACCCGTATTTTTAACAAAAATGACCTCTTTATTTTCACTGTCAGCCGCCTCCTTATTTCTCTCGTAGGTAGGCATGTCTATGCACTTCGCATACCCAAAACGATCAATTAGTACAGCCGTATCCTGCTCCTCTATTTTGCTTTCCTCAAATACTGCTTCTTCGGCATTCTCAATTAATGTTTTCCTTGGTACCTTGTATTCTTTTTTACATTTCTCCAGATCTTCCAGAATAACATTTGCCATAGAGTCGTAGTTTTCCAGAATATCCTCATATGTATTGATATTCTTTACAGTCTCCTCATGTTCCTTCATTAAAGCTTCAATTTCCAGACCAATCAAACGATATAGCCTCATTTCTAAAATAGCGCTCGCCTGTCTTTCGGTAAAACGCAGCATTGCCGCCATTTTTTTTGAAATTGAGCTTTTGAAATTAATATTATCGGTAATTCCGTGAATGAGGCAATTCCTTGCATCTTCTATATTGCGGCTTCCGCGTAGGATTTCAATAATTAAATCTATAACATTGCAAGCCTTTATCAGACCTTCTTGAACTTCCTTTTTCTCTTTTTCTTTTGTAAGAAGTGTATTGTATTTCCGTGTCGCAATGTCAAACTGGAAATTCACATGATGCTCTATTATTCGCTTTAAACCCATGGTCTCAGGTCTTCCGTCAGCGACCGCGAGCATATTTACCCCAAAAGTATCCTCGAGTCTGGTCTTTTTATAGAGCATATTTGTGAGGTTCTTTATATCCGCCCCTCTTTTTAGTTCCAGAACAATACGAATTCCTTCCTTTGAGGATTGATTGGATATATCGACAATGTCATTTGTTTTTCTTTGTTCTACTAAGTCAGCTACATCATTTAAGAATCTGGCTATACCTGAACCGATCATCGTATAAGGAATCTCAGATATTACGAGCCTTTGCTTTCCGTTTCCGACATCTTCTGTCTCGACCTTTCCGCGGATTTTGACTTTCCCGGCACCCGTTTCATAAATTGAGAGTAAATCATCCTGATTAACGACTATGCCACCGGTGGGGAAATCAGGTCCCTTTATATATTTCATGAGACCACGCGTGCTGATGTCCTCATTTTTAATATATGCTTTGACAGCGTCAATGACCTCTCCGAGATTATGTGTCGGAATGCTGGTCGCCATACCTACCGCAATACCCTCTGCGCCATTCACCAAAAGATTGGGGATGCGCACAGGCAGTACTTCGGGCTCTTTTTCGGTTTCGTCGAAATTAGGCACGAAATCAACGACATTTTTATCTAAATCCTTAAGGAATTCTTCTTGAGCTATTTTTGCAAGCCGCGCCTCGGTATAACGCATTGCGGCAGCTCCGTCACCTTCTATAGAGCCGAAGTTTCCGTGACCATCTACAAGAATTGCGCCTTTTTTAAAATCCTGGGCCATAACAACGAGCGACTCATAGATGGAAGAATCACCGTGAGGATGATATTTACCCATTGTGTCGCCGACTATTCTCGCGCATTTGCGATGCGGTCTGTCATAGCGGATTCCGAGCTCATACATATCATAGAGTGTACGCCTCTGCACAGGCTTAAGACCATCTCTGGCATCCGGCAAAGCTCTTGCAACTATTACGCTCATCGCATAATCAATATAAGACTTTCGCATTACATCGGAGTATTCTGTCCGTATAATTTGTTGTTCGGTTTGTGCTTGCATTTTGATAATACCTCAATTCGTTGCTTTAGGTGAATTCCGGCTACGCAGCTAAAGTTAATATGTTCGATTAAATATCAAGTTCTGCCTCTTTGGCATTTTCGTAGATAAAATCACGCCTCGGAGCCACATCAGAGCCCATCAGCATTTCTGTAATAGATGAAGCGCTCATGGCATCCTCAATCTCGACCTGCTTTAATAAACGGGTATCGGGATTAAGAGTCGTCTCCCAAAGTTGGGAGGCATCCATCTCCCCGAGACCTTTATAGCGCTGCAATGTGAATGTGCTTTTTTGATTTTTACGATATACCTCAAGAGCATAATCATCATAGAGGTACTCCTCTTTTCCGCTTTTAGGCATTGCTTTATATAGAGGCGGCATGGCTATATAAACGTGTCCTTCATAGATTAATTCAGGCATAAAACGATAAAATAGGGTGAGAAGCAAAGTGGAAATATGCGCACCGTCCACATCAGCATCAGCCATAATAATTATCTTATCGTAACGCAATTTTGTAATATCGAAATCATTTCCATAGCCCTCTGAAAATCCGCAGCCAAACGCATTAATCATGGTCTTTATTTCGGCATTCTGTAGAATTTTATCAATGCTCGCTTTTTCAACATTCAGGATCTTACCTCGTATAGGCAGAATCGCCTGAAAATTACGATTTCTGGCGGTCTTTGCCGAACCTCCCGCACTATCACCCTCTACAATGAAAATCTCACACTTTTTCGGGTCTTTGTTCTCGCAATTAGCGAGCTTTCCGTTGCTGTCAAAAGAATATTTCTGTTTTGTAAATATCGTGGTGCGGACTTTTTCTTCAGCCTTCCGAATCTTTGCCGAGCGCTCGGCGCAGGACAGAACCTTTTTCAGAACCTCGAGATTTCGGTCAAAATAACGTGTAATCTCATCACCGGTCACCTTACTGCAAGCCCTCGTGGCATCGGGATTATCAAGTTTAGTCTTTGTTTGACCTTCAAAACGGGGGTCGGGATGCTTAATCGAAACAATGGCTGTCATGCCGTTTCTGACATCGGTGCCATTAAAATTCGGCTCTTTTTCTTTCAAGACGCCGAGCTCTCTGGCATATTGATTAATGACCGTAGTAAACGTAGTTTTAAAGCCGGTAAGGTGTGTGCCGCCCTCTGCATTATATATGTTATTGCAAAAACCCAGTACATTTTCGTGGAAATCATTGACGTACTGGAATGCACATTCTACTTCGATGCCTTCGGCAATGCCCGAAAAATAGACAATGTCATGATAGGCCTCATTTTTCTTATTTAATTCCTTAATAAAACCGATAATCCCATCCGGCTCATGATATGTAATCTTTTCGGGAGTGTCCCCTCTCTCATCAGTGAATTTTATTGTAAGCTCGGGATTAAGATATGCGGTTTCGTGCATACGACTCTTGATATCGTCCGCTCGAAACCAGGTTTTTTCAAAAATCGTGTCATCCGGCAGGAAGCGAACCTTTGTTCCCGTCTGCCTCGTTTTTCCAATCGTAGGCAGAAGTCCGTTTTCTAATTCAATGACAGGGATTCCCTTTTCATATCTGTCGTGATGAATCAAACCGTCACGGAAAATCTCAACATCCATATAAGCAGAAAGAGCATTAACTGCAGAAGAACCGACACCATGCAGGCCACCGCTCGTTTTATATACTGAGTCGTCAAATTTCCCGCCGGCATGTAACGTAGTATAGACAAGACGCGCCGCCGACATACCTTTTTCATGTAAATCGACAGGCACACCGCGTCCATTGTCCGTAACGGTGCAAGAACCATCTTTATGCAATACAACAGAAATCTCGCTGCAAAACCCTGCGAGATGCTCATCCACTGCATTATCCACGATTTCAAAGATAAGATGATTCAAACCTTTCGTGGAAACAGAACCGATATACATACCAGGTCTTTTGCGAACCGCTTCGAGTCCCTCCAAAAGGGTAATATCACTCGCGGTATATTGACTATTAGCCATAAAAAACTCCCAATTCCAATAATTGATAAAAACTAAGACAACGCCTCCCAAAAGAAGTCGTCAATATAGTTTACCACTAAATATGGGGTACCGCAAACATTTTTTCGTTGCAATACCCCATAATGATGGATTACTATCACCTAAAACTCATAATGTGACCATAAGCTAATAATCTTAATAATATTATCGGATTCTATTATTTCATAAACGAGTCGATGTTTAATATTTATTCTCCTTGAGTACGCTCCTTTAAAAATACCTTGCGGCTTTTCAAATGAAGGCGGTACCGCAAAAGGATCCTCTTTTATCAGTTCAATTAATGCTTTTGCTTTTGAGTCAAGCTTTGCGGCTTTCAAGAAGCTAATGTCATTAACCGCTTTCTTTGTAAATACTACTTTAAACACTACCACTGCACCTCGGCTTCCGAAATGCAATCCGCTAAAGGCGTATTCAGACCTTCTATTATTTTCTCTTTCATTCCCGGAATCAAAGACAAATAGAGTGATTCAATCAAACCATTGTAATCACCCTCACTTAAAATCACTGCATTTCCATCCTTGGTACTGATATTTACAGGCTCATTGAATTTAATCGTTTGAGATAAGATGTCAAAAATGTTCTTACGAAAATTAGTAATATTTATATTTAGCATTATCGCGCCCTCCTGACGTGTACATTTTAATGTACGTCAAATCAGACGTCAATAAAAAAACATTCATTCTCCAAAATCAATGAGAATTAAAATTATCATTGACATCTCTTCTTATCTACTCTAAAATAAATGAGCGTGTTTCCGCAGGACGTCCGTGTCCGGGTCTGCGGGAAGTATTTCTTTAAGACAGGAGGTGGATAAAGATTGGCAAATATTAAATCCGCTAAAAAACGTATTTTGGTTAATGAAACAAAAGCGGCGAGAAATAAGTCGGTTAAATCAAAAGTAAAAACCTGCATTAAAAAGGTCGAAGCCGCTGTAGCCGCAAAAGATACAGATGCTGCTCAGAGCGCTTTGAAAGTCGCGATTACAGAAATTGATAAGGCGGGAACTAAAGGTGTGTACCATAAGAATACCTGTTCCAGAAAAGTTTCTCGTCTTACTAAAGCAGTTAATACACTTGCGTAATACACATTACAAACAGCCATCCCGTCAGTGGCTGTTTTTTGGTATTTTATGGAATACACACTTATTCGTTCAAAAAGAAAAACCTTAACCGTTTATATTCGTCCGGATGCCACTGTTGAAGTGCGCGCTCCGCTACATTTATCGTCCCGCAATATTGAACAGTTCCTCTCGGAAAAAGAAGACTGGATTAATAAGAAGGTAGCTCTGGTTCGTGAAACAAACGCATCTAAAAATTCTTTTCATTTGGATTTTGGCGATAAGCTTCTCTTTTTGGGAAAGGAATACCCCCTGTTTCCAAAAGACGGCGACAGAATCGGCTTTGACCAAATTGCATTCTATGCCCCCATCTCAATTGACGAGGAAACGCTTAGGCAAAATCTGATTAGGTTATATAAGTCGCTCGCTAAAAAGTACTTGAATGCCAAAGCAAAAGTCTGGGCTTTGAAAATGAATGTTTCTTTTAATTCCATCCGCATAACAAGCGCAGCCACCCGCTGGGGCAGCTGCTCATCTAAGAAAACCATTAATTTTTCTTGGCGTTTGATTATGGCGGAGGAACCCGTTATTGATTATGTCATTATACATGAACTCGCCCATCTAACCGAACTAAACCACTCCGAACGTTTTTGGAATATAGTGGGTACATATTGTCCCGACTATAAAGCCTGTAAACGCAAACTTCGCGAACTGCAGGCTAAAATAAGAACTGAAGTCTGGGACTAAACCGGTTTATCCCGCTATAATCAGTACAATAGAATATGGCTTTATTCTTATTCTTCTGCAGTTATTGTATATAGATATTAGTATATCCCATAAGCGATAAATCTACTTCTTTAGCCGCCTCGCGTCCCTCTCTGATTGCCCAGACCACTAAAGACTGCCCTCTGCGCATGTCTCCTGTCGCAAAGACTCTTTCTTTGGTCGTTCTGAAATCAAGCTCGGGGGTCGACACATTTGACCTCGCGTCGGTTTCCACGCCGAAATCTTTCGTGACGTAGCTCTCGCTTCCTAAAAACCCTGCCGCTATCAACACTAAATCCACCTTAACCTCATAAGCGCTGTCAGCAATTTCTTTCATTATCATGCGTCCTGTTGCTTTATCTTTTTCCCATTTAAGCTTCACCAGGATTGCCCCATTAAGATTTCCGGCCTTGTCTTTCAGGAATTCCTTTACAGTAGTCTCATACACACGCGGATCCTTACCGAATACAGCAATAGCCTCTTCCTGACCGTAATCGGTTTTACAGATTTTCGGCCATTGCGGCCAAGGATTATTTGCGTTTCTTGTATCAGGAGCCTTTGGCAGCATCTCTAATTGTAATATGCTTTTTGCTCCGTGCCTGATTGATGTTCCCACACAGTCATTACCGGTGTCCCCTCCGCCGATAACCATTACATTTTTACCTTTCGCACTTATGCAGTCGGTTTCTTTAACGGTACCATCAACACTATTTAACAGAGCTTTCGTAGTAGATTTAAGAAAATCTACGGCAAAATATATTCCGTTTGCGTCACGTCCAGGAGCATTAATGTCCCTCGGATTAGATGCACCGCAGGCGAGAACCACCCTGTCAAAGCTCTCTAATAATTCATTCGCGGATTTATCCACCCCTACATTACACGATGTTACAAAAGTAACCCCTTCTTCTTCCATTATTCGAAGCTTTCGGTCTATTATCTGCTTTTCAAGCTTCATATTTGGAATACCATATCGAAGCAAGCCCCCGCACCTGTCCTCGCGCTCAAAAACAGTCACCAGATGTCCTCTGTGATTCAGCAAATCCGCTACCGCAAGTCCCGAAGGACCTGAACCTACTACAGCCACCTTTTTTCCTGTTCTTACCGTGACTTCTTTTGCTTTTGCATAACCGTTTTCATACGCATACTCTGTAATTCCATATTCATTTGATTTAATTGCCGTAGCATCCTGATTAAGCGAACAGGTACATGCAGTTTCGCAAAGAGCCGGGCATACCCGTGCAGTAAATTCGGGAAAATTATTGGTCTTTTTAAGACGATACCATGCTTCCTCCCAATTACCATGATAAAGTAAATCGTTCCACTCGGGAATCAGATTATGTAAAGGACAACCGCTGACCATACCGCCGAGCATCACACCCGACTGGCAAAACGGAACCCCGCATGACATGCATCTCGCTCCCTGAATCTCTTGTTCTTCTTTAGGTAAAGGAGTGTGAAACTCATTATAATGGTGAATTCTCTGCAAAGCGCCCTCGCTCGTTTGATCTTTGCGCTCATAATCCAAAAAGCCTGTTTCTTTTCCCATTTTTTACACCCCTTTCTTCCCCTTAATAGTATAAAATGCCTCGATTTGAGCTTGTTTACGACTGAGTCCCTGCTCCTCAAGCTTTAAAGTAGCGGCAATCATTCTCTCATAATCAACGGGAATGATTTTCTTGAACTTCGGGACATAATCGGAAAAGTTCTCAAGAATTTCCTTACCAATCTCGGAATTTGTGTAAGAAACATGTTCCTCAATCATGCTTTTCAGTTCATTCATGTCATATTTTGAGGTCAGTTTTTCAATATGGACGAGTTCTTTATTCACGTTTTGATAAAGCCTGCTTTCCATATCCAAAACATATGCTATTCCGCCGCTCATCCCCGCACCGAAGTTCTTTCCGGTTTCCCCAAGCACAGCCACCCTGCCGCCGGTCATGTATTCGCATCCGTGGTCTCCGACGCCTTCAACTACGGCTGTAGCTCCTGAATTTCTAACTGCGAAGCGTTCTCCGGCAACGCCGTTAATATAAGCCTTGCCTGCCGTCGCACCGTAGAGCGCGACATTTCCAACAATAATATTCTCATGATGCTTATATGTAATCCCGTTTGGCGGATATACAATCAGTTTTCCGCCGGAAAGACCTTTTCCGAAATAATCATTGCTCTCACCGATTAATTCAAGCGTTAAGCCTTTCGGTATGAATGCACCAAAAGATTGTCCACCCGCACCTTTGCATTTAATAACAAATGAATCCTCAGGCATTCCTTCAGGGAAATGTCTAGTAATCTCTGATCCAAAAATTGTGCCAAGCGTTCTGTCTGTATTATTCACATCAATCTCAATACTCTTTTTCTTTCCGCTATCAATGCTCGAAGCCAATTTCTTTAAAAGCACTTTTTCATCGACTGTCTTTTCCAGCCCAAAGTCAAATGCTTTATCAGGATTATAAATAAACGGCGTATCGGTACCCACATACGGATTATGTAAAATTTCTCCCAAATTAAGTGTGGCAGCCTTTGGTGAGGTGGGTTTTTCTTTCACTTTTAATAGTTCGGTATGACCTACCAGCTCATCTATTGTTCTGACACCGAGCTTTGCCATATATTCGCGACAATTCTCTGCAATAAAGCGCATAAAATTGATTACGTATTCGGGCTTTCCCGAGAAACGCTTGCGAAGATAAGGATTCTGAGTAGCAACACCAACAGGACATGTGTCCAAATTACAGACCCTCATCATAACACACCCCAACGTAACCAATGGCGCGGTGGCAAATCCGAATTCCTCCGCCCCGAGAATTGCGGCAATAACTACATCACGTCCACTCATGAGCTTTCCGTCGGTTTCCAAGCGTACTCGCTCCCGCAATCCGTTTTGTATTAGTGTCTGATGAGTCTCGGAAAGTCCCAATTCCCACGGTAGTCCGGCGTTATGTATTGAGCTTCGTGGCGCGGCTCCCGTACCTCCGTCATAGCCGGAAATTAGGATCAATCCCGCACCTGCCTTCGCCACACCGGCTGCGACAGTGCCCACGCCCGCCTCGGAAACGAGCTTAACAGAAATGCGTGCGTATTTATTGGCATTTTTACAGTCATAAATAAGCTGAGCCAAATCCTCTATAGAGTAAATATCATGATGTGGCGGGGGCGAAATCAGACTCACCCCGGGTGTGGAATGACGTGTTTTTGCAATCCAAGGATAGACTTTTGCTCCGGGTAAGTGTCCGCCTTCGCCGGGTTTAGCGCCCTGCGCCATCTTTATCTGAATTTCCTTTGCGTTAACTAAATACCTTGAAGTTACACCGAAACGCCCGCTCGCGACCTGCTTAATTGCCGAGCATTTATTTGAAGTGAGCCGTTCTTCATCCTCTCCGCCTTCACCGCTGTTTGATTTCCCATGCAACGTATTCATAGCTAAGGCTAATGTTTCATGCGCCTCTTTTGAAATCGAACCATATGACATCGCTCCGGTCTTAAATCGTGTCACAATTGAATCAACACTTTCAACCTCTTCAATGGGAATGGGTGTTTCCGCAAATTTAAAATCAAGTTGTCCTCTCAGATTAATTCTCTCACCTTCTGCATTAACCAGATCGCAATATTGTTTAAATAATTCGTAGTCGCCCGTTCTAGCGGATTGCTGGAGCGTGTGAATAGTCGCCGGGTTATAAAGATGCTTTTCTCCGCCGCTTTTAGCCTTATGAACCCCGACGCTGTCTAGGGTTAAATCCACTTCTAATCCCAATGGGTCAAACGCCTCAAAATGCAAAGCAAGATAATCCTTAGCAATATCTTCAACGCCTATGCCGTTAACAGGGCTAACTGTGCCTGTAAAGTACTTTTGGATAAACTCCTCTTTTAATCCAACAGCTTCGAATATTTTAGCTCCCTGATATGACTGAATAGTGGAAATGCCCATTTTTGAAGCGGTCTTAACGATTCCATGAATCACTGCATCATTATAATCGTCAACTGCTGCATAATAGTCTTTTTGAAGTTTATTTTCATCTATCAATTGCTTAATCGTTTCATGCGCCAGATACGGGTTAACGGCACTCGCGCCATAACCAAGGAGCGTCGCAAAATGATGAACCTCGCGGGGTTCGCCTGTTTCAACAATTATACCGATTGAGGTGCGTTTTTTAGTCCTGACAAGATGATGCTGAACACCTGAAACCGCAAGAAGTGCAGGCATCGCTACGTGATACTCATCCACCCCCCTGTCAGAAAGAATAATAACAGTAGTACCTTCCCTTATTGCCCTGTCCACCTCAACGAAAAGGTATTCAAGTGATTTTTCCAGACTTGCATTTTTATAATAGGTGGTCATAATTTTCTCCACCTTGAAGCCCTCGGCCTGCATATGCTCAATTTTTAGGAGATCCGTATTGGTAAGAATCGGATTATTGATTTTAAGCATGTTGCAGTTTTCTTCTTTTTCCTCAAGAAGATTTCCGTCTCTGCCGATATAAACCGTCGTTGAAGTGACGACCTCCTCACGAATAGCATCAATAGGAGGATTGGTTACTTGCGCGAATAATTGCTTAAAATAGCCGAAAAGATTTTGTGGTTTATGCGATAAAACCGCCAAGGGAACATCAATCCCCATGGCGCCTGTACTTTCCGCTCCATTTCTCGCCATCTGCAAAATTGACGTATTAACGTCTTCATAGCTATATCCGAAAGCCTTCTGAAGCTGGCGGCGTTCTCTGCCTGAGTAAGAAGGAATGCTGACATTAGGTATTTTCAAATCCTTTAAATAGACCAAATGACTGTCCAACCATTCTCCGTAAGGCTGACGACCGGCATAGTATTCCTTTAAATCATTGTCGGAAATAACTTCACCTTTAACGGTGTCCACCAATAACATTTTTCCGGGATGTAGACGCTCTTTTATCAGAATGTTTTCCGGTTTAACATCTAACACTCCAACCTCAGATGATAAAATAAGAGTACCATCCTTTGTGATGAAGTACCGCGAGGGTCGAAGTCCGTTTCTGTCAAGAACCGCTCCCATGCAGTCCCCGTCAGAAAATAGGATCGAGGCAGGACCGTCCCATGGCTCCATCATTGTAGCGTAATACTGATAAAAATCTCTTCGTTTTTGAGAAATGGAAAGCGAATTCGTCCATGGCTCGGGTATGGCAATCATTACTGCCAACGGTAAATCCAGACCGCTCATAACCATGAATTCCAACGCATTATCAAGCATAGCCGAGTCGGATCCGGTAGTATCAATTGCAGGGAGCACTTTAAACATCTCACCCTTTAAATGAACGGATTCCATTGTTTCCTCACGAGCGCGCATCTTATCGGCATTACCGCGAATAGTGTTGATCTCCCCATTGTGAACGATGTATCTGTTCGGGTGGGCTCTCTCCCAACTGGGATTTGTGTTAGTCGAAAAGCGTGAATGCACAATGGCAATAGCGGATTCATATGAAGGTTCTTGCAAATCCACAAAAAACGACCTCAGTTGACCGACAAGGAACATTCCTTTATAAACAATAGTACGGCAGGATAAAGAAACAACATATGTATCATCGGAGCTCTGCTCAAAAATCCTCCTGATAACATACAAGCGCCTGTCGAAATCAAGACCACGTTCAACTCTCCTTGGTCTCTCAATAAACGCCTGCATGATGCAAGGCATACATTTTCTGGCACGGCTACCCAATACATCCGGGCGAGTAGGCACTTCTCTCCAGCCCAAAAAATTCAAACCCTCTTTTTTTGTAATAACCTCAAAGATATTCTTGGCCTGATTCCTTTTTAATTCATCCTGCGGGAAGAAAAACATTCCGATTCCGTAATCGCGCTCACCGCCGATTTTTATATTAGTTCCTTTTAGCGTTTCACTGAAAAATTTATGAGAAATCTGAAGCAGAATCCCTACACCGTCACCTGTCTTTCCCTCGGCATCCTTTCCCGCTCTGTGATCAAGATTTTCAACTATTAAGAGAGCATTTTCGACCGTAGCATGACTCTTTTCACCTTTAATATTAACGATTGCCCCGATACCGCAATTATCATGCTCAAACTCGGGACGATATAAACCCCTAAATTGATTTTGATTCTGCTGTCGTTCCTTACATTCACCCTTCGATTCCATACTCCGCTCCTGTCTATAATATGTCAAAACCGTATTTTCAAGAACTATACTACAGAATGAGGGTGGTGTAAAGAACTTTTTTCACGAAATTGTCTGATAATATGATATTAAATAAAATATGATTTTGATTTCAGATAACACAAAAGAATATTATATATTAGTCTGCGAATTTTCGGGCATATTGAACCCGCGCACCCACACAAAGATTGTAGCGGCGATGGTCGCGCACAATATCGTCACGATGCTAAACCATGTGCGGTTTTCCATTAAAGAAGTAATTACTTCGTATTTAGTCATTACCAGCGCCGATAGATTTATCGCAATATGTGCAATTACTGGGGCTGCAAATGATTTGAATTTCTCATAAAGATATGTAAATACAAATCCCACAATAAAGCCATAGACAGCTTGAACCCAGTTCAAATGAGTAATACCGAATACAGCTGATGAAAACAATGCGGCATAAATATAGCCCGACCTCTCTTTAATCCGCCTGAAAACGAGACCTCTAAAGACAAGCTCTTCGCAAAGCGGCGCTAATATCGCAATGACTGCAATCTGAAGGAAGAATGAGCTGTCATAAATTGCACTAGCAACGTCCTGCCAAGTCGAACTCGCCTGATCCAGACCGCTTAAGATAATAATATTATTAAGCCCAAGGCAGAGCGCAATAGAAAGGATTACGATACCCATATACTTCCATAATGGTTCTTTTATTGTTTCGCTTTTCTGCTCGTATAAGGCTGCTTTCTTCTTGTCTTGAAGGAACCACAGTCCGGCTACAATTATCGTGATTACTGCTGAAATCCCTTCAATTGCTACGGCATTGGCAATAATAAATTTACTCCCGTATTCCGCTATTGAAACGCTAAAATTTGTAAACGCATCCCCGCCTGATGTAGCAGCTAAGGCCTCATCATAATGGTTTAATCCGTATAAATAGCCCGCGATAAACTGCGCCATCAGAATGACCCCATAGCTGATAAGCATCTTTATTATCACCGGTCCCCAAATCCCAAAGAAACCATAACGCTTTTGCATTGGTGCGTTATTTACAGGTGTTTTTATATTATTATCGGTATTCTGAGGATTCTCATCCTGTGGTTGTAAATGATACATTTCTTACCTCGCTTTGTGAAATCAATACTTGCAAGTTCGTAAATCTTAAATCAGGAATCCAAGGTTGCAAACAATGTCATTATAGATTCAGTTGACGAAACTTGCAAGTGATTGCTATAATATGCACAATCTTAGCGGAAATATTCTTAATTCTGCTTATCAAACCTAGGGAGGGATATTCTTATGGCAGGCAATGAAGAAGCAAAGAAGCGGGTATATGACGCGCTAAAAAAGCAGGGAATTCAGTTTGAGGCCGTAGAGCACGAAGCTGTACACACAATGGAGGATATGGACAGGCTCGGATTACCCGCAAAAGGTACACTTTGTAAAAACCTGTTCTTACGCGATGCAAAAGGGAAAAGGCATTTCCTCGTAACTGCAGATGAAAAAACAAAGGTCGACTTGAAAAATCTGGCAAGAGTATTAGGCGCGGGGACTCTTAGCTTCGCCTCGGAAGAACGCCTCGAAAATCTCCTCGGGCTAAAACAGGGTAGTGTCTCGCCATTCGGGCTTATGAATGATCCTGACCATAAAGTGGAATTCTTCATAGACAAAAGCCTAACGCGGGCAAAAAGGCTCGGTATACATCCTTTGGATAATACCGCCACAGTATTTCTCTCCTATAAGGATTTGGATAAATTCCTCTGGAGTTTAGATGTGGATGTGATGAAGATAAATCTGTAAAAACTATCGGCGTGGTCATGCCACGCCGATAAGTAATATAATCAAATTTTATTTCGTCTATTAATCTAAATCTATCAAATCTGTCTCGTAATCATCAAATCCGCCCGTGGCTCCGAATCCGCCTGTCTCGCCGAATCCGCCCGTCGGAGTGCCGTTTTTACCCGAGAAGGTCTTTGTCTTTCTGAGAGATTCATCAATATCTAAATAATCTCCATCATCATCTCCGGTATCGTCGAAAGCATCATCGAATTCATCGGCAAATCCAGCATCTTCCTCAAAGTCGTCGTTGTCGATTTGTTTTCTTTTGTTCTTATCGAAAATACCTTTTGCCGGCTTTGAGGTATTGACGTTTTTTGGGGCTTTTG
Organism: Lachnospiraceae bacterium; assembly: GCA_031272985.1. Classification (GTDB taxonomy): domain Bacteria; phylum Bacillota; class Clostridia; order Lachnospirales; family Lachnospiraceae; genus JAISSU01. Next base: position 100,237 of record JAISSU010000016.1, on the reverse strand, counting down.
CTCTCGGGTAATCGTCCTCGAAGTAATCGTCTTCCTCGTCATAGTCATCCAAATCATCAAAGTCTTCAAACTCGCGTTCCCTTTCGGTCTTTCTCTTTTCAGGCTTCTTGGGCGCAGCCGGTGCCTGCTTTGATTTCGGTAAAGGTTCAGGCTCTTCATCTATGCCATACTCATCATATAATTCATCCAATTCAGCATTTCTGTTATGCAGTTTAATCCCGAGTATCAGAAGCAATACTAAGAATATCAGCAGTACTGCCAAGCCGGCTATAGCCACTATTTTAAAGTGATCGTTAATAAATGCCTTTATTTTTCCTTGTATTGAGGTATCGGTTTTAGGTTCTTCCGTAACTGCTTCCTCTACCGGTACGTCGAATCTCTGGTACGTATCCTCAGCCTTATCGTACTGATAATATGCCCTGTCGCCGCTACCTGAAATGGCATACAAAACATATATATCATTCTTGTCCATGTCCTGCCATACAGGGAATTCTTTACCATTAAGAGTCAGTGTTACCTGCGAATAATTATTTGGCAAAGAAACCTGTGAAGTATTGCTAAGCACCACTATCGTTGTGGTCTCTGAAATTTTTAAGGGTCCGTAAGGTGCAAATGCGCCGGCTTCATCATCATACAGGAAAAAGTCCCCGGCTCCTGTTGCATCAACTAAATAGCCAATTGTTGCCATATTGGTCTCATTTACGAGCACCTGCATTGGCACGCCATCGTACTGTAATTCCTTTTTTGTAAAACCTTCAGGAATATCTGCCTCAGGATAGTTATTTGTGAAGGTATATTCAGTTCCGTTCACAGTCACCGCAATACCATCCGCGCTCCCACCGCCGGCAGGCTCAATGATCTTACTCGGATCGCCCGCCGCAATGCTAACTGTCGAATTTCCAAAATCAAGAGTCATTGCCGCTCCGGCTTCATTTTTAATGTCAGCAGAAGCAACCTCCACTTTCGTAGTCGTCTGCGTCAGTCCCTGAAATTGAATATCCCAAGCGACCTCGGCAGCACCCCCCGCACTGGCAAGTGTTAGCGCACCGTCCCCGTTTTTCGTGACCCCTGCACCGCCCTGATATCCAAGCGCGGTAGCGTCATATTTCAGGGACACACTCATCTGTCCGAAATTACCGGCTGTAGAACGCGCCACTACGCGCACCTGCACCATGTCTCCGACTTTTGTGGCAGGATCTGTAAATGAAATCTTCCCATCCGCCGCAAATACCGAAATGGACGGCACCAATGCTATTACAATAAGTAATGCCGCCAACAACTTTCCAATAGTTTTATTTTTCTTCTTGTGCATATAAATCTCCTCATTTTTTAAGTAAAATCAACTTTCTAATGCCCAAAAATTCTAATATTTCTCATTCATTACCCATTCTATGACAGTGCGCACCTTTAGTCAAATAGAAAATTATTCTACAGTAACTGATTTTGCAAGGTTACGGGGTTTATCCACATCCAAACCTTTTCCTAAAGATATATAATACGCCAATAGCTGCAGGGGTATAATCGCCAACGAATTCGCAAAGTATTTATTGGTCTCAGGGATATAAACCATGTAATCAGCGACTGATTCAGCTTCTTTATTACTCTCATTCGTCACAACCATAACAAAAGCTTTCCGGCTTTTTACCTCTACAATATTGCTCACTGTTTTAGCGTATAAATCCTTCTGCGTTAGTATTGCAATAACGAGTGAGCCATCCTCTATCAACGATATTGTGCCATGTTTTAATTCTCCTGCAGCATAAGCATCGGAGTGTATATAAGATATTTCTTTAAGTTTAAGCGAACCTTCCAATGAGATGGCATAATCAATTCCCCTGCCCATAAAAAAGACGTCCTTGGCCGCAAGATAACGATTTGCAAAACGTTGGATTCTCTCTTTCTCTCCGATTAATGTATTTATTTTCCCGGGGAGCTCTCTCATTGCAGAAATCATTTCCTTTAGTTCAACATCGGATATCTTTCCTCTTACATGCGCAAATTTCATTGCCAATAAATAATGAGCGATCAATTGACATGAATATGCCTTAGTAGTCGCTACCGCAATTTCAGGGCCTGCCATAGTATAAAAGACAATATCAGCTTCTCTTGCTATAGAGCTTCCGACTACATTCACTATCGCCAGAACCTTTATACCTTTTTTCTTTGCCAGACGAAGCGCAGCCAAAGAGTCAGCGGTCTCGCCGGATTGGCTGATTATTATTAATAAAGTGCCTTCCGGCAATATAGGATCCCTGTATCTGAATTCCGAAGCCAAATCAACCTCAACGGGAATACCGGCCAAACCTTCGTAAATATATTTAGCTGTCATACCTGTATGCCACGCCGACCCACATGCCACCACATGAAGTTTGTTAATATTTCTGATTTCTTCATCAGACAGATTCAAGTCTTCTATATCTACTATATCGTTTTTTATGCGCGGGGAAAATGTATCAGAAACTGCTTTAGGCTGCTCATTAATTTCCTTTAGCATAAAGAACTCATATCCACCCTTCTCAGCTGCATCTGCATCCCAATTAATATGAACAGGTTCTTTAATGAGTTCTTTTTCATCAATATTGAAGAATTCCATTGAAGAGGCGCTCATGCGAACGATTTCTTCATTTTCAATATAATACACATCTCTCGTATAATTAAGTATAGCCGGAACATCTGAAGCGAGTATGCTCCCATCAGATGTTTTTCCGACAATTAAAGGACTGTCTTTTCTTACGGCGAATAAATTATCGGGAAACTCTTTGAAAATAATCCCCAAAGCATAAGAGCCCTCCATGCGCTGCATAGCCTTTGAAATTGCATCCAATGGATTACCTTTATAATAGAAGTCTAATAAATGCGCAATAACTTCTGTATCAGTATCTGAAAGGAACGCGTATCCATAACCCATGAGAATACTCTTTAGCCTTTGAAAATTCTCAATAATGCCGTTGTGGACGACTACAATCGACTCTTTTTCGTTGAAATGCGGATGAGCATTTACGTCAGTCGGCGAACCATGAGTAGCCCATCTCGTGTGCCCTATGCCGACAGTCCCTTTAAGACTTTTTCCGTTATCGGTCATATCAGCAACCACGCTTAACCGACCGCTTGCCTTAACCATCTCGATTTTACCATCATGATAAACCGCAACACCGGCAGAATCATAACCTCTGTACTCAAGTCTGGCAAGCCCGTCTAATAAAATCGGTGCTGCCTGCTTTTCTCCGATATACCCAACTATGCCGCACATATTATCCTCCGTTTAATAACAAGATTAACTAATATTATAGCATAGTCACGTCCAAGTCAACATTTCCGCTAATACCGGGAACTTTCCCCTGACTCGAGAATTGCCACATGACGACATTTCCTTTTCCGGTATATCCATGATCCATTCCCACCGGCGGTAAAGTAAAGCTGTATTTGCTCGCATACCAGCTCGCGACCCAAACTTTATCATTAGCAAATTCATTCATATCTATATACCGGGTCAGCCAATCTCTGTTTGCATACAGCATGAAGGAATAGCCATTCATTTCAATAGTTGTCTTAAATTGCTTTATTATCTTTGTCAGAGCCGCTTTGTCTGCTTTTGATACAGCTAACTGGGCACTGCCTTCCACATCATAGACAACAGGCATGTTAATGGATCCGCAGCCCTGACGCTTTGCTTCTTTCAAAACGTCCACCAGCGCTTTTGCTTCCGCAGAAGCCTGTTCAGTTGTCACAGCATAACCATAACGATAAACACCTACAGAAACACCATTCGCGTTAGCATAACGTAAGTTTGCATAGAATTTACTGTCAACATTAGCCGCTGAAATTGTGCTCGCATTTACTCCTTGAAGTGCTCTCAAGATAGCAAAGGACACGCCACCTGCTTTAGCCGCAGCCCAGTCAATGTCACCTTGATATGAAGAAACATCAATACCAAGTCTTAATGTTTTTGAATAGTTTTTATTTTCTCCGGGAGCGGTTCCGTTTTCTTTGAGAACAAGTCGTATCTGTATCGCCCCAATTGGCTCAGACAATCCGGTAGTACCGGCCGCCTGACCATTTTTTGCCCACCCGAGCCAACCATACGCACGGGTATTTACCCTGTAATATACGTCAAAGTAATTGGCCATTTCGCCTGTCATCTCTATTTTAAGACCTTCCATCCTTAAAGAACCATTGGTCGAGCCAACAGATGTCCCCTGATTCACCCAGGAAGTCCAGCCAACGTTCTGTTGGTGTATTGAATAACGAATTCCGCCACCGATACCGGTATTTGTGGCGTTCATATCAATCTTGAGGCTTGTTAGCTTTAAAAATGAAGAATAAACCTGATTCTCGGTTCCTAAGAATTTTCCATCCCCCATCGCAGTGGTTTGAATACCTTTTGAATCTACGTAACCCGAATATGTGAAATTAGCCTCGGAAATAACTTCAATTGAAGGTTTTTCGGAACTTTTAGGCGCATCCGCAGTATTACCCTTTGAGACAACGACAACCTTCACAGCCTCAACCTGTCGGCCAATGCCAATTATACCGGCGGTCTGACCATTAACAGCATAGCCGAGCCATCCTGTATTTGAAACGTGCGTGCAATAATAGATATCGTAATGTTCTGCAATCTCACCCTCAAGCCAGACCCGGATGGCCTCAATTTTTTTGGATTGTCCGGTAGTCCCGGCGATAGCACCATTTTCGACCTGATTCTGCCAACCAACGCCTTCGACAAAAACCTGATATTTAATTCCGCCGCCATAAGGTGAGCTACCAAGATCAGGCAAGTAAATCTGCAAAGCTTCCATTCGAAGTGATCTGCCAGTGGTTCCAGCTATTGCGCCATCGGTTACGGCATTTTGCCATCCGACATTTTGAACGTGCGCTTTGTACGCGACACTGAATGTCTTTTTATCACTCACATAACTATTTTCAACGCTACCGGGGGCATTACCGCCTTTTTGCACTAATTTTATTTCAATGGCCTCCATACGAAGTGAAAACCCCTCACTACCGGAAGGCGCTCCGTTTTTCGTCCAGCCAAGCCAACCATAATTCTGGACATGTGTTCTGTAATAAACATCGTACTGATCCGCGATCGGTCCTGTCAGCGAAATCCTAATCGCCTCCATCCGTAGACTCTGTCCTGTCGTACCGGACATCGTTCCGTCCTTAAACTGGCTTTGCCATCCGATATTTTGTACATGTGCCTGATAAAACACACTACTGCCCGCCGGTGCGTTCGTAAGGTTAATCTTTATGGCTTCCATACGCAGTGATTTTCCGGAAGTACCTGAAGTGACCCCGTCTGAAACATAATCCTGCCACCCCACATTCTGGATGTGTGTTGAGTAAGTGATTCCGGGCGTTACCGTTGTACTCGCTGCTAATGTGGCAGCTTGTGCCGCAGGTTCGGCTACTATGTCAACACTTTGCGCTTCCTGATTTTGCGAATCAGTAACTGTTTGTACTTGCGATTCCTGCCCTGAAATAGAATTTGCACTAACCGTAGCCCCCACCGAGAGAATCGGTGCGACCAAAATAGTGCAAACCAATAGTACAACAAAAATCAGTGTCCTTAGTGTTCTTTTCTCATTCATCGCTTTACCCCTTATTTAGTATGTGCATCTCCCCCGAGTTGCATACATAAATATAAATCCCCACAGATTTAAAATAGTATATAACGAACTCAACAGTAAAATCAAGTGAAAAATGTAAAATTTTCTTAATAAATTAAAATTAACTTCCATTATTACCATTAACTAATGCATTTAATTGCAGTTTTTTCTATATTAAGTCCCTTTTTATATAAATCAAAATACTTTTCAAACCCTTTTGCGTCGTAAGAGTCCGGATTTTCAGTTCTTGTCTTTAAATTAGCAAATATCTCAGCATCAAGCCAGTTTGAAAGCGGAAGTCTTGAATCTCTCTCATGGGCTATTCTATAAGCTGCCAGAAGAGCTATTCCCCAAGCGCCGCCTTCGCCGGCTGATTCCATAACTGAAACAGGGCAATTCAAAGCGGATGCAATAAATCCGGCTGCAACCTTACTGCTCTTGAAGAGACCTCCATGACCTAATAATCGGTCGAGTTTCACATTTTCAGCTTCTAATATTTCTAGACCTATTCGCAGGCAAGCAAATGATGAATATAATAAAGAACGCATAAAATTCTCAAGAGTAAACTCGGCGTCAGGCATTCTTACAAAAAGCGGTCTTCCCTCTTCCAAATCGACCAAGTGCTCACCTGAAAGGAAATTATAGGAAAGCAAGCCTCCCGCATCAGTATTCGCATAAAGCGCTTTTTGGAAAAGAGTAAAATATAGCGTATGTGTATCAACCACACAGCAAAACGCCTGAAGCAACTGCACAAACACTTTCAACCATGCGTCAATGTCTGCGGTGCAATTATTGCAATGTACCATAGCTACAGGTTTACCATCCGGTGTGGAGACAATATCTAATTGAGGATAACGTTTTGATAAAGCCTTTTCTAAGACTGCCATCAGAAAAATAGAAGTTCCGGCAGAAATATTACCGGTGCGCTCTGTAATTGAATTGGTGGCAATCATTCCCGTACCCGCGTCACCTTCGGGTGGACAAAGCGGTATTCCGGCCTTAAGAGTCCCGCTCATATCGAGAATCTTAGCCCCCTCTTCACTAAGGTAACCGGCATCATCACCGGCATTTATTACTTCCGGAAGTATTTCTCTGATTTTCCATTGCAAACCGAATTTTGCGGCATTATCGTCAAAAATATCAAGAAGATTATTGTCGTAATCATTAGTGGTACCAATCGGGAACATCCCGGAAGCATCACCGATTCCAAGCACTTTCTTACCTGTAAGCAGGTAATGTACGAAACCTGCCAACGTCGTAATATGCGCAATTTTATTAATATGCTCTTCTTTATTCAGAATCGCCTGATACAAATGTGCAACGCTCCATCTCTGAGGGATTTGGAAATCAAATAAATCTGATAGTATCTCTGATGCCTCTTTAGTCGTAGTATTGCGCCACGTCCTGAAAGGTGTTAAGAGTTCATCGTTTTCATCGAAAGCAAGGTAACCATGCATCATCGCGGAAATGCCGATAGCGCCGTATTTTTCTGGAATAATTTCGTATTCTTTTTCAATACTACTAATCAAATCTTCATAGCATTCTTGAATACCATTAATTATATCGTCTAAATGATATGTCCAGTATCCATCTTCCAGGCGATTCTCCCATGAGTGATTTCCGGTAGCCAATAGATTACCTTCTAAATCAATTAATACTGCCTTAATTCGGGTAGACCCGAGCTCAATCCCCAGAGAAGTTTTTGCTTCACGGATTATTACTTTAATGCTCTCGATATTTTTTTTCATGATTACCCCCAAGAAATTGTTTTTTCTACTTAGGTATTTTACAACGATTACCGAGTGGGGACAATATAATTTCAAATAAAACTTCATAGAAAAATCTTGGTCACTGTGGTAGAATCGTTTTTGTTATTAAGATTATATCGGAGGATAGATTGATGCTTGAAAATGCAAGAGCTTTAGATGAAAAATTGACTGAAAAATTTCGTGATAGATATGCCAAGAGCAAACTATTAAAAGCCGCCACGAACGTGTTATATACAAATGAGCTTAGCAAGGCCGTAATGGTTATGCCGCAAAAAGGCAATACCACTCATCATTTTTCAATTGAAATTGATACAATGTCTGTTACTAATCAGAAATCAAGTGGTCGCTGTTGGCTATTCGCAGCGCTTAATCTATTACGTGAGCAAGTATCGAAAAAGCACAATATAAAGGAGTTTGAACTCAGCCAGAATTATGCTGCTTTTTGGGATAAATATGAAAAAGCAAACTGGTTTCTCGAATGCGTAATAGATCTCGCCGACAGGGAAATTGATGACAGAACCTTGTGTAATATATTGTCAACGGGCATGCAGGATGGTGGTCAGTGGGATATGCTGGTCAATTTATTCGAAAAATATGGCGTAGTTCCACAGGAAGCTATGCCTGAAACTGCTAATTCGAGTGCCACGAAGTCCCTTAATACCATTATGGAAGCCAGATTGATCCGTTGCGCAGTCGCATTGCGTGATGCTTTTGAAAAAAATTTTACATCTGTTGAGCTATTGGAAATAAAAGAGGATGCTCTATCGGATATTTACAGTATGCTATGTGCCGCCTTTGGAGTACCACCAAAGACTTTTGATTTTGAATATAAATCCGAACCGGAAAAAGGCAACGAGTGCGCAAAAGATTCCTTAATAAAAGAAGGGGAATATCATATCCACAAAAACCTCACACCGATTGAATTTTATCGTAATTATACTGACGGAAATCTAAGTGAATATGCGAGCTTTATTAATTCTCCTACGATTGATAAGCCATATTACAAGACATACACGGTGGATTATATTGGAAATGTAGTCGGTGGTAATCCGATTTTTTACCTTAATCTGCCCATGGATGAGCTTGAAGATTTGGCAATTCGTGAGCTGAAAGAAGGTAATCCAGTCTGGTTTGGCTCAGATGTCAGCTATTTCGGTGTAAGGGATAGCGGAATTTGGGATGACGGCATGTTTGATTATGAAACACTATTTGATATGGAATTTGAGCTAACTAAAGATCAGGGATTAGATTACCGCTACAGTGCAATGAATCATGCCATGCTACTTACAGGTGTCACACTCGATGAAAATGATAAACCGGTGAAATGGAAAGTCGAAAACAGCTGGGGCGATAAATCAGGCGAAAAAGGCTATTATATCATGAGTGAATCGTGGTTTAAGAAATACGTGTACCAGGTCGTCGCCAGAAGAGGGCTCCTTAACGACAAACAAAAAGAAGCTCTCACCAAAGCACCGATACATTTGGCTCCCTGGGATCCGATGGGAACGCTGGCAAGCGTGAATTAATTAACTACCATGAATCATCCATTTGACTAAGCCGCTTTCTTTCAGCGACCCAATCATCATATTCTTTGTCATCTATCAGTAGTTCGTAAAACATCTGAGGGCTTAAGTTATAGTAATTAGCAAACTCATATATTTCATCGAGGCTGAGGGCGTCTCTCTTTAGTTCTAATAAGTCTTCGTCCAAATGAAGCGCAGGAGTGTGGTAACGATATCCTCGAACATAGCTTTGACTAAGAATGTTATTTAATTGCACCTTTTGATGTTCGGTCAGTGGAATCATATCTGTTATGCCATCCTGATAGTAACCTATTTCATTTAGCCACTCTAATTCTTTAATGCGATGTGCCGCATCCATTAATCGCCTGCTGAAATACCCACCAAGTGTTTTATAACCTGGCCTTTTATCTATGATTTCCTTTAATATCTCAATATCATGTATTCGGGCACATGCGTAAAAAACAACGTCCCTATCCGGGTGATTTAACGCCAATTCTTGAAAATCATTTTCGTCATTTAGTTCCATGGCCGCTTTCAGACTAACTTCCGAGTTTGTTGCAGCACTCGCAAAAAGGCGGTAATTAATTGGGGGCTTCAGTTTACTATAAGCCGCCAATGCAGGCTCAGCATTGCGCTCAGAAAGTGCATTCTTTAGAAGCGTTTCTTGATTATCAATACCTTTTAGCGCATAAAGCTTAACTTTAGGCGAAGTATCATTTTCGTAAATCTCTTGGAAATTCTTATTATGTATTCTATCCCAGAGCTTTGTGCGATTACTATCCTCTTCGTCATGCCATGCTAAATACCTAATAAAATCCATATCCTTAATTTTTTCTGCCGCAGTCAGGCGTATTTCGGCTGAAGGATCATGTTTTGCCACACGCTTAAGAAAAATCTCATCATTAATTCCGCTAAGAATCAAAGATTTCATTTTATTAGAGCAACCGCGCTTGAAAGTACTTTTCAGAAATTCCTCATTATTAATTAGATTTGAGACCGCGGTCATTCTGACATCTTCTTTCTTTTCAGTTTCAAAAATCTCGAGAAGCACCGCTTCATTTTTTAATTTAGCTACAGCCGCCTTCCTAACATTTTTATCCGTGTCATTTTTAGCAATTTCTGCTAATCTGTCGGGATTTTCCAAAGCTTCAACTGCTCTTTGTCTCGCCAAAGCAGTACACTGCGGAATAATTCTCAATAATAATTCCTCGTTATTTAATCTTATCGCTGCTTCAATTCTGTCAAGATCGTATCCATCAGAAAGTGCCATAGCTTCAAGCTCGTTCTCAGGCACTTTTTTTGACAACAAGACTACGGTTTCAACATTCGCCGTATGCGGAAACATGTCCACACAGACACATTTTTTCAGTTTATATCCGCGCTCGATTATTGGGACTAAATCCCGAGCAAGCGAGGTCGGTTTGCAGGATATATAAATAATTGTTTCAACATTGTAATCTAAAATTTTCCCAAGAGCTTTTGCATGAACTCCGTCACGGGGAGGATCGAGTACTATTACATCGGGTTTATCCTTCATATTATCAAGAACATTCAAGACATCTCCCACAATAAACTCACAATTAGGAAGACCGTTTAAAGAAGCGTTTTCTTTCGCTGCTGCTACTGCCTCAGGTACTATTTCAACTCCTGTAACGCGAGCGGCCGTTTTAGCAAGAATTTGTGTAATTGTGCCTGTCCCGCAGTATAGATCATAAACTCTGCATGTTCTGTACTCACAAGGAGCAATGTCCGCTTTCAAATAATCACAAACCATTTTATACATAACTTCAGCCCCAAGAGTATTAGTCTGAAAAAACGAGAATGGCGTGATTTTGAATTTAAGTCCCTGAATTTCATCGAAATAATAGTTACGCCCGAACAGAATGCGCGTTCCTTGATCACGGACAATATCTGCAACACTATTACAGATTGTATGAAGAATACCTGTGATTGTGCCATTTACCTTAAGCCCTATCAAGCCCTTTGCCCAACCAATGATTACTTCCCAGATATCAGTGCGTTCGTCGCTGTTAGCTACAGGTAAAAATCTGGGCGCGAAGCTTATGGTTACTAAGTCGACCAAAATCTCCCCCGTTTTTTGTCCTTTTCTGATGAGTAAATGCCGAAGAATCCCCGTATGATGCATCCTGTGAAAATATGAAATTCCCTCTTTTCTAAAATAGTCCTCTGTGAAGCTGCGAATCGCCCTAAAATCCTCATCGGCAATATTGCAATCATCCACCGGCACTATATCATGAAAGCTCTTTTTCTTATGTAGTCCTAATACGAGCGGACCACCCTTATACTCATCCCCGAAAGTAAATTCCATTTTATTGCGATAGCCGTAAATATTTGGACTTGGGATTATGCCCTCAAAAGCATTATTTGAGTCAACCAAAAACGGCGCAAGCAGCTCTTCTACCTGCGCTGATTTTTTAGTTAACTGTTCGTCATATGGTATGTCGGAATAGGCGCAACCCCCGCATATTCCAAAGTGCCGACAAGCGCTCACTATTCTTCGGATTTCTCCGCTGCTTCCTCCTCCTGGAAAATAGCATCATCAAAATCTTCTAAATCGTCTTCATATTCCTCTTCTACCGGAATAAAATAATAATAAACCGCGTAAGCGATAGCCGCGATAGCCGCAATGGCTCCGACAATGGCAAGAACCCAAAGTAAAGTCTTATTAGTCTTTTCTTCCTTTTTCCCTACCAAATCCGATAACTTCGATGCCGCGATTAATTCTTCTATTTTGCTCATTCTCTCACGTCCTTTCAAGTGTTTAAATGACTTTATAAGTTTCCTTAAGTGGCATTATATCATCTTCAGCTAACCCTGACTACTTTTTTTCGGAAAATAAACAAATATTTATTTTATGTCCGGTTCTATATCTTAGACAGCTTTGCAAATCCCGCCAGCATTACCTTTTTTCCGGCATCGTCGAATTCGACAGTCACACGATAGTCCTTCTCCATTTTTTCAAGGGTAATTACGGTGCCTTCACCGAATCTTGCGCTTTTTACTCTGTCGCCTTCGCCGTAGTTCAATCCCGTTTTCGCAATCCCGCCCTGTCGCAATGGCTCCTTAACCGAAAAAGCCTTTGTCTGAAAGGTCTGTTTCGCTTGAGAATTTAACCCCGGTCTCTTTGCTACGCTTTTGTTTTCTTGATTATAGCCTGTTTCACCCGAATCCATTCCTAAATAACCTCCTCTTGAATTATTAAACTGGGTTGCGGACGGTTTATAATCGCCCATAACATCATCATATTTACTGCGCCTGTCGGCTTTACCATCCAAAAGATTCGACGGTATCTCTCTTAAAAAACGGGATGGTGCCGAGACGACTAATTCTCCCCGCGACATCCTCGTTCTCGCCCAGGTGAGAGTTAACTCCTGCTTTGCTCTTGTGATTCCCACGTAGCAAAGTCTTCGTTCTTCTTCTATTTCATCGTCGCCCCCGTCAACAATCGACATGTATGAAGGGAACAACCCATCCTCCATTCCCGATATTACGACTCTGGGAAATTCCAATCCTTTTGCATTGTGTAAAGTCATCAGAACAACATAATTATTATCTGAATCCAGTCCGTCTATATCTGCCACTAAAGCAACCTCTTCAAGGAATTCAACTAAATTCGGTTGCTTTTCGACCTTTTCGCACAAGTCCTCATAACTCAATAGTTTATTTTGAAGCTCCTCAACATTGGCAATGCGATCTTCGGCATTTTCGTCTTCGGCAAGCATTTTCTCAATACCGGTCTTTCTTATCACTTCATCTAACAAAGCCGAGGGACTGACAGATTTCGATAATTCTCTGAACCCTTCAATCAATGCTACAAACGCTTTTATATTTGAAAGTCCACGAGAAATACCGCTAATACTGTCAGCGTTTCTTAGCGCCTCATAAAATGTAATTCCTTTTTCAGCGGCATAGGCTGTAATCCGGTCGGTTGTGGTCTGACCGATGCCGCGTTTCGGAACGTTTAAAATCCTTTGGACTGCCAAATCATCCTTTGCCTGAGCGATTGTCTTTAAGTACGCCAAAACATCTTTTATCTCTTTTCTGGAATAGAAATTCACCCCACCGATAATTTTATACGGGATCCCGAGATTAACGAATTTTTCTTCCAAAATACGTGACTGCGCATTGGTGCGGTATAATACGGCGTGATCTCCATATTCAAATAAGCCTTCCCTCACTTTTTGCCGAATATCAACAGCAATGAAATCCGCTTCTTCATAGGCGTTATCAAACTGAAGCACCCTTGGTTTTCTGCCCTCTCCATTCGCCGTCCAAAGCTTTTTTTGTTTCCGACCTATATTATTTGATATTACGGCATTCGCCGCATCAAGTATATTCGTGGTCGAGCGGTAATTCTGCTCCAACTTCACAACCTTTGCATCCGGAAAAACCTCTTCAAAATTTAATATATTTCTTATATTGGCACCTCTGAATTTATAGATAGACTGATCGTCATCGCCTACCACGCAGAGGTTTCTATATTTCTCCGATAAAATCTTAACTAACTGAAACTGAACTGTATTTGTATCCTGATACTCATCAACATGTATATATTTGAATCTGTCCTGATAATAGTTTCTGACTTCTTCGTGACCTTTTAATAGTTCAACACTCTTAAGCAACAAATCATCGAAGTCAAGGGCTTGATTGGAACGCAACCTCTTATCGTATTCAATATAAACCTGTGCGATTTTTTTATCCATGAATTCAGTTGCTTCGTCAGCAAACTGTGCTGCGGTTACCATTTCGTTTTTTGCACTTGAAATTCTGGCAAGAAAACTGCGTTCCTTGAACATTTTTGTATCGAGATTCAAGTTCTTGAAAATATCTTTTACAATGCTCTTTGCATCATCGGTATCGTAAATCGTAAAGCCGGTATCAATGCCAATTCTGTCAATATATCTACGTAAAATCCGCACGCACATTGAATGGAATGTAGATACCCAAATTTGTTCGGAACCCATGCCTACTATTGAGTCGACTCTCGAACGCATTTCGGCGGCAGCTTTATTTGTAAATGTTATCGCCAATATGTTCCAAGGCTTTACACCCTTTTCATCTATTAGATATGCAATTCTATGCGTTATGACTCTGGTCTTACCCGAACCCGCCCCCGCTAATATTAATAGCGGTCCTTCAGTATGGATTACCGCTTCTTTTTGTTTATCATTCAATCCTTCTAAATCTATCAAACTTTCCTCCAATATACTTTCTATCGCCATGTTCCAATTTAGGCCTTCCTTCGGATATATTCACTCTTCGTCATTTCCGAATATTCACGTTACTAATCTCAGAGTTCAGTAGCTATTACCTCTGGCTCAAAACCGGATTTTATTAATGATTTCAAAATTTCTTCCTTATGAGCTTTTCCAAAAGCCTCCATAGTAATCTTTAATTCCACAGCCGACCTTCGATTTATACTGACAAACTGGTTATGGTCCAGTTTTATGACATTTCCATTCGCCTTTGCAATGGCCGTAGAAACCTTTACCAACTGACCGGGTTTATCCGGTAGCAGTACCTTTATAGTGAATATCCGGTCTCTTTGAATCAATCCATGCCTTACAACTGAAGAAATAGTAATAACATCCATATTTCCTCCTGACAATATTGCCACAGCCTTTTTGTCAGTCAAGTCAATATGCTTCAACGCCGCAACAGCTAATAGGCCTGAACTTTCAACTATCATTTTATGATTCTCTGCAATATCAAGAAATGCCCCAATAAGCTCGTCGTCCCTGATAGTGATAACCTGTTCCAAATTTTCCTTAGCATATGGAAAAATTTTCTCTCCTACTTTTTTTACGGCGGTTCCATCAGCAATAGTTTCCGCACTATCAAGTTCCACAGGTTTCCCCGCTTTTAGTGCTTCCGTCATGGATGCAGCTGTCGCAGGTTCAACGCCGATTACTTTTATTTTGGGATTTAACATTTTTGCTAAAGTGGCAACGCCCGTAGATAAGCCACCTCCGCCTATGGGAACAAAAATATAATCCGTAAATGGCAGTTCCTGCGCTATTTCCATAGCAATAGTCCCTTGTCCGGTGGCAACGTCCAAATCGTCAAACGGATGAACAAAGGTATAATTATTTTCTTTTGCAAGTTTCAAGGCGTATTCGCAGGATTCATCATATATTTCTCCGTGCAAAATAACCTCGGCGCCGTAGCTTTTTGTGCGATCGACTTTAATCAATGGTGTGCCGACAGGCATTACTATAATCGCTTTCACTCCGTATCTCATGGCTGCGTAAGCGACTCCCTGCGCGTGATTGCCGGCTGATGCGGCAATAAGACCATGCGAACGCTCCTCACTACTCATAACACTGATTTTATAATATGCACCGCGAACCTTATACGAGCCGGTGTATTGCATATTTTCAGGCTTTAAATAGATTTTCCCGCCTGTCTGCGCGCTCAAATATTCGCTGTAAACAAGTTTTGTGGGTAGAGTAACCTGTTTTACTATTTCGCTTGCTTCTTCAAATTTTTGTAATGTCAGCACCTTTTCACCTTTATCCTCTCGAATAATTTTACTCTACGCTTAATGTTCTTTTCTTTGATTTCTAAATATATACTACGAGAACAGCAATGCTCTTGCAAAACTCGTCGCATCAAATTTTTGTAAATCGTCGATACCCTCTCCTAAGCCGATATATTTCACAGGAAGATGCAATTGCGAAGCAATGGCAACCGCTATTCCGCCTTTTGCACTTCCGTCCATCTTTGTGAGAATTACCCCCTTTACATCTGCGGCATCTTTAAATTCCTTTGCTTGAAGGAGAGCATTCTGTCCGGTCACAGCATCCAGAACAACCAATGTTTCTTTATATGCCTCGGGGTATTCTCTTTCTATAATCCGATTTATCTTTTTTAGCTCCTCCATGAGGTTCTTTTTATTATGAAGGCGTCCGGCTGTGTCAATTAGTAAGACATCGGCTTTGCGCGACTTTGCGGATGCGATGGCATCAAACACGACCGATGCAGGATCGCTGCCTTGCGCACCTCCTATGACATCCACATCAGCACGATCGCCCCATACCAAAAGCTGCTCCCTTGCGGCAGCGCGAAATGTATCCGCAGCCGCAATAATGACCTTTTTGTCCATTTTTGCAAAACCCGCAGCGAGTTTTCCTATGGTAGTGGTCTTTCCGACGCCATTAACACCTATAATTAGTAAGACAGAATTCCTGTTTTCGAATTCATAGAAGTTATTATCTCTGGCAATGACATTATTATCAGTATCTGTCGTCATCTGCCGCACAATACTGTCACATAAAAATTCCTTCCAATCATTAAGACTAAGGCTTGGATTTTCCTTAGCATGTTCTTTTACATTTTCAATAATGGCTTCTGTAGCTTCAACGCCTATATCCGCTGTAATCAGGAGCTCCTCTAACTCATCTAGCGTATCTTCATCTACTTTTGAAACTCCAAAGCAAGCCTCGATGCCCGCTAATAATCTGTCTCTGGTCTTTGCAAGTCCCTTTAGAAAATTATTCATCTAATTTTTCCTCAATTAAGCTCACCGATACCAATGTGGATACGCCCTTTTCCTGCATCGTGATTCCGTATAATCTGTCAGCCGAGGTCATAGTCCCCTTACGATGGGTAATTACTATGAACTGTGTGTTTTTTGAGAGCTTATGCAAATACTTCGAAAAACGCACAACGTTATTATCATCCAAAGCAGCTTCTATTTCATCCAATAGGCAAAACGGCGACGGCTTGAGGTTTTGAATCGCGAATAAGAGTGCTATGGCTGTAAGTGCCTTTTCCCCGCCTGAAAGCTGCATCATATTCTGCAGCTTTTTCCCCGGCGGTTGAGCTATAATTCTTATTCCGGCTTCCAGTACATCTTCGTCTTCAATCAGCTCCAGAGTTGCTTTTCCTCCCTCAAACAATTCTTTAAAGACCACATCAAATTCTTCGGCCATTTTTGAAAATTGTTCTCCGAACTGCTTTCTCATCGCCTCATCCAAGTCGGCAATTATACTCTCAAGCTTTTCTTTCGTGCCTTCAATGTCTTCGATTTGGGTTTTGTGGAACTCGTATCTCTCTGAAACACTTTTATAATCCTCAATTGCATTTACATTGACCTCGCCCAAGGCTTTGATTTCGGAGCGCAGATTATTTATCTGGCGTTTCATCTTTGCTAAATCCGTAAGGTTGGGATTTTTAAGCTCGGTAGCTTGCGAATATGTCAGTTCATAATCTTCCCACATGTGATTATAAAGAGCTTCCCGCGATTCCTCAAATGAGGTCTGTTGTCCTTCAAGTCGAATCTGTTCTTTTTCAAGATTGGAAATGTGATTCGACATATCCTCTCGTTTCTTAAGGAATTCTTTATTTTGTTCGTGAAGCAATTCTCGTTGTTTTTTAGCTTCGCATATGGCATTATCAATTTCAATGAATATCTCTTGAGACTCATCAACCGTATTTTGCAATTTTTCTATCTCATTTTCTTTATCAGTGATCTCCTGTGAAGAACCTCCTTTACTGATTTCAAGTTCGTCTAATTCTTTTTTGAATTTCTCTGTTTCTTCTTGAATACGTCGAACATTCTGATCGATAAAATCAAACTCTTTTTCGGAATTCGCGTAAGAAACCTGAGCTTCCTCGGAGTCTTTTAAAAGCGCTGCCTCTTCTTCTTTTAAAGCGTCCAGTTCTATTTGCAATCCGTTTATTTCTGTCTGTAACTTTTCTCCCAGAACCTTTGAAGCATCCATATCCACATGAATGGACTCCTGATTCTGAGCAATTTCGGTAATTTGCAAATCTAAATTTTCGATTGAATTGCGAAGCTCCAAAGCCTGTTCTTTAGCAGACTTCGCCAATTCTTCAGCCTGATTGGAGTTCATTTTCGCCGTGGTCTGCTTTACATATAAATCCTGTAAATCTTCCTGAATGAGCTCTCTTTGACGCCTTATTTCCTCTGTTTTCTTTTGAAGGATTCCCGCTTCTTCCTGTTCTTTGGCAAGCTCTTTTCTTAGTTCATCTACTTTTGACTCCAGAGCATCCATCTCACGTTTGCGGCTAAGTAGATTTTGACTGTTTCTGAATGCTCCGCCCGTGATAGCTCCGCCGGGCATTATCAATTCGCCACCCAAAGTTACTATTCTTAATGACTGGTTAAATTTCCTGGCAAGTGAAAGTGCCGCATCCATATCTACAGTAACAACTGTCCTGCCTAAAAGGTAATCTACTAAATCCTTATATTCCTTACCGGCGTTAACCAAAGTATTGGCCGTTCCGACCACACCCTTTTCTTTGAGTGCCTCGGGTCTGCGAAATCCATCAGGATTACGCACCGTAGAAAGCGGAAGAAAAGTGGCTCGTCCGAATTTATTTTCTTTAAGATAGCCTACCATTTTCTTTGCGGTCTGCTCATCTTTAGTAACAATATTCTGAAGACTCCCGCCAAGCGCAGTCTCAAGCGCAGTCTCGTATTTAGAATCGACCTGAATGAGATCCGCTACCACTCCGAGAATTTTCGGATCCTTTTCTTTTCTTTCCATTACTTTTTTTATGCTGTTTCCAAAACCCTCATATCGTTCCGCCATATTGCGCAACGAATCGTATTTTGACTGCTCCTGATGGAAAGCATATTGAAGCTTTGAAATAATCTGCTTTTGGATTTCACTCTTTTCGGATAGGGATTTTTCTTCTTTTTCAAGCCTTTTTATCTTATCATGAATCTCAATTATAGATCCTGAAACCGCCTCGAGCTCCTCCAAGGCGATACGGCTTTCTACCAGTCTTTTCTCTTCCTCGATGGCCAGCACATTAAGACGCTTTGCTGCTTCATTTTTACGCACTTGCGTCTGCTCAATCATGGTATCATATTTCTGACTCTCTGCCTGTGCAAAGCCTCTGACATCTACCAGATCAAGGAGTTCTTTTTTCTTTGAATCAATATCGGATGATATCGCGGCATTCTTCATTTGTAAGGAAATCAGAGCTTCCGAAACAGAATTTTTCTTATTCTCCCGCTCTTTTAGTTTTCCACGCATTTCTTCGCGATCAGACTCAAGATTCTTTAATTCATCCTCACGCTGCGAAATCTCGGCTTCTATTGCCCTTGCTCTTTGGTCGTAATGCTCGTCTGAATGCCTTGCACTTCGAATCTGTTCTTTAAGCAATTCGATGCTGTTTTCCAGCTGTTGCTTAAGAATCATGGTTTTGTTTCGCTGTTGCTGAGCATTTTCTATGATTTGCTCAACACTGTCGGTCTGTTCCTCTACGGATTCGTATTCATTTTTCATCTGAGAGTATTGTTCTTTTGCTACACTCAGCTCATTTTCTGTGGTCTCATGCTTTTCTTTTATTTGCTTTAATTGATTTGCAATACGATCCGTCTCCATAAGGAACATATTGATATCATAAGTCCTAAGTTCTTCGCGTTTATTAAGAAAGATTTTCGCAGTTTCAGCCTGCTTTGCTAAGGGACCGACTTGGCGTTCGAGCTCAGCTAATATATCGGAGAGACGAAGCATACTCTGCTTTTCTTCCTCAAGTTTCTTTAAAGTAATGTTCTTTCTGCGTTTAAATTTAACTATACCGGCTGCTTCGTCAAAAAGCTCGCGGCGCTCTTCCGGCTTTCCGCTTAAGATTTTATCGACCTGTCCTTGCCCGATTAAGGAGTATCCTTCTCTGCCTATGCCGGTATCATAGAATAATTCATAAACTTCTTTGAGACGGCAGATATTACCATTAATCAGGTATTCGCTTTCACCGCTTCTGTAAAGCTTTCTGGTAACAGTGATTTCTTCATATTCAATAGGCAATTCATGGTCTGAATTATCAAGTGTAATCGAAACGTAGGCATAGCTTAAGGGTTTTCTATTCTCGGTGCCGGCGAATATTACATCCTGCATATTTCCGCCGCGAAGCTGTTTTACCCTTTGCTCGCCCAAAACCCAACGCACAGCGTCAGCGACATTGCTTTTTCCGCTGCCGTTTGGTCCCACAATGGCTGTAATCCCATTATGAAAATCAAATTTAATTTTGTGAGCAAAAGACTTAAACCCTTGCACTTCTATTGTCTTTAAGAACATAAAAAACTCCCGTCCGGAATTGATATAGTCTATATAATAAATCTCTGATCGGAATTCAGCATGATTATTGTCGCATTAGCAGCTTCCTGTTCAGCTGCCTTTTTAGTGCGCCCCCTGCCTGTGCCGAATCTCTCCTGACCGATAGATACTTGGATGTAGAAACATTTATTATGGTCAGGCCCTTCTTCTTTTATCAAGTGGTAAATAATTCGGTCTTTCGTAGACGCCTGAACTATCTCCTGTAAAGCCGTCTTACTGTCAGAAAATAGTCTCTCCGCTTGCTTTTCTTTGAGAATAAATTTCTTAATGAAAGCCGAAGCCGCCCTATAGCCTCCGTCTAAATAGACAGCTCCAACAAGCGCTTCCATTGCATCCGAAATAATAGAATCCCTGCCCCTGCCCCCTGTAGTTTCCTCTCCTTTGCCAAGAAGAATATAATCTCCAAGATTCAACTCTCTTGCACAAAAAGCGAGTGCCTTTTCACAAACAAGCGAGGCGCGGGTCTTTGTCAGATCGCCCTCAGGCATCTTGCGGTATTCTTCAAAAAGGTATTCACTGGTTATCAGTTCCAGAACCGCATCTCCCAAAAACTCGAGTCTTTCATTACACTCGTTCTTTTGAAGATGTCTTTCATTAGCGTAGGAACTGTGTATCATCGATTTTTTAAGCAAAGATGGATCCTTGAAAGTGTATCCGATTTCGCTTTCCAATAACGTTAATTCCTTGTGCATATATTGACTCCAAAATAGAAAAAGCCCGAATTATATGGGCTTCTCCCCAAAGTTCTCAAGTCTAATTATTAGTGGATTTTTTAATCTGGTCAACGGCATCAGCAACAGTTACAATCTTCTCGGCACTTTCATTGTCGATTTCCAAATCAAAGGTCTCTTCTATTCCCATGATAATCTGAAAAATATCTAAAGAGTCAGCTCCCAAATCATCAACAAAAGTTGTTTCCAACTTAATCTCATCCTTGTCCACATTCAGCACATCAGCAATGATATCCTGTAATTTTTCAAATTCCATACTCTTTTCTTCCTTTCTGTCACGAGTTTCTATTCAAAGAACGCAAATTCTATTCTGCGGCGTCCGATTGAATGCACTCCCTTATCCTCTCACTGATCCTTTGTTCCTTAAACGTAACACATTGCAGCAGAGTATTGGTTATTTCCCTTGCTTTTGAATTTCCGTGCGTTTTTACCGCCAAAGCATTCAGACCCAGCATTGGCGCCCCTCCATATTCTCCTGAGTCAAAGGCCTTCAAGGTCTTTTTAAGCGATTTTTTTATCAATAGCGCTCCGAGCTTATTTTTAATCCCATTGGTTATGCTTTCTTTTATCTTTGAAATCAGAACCCCGCCTACGCCTTCATACATTTTCAGGATAACATTTCCAACAAATGCTTCACAAACAACTACGTCCGCGCCACCCCATGCAATATCTCTGGCCTCTACGGAACCTATAAAATTAATGTCGGAAGTTTCTTTTAAGAGCGGCATTGTCTCCTTTACGAGAGCATTTCCTTTTTCTTCTTCAGCGCCAATATTAACCAGTCCGACTCTCGGATTTTCCACACCGAGAACATATTTCATATAGATAGAGCCCATTTTGGCGAACTGAACGAGATGCGCGGGTCTCGCGTCAACATTTGCGCCACAATCGATTAATAGCGAAAAGCCATTTGCGGTGGGTATCACCGGAGCTAAAGGCGGCCTGTCCACACCTTTTATCCTGCCGATAATAAGCTGTGCTCCCACTAACACCGCTCCGGTGCTGCCGGCTGAAACAAAAGCGTCAGCCGCACCATCCTTTACCAATCTCATTCCGACTACAATCGAAGAATCCTTTTTTCGCCTGATTGCATTAACAGGCGGTTCATCAGTCTCGATCACCTCCGTAGCCAATACTATTTCGATCTGAGTCTTTGGATATTCATATTTTGACAATTCGACAGAAATTCGCTCTGCATCCCCAACTAACAATACATGTACAGCGCTTTCCTGTCTGACGGCGTCTACAGCCCCCTTAACAATTTCCAAAGGGGCATTATCACCGCCCATGGCGTCTAATGCAATGCGAATAGTATCCTTCACTCCATGCCTCCTGCTTCATTAATTCAATTCTACTAAACAACGAATAAAAAAGCAACGTTTAAACAATACTATTTTTATTTTCTGTAATAAAAAGGAGACTTAAACCGTCAAGTCCCCTGATTAAACTTATTAATCTTCAACTTTGATAATCTCTTTTTTATTGTAAGAACCACAAGCCTTACAAACCCTGTGCGGCATCATAAGAGCTCCGCATTTACTGCATTTGACTAAATTCACCGGTCCGAGTTTCCAATTAGCGCGTCTTTGATCTCTCCTGCCTTTTGAGGATTTATTTTTAGGACAAATTGACATATGTCTCCACCTCCTTCTTGGGAAAATGCTATCTATAATGCCTTCCCAAGCAGCGGAGTTAATTGTTCTTTCCGCATTAGGGTAAGGATTTAATTTGTGCAACGAAAGCTATTATAAGCAAATGTATGCACTTTTGTCAATGCTTTTTGAAAATAAACGCAAATTAAACCAGTTCGACAGTTTCTCTTGCAATTGTTAATTCTTCGTTGGTCGGTATTACAAGCACCTTGACCTTTGAATCGGCTGTGGAGATCTGGATTTCCTCTCCTCGCTTTTTATTGGCGTCTTCATCAAGAGTAATCCCAAGGAAGCCTAAGTAATTCAAAACACTCTTTCTGACTGTGCCTGAATTTTCACCGATCCCCGCCGTAAAAGCGATGACGTCCACACCATTCATGGCCGCCACATAAGCTCCTACGTACTTGGCTACGCGGTAAGCAAACACCTCTAGAGCGATTCGCGCCTTATCATTGCCTTCATTTGCAGCCGTCTCTAAATCGCGGAAATCGCTTGATAGATTCCCTGAAAGACCAAACACGCCGGATTTTTTATTAAGAATACTCATTAGCTCAAAAACATCTTTTCCTTCTTTTTTGGCAAGGAATTCTAAGATAGCCGGGTCAAGATCTCCCGAGCGCGTGCCCATTACCAGACCTTCCAACGGAGTCATTCCCATTGAAGTGTCTACTGACTCTCCGTTTAATACCGCCGAGATGCTGGAACCATTTCCGAGATGGCAGACAATTGTCTTTACGCCATCATAAGGCTTTCCGACAAATGCTGCAGCTCTTTTTGAAACATAAGAATGGCTCGTTCCATGAAAACCGTAACGGCGAACTTTATATTTATCATAGTAATCATACGCAATGCCGTACATATAAGCCTTAGCAGGCATTGTCTGATGGAACGCAGTATCGAAAACTGCTACCATTGGCGTTTCAGGCATGAGCTTTAAACAGGCATTTACGCCAATCAGATTAGCAGGATTATGAAGCGGTGCCAAATCATTGCATTCCTCGATGGCAGCTAAAACTTCTTCATTAATAATAGCAGATTTTGCGAATTTCTCTCCGCCGTGTACAATTCTATGACCCACGGCTCCGATTTCCGAGAGGCTCTTAACAACGCCGCTCTCAGAAGAAGTCAAAGCCTCGATTACGAATTGAATCGCTTCGGAATGCGTAGGCATAGGCTTTTCACTCGTCACTTTTTCATTATCTCCTGCTTGATAGGTAAGGCTCCCGTCAATTCCTATGCGCTCACAAAGACCTTTCGCGAGTACGCTTTCAGTCTCTGAATCAATCAATTGAAATTTAAGTGAAGAGCTTCCACAGTTTATTACCAATACATTCATGTTTTATACCTCTTTCTATTATGTTCTTTTTCGTTTAGCATAATGTAGTATTTAGTTTTTCGCAAAATGAAATTCAAATTTTGGTTTTATTTTCTTTATCTATGCTTGCGCCTGTGCTTGTACGGCAGTAATAGCCACAACACCTTCTATATCCTTTGCCGAACATCCTCTGGAAAGATCATTTACAGGAGCTGCTATTCCCTGACAGATCGGTCCGTAGGCTTCGGCTTTGGCTAATCTCTGAACTAATTTGTATCCGATATTCGCAGCATCCAAATCAGGGAATATGAGGCAATTAGCCTTTCCGGCAACAGGACTTCCCGGAGCTTTTAACTGTCCCACAGCCTCTATCAAAGCGGCGTCGAGCTGATATTCCCCGTCAATCATTAAGCCTTCCGGAGCATTTTCCTTAGCAATCCGGGTCGCTTCAACGACTTTGTCCACATCTGCGTGTTTCGCGCTACCTTTAGTGGAATGCGACAAAAGCGCAACAATCGGCTCTATTCCAAGCATTGACTTAAAAGATTCGGCAGATGAAAGCGCAATGGCTGCAAGCTTTTCGGGATCCGGATTTTGTTCGAGAGCGCAATCAGCGAACAAAAAGATTCCATTAGCGCCTAAAGTACAATCCGGAACAACCATAATAAAGAAAGATGAAACTAATTTCACACCTGGTTTGGTCTTAAGAATCTGCAGGCAAGGACGTAATGTATCCGCCGTAGAATGACATGCCCCCGATACGAGACCGTCCGCGTCACCCATTTTAATCATCATTACCCCGAAATAAGTGTAATTGTGAAGAATCAAATCTTCTGCTTGTTCGCGGGTCAATCCCTTTGCCTGACGCAGCTCCACCAATTTATCAATGTAAGCCGGTGTTTTCTCACTCGTGGCAGGATCTACTATTGTAGCACCGCTAATGTCAAAATCTCCTTTTTTTGCTGCAATTTCAGCCTCACTGCCGATAATCACAAGCTTTGCTGTCCCCTCTTTCAAAACCGCCGCTGCCGCCTCATAAGTCCTAACATCCTCTGATTCCGGCAGTACTATAGTCTTTAAGTTTTCCTTTGCCTTTGCTTTAACGTCATCTATGAATCCCATTTCCAACGACTCCTCGCACTATTTTATTTGGGTTATTATTAAAGGAAACCCATAAACCTTTTATTAACATCTCCTAAAAAGTATAACAAAGCCAATCGGACTAAACAAGGTGTAATTTCTCAATTTTCGCCTTCTTGAACGCAGAGTATTTTCCGTTTTCGATTGCCTCCCGTATTTCTTCCATAAGGGTATTATAATAATAAAGATTATGCAGAACCAACAATCTCATACCAAGCATTTCACCTGCTTTAAGGAGGTGCCTGATGTACGCTCTGGAATATGATTTGCAAGCCGGACAATTACATCCCTCTTCAATCGGAGACATATCTTTTTCGTATTGCTGATTAAACAGATTGAGTTTTCCGGCATTCGTGTATGCGTGTCCGTGGCGTCCGTTTCTCGTGGGATATACGCAGTCAAAAAAATCCACTCCCCTCTCGATGGCTTCAAGAATATTCTCAGGCGTTCCAACCCCCATCAGATATGTAGGTTTATTTTTTGGCAGATGTGGCACCACTTCATCTAAAATCCTGTACATTTCCTCATGCGATTCGCCAACAGCAAGTCCCCCTATGGCAAAGCCATCCAAAGGCAATTCCGAGATTTCTTTCGCGTGTCTGATGCGGATATCATCATAAACTCCGCCCTGATTAATTCCGAATAACAATTGTTTCGGATTTAAAGTATCAGAAAGTGCATTTAATCTCTCGTGCTCAGAAACGCAGCGTGAAAGCCACCTCGTTGTCCTGTCTACAGAATCTTCCATATAGTCCCTATTGGCTATGCTCGAAGGGCATTCGTCAAATGCCATTGCAATATCGGAACCCAGATTTGATTGAATTCTCATGCTCTCTTCGGGTCCCATGAAAATGCGTCGTCCATCTATATGCGATTGAAAAGTGACACCCTCTTCTTTGATTTTACGAAGCCCTGCAAGGGAAAAAACCTGAAAACCGCCCGAGTCTGTTAGAATCGGACGCTCCCAATGCATGAATGTATGCAATCCGCCGAGTTCCTTTATTACTGCATCACCTGTCCTGACATGCAGATGATAAGTATTTGAAAGCTGGACTTGTGTTTTAATACTTAACAGATCATCCGTAGAAACAGCCCCCTTTATAGCTCCGGCTGTTCCCACATTCATAAAGACAGGGGTCTCAATGACCCCATGCGCTGTATTAAGCCTTCCTCTTTTTGCTTTGCCGGATTCGGCAATTAATTCATACATTATTAATGAAAAACCTCAAAGTCTATTTACGTGTACCAATCAACTTTCAATTATCAGTAATGGCAAATAACAGGTGTACCTGCGGTTATTACCGCATATAAAGCCTGTGCCTTTGCGTACGGCATGTTTACGCAACCGTGTGAACCGCCATAGGTATATCTGTTCCCCCCAAAAGACGGCTGCCAAGTAGCATCATGAAAACCTATGCCATTATTAAAAGGCATCCAGTATTTAACAGGAGTTTCGTATTCATAACCGCCTCCCGACAATCGTCTGCCCCTAAGCACCGCAGGACTGGCAGTATAATAAATAGAGTACCATCCCTGGGGCGTCGCATTGCCTTTATTGGGATTTCCCGTTACGACATCCGATTCGACAACCAATTCCCCATCTTTAAAGAACCACATATGCTGCGAAGACAGATCCACCTCGGCATATGTATCTCCCCACTCTTTCTCGCCATGGCTGGCGGCTTTGCTGAGATAGGCCGGTTCTCGCTTCAGCTTATCTTTATTCTTAATATTCTCCGTTAAATCGGTGACTTCAGTTTCCTGGTCCAATTCCCAGCCGTAGTAACCTCCGCTGACAGTAACTGTATTTCCATTCGCCGTAACGAAATTTCTGTCCTTGCCTTTTGTATCGTATTTCTCGGCTAATTCCGCAACATATTCCCCTATAGCATCTTCATCAAAAACTACTCCCATATTAGGGTCAGTGGAAAGCCATTGCGAAATAACGGCAGCGTCCACCACCTCGGTATAAGGATCAAAGTCTAAAGTAATTTCCGCTCCGAGATAAGAATTTAATTCGTCACATGCCTCTATTACTTCTTTCGACTCCGAGGTAAATCTCGGCTGTACATAACAACCTGTCTCCACCAGATTAACCGACGGCGAAAATCCCATAATCGCCTTCCCCAGCTCTGACACAAAAGTCGATGTGTCCAACTGCGTTCCGGCCTTTTCTGACTCAATCTCAAACTTTGTGTCTTCAAAAACGGGCTTTGCATCAATGGCGTCCACCTGTTTTGATAAATCCATACACTCAAGAGTACGTATTTTCTCAGTAAATAAATCCTTATCGTAACTAAGACCTATCGGCGTCGAAAGCAAAGAGTGATTCCAAAGCACTTCTGGCCATAGCCAGCTGTTTTGAGAATCTAATAAATTCTGGATTTCATCACCGTCCACATATTTTAGGTCAATATCTTTTCCGGCGAGAGTTTCTGTTTTTGAGTCAGCCTCTTCTATGATAATAGAATAATCAGCGACCTGACCACGAATTCCGTTTTTTACATCCTCAACGCTTTGCATTGTGACATTTAAACCGTTAAGGCTCGTATAAAACTCAAAGTGCGTCTTAAAATACAGAGCAAAACCGACATATATTCCAATTAACACAAGAAGAATAGAACCAAACGTAATAAGCAAGGCATTCCTTACTTTATGGCTTTTCGGTGCTTCGTCCTCCTCGTCAATCGGTACAGGCGCCCGATTCACCGGTCGAGGCGTCGTCGATATATGACCATTTCCGTTTACATTTCCATTTTCGTTTCGCTTATATCCGCCATTTCCGTTTGAGGACTTATTACCATTACCATTGGCATTTCTGTTACCATCAGAAGGCACGTTTGCGTTTCCGTTTCTGTTTTTTATCTCTTGCTTTATGTCATTAACAATATTATCAGCTTCTCTTTTTTCTTTAGCTGATATCGTGCCATTTTTCACTGCCTTATTTCCGTTACCATTAGGAGTGCTGTGGTGGTTTCCGTTATTCCCGTTTACAATAGCAGAGGCGACTATCGAATCTAAGCGTTCTTCTTTTTGAACATCGGGATCCACTGCGGGAGCCTTGAGATTATCATCAGCAGAAAATACAGGATCAAAATTGTTGTTCGACCTTTTTTTACGGCTTTCAATGTTTTGCGTCCCTGCTTTTTGATTTCTTTTTTGATCGGGTTCGTAAGGGATTTTTTCAGATTGCTTTGGTTTAGTTTTTTCTGACTCATATCCATTTCCCCCATTTGCCGTTGATTCTAAAGGCCTATTGTTTTCAAGACCGTTTTTCGCTTTTTTTTCGTTTTCGATTTCTCCGAGCAACTCCCGGACAATGCTTTCCGCTACATCCTGCGAATCTTCCCCCAAGGTGTTTCGTAGCTCCTTGTCATTCATGAACAACTCTCCAACCACGTTTTTGTAGACTTTTAACTCAGAATTCATTATATTATAGTTTAACAGATTGTGCAATTAAACTTTGGCTAATTATTAAGTTTCCATCAAAATTTTATAGCAAACGAGGTGTAATTATGGCCGGTTCTTCAATAGGATGTATTTTTCGGGTAACTACTTGGGGTGAGTCACACGGCAGCGCAATCGGCGCAGTCGTAGACGGATGTCCTTCGGGAATTGTGCTTGATACTGCTTTCATCCAATCATTTCTTAATAGAAGAAAGCCGGGACAAAGCGAGTTTACTACAAAGAGAACCGAAAGTGATGAAGTTGAGATACTTTCAGGCGTTTTTGATGGAAAAACAACCGGCACTCCCATTTCTTTAATAATTAGAAACAGGGATATGCACTTTTCCGATTATGACGATCTGAAAGATGTATTTCGCCCCGGGCATGCAGATTATACATACGAAATGAAATACGGCATAAGAGACTATCGCGGAGGCGGACGCTCTTCGGGGCGCGAAACAGCGGCTCGTGTGGCTGCCGGCGCTGTCGCAATGGCGTTTCTTAGGACAAAGGGCATTCATTTTCTGACTTACACAAAATCAATCGGAAATATCACTGTGCCAATAAGTGATTACCACCTCGCAGAAATCAGCGAGAACTCCTTATACATGCCAAGCAATGTTTACGCAGCGAAGGCTTCGGACCTAATCAAAGAAGCAGTAGCTGAGAAAAATTCCGTAGGCGGCATTATTGAAGGTCAGGTTTATGATCTGCAAGCCGGAATCGGTGAACCGGTATTTTCAAAATTAGATGCCGAGCTTGGAAAGGCGTTCTTTTCGATTGGCGCGGTAAAAGGCGTCGAATTCGGAGACGGATTTGCTGCAGCTACTATGCGCGGAAGCGAGCATAATGATGCCTTTATCATTAAGGACAATGGGATTAGCAAATCCACCAATCATGCCGGAGGTATTCTCGGCGGCATTAGTGACGGGTCGCCTTTGGTATACAGACTCGCCGTAAAACCGACCGCTTCCATAGCACAGCCTCAAAACACCGTTAATAATAACAAAGAAGCCGTTAGCCTTAATATAAAAGGACGCCACGACCCCTGTATTGTTCCAAGAGCCGTGGTCGTCGCTGAAGCAATGGCCGCAATTACGATAGCCGACCTCTTACTTCTTAAATACTAACGTTATCAGATTATTATTTTTCAACAGTTTCATAAATTGCGCGGTGCGGGCATAATCCGCATCGTTTTCCTCATTGAATCTTGTATTAAACGCTTTTCCGATTTCAAAAATGGTTTTTCGTGAATCAATTTCGTCCCAGACGAAGGTGCCGAATTCGTCGAGTTTAACAACAAACTCTTTTGGTATTTCTTTAAATTTGCGCAGGAAACGCTCAAACAAGCTGTTACGTTTAATGTGAATCCGAACCAACCCTTGTTCTGAATAAGTTGTTTCGTTTTCTTTGTTTTTAACAGGCACATAGTCGAGCAAATTTCTTTTACTGCGGATTCGAATGCCCATCATGACACCTTTAAACCATTTTTGTTAGCCTTTTTCCATATTGAAAACTTCAAAACGATTAATATCAATATTGCAAAAGCTATGACGGAGGCAAATTGACCTAAGACGGTTCCGTCTGCTTTTATCGCAATCGGTACACCTGCCACTGCGAAAATTGCCAACAAAATTCCGATAAAGCCCTCACCTGCAATAAGTCCTGATGAAAAAAGAATTCCGGATTCCATTGCCGAATTTTTCTTTCCTTTGGCAACGAGTTCATGAAGCAGTCCGCCTATCATTATCGGAGCAGAGGTATGTATCGGAAGATAGAGTCCGATTGCAATCGGTAGAATCGGAAGCCCGAGAATCGCAAGCACCAGTCCAATGCCGCATCCTACTATTACCAGCACCCATGGCAAATCTCCACCCATGACGCCTTCCACGACGAGCTTCATCAGCATTGCCTGAGGGGCGGCTATTTCCTTTGAACCAAAACCCCAAGCGTTATTAAGTAAAATCAATATTCCTCCGATTGCCAATGCGGAAGCGCTAACACCCACCAGCTCTCCGATTTGCTGCTTTCTCGGAGTGGAACCGACTAAAAAACCCGTCTTTAAGTCCTGCGAGGTGTCTCCTGAGATAGCAGTGATAATGCAGATTATACTTCCCACTGCAATTGTCGCTATCATTCCTGCTCTTCCGTCATTTCCACTTGCCTTAAAAATAAAAGCGGTTACTAAAAGAGTGGCTATGGTCATTCCTGAAACAGGTGAATTAGAACTCCCCACCAGACCGACTATGCGTGCTGCGACCGATGAGAAGAAAAAGCCGAATACCGCCACAATAATCGCCCCTCCGATTCCCACTGGAACAATTGGCGTAACGCCCATAACTAATACAAGCACAAGCGCAACTATTATGACGATTTTCAAATTCAGATCTAAATCCGTGCGCACTTTACTTGCTTCTTCTTTCTTTTTCAAACCTTTCATTGATTCTTTAAAGGTGCGGATAATCGTCGGCAACTCTCTTATAAGGCTGTAAATACCACCGAAAGCGACTGCACCGGCGCCTATATAACGTAAGTATGAGCCCCACAAATCCCAGTGATCCAATTCGGATATCATTGCGGATGCCGGAGCGATTACCTCCGGAATATATGTGCCGAAAAAAGATATCAGCGGCATTATAACAAACCATCCGAGAATTGCCCCCGCAAATAGGTAAGATGAGATTCTGCCCCCGATAATATATCCGACTCCAAGAAGCGCAGGCAGCACATCTGCCCCGATGCCGCTCCCTTTCAGCTTAGGTATTGCCCAATCTACTTCAGAAGGAAATATTTTAATCCCGTCACAGAGTAATTTATATAGTGCTCCAACGCCCAAGCCAATAAACGTGGTCTTTGCTTTATCTCCGCCTTCTTCTCCTGCTCTGAGAACCTCGGCACAGGCGGTTCCTTCAGGAAATGGCAGAGTCTCGTGTTCCCGTACAATTAATGCACGTCTTAATGGAATCATAAAAAGGACTCCCAACACTCCGCCTATAAATGCCGTAACAGTAATCAAAAGATATTTAGGCGAACCCATTCCCCACTCTTTATACCAGAGAAAAAGTGCCGGTATTGTAAAAATAGCTCCGGCGGCTAAAGATTCTCCGGCTGAGCCAATAGTCTGAACAATATTATTTTCCAGAATGGAATCGCGTTTCAGAATCCCTCGAATGATACCCATCGAAATAACTGCGGCGGGGATAGATGCGCTGACCGTCATACCGACTCGCAAACCCAAATAGGCATTGGCTCCCCCAAAAACAATTGATAGAATAATTCCGAGAATAATAGCGAAAGGACTGAGTTCCGGCATAGTTTTATCAGCCGGAATGAAAGGTTTGGTGGTATTAGAATCTGTCATTATTCCTCCGATTTCTTACCCTAATAAACCAACCCACCGCCATTGTAAACTAAAAATTACTGATTTTCAAGAATAAAAACCTTGTAATCCCCGAATCGCTGTGATAGAATTTATTTCGGCTCTAATGAAGACTAAAGCAAACTACTTCCCGGAGCGACTTGATAATCCGCTTTAGTTTTCGAAAGCCCTGCGGATGTGGCGGAATGGCAGACGCACAAGACTCAAAATCTTGCGGGGGTGACCTCGTGTGGGTTCAAGTCCCACCATCCGCATTGTCATATGAATCGGGAAGACTATTTAAATAAGTGGATGCACGGAAATTCCGGACGTCCACTTTATTTTTATCATAATATTATAATAGCTAAATAAAACAATCCTCAAGAAATGTAATTCTCAAGAAATAAATTACACCAGGCGCTCCTTGATTTCAAAACAGTCAAAAGTCGCAAAATAATCTTTCGGGGTCTCGGCTCTGCGAATGAGTTCAAAGCCTCCGTCTTGCTTAAGCAAAACCTCAGCCGAACGAAGCTTTCCATTGTAATTGTATCCCATAGAAAATCCGTGAGCCCCGGTATCGTGAATAATCAAAATATCACCCATCTCTATTTTCGGCAACATTCTGTCTATTGCGAATTTATCGTTATTCTCGCAAAGTGATCCGGTTATATCATATTTATGATCTTCGGGTTCGTTTTCTTTCCCTGCTACGGTAATATGGTGATAAGCTCCATACATGGCGGGACGCATGAGGTTTACGGCACAGGCATCCACCCCTATATATTCTTTATAAATGTGCTTTTCATGAATAGCCGTAGTAACGAGGCATCCGTACGGACCCATCACAAAACGCCCAAGTTCCGTGTAGATGGACACATCTCCCATTCCCGCATTTTCCAGAACTTCCTCATAGACTCTTCTTACTCCGTCTCCGATAATATGTATGTCATTGGGCTCCTGATCGGGTTTATAAGGAATACCAATACCTCCGGATAAATTAATAAATTTAATATGCACACCTGTTTTCTTTGCCAAATCAACGGCGAGCTCAAACAGAATTCGGGCAAGCATAGGGTAATATTCATTGGTTACGGTATTGCTTGCAAGAAACGCATGAATACCAAATTCTTTCGCGCCTTTTTCTTTAAGAATAGTAAAAGCCTCATAAAGCTGCTCGGTCGTCATTCCGTATTTCGAGTCACCCGGATTATCCATAATGTCATTGCTAATCTTGAAAAGCCCGCCCGGATTAAAACGGCAACTTATTGTTTCCGGTATTTTACCGATTGCTTTTTCGAGAAAGTCAATATGTGTAATATCATCAAGATTAATAATTGCTCCAAGATCATTTGCAAGTACAAATTCCTCAACAGGTGTATCGTTTGAAGAGAACATTATGTCCTCGCCGCTTAAGCCCACGGCTTTTGAAAGAATTAGTTCCGTATAAGAAGAACAATCGGCGCCGCAACCCTCGCTTTTTAGGATATCCAATAAAAACGGATTAGGCGTTGCCTTTACGGCAAAGTACTCTTTAAAACCCTTATTCCAAGCAAAAGCCCTTTTAATGGCTCTGAAATTCTCACGAATTCCTTTTTCATCATAAAGGTGAAAAGGGGTTGGGATCTCCTTAATTATTTCCGTCAGCTTATCCTTCGTTATAAACGTTTCCTTTTTCATCCTGGCTCCTCTCATCCTTTAAATCAAGTACTCTGATTTCATTTGCGAGCGCCGTTTTATACAGGCGCACAAAATGTTTTTGTCCGGAATAAAGAGCTGTGTTCGAAGAATTTCCTCCTAATTCTCCGACTAACACAGCGCGATTATCAATAATCAAGCCGATTTCATTTTTACGGTCCACTCCCTGATAAACCTTAACATTATCGACTTGAAGATAATTGTCAGTCACGACAATAACCTTCTTTTGAGTCCTCGCAAGTCTCTCTAAATCATCAGACAAAAGACGCAGATAATTCCTCGTGCAGGAAACATAAACTCTATTCTGGACTTCCTGCAAGAGATTTCTTATCTTATTCGAGATATTCTCCTCGCCCTCAATCGTTATATAACCTTCAGAGTGCTCTGCTTCCTGCGGCTCATGTGTTACGAGCCAAACCTTTGTATTCTCAAGAAAATATATTCTATTTCGGCAAAATTCTTCCAGTGGAACAGGCACGTATTTTCGAATAGAACCCTCTTCAACTAAGTATGCCCCGCCTTTTTCGGTGAGACTCGCAAGTGAATTATAGGCATTAGATCTGGAAATGCCGATGAGCTTAGCAACCTCATAACCTGTGATTTTACCCTCAGATAAAATACACATATAAATAGACGCTTCCTGACGAGTCAACCCAAACTCCATAAGATTCTCAATAAAAACACTCTTCTCCATATAATCACCTCAAAATGACACCCAAACAAACCCCAGCATTGTTATTAGTGGTATTACATGGGAACACTTTACAATATAATGAGCAGACTGTCAACCGAAAAATTGCGATTACGGAATACTACTTGAAACTCAATTATTCGTAAGTTGTATTATGTAGTCATTCCACATGTGTGTGCGTAAACAAATGATCCTGACAATACTCGTAGTTCCCATTGCACTTTGAGCAATAGCGAAACTCCATTTCGGGATTGGAAATGTCGGTTTTTCCGCATACAGCGCAGCGATGTTTAGCACCATCGGGATAGATATTCGTCGGTCTTGTGTTGCTCATTTGACGTTTGAATCCGGTAGCTATCCTTATCTGTGCGCGAGAACGTACTTTTGATTTTCTGGTCGTGATAAAATAAATTAAGAAATTGGCAATTGATATTATCGCCGCTATGGCATTAGCCTTATATACAATTCCATAAGGTCCGCCGCCGTAAGCCGGGAGAAATGCCTGAAGTATCGTATATCCGAAAAATGCCGCATCTATCCATGCAAGATATTTAACCTTTACAGGTAATACAAAATACACATAAAATTTCTGATTGGGAAATAGCGCCGCGAAGGCGAAAAACAATGAGAAATTCAGGTACTCGGTACTAAGCGGGAATGATATTCCTGTAATAAAGTAGATAACCATCGCCGCTATAACGTGAAATATCACACCGGAGAAAAAGTAAACATTAAACCGAAAATCTCCCCAGACATGTTCTAATTGTGTGGCTATAAAATAATAGAGCAGGATTACGAAAATAGCGAATATCCAGCTCGTCGTAGGCGGACTGATCAGAAAAGTCACGATTCTCCAAACCTGTCCTTTTAGTATCTGGGAGGCGTTTAGACTTAAATATGTGTCATAAAAACTCTGGTTAAATAATGACAGAAGCATACCTGCACCATATAAAAAAACTATATATATAGAAAGCCTGTGAATGCAGTACTTTCCGATCTTTCTTTCTAATTTATCAAGCCAACTCATCGCAAACCCTCCCGTAAATGAACCCCTGCTATCATTCTTACATCAGAGTTGTTCATTCCGACATTAGTCCTGAAAACATTATACACTCTTATTTATAAAATAAGTGTGAAAATACTGTATTTTCACACTCCACCTGCGGAAGATGGGACTTGAACCCACACAAGCGCATTGCTTACAAGATCCTTAGTCTTGCTCGTCTGCCAGTTCCGACACTTCCGCCCATTTGTTTTTCGAACCGAAATAAACTATACTACAGCATTACTCAAAGTGTCAAGGAGCAAAAATGTTTATTTTAGATATTTTTGACATTTCCTATAAAGTATCAAAGGGGACCAACTTCGGAATACATTTCTATACGCCTGTAATGTAAATCTTTCGGGACCTTCATACCGGTGAATTCGTAAAAGGCTTCTATGACGGCCTGTGGTTTTAGATTGGCTTTGCTGCCACAGCTCAGTAATAGTTCGAAACCATTGTCATTAAATAACAGTTCATGGATCAATGGTCTGATATCCCATTCCTCAACTTTAGTTTTAGTCATTTTGGGGGAAATCAGATGTTCACTTCCGAGAAATTTCTCAATTTCAGATTCCATGTGTAAGCCATCCGCAATAGCAATAGTGTGCAGCGAACTATCGTTTGGAACAACCGGCGCAAACACCTTGTACCGCGCTTTCGAAAGCACTGTCATTGCGCCCATTTTTTTCTCATCCGGTATATGTTTTACTGCATATATCGGCAAATCTGCCGGAACAATTTCTTTTAGTTTCTTAAGGGCTTCCTCTGTATCAATATCTTCTTTTAACCGGGCGTCTAAATACTCGCCCTCACTGCTCATTCCGACACTTAAAGGCTGAGCGAATGACATAAGCATATGTGGATTGAAACCTTCCGAAAAAGCCACCGGAAGCTCGGCTTTTCTAAACAACTTCTGAAAAGCTCGCATTAAGTCCAAGTGCCCAATATATATTAATGCCCCTTCTTTTCCGAATTTTACACGTATTTTCATTCTAAATCCTTTCAATCCAAACTTAATAATCTTCAAAACGCAATTGTTTGTTGTTAGTTTCGTTTGGCATTACAGATTCCATAGCTATAAACTGCAGCACCGCACCCGGCGCACCCTTCTTTGCAGTTCTTTGTAACCTCACCTTTTTGTGCTTTTTTCCATTCTCGCAACAAGAACTCTTTTGTTACCCCTGCATCTATAAAGTCCCATGGAAATAGTTCATCTTCTTTTCTTTGCCGAAGCGTATAGAAATCAGGATCTATACCGCATTCCTCAAATGCCTCAAGCCACTTATCAATTTTCAGTCCTTCGCTCCACGCGTCAAAAAGACAGCCTTTACGATATGCACACTCAATAACGTCCGATAGCCTTCTGTCACCGCGAGAAATAACTCCTTCCAATATTGTCATATCGCTGTCATGCCAGTTATAATGATGACTCTTTTTATTTAGCTGCTCTGAAAATCTCTTTTTTACAAGCTGCGCCTTCCTAACGTATTCCTCTCTCGAAAGCATCCGTGCCCATTGAAACGGGGTAAATGGTTTCGGAATAAAAAACGAAGTACTCGTATTTATTCGACATTTCCCGATTCTATTCTCCTTAGGTATTGCGTAATAGGCTTTTGCAATTTCCTCAGCCAAATCCGAAATAGCCACTACATCTTCATCACTTTCAGTCGGAAGTCCAAGCATAAAATAGAGCTTTACCGTATTCCACCCGCCTTCGAATGCCTTGGTCGCGCCATTTAGTATTTCATCTTTTGTAAGACCTTTATTAATGACATCACGCAACCGCTGACTCCCCGCTTCCGGCGCAAAGGTAAGGCTACTCTTTTTTACATCCTGCACTCTTCCCATGACATCCAAACTGAACGTATCAATTCGTAACGACGGCAGAGAAATATTGATATTCTTTCCTTCACATTCACCAATAATAAACTCAATCAGTTCGCGTAAATGCGGATAATCGCTCGAACTAAGCGAACTAAGTGAAATCTCATCATATCCCGTATTAGAAAGCAATTCTCTCGCAAAGCGTTTTAAATCTTCAAGCTTTCGACCTCTGGCAGGTCTGTAAACCATTCCCGCCTGACAGAATCGACATCCTCTGATGCAACCTCTTTGGATTTCCAGAACCACCCTGTCCTGAGAAGCCCGCAAAAAAGGGACCACCGGCTTCAAAGGGTAGGGTGCATTACTCATATCGCAGACCTGCTTTTTGATCCTACCCGGAAGACTCTTATCAATCGGTTCAAAGCTACGCAATGTGCTGTCAGGATTGTATTTTACTTCATATAGTGACGGTACATAGATCCCATCAATTTTAGCTGCATTAATTAGGAATTTTTCTTTATTAAATTTTTCTCGTGTAAATCCCTCTTTCTTCACTTTCTTATAAAGATCCAAGAGATCATCCAAAACATTTTCAGCTTCTCCGAGATAGAATAAATCAAAAAAATCCGCAAATGGCTCGGGATTATAAACGCAGGGACCTCCGCCGATAACCAGCGGGAAATCACCATTTCTACCCTTGCTTCTAAGTGGAATCTGCGCTAAATCCAGCATTTGCAATACATTAGTCATACAAAGTTCATATTGCAGGGTAAATCCGACAAAATCAAACTCTTTAAGAGGTTCCTGTGATTCAAGAGCAAAAAGTGGAATATTTTTTTCCCTTAAAGCGCCGTCCAAATCGTACCAGGGGGCGTAGGAGCGCTCAGCCCAAGTATCGTCTCTTCTATTAAGTAAATCATAGATAATCTGAATGCCCAAATGCGACATCCCAATCTCGTAAACATCCGGAAAGCACATTGCAAACCGGATGTCCACAGCTTCTTTTAATTTTTTGACGGAATTTATTTCATTTCCGACATATCTCGCCGGTTTCTCAACCGAGAGTAAAATCTCTGGCGACAATGCCAATTCATTTAACATGATTAATCCTTTTTTGTTCCGATGAATTTTTTTATACAAACACACAAGTATTATGCATTCACGTAAAATATTAAATAATTTTCGATATTATTCAATCATATGCCTGCCGTTTAATTCCGCAGCAATATCCTTCCAAGTTAGGCCTTTTTGCGCCATCAAGACCGCAACGTGATAAAGGAAATCACAAATTTCGTATTTCACCTCGTCATTATCAGTATTTTTAGCGGCAATAATAATCTCAGAGGCTTCCTCTCCGATTTTCTTTAGTATCTTATCGAGTCCTTTATCGAAAAGGTAATTAGTATACGAGCCTTCCTTTGGGTTTTCCTTGCGATTAATAATAGTCGCATAAATACTCTCCAGTATTTCCATAGGATTGGACGCGCAAGCTCCCGAATTTCCTTCTTCGAAAACAACGGCAGCCGGTCGATAAAAGCAGCTATGTTCACCCGTATGACAGGCGCACCCCACCTGTCCAACCTTAGCTAAAAGGGTATCTGCGTCGCAATCGTAATACAATTCTTTCAGAAACTGGAAGTGACCGGAAGTCTCACCTTTTACCCAAAGGCAGTCGCGGCTTCTGGAATAATATGTCATCCGCCCATCTTTTATTGTCTTTTCAAAGGCTTCTTTATTCATATATGCCATCATCAGGACTTCATTAGTCTCATGCTGCTGAACAATAACGGGAATCAAACCTTTTTTATCCGTCTTTAGCTCCTCAAATTTTATCAAAGATTCAAAAGCATACATATCCAGTCCCAATTTGAGATAGTCTTCTTTAACCGCGAACAAGTCGGTATCAGGTTTATTAACAAAACCACCTGAAATCGCCTCGATGTTGACTATATTAAGAAGCTTTGCTCCTTTTTCGCTGCTTGCTTCATTTGTCAGCGCAATGATGGGAATTCCGCTTTCGACGCTACTTAGTAAATCATCATCGCCTGTTATGTAAATAAATCCACAGACTTTATTATCGAAAGTGGTCGGGCTATTTTCATAAGTCGTATTATTATTAAGAACCACGCCTATTTTACTCTTACCGAAACGCGCAGAAACCTCCGATAATAGCGCTTCTTTATCTCCCGACGTAAAATCAATATAAGCTCTTTTAGCACCTGCGTAGAGGACTTTTTTTACATCTTCAAGGCGATTCATGCCTCCCGCGGCATAAATTTCAATCTTCAAGTCATCGCAAATACTCCTGATAAGCCCTACGAAATTATCTTTTTCCGAATCAGTCAATCCGCACGCCACCAAAAGAAGCGTATCCGCGCCCCTGTCTCTATAGCTTTTTGCCAAAGCAATAATATCATCAGATATTACACTTTTTCTGTGGTAATGTTCAACAGCCTGTCCTTGATACACATATATTGAAGGAATTAATTTTTTCTTCATTCTATAAGCTCCCTTTAGTCGTCCATGCGCTGTCATTCAGCCTTTTTTCCTTGCCTACCGCCATCATCAGAGCCTTCCCAAAGCTCTTAAAGAGAGCCTCCGCCATATGATGATTATTGCCTTCCTCTAAAAGCAACAGATGCAGATTCATAGCTGCGCTGTATGAAATTGCGTAGAAAAATTCGCGAATTAGCTCCGTGTCCAATTCTCCGATTTTAGACACGGAGAACTCGGTATCCCAATTAAAATACGGTCTGTCACACAAGTCAAGTGCGCAAAGTGCCAATACCTCATCCATCGGGAGTATAAAAAATCCATAGCGGTTTATTCCTTTTTTATCTCCAATCGCTTTTCTGATGCACTGTCCTAAAACAATACCGGTATCTTCTACTGTATGATGCTGGTCAACTTCCAGATCCCCTTGTACTTGCACGTCCAAATCAAACAGCCCGTGTCTGGCGAATCCATCTAACATATGATCAAAAAAACCTATGCCGGTGCTGATCTGAGTCTTCCCTGTTCCATCTAAATTAATTGTTATTTTTATTGCGGTCTCTTTAGTAGTACGCGTGATTTCCGCTATTCTTCCGGGTATTATTTCTTTACTGCTTTCATTCATATATTAGCCCTCAATCGTGAATGCCTCTAAGCTTCTTAATTACTAATCCTCAAATCTCACTTCAACCGACCTGGCGTGAGCGTATAGCCCTTCTTCTTTCGCAAATAAATCTATGTCTTTCCATGTCTTTTCAAGTGCTTCTTTGGAATACGAAATAATACTCGATTTCTTAATAAAGTCATCAACTGACAGCGGCGAGAAAAACCTCGCGGTTCTGTTTGTGGGAAGCACATGATTTGGTCCCGCATAATAATCCCCAACCGGCTCGCAGGAATAGTCGCCTATGAAAATAGCCCCGGCATTTTTTATCTTTGTCATAGCCTCAAAAGGATTCTCAACATGTAATTCAAGATGCTCGGAAGCAACCTCATTCGCGGCATTTATCGCCTCTTCCAAATTATCCGCGATGAGTATGAGCCCGTAATTTTCAATGGATTTTTCAATAATATCTTTTCTCGGTGCTTGTGTCATTTCTTCATCAACCAGACGGCAGACTTCATTAGCTAAGCTTTTATCTGTAGTTATCAGAATTGCGCAGGCCAATTCATCATGTTCCGCTTGAGACAATAAATCCGCTGCAATAAACTTAGGATTAGCACTTTTATCCGCTATGACAAGGATTTCGCTGGGACCGGCGATCGCGTCAATCGCCACACTCCCGAAGACTGCTTTCTTTGCAAGAGTCACATAGATATTACCGGGGCCGGTGATTTTATCAACTCTCGGTATTGTTTTAGTCCCAAAAGCCAAAGCCGCTATGGCCTGAGCACCACCAACCTTATACACCTTATCTGCTCCTGCTTCCTTTGCCGCAACGAGAGTAAGCGGGCGTACCGCCCCATTTGCTTGCGGAGGCGTAACCATAATTATTTCGGACACTCCCGCCACTTTTGCCGGTACGATATTCATAAGCACGGAAGACGGATACGCAGCTTTCCCGCCGGGGACATAAATGCCCACCCTTTCAAGAGGCGTAACTTTTTGTCCCAGGATAACGCCATCTTCGTCGCAAGTAAACCAACTATTCTGCCTTTGTTTTTCATGAAAATCTCTGATATTTGCAAGTGCTTTTCTTAGTACCTCCACAAATCCTGCGTCCGACTTTTCATAAGCCTCCATATATTCGTCTTCGGTAACAAGAAACGCCTCAGGCAAAATGTCCACTTTATCGAATTCCTTAGTATATGAAACTAAAGCATCATCTCCCTTTTCTCTGACGCTCTCAACAATGGTTTTTACCGCCGCTTCCTGAGCCGAATAATTTTCAGGATTTCTATTTTGCAAATCACAAATGAGCTTTACTATTGTTTCTTTATTAAGAAATTCAATCTTCATAAAATCAATCCGCCCCCGCTAAACTGTTATTTTCGTTGCTTC
Organism: Lachnospiraceae bacterium; assembly: GCA_031272985.1. Taxonomy (GTDB): domain Bacteria; phylum Bacillota; class Clostridia; order Lachnospirales; family Lachnospiraceae; genus JAISSU01. Next base: position 58,832 of record JAISSU010000016.1, on the reverse strand, counting down.
TCTAAGCAATTGTATTAATTCTGTTATTCTCCCACTTTCCATTCGCATAGAAACCGGATTAACAATCATCCGTGCCGAAATCGGACAAATCTCCTCCAATACCTCTAACCCGTTTTCCTTAAGAGTCGATCCGGTCTCCACAATGTCCACAATGACATCAGACAACCCGACAATTGGGGCTAATTCTATTGAGCCGTTTAAATCAATAATTTCTGCAGTTTGATGCCTTACATTGTAAAAATAATCTTTTGCGATTTTGGGATACTTTGAGGCAACACGTATAACACCTCTATTATTCTGTTTTTCAGCAGCGCTTTTATCACCGCAAACGCACATCCGGCATTTACCGAAATTCAAATCCAGCACTTCCAGAACCTTATTGCCTTCCTCAAGGATAACATCTTTTCCGGCTACACCAATGTCAGCTGCGCCATATTCCACATAGACAGGCACATCCGGAGTTTTTGCAAGAAAGAACTTTATTTTCAATTCTTCATTGATGAAGATGAGCTTTCTGGAACTCTCGTCATTCATTTCTTCGCAGGAAAACCCGACTTTAGATAGGAGTCCCATCGTAGATTTTGCAAGCCTGCCCTTTGCGAGAGCTATGGTTAGGTATCTGTCATTTGCAGAGGCATCGTTTGGGCTTGCATTTGCTGACAGAGCACTTAAGATTTCATCGATGATCAATACAAAGCCGATTGCCGGAATGGACTTTCCGAATTTCTCAGTAAGCGCGTCATAACGCCCCCCTCGTACAATTGCATCCGCTGTTCCATAGGTGTACGCCCTAAAAAGTATGCCGGTGTAGTATTCAAAACTTCCGAGCATTCCTAGATCAATTTCAATCATTTCGGTATCGTCGTATTCCTTTATAATCCCGAAAACTTCTTCAAGTCTGTTAATTGCTTTGTGGCAACGCTCATTTAGCCCAATATCCTTTAACAGTTTTAACCCTGCAAGGTCCTTTTGGTCTATCGACAAAAGCAAAATTTTCTTAAACCTATCATTTATATCATTTTGGGAAAAGAGCATTTCCAATGCTCGGGTGTTTTTATTTCCGAGCAATTCAACTATTTCATCCTTTAAATCACCGTTAATATTAAATTCTTCAAAAAGCCCAAGTATAAAATCAATATTGCCGACCACCAGACGAAAATCTTCTATCCCGGCTTTCTTAAGGCTATTAATAACCATGGCGAGAATTTCCGCGTCGGCTTTTGCACTGCCATCTCCTAAAAACTCGGCGCCCATTTGAGTATTTTCACGTAATCTGGAAGTATAGCGATTAATTTGACTGAATGTGCTACCTGTATAAGAAAGTCTCACTGGAATATCTTTTTCATCAAATAGTGTCGTAACAGCTCTGGCGATAGACGGGGTAATATCAGGACGCATAACCAGCGTATTCCCGTCCTTGTCAAAAAAGCGGAATAACTCCCGTTCGCTTCCATCTTCGATGCCTCCCGAAAAAACATCAAGATATTCCATCGTAGGGGTATGTATTTCGCGGTAACCAAAAGAACCAAAAACCTCACGTATTCCGGTTTCCAGAGTTAACTTCCTCTCACATTCTTCTCCGAAGATGTCCCTAAACCCCTCCGGACTGTGCAGTTTCCTTTTCATCTCAATTCCCTTGTCAATTAATTGTTCGCTTTATCTTTCACTTTAGTGTGTTAGCACACTAAATCAATTCGGATTATAAAGTTCAATACAGTATTTGTCAATCTTCCCGCATTTCCAAATCGCGGTTCAGCATTCCCAAATATGGAACAACATAACCTCGCTCTATAACAAAAAAGAAGGAATCGTCCAATTCTTCAATTCTGATACTCTTTCTGCCACCGGATTCTTTTCTCTCCCAGAATTTCTGCAATTCCCGCAAGCGCATATAGTATAGCCTTCCGGACGCCTTAAAATAAATCAAAAGGAATGAGATACCTTTTTGTTTTTCGAAATTCTCCATAAACGCCACCTGATGCTCATGGATATTTTGCAAAGGAAACGTAAGACTCTGACATTCCTTTGCGTCAAAACAAACAGGTATACCCTGAACCGCTCCGATATAATCCACAGTGCTTTGCTTTTCAAAATAGGCGAGACTTATCTGCCTGTTTTCTTCATCAATCTTAACCGGTGTAATAGGAGTCGGTATTTTTTGAATCAGTGCAAGCCCTTTTTCAAGGTATATTTCATTAGTGCGGTTTATGAACTCTTCTAAGTCAGAACCCCGCAGACCTCTTGAGCTCCATGTTGCCATTTTATTCCTCTCAATCTGTTACTAAATTTATCAGGAAGGGGGGCGATAAGCGTCTTGCCCGACAATTCTTCCAAATCAGTTTTTTCAGGCATTACCAGCTTATAAGAATGCAGGTAGTACCCAAAAGTAGTACTTGTTTTAGCTCCGTATTTAATATCCCCTTCCAGCGGATGCCCCAAAGATGCGAAATACGCCCTTATCTGATGCGATTTCCCCGTAAGGAGCTTAACCTCAGCAAGCGTCACGCCTTCTCCGGCGGCAATAAAACGGTATTCCATTTTTATAGGTACTAATTCCCCTGCTTCTCTCCTATTTGCGTTAATATTATTATTTATAATAATCTCTGATTTATTGCTTCTTTCGTCTTTGTCAATAAAAGCACTGACAGATGTCCAATCCCCGGAATCCAATTCACCAACAGTAAGACACAAGTAGTATTTACCAAGCTCCCTGTTTCTGAATAATTCACTCCCTGCCCGGAGTCCTTTCAGAGTCTTTCCCGCTACGACTATTCCACTGGTATTACGATCCAATCTATTACATATGGCAGGTCTGACATTTGCAAGAGAATCCGCAGTCACTCCACCTTTTTCTATTAAGTATGCAATAATAAAGTCATTTACCGATCTGTCCTCCGGCTTGCTTTTTTGCGAAAGAAGCCCTGCAGGCTTATTAATTATGAGCAAGTCATTGGTCTCGGCAATTATTTTCGGCTTAATTTCATTAAATTTGACATTCTTATAGTCATCTCTCTTAAATTTGCAAAAGGTCTCATCCGAGAGAAAAAATGTCACTTCATCTCCTTCACTTATTATGAGATCTCCCGAGGCTTTTCTACCATTCAGGACTATATTTTTCTTACGCAGCATTTTATATACAAAGCCCGGAGGAGCTTTATAAAAGAGGCGCTTTAGATATTTATCAAAGCGTTGTCCGGCCGCATCTTTGTTTATGGTTAATTGTTTCAATATCCACCTCTTTACCTCTATATATCCGAAGCAAACGCCATGGCGCTTTTTGTGTGCTTTTTAGAAAGACACAGTAAGTACTTCTCTAATCATGGCTTCCTCGATGTCGAAAGTGTCGGGTCTGTCGATTTTAGCCATATTATTCAGTCCTTCGAGCCGCGCCTGAAAAGCGGTAAAATCCTCAAGCATTTTTATTTGGAGATTTTCGTCCGTGCATTTAGCAAGTACCTCTTTAAGGTACTGCGTAATCCGCTCTTCGTCCGCTTTCGGATGATTCAGATAACCGTATACATGCTTATCGAAGACAGCCAATACAGGCACTGACATGATTTTCTCACGACTGACCGGTAACACATCGTAGATTTTAGGTATCTCTTCGGTCAATTCTTTTAAGGAATCCAATTGTTGTCTCGTAATGGAGCGCCATGGCGCAATTACAATAAATTCAACCAGCGATTTTGAGGCAGGAAGGCAACCCACCACCGCGATTATGGTAAACCAGCTTGATTTGGTTTTCATAATTATGAGTCCCGCAATAAAAATCGCCAACACGACCGCAAATTCAATCACGGCATATGTCAAATATTTCTTTTTCATTCGGGCTAAATAGCCCCAATCCCCTTTTTCCGGTTTAATTAACTTAAGCTTCTTTTCCAAAATGTTCTCCCCTTCGTAAATGTGAGTCAGGGAACACCCCCCGACATCCCTGCGAAATTATAATTTATGACAGAATCTCATATGATTCGTTAATGATATCACTAAAGTCCCTTATATAATAGTCCGCCAGCTCACGTTTTTTAGCTTCCTGCGGCTTCGAAAAATCATCATAGATGGCACAGACGCGCATCCCGGCATTTTTCCCCGCTAATATCCCCATAGGGATATCCTCAAACACAAGACAGTTTTCGGGAGCTACTTGCATTTCCGAAGCAACGCTTAAATATATGTCGGGCTTTGGCTTTCCGAAATCCACCTCGCCAGATGTCCTTATACAGTCGAATAGCTCGGTCACGCCGAGAGCTTCCAGTGTGGCGTCGACAAGATTTCTTGTATTGCTCGTCGCAATGCCGATTTTTTTACCTTCTGATTTCATCTGCCTGATAAATTCATAAGCACCGCCCTTTAATGGAGCATTTCTTTTATAATTATCAATCGTCATCGTCTCCCATTCATCTACAATGTCCTCTACGGAAGACTGAAGCATAGGAAATGTCTCTTTAAATAATACAGCCACCTCATGACAGCTTTTCCCTTCGAGTTTCAGTCCGAAATCCTCCGGCGGGGTCAGTGAGTGCTTTTTATAAAACTCTTCATCTATCGATGGCCATATCCACATTGAATCAATTAAAGTTCCGTCCATATCAAAAATAATCGCGTTTATATTTTCCAGAATATCTGTCATAACATTCTCCAACCTGCCAAGTATTTATTTTTTAGCAAACCGTTTGTCTCTTTTGCAAAGCCAAGCGGATATGAATCTACGCAAATCAGTTTCCAATTAGCACAACTGCCCAAATTTCCATTTACAGTCTCACCGCTATCGGTACCGGGTTCTATCATTTTGCTTATATTTGTGTTCATTTCCAGCGTCTCACCCTTGAGATAACGAATTACTCGTGGATCGTCTGCTGAAAAATTAAGACAATTCGGGTACCTGTCTTTCTTTATGGCCATCGCAAGCGCTTGGCTCGGCTCGAATCTGCCTTTTTTGCATTCCCCAAGCAACAACCCGGTGCGAAGTGCTCTAAGCCCTGCAGTGTTTATATTTTCAGGCAGCAACAACAAATGATTTCCTTTTAGTATAACACGATTTACGTCGTTTATGAACTCTTCACCCCAGCCTTCAAAAAATTCTATTACCTCCTGCGGTATCTTGAAATTATCCGCATTCTTTTTATTGCCAATATTCCCATGGTGGTTTTCATCGCATTTTCCTGGGTTAACCGAAGCATCGGCAATTTTCTCTTTTTTCAGCAAGGCAATAAAATGTCCCTCTCCACGGAGCTTATGTGGGAAGAGTCTGATTGTCTTTCTTAATTCATCAGGGTGTTTGCAATTATCCGACGCAATGCCCTTAGAATATCCTTCATAATAATTTATTTCCTTTACCTCGAATTCAGGTCTTTCTTCCAACAAGTAATCAATAACTTCCTCGTTTTCTTTCCTGTCAAAAGTGCAGGTCGAATAGACCAGCAATCCCCCCGGTATTAGCATTTCAGCGGCTTTTAGTATCAGTCCTTTTTGGATTTTACAAAAATAATCCGGTCCATGTTCCTTCCAAGCCCCAATCATCTTTGGCTCTTTTCGAAACATTCCTTCTCCTGAGCAGGGCGCATCCAATAAAATCTTATCAAAATATTCCGGAAAGGTCATGGCCAATTTTTCGGGTGTTTCACATAATATGCAGGAATTTCCAATGCCCGATAACTCAATATTCTTTAGAAGTGCACGACAACGCGAAGCACTGATGTCATTGGCTACAAGGACTCCCTCGCCTTTTAAGGCAGCACCTACTTCAGTTGATTTACCGCCCGGCGCGGCGCACAAATCCAAGACCTTTTCGCCTTTAGAAACCATCAGAGTATTAGCCGGTGTCATGGCGCTTGGTTCCTGTAAATAGTAAAGTCCCGCATAATAATATGGGTGCTTGGCAGGCGAAATATTATCTCCGTCATAATAGAAACCATTCGGGATCCACGCAATGCGTTTCAGCTCAAATGGTGCTATCTTTGAAAATTCGTCCGGTGAAATCTTATTGGTATTTACACGCAGACCATAAAGGCGCGGTTCATTATAACAATTTTGCCACGCTTCATAATCGCTTCCCAAAAGGTCTTTCATTTTTGTGGTGAATTCTGACGGAAATTCCATCGGTTAAAATTATTCCTTTCCAAGTTCTGACAAAAGAACTTTTAGGAATTCGTAAGTTCTTGCAGTGGATTCAATGTCTAATTTCTCGTTTGGCGAGTGTACATCCAACATATTTGGTCCGATTGAAATTAAATCAAATTGGGGATTCTTTCCATAAAAGAGACCGCATTCCAGTCCGCCATGCATAGTGGCGACCTTTGGAGTTTTATTGTATAAAGACTCAAAGACACTAATACATTTATCTCTCAACAGCGATTCTTCCTTTACCTGCCATGCAGGATAATCATTTTTTCGAGTGGCTGTTGCGCCGCAAAGAGCACATAGAGTTTCAAGCTTTTCGAACAGTTCTTCCTTTGCACTTTCCCGCATACTGCGAATCATCGATACTATGGTTACTTTATCATTTTGCGTATTTACAATTCCCATATTTAGCGAAGTTTCGGGTGCCTTTATTTCGCTGTTATCATATACCATTACACCATTCGGGCATAATTGCAAATATGAAATAACACGGAATGTACCGTCTTTATCACAAACATAACACTGCCTGTTTTCATTTGCGATTCTGATAATTATGCCATCATCCACTCCCCGAAGCTCTGCCTTAAGCTCATTTTCAAGCTCTTTGATATTAGAGGTTATCGAATCTACATTTTCGTCGGGAACATAAATCGAAGCAGTTGATTCAAAAGAAATAACATTTTCTTTATCCCCGCCAAATACGCTCTCAATTAAAATCCCCGAATCCTTTATGCGACCTAAAAGTCTGCCCATTATTTTATGAGCGTTTCCTCTTTGTTTATGAATTTCAACCCCCGAATGACCGCCTAATAATCCTGAGATTTTTATTGTTAATACCGTTCCCTCGACCTTAATCCTATTCACCGGAATGGAAACCGTTAAGCGATAGCCGCCCACACAGCCAACTGTAAAAACACCTTCCTCTTCCGAATCCAAATTTATTAGTAATCTCCCTTTTAGTAGTGAAAGATCAAGCGACGCCACACCTTCCATTCCCACTTCCTCGTCAACGGTGAAAACCGCCTCTATGGGCGGAAGTTTTATAGTATTGTCATCCAAAAGGGCAAGCATCAGTGCTACAGCAGCGCCATCGTCTCCTCCCAAAGTGGTGCCACGAGCCCTGATATATCCGTCTTCTATGTAAATATCCAATCCGTCTTTTTCAAAATCATGTGTGGATTCATTGGTCTTAACTGCAACCATATCCACATGCCCTTGCAAGATAACCGGTTTTGCGCCTTCGTAACCTGCAGAAGAACTTTTATAAATAATTACATTATTGACAGCATCCTGAACATATTTTAGTCCTCGTTCCACCGCGAAATTCACAAGATAATCGCTGATCTGCTTTGTGTGATACGTAGGATGCGGAATTTTGCAGATTTCTTCAAAAAACCGAAAAACATTATATGGCTTCAAACCTCCGAGAATATATTTATCATTCATTTACAATAACCTCCAATTTCCAAATAGCTTCCTAATTCTACACCGATTGCATTAAAAAGGTCAATATAGATTTAAGTAGGTCTTCCGGTCTCTCCCGCTTGAATTTTAGACCGTCCTGTATTATTATTATCCCAGCACAAACTTAGAGGAGGGCTTTCATATGCGCCATTTGATGAGCCCGCTGGATTTTACCACCGAAGAGCTCGACTCTTTGATGGATTTAGCGGAGGATATTGAGAAAAACCCGAAGAAATATGCCCACGCCTGCGAGGGCAAAAAATTAGCAACATTGTTTTATGAACCCAGTACCAGAACCCGTTTAAGCCACGAAGCTGCCATGCTGAACTTAGGGGGCAGCATCTTAGGATTTTCATCCGCAGATTCCAGTTCCGCCGCCAAAGGCGAAAGCGTCTCCGATACTATCCGCACGGTATCATGTTATGCCGATATATGTGCCATGAGACACCCTAAAGAAGGTGCTCCCATGGTCGCTGTGAGACACGCGGGGATTCCTGTCATTAATGCCGGCGACGGAGGTCACCAGCACCCCACTCAGACCTTGACGGATTTACTGACCATCAGGCAGTTAAAAGGTCATTTAGATAATATGGTAATTGGCCTTTGCGGAGATCTTAAATTTGGCCGTACAGTTCATTCTCTCATTCATGCTTTAGTCCGCTATCCCGGGATTTCTTTTATACTGATATCGCCTGAAGAATTACGTCTTCCGGGTTATATTCGATCCGACGTTCTTGATCAATTGGGTATTCCTTATAAAGAGGTCGTGCGCCTCGAAGACGCCCTGCCTTCGCTTGATTTACTCTACATGACCAGAGTACAAAAAGAACGCTTCTTCAACGAAGAAGACTATGTCCGCATGAAAGATTTTTATATATTGGATGCCCGTAAAATGGAACTTGCTCCAAAGGATATGTATGTATTACACCCGCTTCCGCGCGTCAATGAAATTGCCGTTGAAGTGGACGACGACCCAAGGGCTGCCTATTTCAGACAAGTCCAATACGGAGTATATATCAGAATGGCTCTTATACTGACATTGCTGGAAATAAAAGTTTGACACATAGCATTGTAAATTACATAAATAGTTAATCAAAATACACACTCGCAAGGTAAGGGAGGATTTAGATGGTTAGGAGTACTTTAAACGTGAGCAGCATATCGGAAGGCTTTGTTCTGGATCACATCCAGGCAGGCAAAAGCATGGAAATATACAGGCAGTTAAATCTTGATGAATTGGATTGCTGTGTGGCTATCATAAAAAACGCCGAAAGCGGAAAAATGGGCAAAAAGGATATAATAAAAATCGAATGCCCTATAGACAGGATTGATTTAAACGTCCTCGGTTTTATTGACCATAATATTACTGTCAATATTATAAAAGATGAAAAAATCGTTGAAAAAATGTCTTTGCAGCTACCAAAGGAAATCAAGAACGTGGTCACCTGTAAGAACCCGCGCTGCATTACCTCAATAGAGCAGGGATTGGATCAGGTATTCGTCCTGACAGATCCCGCAAAAGAGGTTTATCGCTGCAAATATTGCGAAGAGAAATACTAAATCAGGAAGCGTTTTCGACTGTAAGCTCAAATTTGGTTAAGCCGTTTTCGCTGCTGACTGAGATTGTCTCATTAAGTCCGTCAATGATTTCCTTTGCTATTGAAAGACCGAGGCCGGTACCGCCTCCTGTATGCGCCTTGTCCGCCATATAAAAGCGCTCGAAAATATGCGGCAAATCTTCATTAGAAATGGTTTCACCGGTATTGCTTACATAGATGCCGGTTTTATTATTTTGATTTTTTTCGCTTTTGATAATCCCTACACGAATTTCCCCGGGGCTATCAACATATTTAAAGGCATTATCCAGAAGAATTATTAAAACCTGCTCTAATCTGTCCGGGTTGCTGATAACCGGTATTGCCTCTTCCAAATCATTTAATACGGCAAAGTCCTTTCCCTCTTTTACTGCCAAATGCCCATAAGTATCGGCTATGTTTTGCAGTACTTCTCTTAAATCAAACTCCGTTTTCTTCATCGCCTCAGTCGCAGACTGCAACCTGGAAAGCTCCAGCAAATCATCTACGAGGCGCGATAGGCGCATAGATTCCCTGACAATGTTTTGATAAAAAAGGACCTTCTTTTCATCGTTTTTAACCATGCCATCCTGCAATGTCTCCCCCATTGCTCTGATTGAAGCAATTGGTGTACGAAGCTCATGCGAAACATTGGCCACATAATCCCTCCTGGTCTGCTCAAGCTGTCCCGAGGCTTCGGCAAAGTGATTCATGGATCTGGCGAGTTCCCCTATCTCTCCTTTTTGCGACGCGTCAGCACGCACAGAGAAATCACCGTCTGCCATGGAATGTGCTACTTCCCGCATCTGTCTGATAGGGATAACTAATCTTCTTACGGCAAAATATGTAGGTATCAGCATAATCAAAAATGAAGCCAAGGTACTGACAATCAGAGTCAAATTCAAGCCATTCAGGCTGTCCTGCAACTCATTCATGGACTTTGTAAAAAACACCGCACCGATTACAACTCCCTCTGCCACCCCCTCAGATTCAGAATAGTAGACGACAGGCGCATTATCATTCGTCTCATTTTCACCTACGGGAAAAACATTTTTGATAGTATTCGATTTGCTTAAATTCCCTGACTGACTTTCTGTTTGACTTTCGGTCTCATTATCCGGTGTATATATTATAGGCACACCGACTACAAGATATGAATAATTCCCCGATTTCCTGACTGCCGAAACTTCTTTTCCGGATAATACCGTGATTAAATCATCTTGCAGAAGAGTTTTTGCTTGTTCGGAAGTTAATTCCTCACTGTCGCTTTGAGTTTGAGTTTCTGCAGAGTTCGCGCCGTCAATGGGTCTTTGACTTTCGATGGTGCGACCGTCATTTCTCTGGCTGAAAATAACCTGCGGCTCATTAAGGCTCACTCCGTTTACATTATAGATATGCAAAGAAGCACCTAAAAAATTACGATTGCCCTGAACCATCAAGGGACGAAAATTATAATTATTCTCAATGGTAATAGAAGGCGCGGCGCTTTGAGTGCCATAGACGCCCGTACCGGAACCTGAGAGCATATCCGCAAGAGTCCTCGCGATAGGTGTGAGTTCCTGCGCCCTCATAGAAACATACATTTTCTGGGTAAATAAAATGTAGATGCCCGCCGTCAAAATCCCCGAAAGGAGAACCGCAAGCAGTAATAACAATACAATTTTTCTTAGCAGATAACTTTTTCGCATATTCTACCTTACTTCGAATTTATATCCGACGCCATAAATACTTCTGATCCCCCAACTGGGTGTGTCGGGTAGTTTCTGGCGGATACGTTTAATTTGAGTATCCACTACACGAGTATCACCATAAAAATCATATCCCCATACATCAGAAAGTAATTGTTCACGCGTAAATACTCTGCCGGGCGAGGCCGCTAACTTATATAGGAGTTCAACTTCTTTAGGGGTGCAGGCAATAGGTTCTCCGTTTATGATTACTTCGTAGTTTTTCATATTGATTGATAAGCCATCAAACTTCAAAGTTTGTTCGCCGGACTCAGGTGCGACTTGTACCCTTCTTAAGACAGCCTTAATTCTCGCTACTACCTCCCGAGGAGAAAATGGTTTTACGATATAATCATCGGCGCCGAGCTCGAGTCCTAATATACGGTCAATCTCCTCACCTTTAGCAGTTAACATAATAATAGGCACGTTCGAGGTCTTTCTGATTTCACGGCACACGTCAGTCCCGCTCTTTTTAGGCATCATTAAATCAAGAATAAGAAAATCTGGCTCCAGCTCATTAAATAATCTCAAGGCTTCCTCGCCGTCATAGGCAGACTGACAAGTGTAACCTTCGGCCTCCATATATTCGCGCAGGGTTTCATGTATCATTCTCTGGTCATCGCAAATCAATATCTGTATCGGGTTCGCCATAACGCATTCTCCTTAATTCACTTTCTAATTCTTTTTATCTATTAAGATGATAACTTAAGCTTAGTTATTCTTCAACGATTTTCGAAAAATGTCACATTGGTTCACGATTTGGACACGATTTTCTCTGTTTTTAGTCAAATTCAGTCTTTATTTTGTCTTTGGTACTACATTTTTCTGTCACAATTTAATAATATCTTATGCGCATGGGAATACGATAACTAAGACTAAGGAGCAATGCAATGGCAATAGAAGTATTCAAACGCTATGAAAATAAATATATGCTTAATGAACTGCTGTATTACCGGATATTAGCTGAAGTATCAAAGCGAATGAATCCGGATCCATTTAATGAAAATGGAAAGCCTTATCAGATTTGCAATATTTATTATGACACCGAGGACTCTTCTTTCATCAGGCATTCATTGGAAAAGCCGGTTTATAAAGAAAAGCTTCGTCTTCGCTCTTACGGAACTCCGGACAGTGAAAGTACTGTTTACTTGGGAATAAAGAAAAAGTACAAGGGCATTGTAGGAAAAAGACGTACAGCACTTAAATTAAGCGAGGCTTACGATTTCCTCACAAAAAAAGTGATTGAAAATCCCGATCCGGAGCGAATGAACCTCCAAGTTATTAAAGAAATCGAGTACATTCTGCAAACGAACAAAATGGTGCCAAAGATGAATATTTCATATTTAAGAATGGCATTTTTTGATAAAGATTTACCTGATTTTCGGGTGTCATTTGATTCGCAAATACTTGCGAGGGATTACAATCTGAAATTAGAGGAAGGCCCTTATGGCACGCCTCTCATACCGTCGAATTTCCGTCTTATGGAGGTCAAAGCCTCTTTAAGCGCACCGCTGTGGTTTGTTAGGCTTTTATCCGATAATAAGATTTATCCGACCGGATTTTCAAAATACGGAACGGCTTATATGACTCTTAATAACAACGAAAAGGAGAATTTACAATGTTTGAATCAATACTTGCAACAGAAACAACAGACAGCGGTATATCGGTAACAGGGCTTCTCATAGCCATTGCGGTAGCTTTGGTTTTAGGTGTACTTCAAGCCTTTACATATCGTATCACTAAGCATAAGGATACTCCATCGCAGAGCTTTTCAGTAACTTTAGTTGTATTACCGGCAGTAGTAACAGTGATTATTCTGCTTATAGGGAATTCCATTGCTCGGGCATTTTCCCTCGCAGGGGCGTTTCAGATAATAAGATTTAGAAGCACCCCCGGTGACGCTAAAGACATAACATATGTACTTTTTTCAATGGCTGTGGGTCTAAGCTGCGGCATGGGCTTCGTCGTTTACGGAGTCATAGCCTGCATAATCTTCTGCGCGGCAATGCTCATAATGGATGCACTTAAATTCGCTCACCCGAAGGGAAATCCGCAAATACTGAAGATTACCATCCCCGAAAATATGGATTATCAGAACGCTTTTGATACTTTATTTAAGAAATACACAAGCAGTTTTCAAAGAATGCGCGTAAAAACGACTAATCTCGGCAGTCTGTTTGAATTACATTACAGAATAACCGCAAAGCCGGATTGTAACGAAAAAGAGTTCTTAGATGAACTGCGCAGCAGAAACGGAAATTTAAGCATTTCATTGATGGCGGAAACGCCCGCTGATGAAACATTTTAATGCAGTAGGAGGACACAATGCAAACATTAGCAAATAAACATATCAAGAAAATCATTTTGAGCATAATAGTTATTCTTTGCTTAATTGCGGCTGCTTTGACAGGATGCACAAATAACGCATCCGCAGGAACGGATTCGCAGTCAGCCGCAACCGGAAATAGTGAAACGACCCAGACTCAAAAAGGTCCCGGGACAATGAGCGGCGCTCCATATGAGGAGGAGGACGATACCGAGGACGACGGCGAAGATACCGCAACTCCCATAGAGACAATATCCACTGATGGCGAGCATACCCTGACAGGGACAATAAACGGACAGGTTAAGGTTACTGCAAGTAATGTCACTCTGATTTTACAGGACGTAACAATAAACAGTCCCGACGGAGCGGCAATATTAGGGGACGACGGAAAGACAACGCAAGAATTAACAGTTAAATTAGTCGGCAATAATACGGTGACTGCGGGTGCAAAGCACGGTATACAGGGTAAGGATAATCTTACGATAACGGGCTCGGGTTCGGTCAATATTAAAGCGGAAAAAGATGGAATTCACGCGGGTAACAAACTAACCATTGAAGATGGAACGATAGTCGTAGAGGAATCCTATGAAGGAATGGAAGCCCCTGAAATCATTGTCAAGGGCGGAAACACAACGCTATTTGCCTCTGATGACGGAGTAAATGCCGCCACCGATGAGGCAGGAGTTACACCTTCGTTTGAAATGACAGGCGGCACTCTCACGCTTTATTCGGGAAGTGACGGCATTGATTCAAACGGCACATTGTCGATAACAGGAGGTACGGCTCTACTCTTTATAAACGCCCCAAGAGACGGCGAGGTATTTGATACCCAACAGGTAGGTACTACATTACCGGCATTAGATGTTGACCAATCATTGGCCGCAAACAGTAAAATTGAAATACTCGACTCATCCGGCAGTGTTATTTGGAGCGGAACAAATGTAAATGAAGCCACCTCTTTCGGACTCGTTGTGCCGGGACTTAAGGAAGGCGCTTCATATCAGATAAATGCAAACGGCTCTTCAATCGGGAGCTTTACAGCCATAACCTCAGTTCAAAGCATGATGGGCGGCGGAATGCGCGGCGGCGGTGGCAACTGGGGCGGCACACAAAATGGCACGGACGATTTTACACCCCCCTCAGGCGGGACACCTTCAGATGACTGGGGCGGGCAAACCATGCCAAACGGCGGCGGTCGCAGAGGAAATGGCGGCGGTGGATATGCACCGGGCACGACGCCGGAAGATTCAAACACGCTATAAGACTACAGACCTTCTCTTGATTTTTTTCACATACTTCCACTTTGAAAACGGACATAAAGCCTACCCTTTATGTCCGTTGCACTTTATACCAGAGGAATATAAAACGGAATAATATCTGCGTATTCATCATCGCCCATTCGGAAACCACCCGGAATAGTTCCTAATGGAGTAAACCCAAGTTTTTTATACAAGTGTATCGCCCACTTATTGCTCGCTACTACTGCGTTAAACTGTAAGATCCTAAATCCAAGCTTTGCGCCCATCGTAAGCGAATGCTTCACCAGTTCTTCACCTATATGCTTGCCTCTTTTACTGGCATCCACTGCATAAGATGCATTCGCAATATGCCCGCACCGTCCGATATTATTCGGGTGTAGGATATAAAGTCCTACGACATCACTGCCGGACTGGGCGACACCGGTAAACGATTGCCCCGAAAAAAACTCCAGAGCTTCCGATTCGCTCAAATGATCCTCCTGCGGGAACGAATTTCCTTCTGAGACAATATAGTTCCAGATGGGACACATTTGAGGGATATCATCGGGGGTAAATTCACGTATAGTAGGGATCATAATAGGGCTCCTTTCTACTTCCAAAGTGCCGTCCCTGTCTTCGGGGCGCTCTTATCGCCCTTTGGCAGGAGTTTAACTTCTACAGCCTCCATACGAAGAGACTTTCCTTGTGAACCAGCCGGACTGCCGTTAGAAGTCCAGTTCGACCAGCCGTAATTCTGGACATGCACTCTATAATATACATCATAGTATTTTGCCACATCTCCGGTCAGTTTTATTACAATAGCTTCGCAACGTAGCGATTTCCCTGTTGTTCCCCCAATTTGATCTGACGGGTTTATCGCAACCTTTAATTTATCGGTTGAAACATTCGGAGCATTCCTGAAAGCCTGCCATCCTACATTCTGAACGTGCATCTGATAACTTAAGCCTCCGCTGTAATCCCCGGTATTAATACGGAATACAAATGCTTCCATTCTAAGTGATCTTCCGCTGGTGCCGGCCATCTTCCCATCATTTACCGTAATAAAACTCTGCCATCCGATATTCTGTACATGAGCCGCATAAGTGATAGTCGGTGCTTTTTTCGCTTTCCACTGTGCATAATAGGTGACATTTCCTGTTACCTTCGTGGTCGTAGCTATCTTTGTGCCACCACTCGCAGCCGTATACCAGCCATTGAATGTATAGAGCGCTCTGGTAGTAGTAGGAAGCGTCCCAAGCGTGGCGCCATAGTTTAGTTTTTTAGCGGAAACCGCACTACCGCCGTTTGCATTAAATGTAACAGTGTAGGTGTTTATCGTCCATTGAGCGTAATAAGTTACATTAGCTGTAACCTTCGTGGTCGTAGCTATCTTAGTTCCACCACTCGCCGCCGTGAACCAGCCGTTGAAAGTATAGCCGGTTCTGGTAGTGGTCGGTAGAGTACCGAGAGTCGAATTGTAACTATAGGTCTTAGACGCCACAGAGCTACCGCCGTTGGAATTAAAGGTAATTATGCAATTACTTATCATCCACTGCGCGTAATAAGTTACATTTCCGTTGACGATTGTAGCATTTGTTACCTTTGTTCCGCCTGAAGGAGCTGTGAACCAACCGGCAAATGAATAACCACTGCGAGTAGGAACTGTCGTACTTAACGTGACCGCAGTGCCATATTGAACGGACGTCGCCGCAGGCGCTTTGCTTCCTCCGTTTGCATTGTATGTCACAGTGCAAATCTCCGGAGTTACTATCACGTTATCATTTACCGATTCTATGATATAGTTATCTGAGTTCGTGCTGTTAAGAGTAATCGTCTCCTTCCCTGCTCCTTGTAATAAAGTAAGCTCTCCTCCGTCTGAATAATCTGCGCCTGCGATAACTTTGTCATTTGTGAGTTGTAAATGAGCCGAATCATTTGCTGTGGCATTCAATGTGACAACATCACTAATATCATTATTTACGCCCAGACTAAGCTTCGCTTCAAACGAGCCATTGCCTTCGACATTAACTCCCGCAGTCTTATCAATGGTAACCGAATCTGCGGCCGATGCCTCCGCCGCCGCATAAATTCCATTTCCAACAACTGCGACATCCAGCCCGCTATTTCCCTCAGACTCGAAAGAGAAGGTATCCGAGCTATCCACATTAAGCACAAAGGTCACAGGTGCAGGTGATCCATCTTCGGTATTACTTACTATGAAATAAGTATTATTTACTTTCAATGAGCCTGAGAAGGCTCCTGTTGCAGAATTAAATGTTAGTGAACCGCCATTGGCGTTTTGAACGAGAACATCTCCTCCGTTTGAAGTAATATACAGCTGAGTACCTACATCCTGCCCTGACGCTGTCCCCGTACCAAGCACATTATTAGGTCCGTCAATATCTATGGCATCAAATCTGCTCATATCAGTGAGATACTCAAAACCGGTTACATTTTCGCTGCCTCTGACAGTACACGTCGTGTAAGAAGCATTTATATTTACTATTGTCTCTGCTGTCGGATAGCGATTGTCATATGCGATAAGATTATGGCTCCCATCGGCATTTTGGCTATAACCGATTATTACTATAGCATGTCCGCCTCCGCTGAAGAAATAGCAGAAGAAAATTGCTTTCCCTGATTTCGCTTCGTTTACCATGTTCTGCAACTGTGTTGAAAACGCACTTGTCCCCGAATAATAAGTCGTGCTCCGAAGATAAGGAATCAACTGCGAAATCATGTAGTAGTTTATTGCACTTTCTACTGTAGAATTTGATCTGGGTGCCGACACATCATAGATAGTAGCTTTATTCGTATCGAAATTTTCGTTCATGGCTATTTGATTGTTTTTATCCAAGATTGCGGTGGCGGCCATCCCATAACAAGAACCGCCCCACGAGCTGGTTCGCAAAGACTGGAGGCTGTTAATAATGGTAGTCGCTGAAGAGCTCCCATAAAGTGCCCTTACATAGTTGGACAATTTCGTGAAATCACCATCAGAAACATTATATCTGCTGTTGTAGTAAGAATAAGAATTCGAGAACCAGTATTTCTCACTCGCGCTTAATGCTCTGGCATTTTGGGCGTTCCAAACAGCATATAAAGTTATGCTGGCATCCGCCGAATAAGTTCCGCCCGGTTGATATGTGGCTGTCGTGGCCGTACTGCTCGTGCCCCATCCCATAAAGTTATAACCACTTCTGGTCGGAATCGTTTCGCTCAGAGTAAGGGGCACGCCTGCTTGTTTTGTCTGCGTAGCCGGAGCACCGGTTCCATTATTAGCATTATAAGTTACTGTATATGTTGCGCTGCCCGGTACTGTTATATTTACGGTATATGTGCCCGAATAATAGGAATTGTAACTAGTAACTCCCAGATAATATACTGAACCGGCCGTCAACGAATATGTGATTTTGAAATAATAGTTGCCGTTACTATCATCATCATATGCAATCTGTGTACCTGAAGAATTGTATAGTCGTCCGTAATTATCAAACGAACTTGCCGAAACAAAGAGGATATATGTACCGGTCACAGGTGCCGTAAATTTAAACATATCCACGTCATTTGCAACTTCCAGAGTGCCGGTTTTCGTATTTGTGTAGCTAGCAGTGGAACTATAAGACAATTCCCAGTTATATGCATCAGTTAATGTATTGCCATAATCGTCGTACAATGTCCAATGTGCGTAGATAGTTGTATCAGCAGATAATACATCCGTTGTGTTGACCTGCACTCCTGCGCTCGCACTCGTATACCATCCATCAAAAGTGTACCCCGTACGTGTAGGTACCGGTAATGTACCTACTGTCGGATTATTCCATTTAGCGTACAAAGTCAGCGAAGAAGACGGATAATAGGTCTGACCCGCCGAATAATTACTTCCGGTTCCTAAAGCATTTGTGTTCCAACTTGCAAATGTTGCATAAGCTAATTTAGAAGTCGGTGTGACACTACCGCCGTTAGCATTGTATGTTAATTGATATTTTACCGGTGTGGTCGGCGCGCTTGCTAATGTTACATAACTGCCGGCAGATACGCTTTGTGAAGCAGGCGCTCCCTCGCCTCCATTAGCGTTATAAGTGACAGTGTAGAACGTTAAGCTGCTTGGCGTAGTGATATTTAACGTATAGTTACCTGTTTTATTATTGCCGAATGCCCTTACTTCTAAATAGTATATGCTTCCGGCTGTTAAAGAATACGTTATCTTAAAGTTCGGATAAGTATTGCCGTCATCATCATATGCTAACTGTGTACCTACGGAATTATAAAGAGTCCCGACATTGTCAAAGCTGCCGGAGGAGACAAATAAGTAATATGTACCAGTCACCGGTGCCGTAAATTTAAACATATCAATATCGCCGGTGGTCTCTAAGATTCCGGTTCTGGTATTTGTATAAGCGGAGGTAGATGCATTTGCAATCAGCCAATTATAAGCATCGCTAAAGGTATTGCCGTAATCGTCGCTTGACGACCAGTGAGCATAAATAGTGATATTCTCGGAAAGTGTCGTATAATCATAAACTCTTGTTCCGCCTGTGGTCGCCGTGTACCACCCGTCAAATGTATAACCAGAACGAGTAGGCGTAGGAAGCGTACCTACGGCCGGAGTATTCCATTTGGCATAAAACGTAATTGACGCTGTCGGGTAGTAGGTATCCCCCGAAAAATAATTAGTACCGGTGCCTGCGGCATTAGTATTCCAATATGCCAGAGAGGCAGCTACTGTTTTTGATGACGGAGTTACGCTGCCTCCGTTCGCATCATAATTGACAGTATACGCTTTCGCGGTCGTAGGCGCGCTCGCCAATACTACAGAATTGCCTGCAGTTACGCTTTGAGAAGCAGGCGCTCCTGATCCCCCATTCGCATCGTAAGAAACGGTATAAGTCAAGATAGCAGGTACGGTAATATTTACCGTGTATGTTCCGATTTGTGCAGAAGAATATCCTGTAACTCCAAGATAGTAAACAGAACCTGCACTCAGCGAGTATGATATCTTAAAGTTAAGATTACCATTACCATCATCATTGGAAGTAAGCTGCGAACCTGATGAATTGTATAACCTTCCATAATTATCAAAGTCACTCGTCGAAACATATAGCAGATAAGTACCGGTTACAGGTGCGGTAAATTTAAACATATCGACATCACCGGCTGTTTCTATTGAGCCGCTTCTGGAATTGTTGTAACTGGATGAACCGCCGCTTGTCAGCTGCCAATTATAAGCATCTTCGAAAGTATTTCCATAATCGTCATTCGCCGCCCATTGCGCGTAAATAGTGGTATCCGCATTCAGAACAGTCGTAGCGCTCACTTGTGTGCCGCCGGTGGCAGAGGTATACCAACCATTGAAAGTATAACCGGTTCGAGTAGGTGTGGGTAATGTCCCCGCTGCCGGATTATTCCATTTTGCATAGAAAGTTATTGACGCTGCCGGATAATATGTTGAACCCACTGAATAATTTGAACCGGTTCCGGCAGAATTTGTATTCCAATAAGCAAAGGTGGTCGGAACTGATTTATATGTGGGTGAAACACTTCCTCCATTTGCGTTATAAGTTAAGGTGTACGCTTTTGCCGTAGTTGGTGCCGCACTTATCGTCACATAACTGCCTTGATAAACACTCTGGGAGGTCGGAGCTCCTGACCCTCCGTTTGCATCATAAGAAACCGTGTAAACAACAGGTGCAGGGACAGTGATGTTTACTGAATAGTCACCCGTTTTATTGTTATTGTAACTCTCAACTGCCAAATAATAAATCGATCCGGCGGTCAACGAATAAGAAATTCTAAAGTTGGGATATGTATTACCATCGTCATCATAGGCTAATTGCACTTCTTGGGAATTATACAGTTTTCCCGTATTGTCAAATGTTCCGTTTGTTATAAAGAGTGAATAAGTACCGGTGACAGGTGCCGTAAATTTGAACATATCAATATCACCGGCGATTTCAAGGCTTCCGGTCTTTGTATTAGTGTAACTGGTGGTAGTGCTTGAAGAGAGCGCCCAATTATACGCGTCGGCAAATGTATTGCCATAATCATCGGTAGATGTCCATTGAGCGTAAATGGTGGTATCGGCGATTAATACCGTAGTCGCAGTCACTTGTGAACCGCCTGTAGTTGCCGTAAACCACCCATTAAATGCATAGCCGGCACGCGTCGGTATCGGCAATGTACCGGCCTGCGGATTATTCCATTTAGCGTAAAACGTTATTGAAGACGTCGGATAATATATTGACCCGGGCGAGTAACTCAAACCGGTTCCGGAGGCATTAGTATTCCAATAAGCAAAGGTTGTCGGAACGGATTTATACGTTGAAGAAACGCTCCCGCCATTTGCGTTGTAATACAACGTGTATGCTTTTGCCGTAGTCGGTGCCGCCCCGATTGTCACATAAAAGTCCTGATTTACGCTCTGCGAAGCGGGAGCACCCGAACCCCCGTTAGCATTGTAAGAAACAGTGTAAGTTACCGGCGAAGGTACTGTAATATTAACAGTGTAAGTCCCCGTATAATAATTTCCGTAGCTTTTGACGGCTAAATAGTATACATAACCGGCTGTTAGTGTATAAGAAATCTTGAAATTCGGGTATGTGTTTCCGTCGTCATTATAGGCTAACTGTGAGCCCGAGGAATTATACAGCGTTCCGACATTATCGAATTCGCTCGCAGAAATAAACATTTGATATGTACCGGTATACGGAGCCGTAAACTTAAACATATCAATGTCTCCGGTGACTTCAATTATGCCGGTTTTTGTATTAGTGATACTGGTGACAGAACTGGACCCTAACGTCCAATTATAAGCATCAGTGAAAGTATTGCCATAGTCATCAGAGGCGCTCCAATGCGCGTAAATTGTTTGATTTGCGCTAATTATTGTAGTTGATGTTACTTGCGTTCCGCCTGTAGCCGCTGTATACCAGCCGGTAAAGGTATACCCTTGACGGGTCGGAGTGGTCAGAGTTCCCGCTTGCGGATCGGTCCATTTGGCATATAAAGTTATTGAAGACGTCGGATAATAATATGATCCAACAGAATAATTGTAGCCGGTCCCGGAAGAATTCGTATTCCAATACGTAAAAGTCGTAGGAACGGATTTCGATGTAGTTGAAACACTTCCTCCATTTGCATTATAAGTAAGCGTATAGGCTTTCACTGTTGTCGGAGCTGACGAAAGTGCCACATAATTACCGTAAGAAACACTCTGTGACGCGGGTGCTCCGGAACCACCGTTAGCATCATATGAAACAGTATAATAAGTTACACTGGTGACAGTTATATTGATTGAATAGGAGCCGGAACCAAGAAAACCGACCAACTCAAGATAATATAACTGACCGGCGACAAGCTCCATTGAAATACTTATTCCCGAACCGACATCCAATTGATAAGCCAATCCAGCTCCTGAAGAATCGTATAGATACGCGTCAAGCCAATATAAAGATGATGCCTTGTTTGATGTGTAAATAGTATAGACGCCGGTAACAGGTGCGGTAAACTTGAACATATCTACATCTTTTTCGACTTCAATTATTCCACTTTTTGAGTTTGTATAACTTCCGTTAGCACTGTAAGAAAGCGTCCAATTGTATGCATCCGCAAATGTATTGCCGTAATCATCAGTTATTGCAGTCCACTGGGCATACAGAGTCTGGTTCGCTGAAATGGTCGTCGAAGCCGTAACTTGTGTACCTCCGCTCGCCGCAGTATACCAACCTTCGAAAGTATAGCCGGAGCGTGTAGGCGTTGCCAGAGTTCCCGCTTGCGGATTGGTCCATTTGGCATATAAAGTTATTGAAGACGTAGGCATATACCACGCCCCAACTGAATAATTATCTCCGGTACCCGAAGAATTCGTATTCCAATACGTAAAAGTTGTAGGAACGGATTTCGATGTAGTTGAAACACTTCCTCCATTAGCATTATAAGTAAGCGTATAAGCTTTCGCTGTTGTCGGAGCAGCCGAAAGCGCCACATAATTACCGGATGAAACGCTCTGTGACGCAGGTGCTCCGGAACCACCGTTAGCATCATAAGTAATCGTATACTCAGTTGGACCGGGTACTGTAATATTGACAGTGTAAATACCTGCGTAATAATAATTATAGCTATGTATTGCGAGATAATAAATTGCGCCGACGGTCAGTTCATATGTAATCCTGAAGTTTGTGCCATTGTAATCATCATTGTATGCAATCTGCGTGCCGGAAGAATTAAACAGTCTCCCATAATTATCGAAGTCGCTTGCCGGAACGTATAATGTGTAACTTCCGGTTATAGGAGCTGTAAACTTGAACATATCGATATCAGACTTATCCTCTAATGTACCGTTCAGAGAATTAGTTATGGGACCCGAAGAACTGTAAGAAAGCGTCCAATTATAAGCATCCGCAAATGTATTGCCGTAATCATCAGTTGTTGTCCACTGAGCATACAGAGTCTGGTTTGCTGAAATAGTCGTCGAAGCCGTAACTTGAGTACCTCCGCTCGCCGCAGTATACCAGCCCGCGAAAGTAAAGCCTGCGCGAGTAGGCGTGGGCAAAGTTCCGGCCGTAGTATTTGTCCATTTTGCATATAATGTTATTGAAGACGTCGGATAATATGAACTACCTACAGAGTAATTACTTCCGGTACCCGAAGAATTCGTATTCCAATAAGAAAATGTCGTATTAACAGATTTCGACGTCGTAGAAACACTTCCGCCATTTGCATTAAAGCTCAGCGTGTAAGACTTCGGTGTCGTCGGTGCGGAGGCTATGGTCACATAACTGCCTGCCGAAACGCTCTGGGAAGCAGGCGCACCCAAACCACCATTTGCATCATAAGATACTGTGTATCCTGTCGGAGTGGATTCCACATAGTCATCCATGTAATAAATCACATTATCAGTAACAAAGCTATATGTTATCCATCCATAGCCGCTAAGACCCCAACCGGTTCCCCATGAATTAATGAACTTAAAAGCACTTTTTGAGTCATCCCACCCTATCAGAGTGATAGCGTGATTCCCACGGGAGTTTCCGCTTTTATTATCATATATCTGATTGCTCGAACTAATATTATCAAAATCAGGATAGACCGGAATTCCTATTACCGTTCCACCTTTGGTATATATAATATCCTTAATATAATCCAAAGAAGGATAAAGTTTATAATACCAGTCGGATGCCCTGTGCTGGTATGCCGCCGTCTTTTGAGCTTGAGTAGGTTGAGTTAGCCAATCGTACTGATCATATGGCATAGATGCTAAAGAGACGCAACCTTGGCCAACCATCAGGTCAAACGCATCGGTTATATATGAGCCACCATCTACCCCGAAATTTATCTGGTTATAAACATAGGATGGACTGAATTTGCTGGAAGTAGAGGAGACTCCCCACCCATGATCGAGGGCGTCTTGATAGGTTTTATATGCATATGCCACAGCCCATGCCACACAGCTTCCTTGAGCGCCTTGATTGCCGGGCGAAGGGTATACGCTTGTATTATCAAATGAAGAAGGAAGTGATATATCAGGCGCGGTTACAAGCGTAGATTCATGTTCTGACGGAAGGTCAGTATCTACCAATAATCCCAGTGCCGGCAGACCATCGGCACCTACCGAAATATCCAATCCGGAGTCAGACCCCAGTATGTCACCGGACGTGTCATCGGCGGGTGTTTCCGTTTCTTGGTTGGTATTCTCATTACTTGAAGCAAACGCTACCGCCGATGACTCCAAAAAAATGTTCAACAAAAGTAATACCGCAATTACGATAGCACTTAGTCTTTTCATTCTTTTCATAACACAAAGCCCCCTTCTGTTCTGAAAAACTGAAATCTGTTATTCATTTGTTATTTGAATTCGGAACCGCCTGTTAATTCACTCTCTCAAATACTATTCAGAATTATGCTCTTATAAAAATACCAAGTATAAGTCACATTATCTTAAAATCATAAATATTAAGTGTAATAGCAGGAATAAATTTTAATAATTGTACTCTCTGACCTCGAATTTGTAAATTGACAGAATATACAAACTTGCTAATATTTATTATCCGGCTAATATCGCGTAAGCTCTGAAAACTCGCGAAATCTCGTCAGCTTTCCCCCTTCTTATTTTTATTCATTATTCTTCTTCCGAAAAATATGCACAATCCCGCAACCGCCATAAATACTACCGTCTCTATCACCGCAGGCTTTATCACTGCCGTTAGTTCCTCGCCTTTTAGCTCTGTTATAGCTGTTGCATTGCTTATATTTTCAGGGAATTTCATCAACCAAGATGCCTGAAAGAGTACCATTGAATTATTAATAATGTGCAGCGCAATCGGAATGATTATATTATTCGTTTTTATCATTATGTATGCAAAACAAACACCCATCAGGGTCATTGGCAATAACTGATATAGATTCCAATGATTGATTCCGAAGAGGATTCCCGCTAATATGACGCGCAATAACGTGCTTTTTATTACCTTTGTCGATGATAAGATAAATCCCCTGTGCAGTGCTTCCTCGCATATTGCCGGTGCGAGCACTGCCACAAGTATCGCATAAGGAATCCCATTACTAAGGAATAGCAGTCTGTCGATGGCGGCATTATACGTATATGCAGGGAAAAACAAGCCCGTCCACATATTTACTAACGACACGAGTCTCAATGATGCGTAAGCCAATAGAACAGTTCCGATTATTTCATTAACTTTTGGCATTCGAACAGCGAACACTTCTTTTAGTTTTTGTCTTGAGATTATTACCCCGAGTAACGAAAGGCATAAAAAAGCAAATTCATAAACAAATACTCCATGCAATCCAATCTTTCTTAAAAGAATCGGGCCCACACAGAGCATTATTAACACACAAACCGCAAAGATAAGTAAAGAAAAAATCAGGCGGGCGATTCCCCCGCCTATTGAATTGACATTTTTTTCATCGGGTGATTTCAAGTCCCAATTCTTCAAGCTGCTTATCCTCCACTAAGCCGGGTGCCTCGGTCATTAGACACGACGCGTCTTTTACCTTCGGAAAAGCTATTACGTCTCTTATGCTATCAACGCCTGCGAGTATCATCACGAGCCTATCAAGTCCATATGCCAGTCCGGCATGCGGTGGCACGCCGTATTTAAAAGCATTCAGCAAGAATCCGAATCTCTCCTGCGCCTCTTCTTTCGTAAATCCGAGAGCTTCAAACATCTTTTCCTGAATGTCAGTCTGATGAATACGGATACTACCGCCACCTATCTCAGAACCATTTAGCACAATATCATAAGCCTTTGCCCTTACCCTGCCGGGGTCGGAGTCCAATAACTTAATATCCTCTTCGAAAGGCATAGTAAACGGATGATGCATCGCTGTAAATCTATTTTGTTCTTCGCTCCATTCAAGAAGCGGGAACTCGGTCACCCAAACGAATTTATAAACATCTTTTTCTATAATGTCCAATTGCTTTGCAATCGCTATTCTTAAATTCCCCAGCACATCCCAAACCACCTTGTCCGAATCAGCCGCAAATATCAGTAAATCTCCCTCTTTTGCGTCCATTGCTTTAATTAATGAAGCAATCTCATCTTCGGTAAGGAATTTCACAAGGGACGATTTTATGCTACTATCCGATCCGATAGCTAAATATGCAAGCCCTTTCGCTCCAAAGTCTTTTGCAAAGTCAACGAGTTTATCAATTTTCTTTCTCGGCATTTCCCCCTGCCCGATTACTTTGATTCCCCTGACACTGCCGCCTGCGGCAATAGCATTACTGAATACGGAAAAACCGCAGTTTTCAACGACTTTAGAAACATTTACCAATTCCAGCCCAAATCTCAAATCCGGCTTATCCGAACCGAATCTGTCCATGGCTTCCTGCCAGGTCATTCGCCGAATTGGCAGTGTTATTTCTACCCCTAAAGTGTCTTTGAAAATTTTAGCAAGCAGACGCTCGTTTACATCCAGAACTTCGTCCACGTTCACGAATGATAATTCCATATCTATTTGAGTAAATTCAGGCTGTCTGTCAGCGCGCAAATCCTCATCGCGGAAACATTTGGCAATCTGAAAATACCTGTCATACCCTGAGCACATCAAGAGCTGTTTAAATAGCTGTGGTGATTGCGGCAAAGCATAAAAACTCCCGGGATGTATTCTGCTCGGTACAAGATAGTCCCTAGCTCCCTCAGGTGTACTCTTTGTGAGCATCGGAGTCTCGATCTCCAAAAAGCCCTCGTCGCTTAAGAACTCTCTGGCAATCCGCGCCACTTTGCTCCTCAGCATTAGATTTTTCTGTAAATCCGGGCGACGCAAATCCAAAAATCTGTATTTAAGTCTTAATTCTTCCTTAGTCTTCGAGTCTGATTCTATCGGAAACGGAGGTGTCTCGGCCTCTGATAATATTCTTAATTCTTCAGGAAGAATTTCAATCTCTCCTGTCAACATATCAGGATTTACTGCGCCGCCACGCTTTGAAACTTCGCCTGTAACAGCCGCTACATATTCACTTCGAAGTGTCGCTGCTTTATCCATTAATTTGGCCGAGACTTTGCTCTCATCGAAAACCACCTGAATGATTCCGGATCGGTCTCTTAAGTCCAAAAATAATAGGCCTCCCTTATTTCTCGTCTTTTGAACCCAGCCCATGAGAGTGACTTTTTCACCGATATTTGAAATCCCTAATTCTGCACATCTGTGGGTTCTTTTTAGTCCTGTCATTGATTCTGCCATTTTAAAACTTCCCTTCATATCTTTGTATAATATTTCATCTGATAATCAGTAGCTGAGATTATCTTTGTAAAAATCCTTAATTTCGGTAAAACCCTGCTCTTCTAACTGTTCTTTTTGAAATTTTTTATTCTTTTTCATAACCAAAATGCTGATTTGCTTTCCTGATTCACGCTGCGCTTTTGCTATGCCGAATATTTCATTGAGCTTTTCGGTCGAGATTCCCTTTTCTAATAAATAAGCGGTTTTACCTACGGTGGCGGGAACTTCAAAGTCCTTTTCCAAAAGGAGCATTATTATTCTTTCAAATCCTATTGAAAAACCACAGGCCGGTGTCTTCTGACCGGTGAATTTCCCTATCATTTCATCGTATCTGCCGCCTCCGCCGATGCTGCTTGCGAATTCCCCAACGCCGATTTCGAATATCGAACCTGTGTAATATGACATTCCGCGTACTAACGTAGGGTCAAATTGCATTTTAAATTTTGCACTGCTGTTACCTTCCACAATCGTTATTATATTAATCAGTGATTCGGCGGTGCCCTCAGGTAAATAAGCTCCGAGCTTTTCCTTTAGTTCTCCAATGCAATCGACTCCTAAGTAAATACTTTCAAAGAGGCTCAAGTATTTTGAAACGCTCTCGGAGTCCATTTCATTTTCTATCATTTCCTTTCGAACGCCTTCTATACCAATCTTATCCATTTTGTCTAATATTATGAAAATACTATCAAAAGAGTCTTCCGGAAATCCGCTGTAAGCCGCCATTGCTTTGAGCAGTTTCCTATCATTTATTCGGACAGTAAAATCCGTAAACCCAAGTTTCCCAATCAAAGTAGTCGTAGCAAGAATTAGTTCTATTTCAGCGACATTCGAAGCTTCACCTAAAATATCAATATCACATTGCATAAACTGGCGGAAACGTCCTTTCTGTGGACGATCAGCCCTCCAAACATTCCCCATTTGGAGTGCTTTAAAAGGCGATGGCAACTCATTTGCATGAGCGGAATAGTATCTCGCCAAAGGAACGGTCAAGTCATATCGCAAACCGCCATCTGTAATGTCCCGCTCTTCTTTTGCTTCTGAAAGTCTTAGTTTTTCTCCACGTTTAAGAATTTTGAAAATCAGCTTTTCATTCTCACCGCCTTGTTTGCTCCCGAGATTTTCCAAATGCTCCACACAAGGAGTCTCCATTGAGACAAATCCAAAGGAACGGTATGTATCCTGTATCAATCGGATACAATACTCCCTGATTTCCATTTCTTTGGGCGTTATATCCTTCATTCCCGTTACGGGCTGTTTTACCAAAGGCATAATAGCTCTTCCTTTCTCTGTATCATTTCGTCCACTCTGCGTATGTATCCATCTATTGATTTATCATTGGTCGATCTGATATATCGCGATGTTTTTCCATTTCCGACAGAGATCGGTTTTGGCAGGACAATCTTTGACGTGGCACCTGCTCCGAGTGCAATTATCGACTGGATTTCTTCCATGATTAGTATATTATATATTCCGGCTTTGTCAATCTTAGCAAAACCTATGTTCTCAAAGTTTCCGGCAATATCCTTCTGGCGATAAAGATAATACGGCTCCATTTTTATAGCATCAGCAGCATTTTTTGACAGCTCAAGCATTTTCTCTATTTCACCGTTAGCAGAATACTTATTTGTAACGTTATTAGCCATTCCATCATTTGACCTACCATAATTTGAAGCTCTTTTTCTTGCCAATGCGTGTACAGTCAGGCTATCTGGATTCAGCACCATAATTTGTTGCAACGTATCTCTCATATCTTCTGCAGTTTCGAGAGGAAGACCGGCTATTAAATCCATATTTATATTGTCAAAACCGAGGTCCCTGGCCTGATGAAAAGCTCTTACGATACTTTCAATAGGCGTCTGTCTTCCCACTAAATCCAATGTTCTTTGCTGCATGGTCTGGGGATTTATCGATATACGAGTGATACCATGTCGTTTAATAACCTCCAGCTTTTCCTTTGTGATAGTATCTGAACGTCCCGCTTCTAAAGTATATTCCAATAAGGAACCGCACTTGAAACTCTTTTCTATTGCGCTTGAGAGTAGCTCCAATTGCTTTGTGCTAAGTGTCGTCGGCGTCCCGCCTCCTATATATATGGTCTGTAGATTCTTTTTTCCGACTAAGTTACCTACCGCTTTTATTTCTTTTATCAGAACTCTTAAATAATCATCCACAAATGAGCCCCATTTATCTAATGAGCCCGACCCAAATGAACAATAATCACAGATAGTAGGGCAAAAAGGGATACCTATATAAAGGCTAAAGCCGTTTCCCGCATCAATCTTATCAAGTATTTCTTTTTCTCTTTTGACGATATTCCAGGATAACACTGCTTTTTCTTTACTGACAAAAAGCTCATTACCAATCCATTTAACGAAATCATCTTTGTTCATTCCTGCCATTGTCTTTTCCATGGCTATCTTTGTTGGGCGAACTCCCGTTAGAATACCCCACGGCAGTTCTTTTCCTGTGATGGCTGAGAGTTTTTTGTATAACAGACAATCGATTTCATGCTTTAATACGCTTTTTTCATTATAGCTTACTTTAGCAATTACATCCCCATCTTTTTTCATTAATACAAAATCCGAGGCTTCCTCCCTCACCTGTAACTTTATTACTTCTGTGGGGTAAAAAGCCTTCGCGATATGATAAGCATTATATGTCAGATTTGAATCCTTGCAGATAATATCAAACATATGGATTGTATTCCTTTTCATGCCCTATGGTAGTTGCCCCCATATGTCCGGGAAATACCTTCACATCATTCGGCAATATGAATAATTTTTCTTTTATTGAATCTTCCAAGGCTTTCGTATCACTATTTGCGAAATCGGTACGTCCGACGGATTCCTCAAACAATGTGTCTCCCGAAAAAAGCACCTTTTCGTTTTCTTCGTAGTAGCAAGTGCCATCAGGAGTGTGTCCCGGAGTCCAAATGGCCTTGAAATTAAATCCGGCGATTTCGATAACGTCTCCGTCTTTCAAATAATCGGCTCCCTCAAAAGAAAATCCGTCAGTGTAGACCATCGAAAGGTTTTGATGCGGGTCCTTTAAAATATCACCGCCTTTTTCATTAATATACACAGGCACCGGATAAATACATAAGAAGTCTTTGAGTCCCAAAATATGGTCGAAATGAGCATGTGTCAGGAAAATTCCTTCAATTACCAGTTTTTCATCATTAATAAAATCCAGAAGCTTTTTAGGGCAAGCTGCGGGGTCTATCACTACAGTTTGTTTTGAAGTTTCATTAATCGCCAGGTAACAATTAGTGCTGACAATTCCGGTAACAAATGTCTCTATTTTCATCAGTGCATCGTTCCTTTTCTTTAAGACGCAATTACTTTGAATTAATAAAACGCCTGATTAACCAGCAGTCCGTTCTATATCAAGTATTCCGTCGATTTGTCGCAGTTTTTCAATTACTCTCGATAATTCTTCTCTGCCATGTACTACAAAACCGGTATCAATTGATGCCGTGCCCTGCTTACTCGTGCGCACATTCATGCTCTTTATATCAATGCCTGATTCCGTAAAGACCTTTGACATTGACATTACCAGTCCCTGCCTGTCGCGGGCGTAAATCTTAACCTCTGCTATATATTGAACATTAGGTTCATCTTCCAGCTCTGCCTGCCATTCGGCAGGTATCAGTCTCTCCCTCTCCGCCTCAGAAAGGTGAATAATATTCGTGCAATCGGTCCTGTGAATAGAAAGCCCTCTGCCTCTTGTTACGAAGCCGACTATTTCATCTCCCGGCACCGGCGAACAACACCCGGAGAAACGCACTGCTAAATCATCAATTCCTTTAACTACAATACCGCTTTTTGAGTGCTCTTTAAGTGCGCGGTTATCGTTGTTTTCGTTACTGATTCTTTCAAGCTCTTCTGCGTCAGTCTTTTCGGTTTTATGGTCTTTATTGTATTCCTCCAAAAGGCGGTTTACCACCTGGCCTTCTTTTAACCCTCCGTGTCCTACGGCAGCCAAAACCGCGTTCCAATCGCCGAAACCGTATTTTTTTTGTATTATTTCCATGTATTTAGGGGCACTGATTTGGCTAAGCAATACGGAATGCGCCTTACAATAGGCGGCTACGAGCTCCTTTCCCCTAATAACATTGTCTTCTTTGAATTCTTTTTTAAACCACTGGTTAATCTTATTTTTAGCCTGAGTGCTCTTAACTATATTCAGCCAATCACGACTGGGACCTTTCGAATTCTGGGAGGTCAATATCTCAACTTTATCGCCGTTTTGGAGCTGATAATCGTTTTTAACGAGCTTTCCGTTTACTTTTGCGCCTATCATTTTATTCCCAACGGCGCTATGAATAGAGTATGCAAAATCAATAGGAGTCGACCCTGCTGAAAGTGCTTTTACATCCCCATTGGGCGTAAAACAATAAACGTCCTCGGTAAACAAATCAAGGTCGCCCTTAATAAGGCTTAAGAACTCGGCATTGTTTGACATTTCCTTTTGCCATTCGAGAATTTGGCGAAGCCAATTCAGTTTTTCCTCTTCACGAGCCTTTACGGGTGCTTTCCCATCGGAGCTTTCTTTATATTTCCAGTGAGCCGCGATACCGTATTCAGCGGTTTTATGCATCTCCTGAGTACGAATCTGAATCTCAAAAGGCTTTCCGCCCTGACTCATAAGCGTAGTGTGCAATGACTGATACATATTGGGCTTTGGCATAGCAATGTAATCTTTAAATCTGCCGGGAATAGGTGTATACATTTCATGAATCACACCTAACGCAGCATAGCAGTCCTTCACAGAGTTAACCAATATTCTCACAGCCAGCAAATCAAAAATTTGGTCAATTGTCTTATCCTGATTGACCATTTTACGATATATGCTGAAGAAATGCTTTACTCTGCCGCTCACCTCGCAGTTAATGTCGGCTTTATTTAAATGTTCCGAAATCTCGGTGACAATTTTATTGACGAATTCCTCTCTCTCGCTTTTTCTCGCCTTTATCTGGTGAACCAGATCGTAGAAAACCTCAGGTTCCCCGTATTTTAGAGCCAAATCATCCAATTCGGTCTTAATCCTTGAAATACCGAGTCTTTGGGCAATAGGCGCATAGATATCCATCGTTTCACGGGCTTTTTCCTTTTGTTTTTCCGGTTTCATAAACTGCAG
Source organism: Lachnospiraceae bacterium (assembly GCA_031272985.1). GTDB lineage: Bacteria > Bacillota > Clostridia > Lachnospirales > Lachnospiraceae > JAISSU01. The sequence goes on along the minus strand of JAISSU010000016.1, from coordinate 26,503 downwards.
AGTGCGCATATTATGAAGTCTATCAGCGAGCTTAATGATGATAACCCTTATGTCCTTTGCCATGGCGAGGAACATTTTGCGTAGATTCTCGGCCTGAACATCTAATTTATCCGCAGTGTAGTTCACTCTTCCGAGTTTTGTAACACCGTCAACAAGATTAGCTATTTCATCGCCGAATTCGTTTCTTAATTCCTCGTCTGTAACGCTCGTATCCTCTACGACGTCGTGAAGCATTCCCGCGGCAATCGTTTCCTTATCCATCTCCAATTCAGCTAAAATCGTCGCAACATAAAGCGGATGGACTATGTACTCTTCACCGGAATTTCTTTGTTGATCTTTATGCGCTCTGCGTGCAAAATAATATACTTTTTTAAGTAGCTCAATATCATCCGAAGGGTGGTATTTTAAAACCCTCTCGGCTAACTGTTCAAAGAGCTGGTCGGGGTCGTCGAATTCCTGCGGTGTCTTAACAGCATGCCCGTCAACCAATGCACACGAATCTTCGCCCTCGTTTAAGAGCGCTTCGGGTGTCTCGTATTCTTTTTCTAATAAGCCATACTTTGAATTAACCGCCATATAACGACCTCCTTCCCCTCTATTTAAAGCCATGGCCACTTTCGTGTTCTGTCAGGCAAATTTCACATAAGCACTACGAAAAAATCATATTCATCAAAACTTGACACTTTCGTGTTCCGTCAGGCAAATTTCACATAGGCAGCGAATTTATTTACCCGGATAAGCAATAACCGACTCCACATCATAACCCACGAGCTTTTTACGACCTTCCAGACCCAAAAGCTCCATAAGAAATATCGTCTTAACCACGGTACCTCCCAGACTCTCAACGAGCTTTATCATAGCCTGATTAGTCCCGCCGGTAGCCATCAAATCATCAATGATAACGACTCTGTCGCCGGGCTTAATTGCGTCTTTATGAATTTCCAATACGCCTTTACCATATTCTAAATCATATTCAACGCTGACTGTCTCTCCCGGAAGCTTTCCCTTTTTCCTGATAGGAATAAAGGGCTTGTGCAAATTATACGCGACAGGCACTCCAAAAATAAAACCTCTCGATTCAGGACCCACAATAAGGTCAAAATCAAGCCCCACAAGCTTTTCCTGTAGCAAATCAATCGCCAGATGCAAACCATCCGCATCCTGCAAAATACTCGTCACATCCCTGAAAATAATCCCGGGCTCCGGAAAATCCGGAATGCTCCTTACATAATCCTCAATATTCTTTTTCATTCCCATACACCGCCTCCGTAAAAACACAATACCCCCGCCGGATTCCAGCTGCTAAAATAAAAGTAGCTTTGCCGGTCGAGAGTAGGTTTAGTATAACAAATCGGGATATTAATGTAAAGGAGAATGATAGCCGCGAATCTATTTATCACCATCCATCATCCTCATCCATCTCCTCGTCATCAAAACCGTCGCGAAATCCTTTTCTGTACCATTTATCGGCTTTTGTTTCGTTCTTTTTCGATCTGCTCGTCTCCCTAAACAAAGAGTATTTTCCATAAGTTCCAGCATTATAACCATCATCATATCCTCGCTTCATGGCTCTATAAGGGGACTCTGTCCTGGTTCTCTTTTCTGGTTTAGTTTTAGTATGAGTCTCTTTATGTTTTCCGAAACTAATATCAGATAGTGCTCCTAATATCCCCCAAATGCTACCCGAACCTTCGCTTTCGTAACTACCAGAATCCGAATATTCATCATCGTATTCAGAACTTTCGTCATCGTTACTCGAATATTCCTCATAATAATCTGAGTATCCGCCGTCATCATCCATATCATAATCATAGTATCCTCCTCTACGATTATTATGATAGTCTTGTGGACTACGCCCTGTAGGGTTAAAGGTTTTAAAATTTATTCCGAATTGTTCATAAATCAATTCGTCTATATCTTTTTCCGGTTTCTTGGATTTCGATTTTGTATGCTTTTGTTCTCTTTCCTTGATTTCCCTAATTAATTGCTCTCTGGTCTTTTTCCCTCCATTCGTCTTTTGAACTTCAATAGGCTTTTGTTCATTTATCAATTGGTTATATTTCTTATTGTTGTTGTAATCGCGCACGATTAACGCAATTAATAACGTAAGCGCAATAAGAATGGCAATAACACCAAGTGGGTATTTGATTGTCTCCTCGAATAAAAAGATTAATATTTCCCCCATATCTTAAGCCTCATTTACACGTGCTTCAGCGACTAAAATATCATTTTATCCTATATTCCTGCAGTTTTATTTGCAGGCTCTTTCGTCCATTATACTCTTTTATTGCCGGTTCGAACAGAATGTCCATCAAGATTTCTTTGTCTGTGCTCGCTTTTTTAGCTTCCAACTCACGATGCTCACCAAACATTATTCCTTCCACCTGGCAATCGTTTTCATCTGTCAGCTGCATAATGATGACATTTCGGTTTTCACCAAAAACTCTTAGACTCTTTAGCCTCACGTTTCTGCAGGCGAATACAGGTTTTCGATTCCCTTTCCCGAACGGAGCAAGCAATTCGATTTCTTTTATAAAGCTCTCATTGACTGCGCTAAAAGGCAATACCATATCTATTTTTATTTTTTCTTTTAAGTCCTCGTCTGTAAGATTGCAGTTATCGTTTATTCTCTTCCTGAAATCTGTCAGATTCTCTCTTTTCATTGATAGGCCCGCAGCTTGTGCATGTCCCCCGAATTTATCAAGCAAATCAGCACAAGCAGATATTCCTTCAAACATATGATAGCTTTCAATGCTCCTGCCTGAGCCTTTTATTCCTTCTTCTCCATCAGTTAATACAAATACAGGTCGATAAAAGCTCTCTCGTATTCTTCCGGCCACTATGCCCGCGAGGCTTTCATGACACTGCGGCAGGTAGATTACCAGTACCTTGTCACCTTTTTCGACTAATTCGCAAGCAATAGGAAATGCTTCATCCAGTGCAAGATCGGTCATGTTTTTACGGCTGTCATTTAAGGATTTCAATTCAGCTGCCATTCTCTGCGCTTCTTCATTGGAATCCGATAATAATAGTTCCAATGCCATCTGCGCAGACTCCAGTCGCCCCGAGGCATTTATGCAAGGTCCCAGAACAAATCCAATATGATAAGCCCTTATTTCATGCCCTTCCAATCCCGTTTCTTTAATAAGTGCCCGAAGTCCGAGGTTATTAGTATTTTGGAGCCTCTTAAGTCCTTCTTTTACGAGGATTCGGTTTTCACCATTCAAATCCATAACATCACCGATTGTTGCAATCGCGACATTCTCGATTAATGAATCAAGGAGATTACTTATAGTTTTTGACTCTAAGTACTTATTAGCGAGTAAATTCGCCAATTTCCATGCAATCGCTGTTCCGCAAAGTCCTTTAAAGGGATAGGGACAATCCGGACGTTTCGAGTCCACAATGGCATCTCCTTGTGGCAAGTGCCCAAATGGCACTTCGTGGTGATCTGTTACGATTACGGTCAGCCCCGCCTCTTTTGCAAACTCGATTTCGCTTTTTGCAGCGATTCCGTTATCACAGGTTAGTATGGTATCCACTTTCGCGTTAATAGCACTCTTTACCAATTCTATGTTTAATCCATAACCATCCGTCATCCTATGCGGTATGGCATAGTCCACGACAGCCCCGAGAGCACTTAATACGCGCAAATAGACGTATGTGGCATTAACACCATCAATATCGTAATCACCGATTATTCGGATTTTCTTTCCTTGCTTTATTTTAAGGCTCAGAATATCGACTGCCTTTTCCATATCCGCGCAAGTACTGCCATCGGGCAGGTCATCAATAGTTCCTTGTAAGTATGCGCTAATTTCTTCATCTGTGACCAATTCACGGTTGCGCAAAAGAGCCGCGATTCTTTCGCTTATCCCAAATTTCTTTGAGATTGCACTAAAATCGCCGCCCTTTCTTAATAAGACCCAGTTCTTTTCTCTTAAGATATGTGAGTTTATTTTTTCTTCTTACCTTTCTTATTCCCGGATTTTTTCTTCCCCGAATTATTCTTATGTGATTGAGCCTTTGCGGGCTTTTCTACTTCTGACTTTTTGTCATCCGATACTGGCGCAATTTCGTTCTCATCATGCGTCTCTAATACTTCTTTTGTCGCAGTCACTTCTTTTTTGGAAGAGGCAGCCACCTTATTCGCATCCTTTGATGCGACAGCTTCTTTCTTTACGAGCTTAGTCCTCATGAAATACCACAATGGTCCTGTAATAAATACCGAAGAATAAGCACCAAATACGAGACCAACCATCAGCGGCAAAGCAAATTCCTTAACCGAGGATACTCCCATAATATAGAGTACCGCAATCGTAATGAAAGTCGTCAAAGTGGTGTAAATACTCCTTGTCAAGGTCTGATTAATGCTCTTATTTACGAGTGCTTTGAGGTCGGCTTTCTTTGTTGCAACATGCAATTCCTCTCTAATACGATCAAAGATAACAATCGTCGCATTGATAGAGTAACCTACAATAGTAAGAATGGCCGCAATAAAGGTATTTCCAAGATTAATACGCGAGACCGCATAAAAGACAACTACTATCAGAACATCATGCATCAGTGCCAAAACAGCACTCCCCGCAAACCTTATATCCTTAAACCTAAGCCAGATGTATAATAGCATACAGACAGCCGCAACAAGCAAGGCCACCGCCGCGTCCCTTCTCATCTCTGTGCTGACTGTCGAGCTGATATTTTCAGCTGAAATGGTCGACTCATCAACTCCGAAATTGTCAACAAGTGCGGCATTTAAAGCCTCTCTTTTATCCAGCTCAAGCGTCACAGTCTTTATTATTATCTGGTTTGTACCGGCTACTTTCTGGAATTGGACATTATGGTCACCAGTGGCCTCTTCAACCACAGGTGAGATTTCACTATCAATCTCATCTATTGTATAATCCTTATCAAAAGTCGCCGTAGTGGATGTCCCTCCGACAAACTCAAGGCTGTATGAAAAAGCACCCTTTCCGGACGCTGAATTTACACCCATGATAATAAATCCCGCTAATAACAGGCATACCGAAATTAAGAAGAAAACTTTTTTTCCAACAAAATCGATACCTTTTCGGTCTTTAAGCGGTTTATAGTAAAGTTTTGGCTTTTGAATCCCAACGGCAAAAAGTGAAAACACTATTAATCGGGTGATGAACAAAGCTGAAAGCATTGACAAAACAACACCAATCGCCAATGTCTGGGCAAAGCCTTTTACAGAGCCCGAACCTAAGAACCACAGAACTGCCGCCGCAATTAGAGTAGTAATATTACCATCAATTATGGCCGATAAGGCTTTCTTAAATCCGTCTTTAAGAGCACTTCGCACGCTCTTTCCTGCCGTCATCTCTTCTTTAACACGGGCAAATATAATAACATTCGCATCGACGGCCATGCCTATACTCAAGATAATACCGGCAATACCGGGTAGGGTTAGCGTGACGTCAAAGGCATTGATTACGAGAAGCACCAGTCCCGTATAAATCATGAGTGCGAGGCTTGATGCAAGACCTGGTATCAAATACACGAAAATCATGAACAAAAAGACCAATCCAAGACCGATTGCACCTGCTATTAAGCTGGTTCTGATGGCCTGCTGACCGAGCTGAGCACCGACTACGTTAGAGCGTAATTCCTCAAGTTCGAGCTTTAGACTACCTATTCTGATCGTGGATGCCAATTGCGCGGCCTCATCATATGTAAAATTACCTTCTATAATACCTTCGCCATCGGTTATGGCTGAATTAACAACCGGTGAGCTGATAACGCTCCCGTCATAAACGATGCTGATTGTATTTCCTATATTATTAGATGTAGCTTCTCCAAACTTCTCGGCGCCTTCGGCTGAAAGTGAAAACGCCACCTCATACTTAACCTGTTTTGTCGTTTGGTCAGTAGAGGATGTTGCATTGGCAGTCACTATATCGGCACCTGAAATAACTACGGTTCCGTCCGATAGCTGGAATTCAAGTGACCCCGGTTTTCCTAAATCATCGAGGATCTGATTGGCATCTGAAACGCCAGGAATTTCGATATTGATTCGGTTTGTGCCCTCCTGGTATACACTCGCCTCAGTGGAATATCCTTCCACCCTCTTTTGGAGCTTATAAATCGTATCGCTCAATGCCTCGGCATCGGGTGTGGTATCCTTCGTCTGATAGGTAATGCTCACACCTCCCGCGAGATCTAAGCCCAGCTTGATATTCTTCATAGAGCCCGTGCCCGCCGCACCTATTCCAAATGCGCAAACATATCCAAGAAATGCAATCACAACGACTGCCAATCCCAAGCATAGAGCTGCTTTCCACTTTTTCATAATTATCTAATCCCTTCTTTATATTAGTCAGGGGACACCCCCGACACCCCACGCTACGATGGAAGTGAATTCCATCTACGCTACTAAAGTCAAAAACCATTAGTCAGGGGACACCCCCGACACCCCACGCTACGATGGAAGTGAATTCCATCTACGCTACTAAAGTCAAAAACCATTAGTCAGGGGACACCCGACTTGCCTGTAGCATTAACGCGCATTCTACACGTTTTCTTTCTAATTCACAGCCGATACCATAAACGGCGTTTATATCACCTTTTGAATTCCATGCATTTGCCATGCAACCGCCGCCGCAATAGAACTTTGCAAAGCAATCTTTGCATTCTTTTTTTGTCAGGACGCTGCAAGATAAAAATCGTTCCGCAATTTCCTTATTTACAATTCCGGCATCGACATTCCCCATAAGGAATTCGTCACGCCCCACAAACTGATGGCAAGGATACAAATCCCCATTAGGCGCGACAGCTAAATACTCAGTGCCCGAGCCGCAGCCTTTCAGTCTTTTTGTTATACATGGACCACTTTCCAAGTCTATCATAAAATGAAAAAAATGAAAACAATTTCCTTTTGCCTCGCGCTGTGACTGTATAGCTGCCAATTTATCATATTCTTTGCATATACGTGGTATATCCTCTTTTCTTATAGCATATGGCTCTTTCGGCTCTGTCACAACAGGTTCAATTGAAATCTCGGAAAATCCCAAATCCGCCATGTGCAACAAATCTTCAGTAAAATCAAGGTTATTCCCGGTATATGTACCTCTCAAATAATACTTCTTATCGCCTCTTGATTTAACGAAGCTTTGGAATTTAGGAACAATATAGTCGTAGCTGCCACTACCATTTCTAAACGGTCGCATTTTATCATTCACTTCTCTTCGTCCGTCGAGGCTTAAGACCACATTATCCATTTCTTTATTCAGAAAATCATTAACCTCTGTGTTTAGTAATACGCCATTCGTAGTAAGGGTAAATCGGAAATGTTTTCCCGCCTTTTTTTCTAATTCCCTCCCGTAGGCAACGATCTCTTTGACCACTTCAAAATTCATAAGCGGTTCGCCGCCAAAGAAATCCACCTCCAGATTCTTCCTACCGCCGGATTTTGATATTAGAAAATCTAATGCCTTTTTCCCAGTGTGAAAGTTCATAAGTTCACGTTTTCCGTGATACTCTCCCTCTTCGGCAAAGCAATACCTGCAAGCTAAGTTACAATCATGGGCAACGTGCAGGCACAAAGCCTTAATTACAGGTCTTGCCTTTTTCAAGTCATCTTCAAGTAAAATATCGGGGGCATCCGAAAACAGCTCGTCATTTTCGGTGAGATAAACCAACTCTTCGAGGGTTTCTCTTGCTTGCTCACAGTCTGAGCCTTCTATCTCATTTTTAAATACTTTTATAGCTGTGTTTTTGTCAGCGCTTCGCAGATCGTCATGATTTTTCATCACTGCGCTAAAAACGTCATAGCCTTCTTTATCAAGGCTATGAACGCTCCCGCTGTTAACATCCAATACTATATTATATCCGTTGTTTTGAAATATATGTACCAAGATCTAACGCAAACTTTCTTACTTTTTCTGCTCACAGGTCTGATTGCCTACTGTACAAGAGGTTTTACAGGCCGACTGGCATGAGGTCTGGCATTCGCCGCAACCACCCTTGCGGGTTTTATGGTCAATTGGTTTTTTGCTGATTGTTTTAATGTGTTTCATTTATTATCCTCCTTGATAACTTATCTTCGCTATTCTATCACAATGATATTGAAAATGGAATCCCGGCATCCTAATGCTATTTAAAATATGATGTCACCACCGCGCTCACAAGACTTCCATCCGCCTTCCCTTTTACCTGCGGCATCAATTCCTTCATGATTTTTCCTTTATCGGAAACCGAAGGATTCTCCAAGTTCAAATCCTTAAGCACTTTCTCAACGATAGCTTTTATTTCGTCCTCACTCATGAGTTTTGGAGCATATTCATTTAACACAGCGAGCCTTTTATTGCACTCCTCAATTATGTCCGTACGATCTGCCGGAGTAAGCTCTAAAGTTTCTTTAGTCTGCTTTATCTCCTTCATGATAACGGCTGTTTCTTCTTCGGGAGTCAAATCTGCACGCTTATCAATGTATTTATTTTTAAGGGCGGCAAGCAACATGGAGAGGGTATCTTTCCTGTCTTTTTCTCCCGCTTTCATAGCGGCAATCATAGCCGCGCGAACTTCTTCTATTTTATACATTTGATTATCCTTTCTTATTATTCTGCCACATCGTCAGTCTGGGCATCATCCTCATAGGGTTCCGACTCTGCCTGCTTAATCGTGACAGTTAACTTTTTAAAATTGATTTTCTTCCATACATCAGCATTTACGGTAATTTCCGCTTCCTCGCGCCAAGCGTCTATAGTCTCAGTGTAGAGTGTGCTCTTTCTTTCATTAACAATGCTCGTTTTCTCTGTGTCGGTAGCTTCCTGATCAAATTCACTCAGTAATTTGACGACATAATAGCCGCCTGAGTATTCAATGGGATCTGCGAATTCGCCCTCTTTGAGAACGTCAGCAGCAGCAATAACATCAGTGCTCGGCGAGTAACTGTCGGAATCGAAAGTGACCTCAGTCGCTGTGACCCCCTGTTCCTCACAGTATGCGGTAAAATCCTCCGCGGCTTTAGCTCCTTCTAAAAATGCATCAACCTTTGCCTTTGTGGCAGCCTTTTCTTCATCTGTGAATTCATCTTCTGCATTTGCGGTAACACTCGAATCAGTATCATCTGAAGTTTCATCATCCGCAGCATCTGCTTCATCTGATTCTTCGCTTTCAAAAACAAAGTCCACGTAAGTCAGCTTTTTCTGTGCCGCTTCTTCATCAGTGACATTCGTGTCAGCACCTGCCTGAATAGCTTCAGTCATCTTTGATTGAATGGCTATCAGAGTAAACAACCTGTTTACCACGTCCTTAGTTCCGCTTACTTTCTCAATATCCGACTGACTGTTAGCATCTGTAAATTCCGTGGTGGATTCATCGATGGCGGCCTTTTCTTCGTCTGATAAAGAAACATCATATTCGTCCATATGCTTTTCCAAAAGGAGCATATTCTCCAGATTTTCCTGAACACTCTCCTTTACATTTTCTTCATAATTCACGCCCTCGGAAACTTCCTGTCCCCACATATCTTCCCCGAAATAACCGGCATAGTAAGTTTCGTAGATAGCCTGAGTATATCGGGAATAAAAATTCGCCAATCCGGCCGAAATCGTCATGTCGTCAACTGTGATGGCTATTTCCGCCGGATCGAGTTTTGAACATCCTGCCAATACCACCAGACTCATTACAACTGCGACAATTACTTTACCGACACCCTTTTTCATTTTATACTGCCTCCAATGTTTTATTTATTTTAAATAAATATCATAAATGCGTATCGCTCGGTTAATTATAAACACTTTTTACGCTTCAAGCAACATTTTCATAGATGAAATAACCTTTTTTGTAATTTCTAAAGCGTCAATCGGCGCATCAGAAGGCTTTTTGACCCTCTTTTCGTAAACAAATGTAGGTACTTTCCAATTTTTAAACTGCAAGTCTCCTTTAAATTCGTTAAGCAAATCAGGAATTCTTTGCACTGCCACCTTTGCTTTCTCATACATTGAGAACAATAGTCTGTCTTCTTTTTGCTCAATATCCGTAATATATACCTCATGCGCCATGATTTTCAATAAAGCAATTTCCAATAAAGATTCCGCCGTCTTTGGAATCTCCCCAAACCTGTCAACTAATTCATCTCTGACTTCGGCAATCTCTTCTTTCGTTTCCATTGCTGCGATTTTTTTATAGATTTCAAGCTTTAATGACTCGTCCTCAATATAGCTGTCAGGGAAATGCGCATTCAAAGCCAAATCAATTGAAGTTGTAAACGTCTCTTCTGATAGTTCGCCCTTTAATTGCTTTACGGCTTCATTCAAGAGTTTGCAATAAAGGTCATATCCCACCTGCTCCATATATCCATGCTGGGCTGTTCCGAGGAGATTACCGGCGCCCCTTATTTCAAGATCCCGCATCGCAATTCTGAACCCCGATCCGAGGTCCGTGAATTCCCTTATGGCAGCGAGCCTTTTTTCGGCGACTTCTTTTAATAATTTATCCCTTCGATAAAGCAAAAATGCATATGCCATTCGATTTGAACGTCCTACTCTTCCGCGCAACTGATAGAGCTGAGAAAGTCCCATTCTGTCGGAGTCGTGGACAATCATAGTATTGACATTGGGAATATCAAGCCCTGCCTCAACTATTGTCGTAGACACCAAAACATCTATATCGCCGTTAATAAAATCATACATTATTCGTTCCAGCTTCGCCTCGGGCATCTGCCCGTGCGCATAAGCAACCGAGGCATTCGGAGCCAGTTTCCTGACATTGGCAGCAATAGCGGCAATATCATCCACTCGATTGTAAACATAATAGACCTGTCCGTCTCTGGCTAATTCACGCTCTATGGCCACTTTTGCGGTCTCGTCGTCGTATTCCATGACGTAGGTCTGAATCGGAAATCTATCCTGCGGTGCTTCTGTTAATACACTCATATCTCTTATTCCTATGAGACTCATATGAAGAGTCCGCGGAATCGGTGTGGCTGTCAGGGTCAGAACATCCACGGTCTCGCGAATGGATTTTATTTTTTCTTTGTGGGAAACACCAAAACGTTGTTCTTCGTCAATAATTAAAAGACCAAGATCTTTAAACTTAACATCTTTACTCAATAACCTGTGTGTTCCAACAACAATATCAGAGAGCCCTTTCGACAACCTTTCCAAAGATTTTTTCTGCTCCGCAGGAGTTCTGAATCTGCAAAGTAACTCAATCTGAACCGGGTAATCTTTGAGCCTCTGGGAGAGCGTATGATAGTGCTGTGAAGCCAATATGGTGGTGGGGACGAGGAAAGCCACTTGTTTATTCTCCTGAACAGCTTTAAATGCCGCTCTGATGGCGACTTCGGTCTTTCCATACCCGACATCGCCGCAAATCAGTCTGTCCATGATTTTCGAGCTTTCCATATCTCTTTTTACATCTTCAATGGCCAAAAGCTGGTCATCAGTCTCCTCAAACGGAAACAACTCCTCGAATTCTTTCTGCCAGATCGTATCCTCATTATAGGCGTGCCCAGGATATTCCTGTCGTTTCGCATAAAGAGCCATTAATTCCTTGGCCATGTCCCTCGCCGCGGCTTTCACCCGAGTACGGGTATGGTGCCATTCTTTTCCTCCGAGCAAGCTTAGTTTAGGAGCTTTAGCCTCGGAACCCGCGTACTTTTGAATAACATCAAGACCGGTGGCAGGAATATACAGAGCGCTTCCTTTAGCATAAAGAATCTTAATGTAGTCCTTGGCAATTTTATCGGTCACAAGCTTTTCAATGCCCTGATAAATACCGATGCCATGATTCTCATGTACCACATAATCTCCGGGTTTTAATTCCCTGAAACTGTTAATTTTCTGACCTTCGTACTTACTTACACGAGTTTTTTTCTTTTGGCTTCGACCGAAAATGTCAGATTCTGAGATTATGGCATATTTTATAAGCGGATACTGATAACCTTCGGAAATAAAACCCTTCGCAGTCATTATTTCTCCGGGTCGTACGAGGCGCTCCTCATCATCGTTATAGTAGCTTGAAAGGCTATAATCACGCAAATCCTCGGCTAAGCGTTTTGCCCTCGTTTCAGAAGGAGAAAGCAAAACAACCCTGTATCCGCCTCGTTTCCACGCTTTCAGATCTCTAATAAGAGTATCAAAGCTCCCATGGTACGCCGTCATACTTTGAGTGTGAATCGAAAAAGATTTTTTTATTTCAAAGCCCCTTGCTTTAGATTCCAAAGATTGCAAAGCTGCGCCGGTATATGAATTAGTCTTTTTTAAAATGTCATTAACGCTTACATTATTATTAAGCTCGGCTTCCACTTCTAATGCGCGCTCCAGTAACCTTGAAGGTTCATCCAATATAAGAAAAGTTTTTTCTTTTGGAAAATACTCAAGTAATGACATATCAGTACTGTTTTCAATTTCAAAATCATCTGTGGCAGGAAACAAAGTGACTTCCTGTACTTCTTCTATTGAGCGTTGAGTTTCAATCTGGAAGATCCTTATTGAATCAACTTCCTCACCCCAAAATTCAATACGAAACGGATAGTCTTCAGTCAAAGGAAAAACATCAAGTATTCCGCCTCTGACCGCAAATTCGCCCTTTCCTTCTATCTGTAAAGTCCTCTCATATCCGCTCTTACTGAGTTTATCCTGCAAATCATTAAAATCAATAGACTGGCCTTTTTCAATTTGAATAATATGTGAAAGAATCTCATTAAAAGACGGCATCTCCTCCAAGAAGCTTTCGAATGTAGTTACAACGTAAAACGATTCACCATATGAAAGCTTTTTGAATACTTCCATGCGTTGTTTTAATAAATCTTTACTCCGTAAATCTGCACGAAAAAAGAGCAAATCTTTAGCCGGATAATAATCGGCCTTTTTGCCTATTCCGTTAAGCTCCGCCAGTGCTTGAATAGCCTTTGTTTCGTCGCTTACAGCAATGATATTGTATTGAAAATCCTCGCCTAAAGCCACTGCCATATGCGTTTTTTGAGAACGGACACAACCGGCTATTTGAACAAATCCCGAACCGGTAAGACAAAGCTTTTTTGCTTCCTCCATATCCGCAAGCTCCATAATCGGAGCGATTAGGTACTGCATGTGAATAACCTCAAGTATTCTCGATTAAGTATTTTGCTGCTTTGTATTATACCGGTTCATAGCAGCTTCCATTTTGCCTGTGCATATCATCACAGCAGCGTCTGCCGCATTCTCATAGGCTTCTTGCATTGCTTTCTTTTCCTCTTTGGAGAAGTGACTTAGGACATAATCTACCATATCATATTCTTCAGGCTTTCCTCCGACCCCTATGCGAATTCTGGAGAATTCCTCCGTATCCAATTCGAATATTATGTTTTTTAGACCATTGTGCCCACCGGCACTGCCGCTTTTTCTGATACGTAAATTCCCCAAAGGAAGATTAATATCATCTACAATGACCAAAAGCTCGCTTACAGGGTCAATCCCGTAATAATCTGTAAGCGTTCTGATGCTCTCTCCGCTGAGATTCATATAGGTCTGAGGCTTTACAAAAAGAACTTTATTGCCTTCTATTATTCCCTTTCCGATTATGGCTTTACCTTGCCGCGACTTCATTGGAATATCATATTTTTTTGTAATTTTATCAATAACCTCGAAACCTGCATTGTGCCTGGTTCCTTCAAATCTAAGTGTCGGATTTCCAAGTCCCGCTATCATAAACATACATTTTTTCCTTATAAATATAACCTGTGCTGATAAACAGCAGTGATTCAGTTGTTCTCACAAAGTAAACAAAATCTCAGAGAGTTCTTCGGTACTATTTACCAAGGTCTCAGGATTTTCCTTCATCAAATCTTCTACGCTTCTAAATCCCCAAGTTACTCCCACTGTCTTTATCTTAGCATTGTGCCCTGTTTGCATATCAATCTCGCTGTCGCCAATAAAAATAGCGTCTTTGATATCGACTTCAAGTGTTTCCAATATCTCATAGATTCCGTCCGGATGAGGCTTACGCGCTTTACCGTCCTGTTGACCCAATATGAAATCAAAAGTGCCATTTCCAAAGACAGATTCAACTGACTTAATACTCATATTATGCGGCTTATTACTGAAGACAGCCAGTTTCATCCCGTCTTCCTTGCATTTTTCAAGAAGTGCCGTGATCCCCTGATATGCTTCCAACTTATATGTGCAATACACGTCAAAAATTTTAAAGTATTCTTTTTCAGCCTTTTCAATCAGAGATAAGTCTTTATCTCCTGCCCACTCAAGCGAGCGCTCAATAAAAAGCCTTGCTCCGCTTCCGATAAATTCCCGGCATTTCTCTTTTGGTATATCTTTAAGTCCCAATGATTTAAGTGTGTTTCCCATTGAATATGCCAGGGACTCAAGTGTATTTATCAATGTTCCGTCAAGATCAAATATTGCTGCTTTATAATTACTCATTAATGCTTGCTCTCTTTCTTTGCAACCAGTTCTTTTGTAAGATTCTCAATCTTATTTTCTATTTTTGCCAATTCTTTATTTGGCAATCCCTTGCTTTTATTCACAACTTCTTCCAATGATTTTAAGGCATTTAATACTCTTAAGTATGCCTTGCTTTCGTAGTCTTTCGCGGTATTAAGTACATTTCCCATACTGTCGAAGAACTGACCATCATGGACTTGGGATGTGTGTATAATTGCCTCATGCACCTGTCCCGAATGAGCATCTTTCGCGGGTTCGTTGCCCGGTTTAACGATTCTTATGGCATTACCGGAGAATAATACCTCACCATTAGATAGATCTGCACAGCCATCCGGATAGGGCGCAAAAGCCGGGATTCCAAAAGTATCGGTTATTGTTTTTGCAAATTCTTCTGTGACGCTGTCTTCACCATGGACAACGAATATCTTTGAAGGCTTCGTGGTAAATCCCGATATCCAATTTAAAAGTCCGTTTTTATCCGCGTGCCCTGATATACCTTCGAGCACCTCTATAGCAGCATTTACAACGATGGTCTCCCCAAAAATTTTAACTTCTTTAGAACCATCCATGAGCTTTCTTCCCAATGTGCCGCCGGCCTGGTAACCGACAAAACACACTGTACTGTCTTTTCTCCAAAGATTATGCTTTAAATGGTGTCTGATACGTCCTGCATCGCACATTCCCGAAGCGGATATAATTACCTTCGGGGTCATATCAGTATTAATCGCAATAGATTCATCACTACTGACCGAAGTGTGCAAACCATCAAATATCAGCGGATTGACTCCGTTCTTAATCAAAGCCATCGCATCATCATCATAATCACTGTAATTTTCTCTGAAAACCCTCGTTGCTTCAATGGCAAGAGGGCTGTCTACGTAAACAGGAAAGCTCTGATACTCAGGTAAGAGCTTCTTCTCTTTGATCTCACGAATGAAATATAATAACTCCTGCGTACGTCCGACGGCAAAAGAAGGGATTACGACATTTCCGCCTCTTTTAAAAGTATCTCGCAGAATCCTTGTAAACTCCCCTACATAATCAGGGGTATGCTCTGAATGTATTCTGTCTCCATAGGTTGATTCAATAACGAGATAATCAGCTTCGGAAATGGGGGTCGGATCCTTAATAATCGGCTGATTAGTATTTCCAACATCACCGGAAAATACGATTTTCTTTGAGATTCCATCCTCGTTTAGCCAAATCTCGATGGCAGCGGAACCAAGAAGATGTCCCACATCCACAAAACGCACCTCAATGCCATCCGCTATTTTATCCTTTTCGCCGTATTCTAACGGCGTAAGAAGCGAAATTGCCTTTTCGGCATCCGCCATCGTATACAAAGGTTCATAAAGGTCATTACCGCCTCTTTTAGCCTTACGATTATGCCAAGCAGCTTCATATTCCTGAATATGCGCACTGTCTCGAAGCATAATGTAACACAAATCATGTGTGGCACGGGTCGTGTAAATTTTCCCGGAAAATCCGTCTTTTACGAGTTTGGGTAACTTTCCGGAATGATCTATATGGGCATGTGTCAATAACACATAATCTATCTCTCCCGCAGGAATCGGCAATCCTTTATTCTCAAAAATATCCGAACCTTGTTCCATACCGCAGTCTACCAGAACCTTTTTCCCGCAGGCCTCAATCAAATGGCAACTCCCTGTCACCTCGTGTGCGGCTCCGATAAATGTAAGCCTCATGATTCCCTCCAACTCTGCCGTAATAACGGCTTAATATGCTCATTTCAGTGAAAAGCCGTCGTATTACTACGCCGGCTTTTTTCGTCGTGTATTATCTTATTTATCTTTTAAAGAAATCAGGTATCTTAATGTCTTTTTCCTTTACATTGCTGGTCAGCGGTTTCTGCGGAGTATTAAGCTTTAGTCCGGCTGACGAAGGGCTGCGTACCTCCGGATTCTCGACCTGCGCACTCGGTCTGACACTCTGGAATGCCTTCCCATCGTATCCGATTGGGAGTCCGGCATTAAGCCCCACGCCGGGCACCGAGATAGGTTGCCTGTCAAGTCTTCCTTTGAGTTTTGAGGAAGTACCTTCGACATTATGTATGCCCGTAGCGATAACAGTGATGGTAGCTTCATCTGTTTTTGAATCATCGTACATCGCGCCGAATATAATATTCGCATTCTCTCCGGCGAGCTCCTGAACATATTCTGCCGCATCGGAAGCATCCATAAGAGTAATGTCTCCTGACACATTGATGATAACATGTGAAGCTCCGGCAATCGTAGTCTCCAGAAGAGGACTGGCAACCGCCTGCTTAACAGCCTCGAGAGCTTTGTCATCACCGCGTCCCTGACCGATACCGATATGAGCGATTCCTTTATCGGTCATAACAGTCTGGACATCCGCAAAATCAAGATTAATCAGGCTCGGTACATTGATCAAATCGGTGATACCCTGTATGGCCTGCTGTAAAACCTCATCAGCCTTTTTAAGAGCTTCGGGCATCGTCGTTCTTCGGTCTACTACCTCTAATAATTTATCATTAGGGATAACTATGAGGGTGTCAACATTAGCTTTTAGCTTTTCAATACCAGCCATAGCATTTTGCATGCGGGTCTTTGATTCGAAACGGAAAGGCTTTGTAACAACACCTACAGTCAGGCATCCCTGATCCCGCGCTATTCTCGCAACTACCGGCGTAGCTCCGGTACCTGTGCCGCCCCCCATACCGCAAGTCACAAATACCATATCAGCGCCTTTTAGCACAGCGGCTATTTCATCCATGCTTTCCTCGGCCGCTTTTTCTCCGATTTCCGGTTTCGCTCCCGCTCCCAATCCCTTCGTAAGTTTTTCACCTATCTGAAGAAGGGTCGGTGCTTTACATAACTGCAGAGCCTGCTTGTCAGTATTAATAGCGACAAACTCAACACCGGATATCTGCTCATCGATCATCCGATTGATTGCATTACAGCCGCCGCCCCCTACACCTACTACAAGTATTTTTGCCGCGGCATCCGATTCATGGGTATTAATCTCAAGCAAGGGTTTATCCTCCTTATTGTCCTTATTCACGGGCGCATATATATTCTGCGCCTAAATATACTCCCACGAGAATATAATAGTGTGTTTTTCCAAATATTTCAACATAATTTTGTAGAAAATTACTGTATTTTCATATTATTCCCCACTTAATTGAGGAAACTCGCCCTTTTTGAAGGGAATTATCTCTGTATCTTTATCAAAATCCTGTAAATAAAGTGTACCTTCTTCCCCTTCAAGCCTTGATAAAATCGGCTGAATCTGAGCCATCTGGTCGGATGTCACATGCTCTCCGAGGTCTACACAAATATTTCCAAAGTACAGAAATACTTCTTTTTGGGTGCACGCCACTCTATCCGGCGTTAATGCATTATCTGTCAATAATTCCGACACATTTAATAATTCATCAAAAATCTCCGGATTCTCAGGCTTTATTGTGTCACCGAGTTCAACTGTCTGCGTCGCTATTCCTTCCATTGAAGGCAATCCGTCAATCAATTCTCGGCTTTCGTACACGATCTTGCCTTTTTTATCAAAGTACGCGTATGCTGTCTGCGAATACACATAGCCTATAAGTTTTTTTTCTGTTACAACAACTTTAATTCGCCATGGTGAAACCATTTTTATTCGTATTTTCTCGGTCACAGGTAATTTCTTGCCCAGTCCGATTCCATATTTTACAACCATACATAGCGAATTGCCTGAAAATTTATCACTCCTTATCAAGGATATTATCTCATCATCCGAAACCAGTTTATTCCCCTCGACCTCAATGCGCTGCACGAAAAACAATAAATAAATAATCAAGAATAAAATTATCGCACCCAAAGCAAGGACAGTAATCGCGTAAGCGTGCTCCATTTTGCGTCGTTTCAGCTCTTCTCTGTGTTTTCTGATTTTTCGTTGTGCTTCCCTATCTAATACATCCATTACAAATTACATCTCCGATATCAGTTCTTTAAAACGATTTCCGCGAATCTCAAAGCTCCTGAACATGTCCCAGCTGGCGCATGCCGGCGAGAGCAGAACAGCTTCACCTTCCTTTGCTGTCTTAGCGGCCAAAAACACTGCCTCATCAAAACCGTCTGCAAATACATAATCCGTAAAGCCGACATTCCTGGCGTCTCTTGCTATTTTTTCTTTTGTCTGACCTATAAGAATGAGTTTTTTAACTTTTCCGTTAAAACTCTTTATCCAATCTGTATATTCGGAATCCTTATCATAACCGCCGCCAATTAGTACCGTAGGACGATTCATGGCCGAAATTCCCTTTATCGCAGCATCAGGATTCGTGCCTTTCGAATCATTATACCACGCGACGCCGTTTTTCTCAGTTACAAATTCAATTCTGTGCTCTACTCCCTTAAACCCAAGAATCTGCTTCCTTACTATTTCAAGTGGTACTCCACCAGATAAAGCCATCCCTGCCGCAGCCATTACATTTTCATGATTGTGCGTTCCGAGTATTTGCAATTCATCCGTAGTACAAATAACATATTCTTCACCCTCATCATTCGGGCGCCAGATAATTTCATCATTTCTCAGAAACAGTCCCTTTTTAAGCACTCGCAAGCTACTGAACCAAATAATTTTCGGTATTAAGTCTTTCGCTAATTCGCGGATCAATTCATCCTCATAGTTTAACACAATAGTTTCATTATTATTTTGCATCAAGGCAATTCGCTTCTTAGCAGATATATATGCTTCCATAGTATGATGTCTGTCCAAATGGTCAGGACTTAAGTTCAATATGGCACTGACAGCGGGATGAAACATATCCGTAGTCTCAAGCTGAAAACTGGATAGCTCAGCCACAGTCACTGAATCATCAGATGTATTATCTGCAATGATTGTATACGCAAGTCCTATATTGCCAACCACAAACACATCTTTAAACGCGCCCCTCATTATTTCTCCCAAAAGGGCTGTGGTAGTGGTCTTTCCATTGGTGCCTGTAATAGCAAATACTCTTCCCTTTTCGAAGCGATAAGCTAATTCTATTTCACCTATTATGGGAATCCCCGCATCTTTTATCTTAATCACATCAGGTAAATCGAGCGGAACGCCCGGGCTTAGTACCACCTCGGCAATTTCCAAGAGTGTATCTTCGCTAAAGCAATCAGAAAATTTTCCGAGCAAAATCTCACATTCACCATGGCAATTAAGTTTATTGCGGACAACGCCGGCCGTTAGTTCACCTGAAGGGTTAGCATCATAAAGGAGGACTCTGCCGCCATGGCGCATTAATAACCCTGCCGCTGCTATTCCGCTTATTCCGGCTCCGAATACCATAATTCTCTCTTTTGACAAACAAACCTCCTTATAAAGCAAACCAAGCTATTACACATAATGCAATAGTAATTAACGTAAATACAATAACTACCTTTACTTCAGACCAGCCACATAACTCAAAATGGTGATGTATGGGCGCCATCTTAAATATTCGCCTTCCGTGCGTCTTTTTAAAATAAAGGACCTGAAGAATTACGGAAATAATTTCCACCAGATAAATGAAACCGACTAATATAATAAATAAAGGTAGTTGCATAATATACGCACTTGAGGCCACAAAACCTCCGAGTGCCAATGAACCCGTATCTCCCATAAAAACCTTTGCGGGATATTTGTTGAAAATCAAAAAAGCAGCAAGTGCTCCCGTCATGGCCGCGGAAGGCGCCGTAAGCTGCCCACTTAAGGTCATTGAAACGGCAAAAAAGAACACCGCAATCGGAATCGTAACACAAGTAGCCAACCCGTCTAATCCGTCGGTGAAGTTCGCTCCGTTAACCGTCCCCAGCACAACTACAAACAAGAGAGGTATTGCAAAAATTCCTATGTCAAGTAAATAACCTCCGGAAAACGGAACACGCATTTTTAAGGAAACTTGATTTGAAAAATACATATATGCGGCAAAACACGCCGTTACCAAGAATTGCAACGCGAATTTTTGCTTTGGATATAATCCGTCAGAACGTTTTTTGACTACCTTCAAATAGTCATCAGTAAAACCGATTGCCGCAAACGCGGTGGTCACAAGCATAACCACAACAACTCTCATATTCATATGCGACCAGTCCCAATGAGTACCAAGCCCCAAAATGAATCCCACCACAATAATAATGCCGCCCATTGTGGGCGTTCCGGCCTTTTTTAAGTGTTCCTTTACTCCGAGTTCTCTTTCCGTCTGCCCCATCTTTAGCTTACGAAGCAGAGGGATCGCGCCCGGAGCTACCAATATGCCCCAGATGAAAGCAACAAGAAGAGGTAAAATCAGTTTAAACGACATATTGTTCTCCTATTGAACCTTTGTAATACCGAGATATGGGAAGATTTCACTCATAATATCGGTCGCAAGCTGCGTTGCCAAAGCACTGTTTGCCTGATTCCCGACATTTGGCTCGTCAATCACGACATAGACAACCACCTCGGGGTGTTCCTGAGGTGCATATCCTATAAATGAAACGAGGTATTTCCCATTCCCGCGCGGGAGCTTTTCGGCCGTACCGGTCTTTCCCCCAACGTCATAACCTTCTATTTGCGCTATTCTTCCTGTCCCTTCCGTAACGACTCCTCGCATTGCATCTTTAACAATATCTGCTGTTTCTTTGGACACTGTACTACGAAGCAAAACGGGATTAATGTCCTGAATGACATTGCCGTTTTCATCAAGAATCTTTTTAACCACGTGCGGTTTGTAATAATTACCGCCGTTTATCAATGATGAAAAAGAAGCAGCCATTTGTGTCATTGTAGCCGTAAAATTCTGTCCGAAAGCGTTCGTCGCAAGCGAAGCTTGATCCATGCTCTCGGCGGAATACAGCAGTCCGGTATCGGTGGATTCGCCGGGCAAATCAATGCCAGTACTCTTTCCGAATCCGAACATCCTCTGAGTCCTCGCAAATTCCTCCGCTCCCATTTTGAGGGAAATAGTCATAAGCGCAACATTACAGGACTGTTCAACCGCCTGTTTAAGCGTCAAAGTCCCGTGTCCGTTACGATTGCTGCAATGCACTTCATAGTCCCCCACATGCAGCGAACCTCCGCAATAGAAAGTTTCCGAGCCGTCTAATGTACCATCTTCAAGCGCCGAAGCAACTGTAAACGGCTTTATGGTGGAACCCGGCTCATAGGTTTCCACCACACAGAAATTATTCCACAAACTGTTTAATGCGTCAACCTTTTCCTGATCCGACATCGCAGCTATCTGTCCTTCGCTATAGTATGCGCTTAAATCTCTTGGACTGTTAAGATCATAATCGGGATAAGAAGCTTCCGCTAATATTTCTCCGTTTTGAGGATTCATAACAATAACGGCAGTATTTTTACTTCCGAGTTTGGAGCCGCTTTGATGTGCGTTGTTAAAATCATGTATTTTTTGTTCAACAATCGACTGAACCTGAATATCTATAGTTGACACGACGGTCTGTCCATTCTCGGGCTCAATAACCGTTCTTTGTAACGTCACATCCTCGTCCTGATATCCAAATTCGCGCCCCGAAACTCCATTTAGTATTTTATTATATGAAGCTTCAATACCACTGTTCCCAATGTTTCCATCCACAGTAAAACCTATAACATCACAGGCGAGGCTATTGTTAGGGTAGACTCTCTTATAGCCCTCCTCTAACCAAATACCTTTGATATAGTAGTATTTATCATACTCTTCGTCCTGATATCCTTTGCTTTTTACCTCTGTTATCTTTTTTTCAAGCTCTTTAAATTCTTTTACTTCATCATAAGTAAGATTGCGTGCGAGGATATTGTAAAGACTGTTCGGGTTTTCCGCAAGAATAGCATCCACCACTTCGCCGCTTATACCAAAATATTGTTCCAGAGTCTCTTTAGTATACCGAAGACTTTTCTCTCTGACTTCGTCACCCTCTTTTCCTTCTTTTTCGGTGTGCATCATAAGGTAAGTATCGAGAATGACATTATATACCCTCTGATCTGTGGCAAGCACTGTGCCGTTTCTGTCGAGTATATCTCCTCTTTTATACTGAATTGTCTCACTGCTGTAGTTTTGTTGACTCAATACGTTCCTCGCATATTCGTCGCCTTTTCTTGCATAGATATAGGTGACGCGAAGTATTAAAAACAGGAAAGCCAGTATGATTGCGACAAACAACAATACCAGCTTTCTCTTCATATATCGCATTAGCCTTTTTTCGAAAAGCGGATCGCGCCTTTTGCTTTTTTTCTCTCTCATATATACCGCCTTTTCAGAATTTTATCTAAGATTTCATAAATTGTTATCAATTGTTTTCTGAAAGCGCACCCGAGGTTGGAATAACTGCATTTTGTTGTATATAATCTGAAACCGGATTATCGTAATCAATAACCTGCTCAGGAGTTACAGCCGTCATCCCAAGACCATTTACAGCCCTGTCTTTAATTGCGTCCAGATTAATATTATCGTTAAGGGAATGATAGCGGTTATTGTTTTCTTCACGTAGATTTTTAAGTTCTTCCTGTAAAACAGACACATTTGATTTCATTGCATTGTTTTGAGCTTGTAGATAAATGAGACCTACCGCCACACCCATTATCATAATCAGCGCCATCACAAACATCTTGGTATGCGCGCTGCTTTTTCTTTGAGCTTTTGAAGGCACTCTGACTTGCCTTGGATCCTCTTTTCTTTCAGGACGTTCAAGTCTTTTGGGCACCGCACTGCCATATATGTAAGCCTTATTTCGGCTATTATTCTCGTAGTAATTTCTTTCGCTTCCTTTGTAGTTATTCCTCGCTGCCATATTGCTATACTCCCCTAAATGTCAAGCCCGCTCAAAAATCCTTAATTTCGCGCTCTTTGCGCGTCTGTTCCTTTCGATCTCCCCATCGCTTGGAACTATGGGCTTTCTTGTTATTATCCTTCCTTTTGATTTCTTTCCGCATACACAAACCGGAAAGTCCCTCGGGCAGGTGCATGGGTTTTCGTTGATACGAAACGCGTTCTTTACAATCCTGTCCTCCAATGAGTGAAATGTTATTACGCAAAGCCTCCCTTTTGGATTTAGCACTTCAATCATCACATTCAATGAGTTCTTTAAGGCCTCCAATTCTTGGTTACATTCGATTCGGATAGCCTGAAAAGTTTTTTTCGCGGGATGCCCTACCCCGCGCAAGACCTTCATGGGCATTGCACTTTTGATAATCTCAACCAGTTCAAACGTTGTGGCAATGGACCTTATTTCGCGCTGTTCGCAGATTTTCCGGGAAATTTGTTTAGCGAATTTTTCTTCCCCATAATCCCGAATAATGCGAGTAAGGTCCATTTCCCCATACGTGTTGACAATGGCTTTGGCCGTCAATACCTGACGATTATCCATCCGCATATCCAAAGGTCCATCTTCGCGATAGGAGAATCCTCGGTCTGCCGTATCTAACTGGTAGGATGATACGCCCAAATCAAGCACGATCCCATCGACTTTGTCAATTCGAAGCTCTTTCAAAACAGACTCCAAGTCAGCGTAGTTGCTCCTTACTACCTTGACCATCTCCCCGAAGCCTGAGAGCCGTTTACCAGCCGCACTCAATGCACTGGCGTCACGGTCTATACAAATTATACTCCCCTCTTGTTGCGCGAGGCGTTCACATATCGCGAAACTGTGTCCGCCGCCTCCAAGTGTGCCATCGACATAAATGCCGTCCGGCTTAATGTTTAATCCGTCAATTGTTTCCTTCAGCAATACCGATTCGTGTGAAAACTCCATATTCACACCTACAACTTGAAACCTTCTGCATATTTTGCAGCCACAGCGTCGAAAATCAATTCATCGTCTACTGCATTCTGACGCTCCCATTCGGCGCTGTCCCAAATGATGATTCGAGGTCCGTCTCCCACGAACGTGGTACTATCTCCGATATTGGCATACTGGCGGAGTCTGGGTGGTATACAAGCTCTCCCCTGCTTGTCTACATCCACCTCGCTCGCAGACCCACGGAAATGATTCCTCATCGTAATAGAATACGGGTCGAACATGGGCATTTCATTCAGTCCATCCTGTACCTTGTCAAATTCCTCGATAGAGTACGCGAAAAGACATTTACCTTTTCCCTGCACACCCATTCCTTTTGATACAACGAACCTCTCCCCAAGCTCGTCGCGGAATCTCGCAGGAATAATTACTCTGCCCTTTGAGTCAAGAGTATGACTGTATTCGCCTATGAAACCTTTGCATTTAGAGGGTCTGACCTCCACTTGCTGGGCTTCAACCATATCAGACGAAGCAGTATTTTCATTATACTCTCCCATCGTCATTTAAGTAGTTCCTCAATCGTTTGCTGTATCGATACAATTCGTGGAGTTATTTACTACCCTGCGCCACTAAGTACCCCCTTAACTATTACTTAGTCACCACTCGTCCTCCACTGCTCACATAATATAGCAAAGTACTGGGATTATCAAGCAAAAATTGAAAAAAATATCAAAAAAAATCACCTTCAACAAGATGTAGTATCAGCAGTTTCAAAACCCGCAACATCTGTAAAAAGATGATTTCAAAGATTTAATAATCGTTCAATATTGGTATGATTGTAATTAAAATTGGTATGACCAATAGTATTTTCAATAAAAATGTTAGATGTTATTTAAGGTGCCACTTCCTCCGTATCACCTTCTGCATTTTCAGTATCAGTGCCCTCTCCCTCTGCTTCGTCTCCACCTTCCCCGTCGGCGGTGGCATCCGAAGAAGTATCTGCGGCGGCAGCTATCTCATCTAATTTAGTCTGCAAATTATCCATGGCAGTGTAATCCACCTCTGCGGTCTCGACCGGGCGAGAGCTCTCATACCTTCTGTACACCGACCATCCTGCCCAGAAAGCCAGCCCGCACACAACAATAATCATGCAAAACTTTAAAAGCGCACTCAGAATCTTCCCTTTTCTGACCGCTTTTTTACGATTTTTCTTTTCTTCTTTATATCTGTCGACTTTTTCCTGACTCATGCCCCTTACACTCCTTAGAAAATATAGTGGGATAACCCGCATAGGGGATTATAGCATACTATTTAAAAGAGGTCAAAAATGAATTTTTGCGACTGTCTTGCAAAATATTCAAAACTTCGGAAGTCAATATCAATTCCTTTGCGCTATGGTTTACCAGATAAGTAGCGTTCAAATTGTTATCAGCAGATCTTACGGTTATTCTCGCTCTATCAATAGCATCGGCATCTCTAACTATATGAGCCAACCTCTCGAAGTTCGCAGGCGCATTATTTTGTCTGCCAAATTTGGCAACTTTTTTTGGGTCGCCTATGTCGTGGGCTTCAATTAGCAATGCTACCGTTTGGATATCTACATCAGGATTGTGTGAACACTGCCTTAAATATCTATCTGCACCATCTTTGCCGTGTGGCATTACATAATCATTTTCTCTACCAACATCGTGAAATCGAGATGCTTCTAAAACTGTGAGCGTATCTTTCCACGAAAGACCTTCCCGCGATGCAATATAATAACTAAACAGAGTAACATTTTCAATATGGTTTAAGCCGTGCAGTCCTGTGCCATAGTATTTATAGTGTCCTGTCTGCATGGCATAGTCTAAAAAATTATCAAAATTCTTTGTTCCGGAAATGTCTTCATAAATCTCATTAGGCAATTTTTGCTGTTTAGCTATATCATCACCGTGTAATGCCACTTTGCGCTTAGCACTTGATATAGTATCAGCAGAGATTTCATAACCACCTTTAAGTACCTTTATTGCATAGTCCATAAAGTTTATGCTTAGGTCAGGGTTTGTCGAACGATAGTTTTTAATAGTTTGTTTTACTCTTAGCATAGCTCCTCTAACGGCAGTAGAAAGCGACAGGGCTTCAACCGTGGTTATTCTCCTCTTAGGTTTTGTATTTCTTCAATAGATAAAAGGGTCATTTTAGAAATCTGCTCTACGTCAATGCCGTATGAGAGCATACGCTTCGCAGTTTCTATCGCGTTTTGAGCGGCACCTTCAGCTATTCCTTTTTCTATTCCTTTTTCTATTCCGGCTTCCATTCCATCTTCAAACGCCTCTTCTTGCCACGTCTTTTTCGCTAATTCTTCATCAAATTCCGTATATAGCATATTCTCGACCTCCGCAAAATGCA
>JAISSU010000029.1 GCA_031272985.1 Lachnospiraceae bacterium | reverse complement strand
AAATATCTATTACATTTTTAAACTGTTGTCATATGCCGTTCTTTACTGTGTAATTGTATCACAAATTTATTAATTTGTCAAGCCCCCCCCCGCGGTTAACTGGATAGGGAGCTAATTCTATATGTTGCGCAATTCCGATAAAACGCAAGATAAATATATGCCGTTTTCCGGATAAAACGCACTTTAATTTTTTCTTTCATGCCTTTTTCCGCAGTACGAGACGGCATCCAATCTCAGCACTGTCGTTAGTGCCAGCGCGCGTTCATCAATTGTTTTTCCTTCCCCTCCGTAATGTCTCATGAGAACTTTTAATCCATGTATTCGCTCATCGTTATCTTCTACGATTGAAATCATTCCGGTTCCGATTATGCTCTCAAAGTAGAATGTGTATTGGCAGGCTAATTCTCCTGTCTCTAATTCATGTGAACAGTCCATTTCGAATCCGCAGCGGGAGTCTTTGTGAATAAGGTCGAGTTTCCTGCCTTCTTTTGCGCAATGGAAGTAAAGTGTCAGTTTTCCATTCTCGGACACTTCGTAGCCGTAATTAAGGGGCACGATATATGGTGCTCCTTCAGGTGTATTTAGCGCTAATCGGCAGACGCCGCTTTTTTCCAATACGGCATTAAGGCCTTCTTGTTCTTTGATTTCTCTGTTTGATTTTCTCATAATTTACTCCGATTCCACATCTCCTGTTTCTTGTCCGCTTATCCGATACGTTCCTACCGTTCGAACATCTGTCGCAAACGCCTGATCTAAAGCCGCATCTACTTCATTTATCGTTGCTTGAATAGAAACCAATTGGTCCTCTCCCGGTATTCCGTTAAAGAATAAAACGATTTGAGGATGAAGATCCAGTTCATCTGCGAGTCTTTGCCAGTCTATAGTCTCTGTCAATTTAAGGCCATTTACAGGAGACACGAGAGGGTATTTTTCTTCAAATGAACTATCGGCTTTCGCGTTTGTTCTTTCAACACTATAAGAAGTCTGAACGCCGAACTCTTCGAGCTTTTTTCCGGATAGAATCTCACTTAAATCCACAGCTTTTGTGAAGACTTTTTCGGCTTCCCATTCAAGATAATGTTCCAGGGCAGCTTCCAAGGCGGACCCATCCTCGTCTTCGTAATCATGGATGATAATTGTACCTGCTGTTCCATCCGGATTGGTGAAATCCACATGATGGCTATAGTATGTTTCCCCATTTCTCAATGGAGCCACTTTCATCTGATGATAATCACAAATAATTGTGTAATTACCCTCGCCGAGCGCATAATCAAAATACTCCCTTTCGACTTGCACAACATCGGTCGCTTCATGTTTTTCATGCTTCGGGGCATCGTCATAAAAGCTCTCATCGGTATCATCGCCCAATAGACTTACGAGCACACATCCTCCCGAAGTAATTACAAGACCTAAAACCAGAATTGCGCTCAAAAAGAAAATCAAACGTTTTTTCATATTGTCCACCACATACATTTATTATTTAAGTTCTTCCTAAATAATAACCGCATCCGTATTCAAAACATTACACCATGTTTAAAGCAAAAGCAATTCACAAATTACATTTGTCACCTTAAATCCGTGACTCGCATCACTTACCATTATCTAAATGCTGCCCTATAATGAGCTCAAGATACGAAAACCACTTAAAGAAAACTAACAAAACACGTTGAAACGACAACTAATCAAAATAAGAAAGGGAAGGTAAATACCATGTATCAAACAACTACTAACCAAAACGTGACGAATCAGAATCAGAACAATCAGAATAACGAAGCCCTACGAATAGTTTTTAAAGTGTTACACATTTTAGTTAAGATTCAGCTCATTGCCGCAATCGTTGTCATATCCATCCTTGGATTTGCTTATTTAGCACAGCTTTTGAATCTCACAGATTTTACTCTCGGACAGGTAAGAATCATTTTTCCGGCACTAACACTCCCCTTTGTCCTCACCGGAAAAACCTTTGAATTCCTTGGAATCAGCATCGCGGTCTTGTCCATTGTTTGCTGCTTTACCAAGAGAATTGCAAGAGGAGAGGCTTTGTGCGCTCATGCAGAAAGGGCGGAATAACCGCCCTTTCTTAATGCCCTTTCAACCTTATGTCGCATTTTTCTATAGATGTATCAATGTGCCCGTCTTCCCATCGAGCGCATCCTTTGCTTTTTCAAGCTCGGTAATTATCGCCTGACGACCCATCTTTGAATCCGCAAAAGCTATAGCTGCTTCTACCTTTGGCAGCATGGACCCCGCCGCGAATTGACCTTCATCCACATATTTCTTTGCCTTTGCCACGGTTAAGTCGCTTATCCATTCTTCGTTTTCCTTGCGGAAATTAATGGCGACTTTTTCTACGGCTGTCAGAATAATCAGATAATCGGCATTTAATTCCCTCGCAAGAAGCCCGCTCACAAAATCCTTGTCAATAACAGCACTCACACCATTGAGTTGTTTCCCTTCCAGAATTACGGGGATACCGCCGCCGCCGCAGGATATCACTACCTCTCCCGCACTCACAAGGTTTCTGATTGCCCCGATTTCAATTATTTCCAAAGGTCTGGGTGAGGGGACATACCTACGATAGCCTCTACCCGCGTCCTCTTTCATCAGGTGTCCGTATTTTTCCGCCACAATATCCGCTTCTTCTTTTGTAAGAAACTTCCCTATCGGTTTTGAAGGATTAGCAAAAGCTGGATCATCCGCGTCCACTCTCACGCGAGTAACCACCGTAGCGATATGCTTGCTCCCCGGAATCCCACGAATCGCCATTTCTTCTCCGATAGCTTTTTGTAAATCATAGCCTATATAAGCCTGACTCATCGAAACGCTGACAAAAAGAGGAGTATTGGGCTGAGCGGGATCCTCTCTTGAAAGAGCAGCCATAGCGTTTTGAATCATACCCACTTGCGGCCCGTTGCCATGGGTAATGATGATTTCATGTCCCTCCTCAATGAGGTCTACTATTGCTTTTGCCGTCACCTTGCAGGCTGCCACTTGTTCCGTCAGTGTATTGCCTAAAGCATTACCTCCGAGCGCTATTACTATTCGTTTTTTTTCTTTCATAACTTGCCTCCCATACTTAAATATCCTGAGATACTGTTAAAGTCAGATGTGTCAAAGAATCCACGCTGCACTTAACCGAAAAAAAGAAGTACACCTCTGACAGGTAACATATTGCTCTCTCAAATGTGCGCCATTTATTGATGCAAACTTGAGAAAGTAATACCTTGAAAAAATAAAAGTAATTACCTGCGCCGCCCCAAACTTCCGAGGCGGCGCAGGAGAAGTTTTGCCTGAGTAATTAACTATTCTGATTTAACAGCCTTGGTACATACGAAGTAAATAATAAGTCCTACTGCAAAATATCCTACCGTGGCGATTAACAGTTTCAAAATATCATATGTTCCGGCCTTAACATCATTCATTATACCAATGATATAGCAAGCGACCAGAATCGCCATTGTTACAATTGGAAGTACATTTCCGCCGGGAGCCTTAAATCCTGTCTCTGCTTTGGTTGAACGTGCCTTAATAACGGTAACACAAAGCGCAACAACAACCAATGCATTGCTTAAACCACCGAAATTAATAATAAAGGTAGTAAGACTCGGGAATGCAACAAGTATTACTCCGAGAACCGTTACAATTATAGTGGCATTGAGCGGAATACCGGTCTTCTCGTTGTTCTTTGCAATAAATTTAGGAAGAACGCCTGCAAAAGCAGCTGCCTGCAATGTACGTGCTGCCAAAATTACAAGTACTAACGCCGTAGTCAAAAGTCCGAGAACAGCCGCTGCGGAAACTAATTTCGGAAGCCAGGTAATATGACCAAGCGTCATCCATGCGGCGCCGAATTGCGGGGTGTAGGTCATGTGAGTTTCATTCAACATCTGGATAGAAATCAAACCTACGGTAGCGACCATAACGAGAACATAAAGTCCGACAGTAATAGCCATGGCGATACTCATAGCCTTCGGAACCGTCTTATTGGGATCGCGGATTTCGCCTACCATAAATGCCGCTGCCACGATGGAGCCATAGGCTAACATCGCAACAGGTATGGCGGTAAAGAAACCTGCTCCTCCCTGTGTGCCATTAAAGAATGGTGAGAAGTTCGCCCCGTTAAATGCAGTGACACCTTCGGGGGTCTTTGCGGTAAAAGCAACGATTACAAAAATAATCATAGTAGCAGCCAATATTATCGTAAGTGCTGTGTTTGCTTTACCTGTAACGGCTATCTTAAAGATATTAAGAATACCGCAGATAAGAACAGTGCCAATACCGATAATAAGTGCCCATTCCGGCTTCGGAGACATGTAGGGATCATTTGGAACCTGCAATGCAGGGACCGCTATTCCTAAATATGTAGCTACATATGAAGCCGAGAATACCAAACCTCCTACGCATCCAAATAGATACGCCCAAGCTGAAATCCAGCCCCAAAGACGATTTTCTTTTCCGTCTTTTGCAAAAGCCTTTGCGGGGAACAGGAAAACACCGCCTGAATTAGGATATGTCGAGCAAAGCTCTGCACAGATTAGACCATAGGACAACAGGATAAGACCCGCTACTACCCATGACAGAATTGCAGATGCGCCGGCATTTCCAAGCGTAACGCCCGACAGCGAGAAGATAGCGCTGCCGATCATACCACCGACGAGTATTGTCGTGGTATCCAGTAAACCAATTTTTCCATCCTTATTTGCCATTTCTTTTCCTCCTTTTGAAGTGATCCGTTTTAAGCTTCGCTTTACGGAACTATTTCATACTGCCTCACTCTCTAAAATGTCATTTTGCATTTTAGACCTTTTTACATTACTTACCCTTGCTCCCTCTTACTCCCTATCCCTCCTTTCCGAACACTTACGCGGGTATCCTTTATTACTAACAAGCGCCTGACCCAGTTGCTAAACGCCTGAGTGTTCACAGTTTAACAAACTGCATTTAAATCACTTTTCATATGCCTTTATTAATGCTCTTTCCATTATTACATGTGCTGTGCTAAAACGATATTCCCTCGAACCGCGAAGTCCGTCTCTGGGTTTAATATCCATCGCGATTACTTCCTGCGCTTTTGCAAAGGTTTCTTCATTAGGGGTATAGCCAACGAAAACTTTCTCGGTATTTCTTGCTCTCAATGTCGAAGGTCCCAATGCTCCGAATGCCACTCTGCAATCTGTAATAATCTTATTCTCATCTAAGAACAGTGCCACGGCTACTGTCTCTACGGATATTGCCATTGCTTTTCGAAGACCGATTTTTATGAAAGCACTGTTTTTGCAAGGCTTGAACCGAATACTTGCAACGAGCTCATCGGGCTCTAATACTGTTTTGTATGAGCCGATTATGTAATCGGTAACCGGAATTCTTCTTTCGCCGCCTTTTTTCTTAATCAGGACTTCGCCGTCCAGCGCGAAAAGTGCGGGAGCCCCGTCGGCACCTGGGGAAGCATTTGTGATATTACCTCCGATAGTCGCCCTGTTTCTGGTATTCGGGTCAGCGAAAACGTCTGCTGCCTCATATAGAGCATAAGCATTATCTTTAATCAATTCGCTGGCTCCGATTTCATTAATAGTGGTCGCGGCTCCGATTTCTATAAATCCGTCTTTTTCTTTAATTCCTTTAAGCTCTTCAATCCGCGAAACATCCAGTAAAAGCGAAGGTTCCAATCTGCCGTCATGGATACGCAGCATTACATCGGTTCCGCCTGATAGAACAGTGACCTTTTGCGGACGCGCCAGAACGTCCAAGGCTTCATCAATTGTATTAACGCTAATAAAATCAAAATCGCTCATACGCCCTCCTGCTCTAATCCCTGCCTCTAACTCGCAGCTGCTTCTACGGTTTCTTCTGCGGCATTTTCCTTAGTTTCATTATCAGGTACTTCTTTTGGTTTATCCCTTTCGGCAATATAGCCTTCTATGGCTTCTTCAATTTGGATATAACCTGTACAGCGGCAAAGATTACCGGAAATCGCTTTCTTTATTTCATCCCTCGAAGGATTAGGATTCTGCTCTAAAAACGCTACAGCTGTCATCAGAAATCCCGAAGTGCAGTATCCGCACTGCACGGCATTATGGTCAATAAATGCCTGCTGCAACGGGTGCAGTTCCTCTCCATTAGCCAAACCCTCTACTGTCCTTACTTCCATTCCCTCGCATTGAGCGGCATTTACTACACAGCTCTTTACAGCTTTTCCATTTAGAATGACAGTACAGGCGCCGCATTCACCGACCATACACCCTATCTTTGTACCTGTCATCTTTAGATTCCCCCTGATAACCGAAAGAAGAGTCTGCTCAGGGCTTATCTGCGTCTCAACATTTTTTCCGTTTACCGTTAAATGAAGTATCATAAGTCCGTGCGCGATTTAAGACGCGCCTGCCCTCCTTCCACTGTGTCATCGTTGGAATGATGCAAAATAGAAAGCATATCCACTTTATTTATCGGAATTCTTCGAATCCTTATACCTGTAGCATTAGTAATGGCACTGATTATAGCCGCCGCTACTCCTTCTGTTGAAGGCTCTCCAACGCTTTTAGCTCCGTATGTACCTGCCGCATCATCCGATTCGAACAAAACAGCATCGATTTCGGGGACATCCATTGATGTGCCTATCATATAGGTGTCAAAATTATCTGTACGGATAATTCCATCTTTAATCAGGAGCTTTTCCATAATCGCATACCCCTGACCCATCAGAACTCCGCCATATATCTGACCGATTACGGTTTTATTATTGATGACGGTTCCGAGATCATGCCCGCAGGTTATCTTTTCGACATTGATTTCACCGGTTTGCATATCTACCTCTACCTCGGCAATAACGCTGCCATAGGCATAGGTCGGAAATGCCTTCCCGAAGCCCTCTTTCATGTCATAATCAAGGTGCGGCGGTTTAAACCAACGCATTACTCCTGCCTGCTGGCCTGTCCAGTGGTGTACATTCGCCACCACCTGAAATGGTATGACTGCATCGGGTACCCCGATTAGTTTGAACATTCCATCCTTAAGTTCAACAGCTTCCGGGGTTGCGTGAAACATCATTGCCGCTGTCTCAAGTAAATAGCCTTTTAATTCCTCGGCTGCGAGCTTCACTGACTGCGATCCCATTACCGTTGTCCTTGATGCGGCCGTAATACCGCTGTCGGGTATGGTATTTGTGTCGACGCCGATGAAATGTATTACATCAGGAGGTATGCTCAATGTTTCCGCGACTATCTGAGTAAAAGCTGTTTTCATGCCCTGACCGTTCTCAACGAGACCGCTGTTAATCATGACAGTGCCATCATCATGCACGACCACCGAACCGGCCGACGCATCCGGCGCCTCTGCTCCCAGACCGCAACCGCGGTAAAACATTGCCATTCCGATACCTTTTCTCTTAAGAGTATCAGATTGGTTAAGGTATGCTTTTCTTTTATTTTCAAAATCTGTTTTATCGAATAACTTATCTAATATCTCAGGCAAAATAATCGGCGCGTCCATAACCTGACCACAGGCGTTAGTCCCGCCTTGCTTTAGCATATTCAGGCGCTTAAACTCCATATAATCCATACCGAGTTCTTCGGCCATTTCCTCATAAAGCTGTTCGGAACCGAAAATGAGCTGAGGCGAACTGTATCCTCGCATCGCGCCGGCAGTCACAGTATTTGTAAATACACCATACACATCCACCTTCACATTGGGTATTTCGTAAACCCCTGCCGCGTGCACGGCGGCACGGAAATTCATAAACTCATGCATATGGAATGCACCTACATTCTCAATGACTTCAGCCTGAAAAGCCTGAATCTTACCCTCATTATTCGTTCCGAGTTTATATTTTATCGTGAACGGGTGGCGTTTTGTGCTCGCGATAATTGACTCCTCGCGGGTCATCACCATTTTTACGGGTCTTCCTGTCGCCGAAGCCAATAGTGCCGCTCTTGAAGCTGTCAGTCCCATTAATTCTTCTTTTCCGCCAAACGACCCGCCTACGGTCTGCTGTACGACTCTGATCTTTGCTCTGGAGACCCCGAGCACATCCGCCACCCATCTTCGGGTGAAAAACGGATTCACACAGCCCGCGTATACTGTCATTATTCCCGAAGCTGTCGTATCGGGGACCGCTACAGCCGCTTCCGTCTCCATATAGGCGTGTTCCACGGGGTCTGTACGATAGACTCTTTCTAAAATGTGATCACATGTCTCAAAAGCAGCATCAACATCCCCTTTGCGAACCTTATAACGGGAATGTGACCAAATATTTCCTTCGCATTCAGGATCATTTTCGTGTACGAGCGGTGCACCAGGCTTTAGTGCCTCTTCAGGAGTAAATACAGCCGGAAGCTCTTTATATTCAATTTCGATTGACTTTAATGCCTTCTGGAGCGACTCCCAGTCTTCCGCCGCGACGATAGCAGAGACATCACCCTGATAACGTAGTCTCGAAGACATGAAAGTATAATAGCCCCAGCTTTTTTCTTTTTTAAGATCCTCAAAGGTCATTACACAATGAACACCGGGAATCTGACGCGCTTTGTCGACATTAATATATGTAACTTGTGCGTGCGCGTAGGGAGAAAACAAAGCTCCGCCAATCAGCATACCCGGGAAATCCAAATCACCCGCGTATTTAGCTCGACCGGTCACTTTGTCTCTCGCGTCGACCCTCGGGAAAAAACGGTTAATATAGGTATAGCCTTTTTCCGTTTTATTGCCGTCACCATAGATTGGCACCTGTTATTCCCCCTTTCGCAAATATCAGCCACATTAATTAAGTAACTTTACAGTAGGCATTAGATTTGGACGCCTGTCTTCCTCCAAAGAATCTTTGCCTGTTCCTGACATTCTTTCCTGATTTCATCTTCATCAAGTAATGTGGAATGATAACCATCCACCACTATCTCACCGTCTACAATAGTTGTCTCTACTTGCCTTCCTTGGAATGTCATATCGAAATAGCTAAGTGCCGAGCAGGGTGCCACAGGCGAAGGCGAATCCGGATTAATAATGATAATATCGGCTTTCTTTCCGATTTCGAGACTGCCTATTTCTTTTTCAAGACCAAGTGCCTTCGCCGCATTTGCCAAAACCATATCCAAAACCTGGAATATCGGAAGCAGCATTGCATTGGCATTGTGCGCCTTGTGCAATAGGAATGCATAGCGCATATACTCGGCAATATCCAAAGTGAAGAAATCATCATGTCCAATCGTAATATTCAAGCCTTTTTCCATCATATAAGGTATTCTCGCAACCCCATTTCCGCCGAATGAATTAGTCATCGGAGTATGTGCAATATTGACTTTATTGCGTGCGAGGATTTCTACATCTTCATCTGTTAAATCAATGCAGTGCGCCGCTACTACATCGGGTCCTAAAACACCGGTTTCTTCTAATATCTGCGGTGCGCTCAAACCGTGTTTTTCAATGACAAATGCTCTGGGGATTTCGGCGATGTGTACCTGAATCCCTGTGCCGTATTCATTGGCTATTGCTCTTGCCTTTTCCATAGTGGCACGTGAATTAGTGAATGCCGTATGAAGTCCCAGACGACCTTCGATTCGAGAACCGTTTCCTTTGGGATATTTCTTAAAGAACGCAATATTCTCCTCAAAGCCCTGCTCTGCATTTTCCACGGAAACATCGGTTAAGATGTGTTTCCCCGGCACGCGTTCGGTGACCTCATAGCCGACCTGCGCCCTAATACCGCTCTCGAGAATAGCCTTTGCGGAGGCATCCAGAATCCCCGGAAGTGCATTCGGCCCTTCCACGAATTCGCAGACAGTAGTGATTCCGTTTTTAAGCATTTTAGTCGCGGCATAGCGTGTCGCGGCGTAAACGCCTTCCTGAGTGGTTATATCCTCGAGCCATTCCCAGCCCATTTTCTGCAGCATATCCCAAAAATCATGAAGCTGAGAAAAATCCACCGGCATATTGTGACCGAGCACATAAGGCATATGGCTGTGAGTCACGATAAATCCGGGCATAACAACTTTTCCTGCGGCATCTATAACCTTAGCATCCGGATATTTCTTCTCTAAATCAGAGGTATTCCCTATATCCGCTATCAGATTATCTTTTACTGCTACCGCACCGTTCTCAATCATCTGACCGGTTAAAGCATCCGGCGCAAATGTAAGCACCAATCCGTTTTTAATAAGAATCTCAGCCATATGGCACCTCCTCTATGCGTAATATTCCTGTCGCAAAGCTTTTACCGGACATACCGAGGTGCAAAAGCCGCAACCATGGCAAAGTCCTTCGTCAAATACGGGTTTCTTGTCTTTCATAGTGATTGCCCCAAATGCGCAACCGGTCGCACATTTACCACAACCGATACATTTTTGCGTATTGCATTCAGGAACAATTATTTCCTGAATAATTTCCCTTTTCTTTTCGAAACGTTCTTTTATCTTTTTATGCGTCAGTCCTTTGAAATCCGCAATGCTATTATACCCTTTTCTATCCATGAAAGATACGATTCCGTCATATATTTTTCCATATCTTTCATAGCCATTAAAGATACATTCGGATGACAATGCCACGGCTGACGCGCCGGCCATTATATACTCAATCGCTTCCTCGGCAGAGGATATCCCGCCGATTCCGATCACCGGAATTTTTACTTCCTCGGTAATTTCCAAAACCATACGCAATACCAAAGGTTTTATAGCTGCTCCCGTTAGTCCGCTGTACCCCCTGGGACCTCCCAATAAAGGCTCGCCGTCTTCGATGTTAATACCCATAACCGGGCCGATAGAATCCGCTGCGGATATTGCGTCGGCACCGGCGTCCTCTACCGCCCTCGCCCAAGTCTTGCAGGTCAGATGATAGATAGAACTGAACTTTGCGATTACAGGAATATTAACGGCTTTCTTGACCGCTTCGATTTGTCTTGCATAATCGCCCGGATCGCTGACTTCGGGCAGCGGAATTTTAAGCCCCGGAAACATTGCTTCTAAAATATTCCCCATATGAGGACAGGCAGTCGGATATTCAATAAAGGAAGCACCCGCCGCCTCACAACCTTTAGCCAGTTCAATTGCCTCGTCAGGATTCGTCCCCGCCATATTGGCAATTATCGGTATTCCGGCTTTCAAGGCTTTAGGAAATTCAATATTAAACCATTGTTCGGCAGTCAGATTCGTTCCAAATACGCAATTCATCATGGACTGCCCCCGAACAGCTTTCATGTTCGGAAGCACGTCCTGTTGCATATCCTTTACTATAGTTTTAGTCGTGGCGGCGCCTAATTTATATTCACTGACAGCACAAATTCTGTCGCCGTCCATGCCATCTATACTGGAAGATGAAATAATCGGGCTGTTTAATGTTACTCCGGCTATATCTACTCGTAAATCCATTACCAGACCCCTTTCTTCTCTAAGTCAACAGTTAACAAATTACAATAACTTATTTCAATCGCATATTAACTATTGTAATAAGAGAGTAAGGAGTGCTTTTATGGTGTGAAGTCTGTTCTCAGCTTCATCAAAAATAATGGAATTGTCTCCGTCTAAAACCTCATCGGTTACTTCTTCATTACGCGCCGCAGGCAGGCAATGCATAACCTTAACATGCTTCGGGGCTGTGTCTACTACTTTCTTTGTTACACACCAGTCGTGCAAGGTTTGTTTGTATTTTGCAAACTCCGGATTTCCGCGATATCCGGTCTCGGGTCCTTCAGCGAAGATTTCGGGGCTCACCCAAGAATAAACATTTATGAAGTCTGCATCTTTTGTCGCTTCTTCATAGGAACGTACGATTTCGATTTTAGAGCCTGTAAGCTCCGATTCCTCTTTCGCCCATTGGATATATCTCGGATCGGGATCCATCCCGTCAGGGCAGGCAATCGAGAGATTAAAGCCCATTTTAGCTGCCATAACAAGCGTAGAGTTTGTGAGTCCTGCCGGCGGATTTAATTCACCGTAACCCCAAAGGAAAGCCACCTTTGCGCCCTTTACCGTGCCGCCACCGTGCTCCTGCATCGTGAGAACATCAGCAAATGACTGCGTCGGATGCTCAACCGGGCAGGATGCGTTAATAACGGGCACTGTTGAAAGTGCTTCTGTCTCTTCTAATTGCTCACGCGTAACAGGGCGATGTGCGATACCATTGACATAGCGCGTGATAGTCTTAATTGTATCATGCCAATTCTCTGCTCCCGCGCTTCCTGACCAGATACGATCTCTTCCAAGCCACATCATATGACCGCCCAAATGTGTCATACCTGTCTCAAACGAACAACTCGTTCTCGTTGACTGGGTTCCGAAAATACCTGCCAATGATTTTCCGCGCAGATATTCATGTGGACGTCCCTCTTTAAGAGCAACTTTCAGATCCTTTGCCGTTTCCAGAATGAATAAAATCTCTTCCGCTGTCAGCTCGTTAATTCCCAATAAACTTCTTCCTTTTAATGGTCTCATTTCTTTTCCTCGCTTTCTGAATTTAAGTGTTTTATGCCGGACGCCGTACTTAACGTCCTTTCGAATCAATTAGTAATCTCTTTAGTCAACCGCTCCCTCGTAAAGGAATTGTTTAACCTGTTCGACACTCCAGTCGGGATTTAATCCAAGTGCTGTTATGTCTCTTCCTTCACTTCTGAAGTCACGGCTTAAAAGCCCTTCGGCAATCGTGGTTATTGCATCGCTCATGGGAGTGGGTACACCCAATAATTTCCCAAGTGACGAATAGGTCACGAGACCGTAAGGAACATCTTCCACAAGGTGACGGACATTGAGCTTAAACGGTCCCTCGCATACCTCCAGGAAAGGAGTGTGTATAGCCTCATAGATCGGAAGCACTTCATCTACCCCGTCACGATTCCACTTAACCATTTTTATTTCTTCTTCAAGAGTGTATTGTTTAAGTCCGAGTTTTTCTCCGATAGCCATACGCTCTCTGTCGATAGCCTCAATCAGATTAACCACCGGCTTCGGATTTTCTTTTACGCCGAAAAGATGGAAATCCGGATCACCGCTGTCAATAACCGCCGCGTTGCAAATCATAGGGGGCGTGTGCGTGATTGCATTATAATCAACCAAAAGTGTATCAATAACATTTTGACCTCTGCGCAGTGTATATCCATGCTCGGGAGGATACAATTCATTAAGAATAGTCCATACAAAATCCATGTCCTTTGCAGGAAAGGCCGCAAACATCAGATTCATTGTTCTGGACTCCAAACGCACCTGTGTGTCATTAAGACGTGAAGCTCCGTATGGCAATGTATTACAATCGGCTAAATATACTCTTGACTTATTGCCTGCCTCATCCAGCGCTTTCTTCCATACCAGTGACGCTCCGCCTTTTCCCAGACAGATTATTACCTGCCCCTCGCTGATGTATTTTGCGGCTGCCTCGGCGTAGTGTTTTACCGCAAAGAATGGTGCCGGATTAAGAATGACATCTGCTCCTTTTATTGCTTCTTCAACATTTTCCGTTGCCAACGCAATTTTTCCGACCTCACCCGTCGGTTTCGAATCAATATCGCAAACCTCAATGGTCCCTGTTTTCATTACTCCGTCTAATTTTCCGGGGAGCGTGTCAAAAATCGTGACTTCGTATCCCATCAATGCCATATCAGCCGCGCTCATAAATCCGCCGTTTCCGGCTCCGAGTACCGCTATTTTTTTAATTTCCATATCTGCCTCCGTATACCTGTAATGTTCCCCGTTAACCGGTCGGTCAACCAATCCGGTTTTTGGGGTGCCGAGGGGTTAATATTAACCCCTCAGCGCTTTTGAAGTAGCTTCATCAATATTATAGGAATCATCCAAGGCTACACCGTAAATATCCCTTGCCGCCTCTTTTGATATATATCCGTTCTTTGCATCCATGCGAACAGCCTCTATATCGCGTTTCTTGGGATCGCCCCATCCGCCGCCGCCTGAAGGATAGGAAGTAAATGTGCCGCCATCGGGTAAAGACACTGCGCCTTTTGCTGGCAACAATTGTTCGCCTTCCTCGCCCTCATTAATATAAGCCATATTGCAGCTGCCGGGCTGTCCTCCGAATAGTCCGTACGGAGCGTTAATGCGTCCGTCGCCGAACATAACCAGATCCGTCGCCGATTTGTCGTAAAAACGAATTCTGTATTTTGCCCCGTTTCCTCCGCGGTATTCACCCGCTCCGCAGGAATCCGTTGTGAATTCATTGAATTCCGTAAGATGCGGATAATCTACTTCATTAGTCTCAATATTAGGAGCAATGAGTCCGCCTAAGTCTATACCGTCTCCAATGTACGGACGTCCGTCTGCGCCTTTAGCTCCGCCTGCACCACCAAAACCATTAAACCCAAACATAACGTAAAAGTTATCATTTCTGGGATCCACTCCTGTGATAGTCGGTCCGTTCCAGCGATTCCAACCTGAAGGAACGCGGTCAGGCAAAATATCAGCCAAAGCCATCCAGCATGCTTCCAAAATTGCGCAAGCCGTATCCAAAGTGCAATAAGCAACCGGGGCGGGAAAATCGGAATTCACCACACTGCCCTCGGGGGCGGTTATATGAATCGGTCTGTATACACCTTCATTATGCGGAATATCCGGTGTGGTAACTGTGGTTAAAAATGCCACATAAACGCAAGTCGCAGTATTAGCAATGGGCGAATTAGAAGGTCCGGCGCACTGCGGACTGCTTCCTTCGAAATCCACATAGGCATCCTCGCCCTTAATAGTAATCGTAACCTTAATATGCAAAGGTTCATCGCTTAAACCGTCGGAATCCAGTGTCGCCTCGCCTTTGTAAACTCCATCAGGTAATCTCAATATCTCATCGCGCATTCTCTTCTCGGCATAGAGATGAATGTCCTCAATGGTTTCACGGGTCTTTTCCTCGCCGTATTTCTCCATCATTTCAAGGATTCGTTTCTCACCAACGCTGCATGAAGCCACCTGCGCCTTCATATCTACCCAGATGTCATCCGGCATACGAGTGTTAATACGTATCATATTGATAACATCGTCAATCGGTTGATTGTCCTTATAGATTCTAAGAGGCGGTATGCGTACGCCTTCATGGAAAAGTTCTGTAGCCGACGGGCAATAAGAGCCGGGTTCCATTCCGCCCACATCACCATGATGCGCACGATTAATAGCAATAAACTGCATCCGACCATTGAAAAATACCGGCTTCATAATAGTAACATCCTGCAAATGAGTGCCGCCCATATACGGATCATTAAGCACGAAAACATCGCCGGGATGAATATCGTCTCCGAAATACTTAACAACCGCCTTAACCGATTCCATTGCGGAAGCGGTATGCGAAGGAACACCATCCACCTGTGAAACGATGCGGCAGTCCCAGTCGCAGATTGCGCAAGAAAAATCATGAACTTCCGCAAATATCGGCGAGATGGACGTATTAATCATAGTAATACCCATTTCACGATTAACAGTTAGGAGACGATTATAGATAACGGCAAATGTAATAGGATCTTTTGCCCCGTCAAATTCTTTTTTTCTTATTTCAGTTGTGGCTGTCTGACTCATCATTTCACCTCCATTACAACATTGCCGAATTCGTCGATACGCGCATTCCAATTCGGGTGAACGATTATGGTAGTAATACGCTCTTCAATAACTGCCGGTCCCTCTATTACATGAGATGGATAGAGTTTTCCTCTGTCGTAAACCGGCACTTTGCGCCAATCCTCATACTCCTCAAAATAAAGCTCACGTTCGTTCTTAATGGCATCGGCCACGCTGCCTTCTCCACTACCCTGCTTCTCCAAAGTTGTCTTTTTTACATGGCCTACGCCGGTGACTCTTAAGTTAATGATTTCGATAGGAGTCTCGGGAGTGCAATAGCTATACAGCCTCTCATGGGCCTTATGGAAGGTCTGGGCTATTTCTTCGAGGTGTTCTTCGGTAATCTGACAATTGCAAGGCATGGGTACCGTGACCTCATGGTGCTGGCCCACATAGCGGATGTCCAAGTATCTCTCAAGTGAAACATCTTCCTGCAATACACCCTCATCCAAAAGCTCTGCCATAGCCGTTTTCTCTGTGTCTGCAATGACATCATTAAACGCAGTAAGATCAAGTCCGGGAATAACCCCGCCGAAACTTCTGACATTATCAAGTCTGATATCGGATTCCAACATACCAAGCGCGCAAAATACGGATGCCGCCATCGGAACCACAACTACACGTGCCCCGACTTCTTCAGCTATCTTACAAGCATGTATTGAGCAGGCTCCACCGGCGCTCACCAGCGCGAATTCTCTCGGATCATAACCTTTCTGAACCGAAACGACCTTTGTGGCGTCCGCCATGTTTTGATTCACAATACGGAAGATTCCGGATGCTGCCTTTTCAACACTCATGCCTAATTTATCTGCTATTTTTTCTTTCATCATTGCATAGCATTTATCGTAATTGATCTTCATTTCTCCGCCGAGGAAAAAGTCTTTATTCAAATATCCGAGGAGGAGATTAGCATCGGTAACTGCGGGTTTCTCGCCGCCTCTGTCATAACAAACAGGACCCGGATAGGAATATGCTGATTCGGGACCGACATTTAGCATGCCCCATTTATCAATCCAGGCAACGGAACCTCCGCCTGCCCCGATTGTATGAATATCAATCATAGGTTTCGCGACGCGGTACCCTGCAATTTCACCTTCGGTCGATAGTGAAATCTCACCATCATTAATGAGCGAAACATCAAACGAAGTACCGCCCATGTCCATCAGTATTAAATTACGCATTCCTGTTAGTCCCGCAAAGAATACAGCGCCTGTAGCGCCTGCTGCGGGTCCGGAAAGCAATGTGGCTGAAGCATGACGAATAGCGGTATCGGCAGTCATCATACCGCCGTTTGAAGCTACCACATAGAATGCCTTTTTAAGACCATCGTTTTTAAGTTTTTCTTCAAGATTTTTAAGATAAACCGTTAGTTTCGGTCCTACGTAAGCAT
Source organism: Lachnospiraceae bacterium (assembly GCA_031272985.1). GTDB lineage: Bacteria > Bacillota > Clostridia > Lachnospirales > Lachnospiraceae > JAISSU01. The sequence goes on along the minus strand of JAISSU010000029.1, from coordinate 320,053 downwards.
TAGAGACCGTCGTAGACTGACGCTCATACTCGCGAATCTGAGGCAGGACCTCACTCGAATATGAAACAAATACATCCGGCATTTCTCTGGCAACTATGTCACGTATTCTTTTCTCATGGTCCGAATTAAGATATGAAAACAATGTGCAGATAGCTACCGCGGTAACACCCTCTTTTTTGAAGTCATTACATATTTCAACGACTTCATCTTCATCAAGCGCGGTCACTTCCTTGCCCTGATAATCCAGTCGCTCGGTTACTCCCCTTCTGAGATAGCGAGGAACCAGCGGTGCAGGAGTATAAAGAAACAGATCCCAAATATTGTCCTTATGGGCTCTTCGCATTTCCAGAGTATCCCTAAATCCTTTAGTCAAAATAAGACCGGTTTTAGCTCCCGTACCTGTTAATAGTGTATTGGTAGCTACTGTAGTACCATGCGCAAAAAGGTCTGCCCCGTCCAAAAAATCAGACAATCCCATGTCGAAGAATTCAGCCGCTTTCTTAATAACATTGTAAAGCCCAATTGATTGATCCTCCGGGGTCGACAGTTCCTTAAATGTGTGAATAGCGCCGTCTTCGCTGATAACAACACAATCGGTGAATGTACCTCCGATGTCTACGCCAATTCGATAGCGCATTAAATCACCTCCTTAATATTATTCAAGCCGTTATTACAAGCCAGTTTATTGCAGTGTTTCTAATCTCAATTCAATCTAAGAATTTATTGAATTAAAAAAGCCCAGCTTCAGTTTTGAATCTCTCATACGCTTTTGTACAAGAATACATAACAACTAAGCCAGGACTCGCCGTCAACGCAATCAATGCTTCCAGGTAAGCTACATCAAGCTATTGAATATAGCCTTCAATTTGCCTACCTCACCACACAAAGTCCAATAAGGTAAAACAACTTCGTAAGAACGTTCTTCAGTTACTATCAGAATACATGGACAGCCCTTTATTGTCAAGACATTTCTATATGCTGCACACCTGCCCAAAAGTAGAAAATCGGAAAAGAAATTTAGTTATTATTAACAAAGATGCATAAACATCCAAAACCCACAGTCACATTATTTCGCTCGGTTATCAACAACTCGTGCGCAGGTTTCCGTTCCTATACATCCTCCTTAACCTAAATAACCAAAAAGAATGCTTCAAGATCCCCCCTGCGTCCTCTGGGTACCTCCTTGCCGACGTAATTATCCTTGATTTTGTCATGCCGATTTTTATCCCGGCTTTTTTCAGGTTAAGAGATAATTGATAGTCCTCCATAAAAGGAATTTCCGGAAATCCTCCCATTTCGAAGAACAGCTTTCTCTCAATGAATATGCCTTGGTCGCCGAATATTATGTTTCGCATTGAAATTCTTAAATTAGACAGCAACGCAATAATTTTCATTAAGATATTATCGGAATCAAATCTAATGCCGAAACCGCCAACCTTATATTTACGCATCACTTTATATATCTGCGCAGCTGCATTTCTAGGAAGGATACTGTCGCAATGAAGGAAAAACAGTATATCCCCGGTACTCTCTAAAACACCCGCATTTTGTTGCGGTCCGCGTCCTTTTTCCGAACTGGCAAGCAGAAATTTTGGTACATTTTTAAGTTTTAGTTTATTATGAATCAACTCTACCGTCCCATCAGTGCTACCGCCATCAGCGAATATTATCTCTTGCACTCCTGATAAGTTTTGAAGCATTGGCATTAACTTTTCGACATTTTTAACTTCGTTATATACAGGAATAATAATGCTAATCGTTCCTATAACCCTTTCTCCTTTTCGAATTTCTTCTATATCATTAAGGAAATTCTTTGTATATATCGCACTATGAGACTCTAAAAGGCCGGGTTTGGAACTATATGATTTCGCGATATACGACTTGTTATTCAGAAATTTCTTTATATCACCTGGGATATCCAAATCCGAAAGTTTTCGTAAAAAATCTATGCTAAGATACGCTTGTTGGGCACTTATAACAACCTCTCTAAGAACATTACCATGCCCATATGTATGACCTTCAAAAAGGGGCGGGTGCGGCTTTTTCATTCCAATCAAATAATAGCCGCCATCGTCTGCGGGTCCTATCACTACATCCTTGGAATTTAAGAGGCGAAATGCCAGTTTAATATCATGCGCACTTATTCCGGGCACATCAGAACCTATTACAATGCACGCCCAATACCCTTTTTTCAGAACATCCGTTATAGCATTGTTCATCCTATCGCCGAGCGATTCGCCATTTTGTGCTTGATAAATCCTGTCCTCGCCCAAAATCGAAAATACGGGCCGCAATTCTTCGCCCCGATTATCTGAAGAAAAAGCGGCCCCGTCATTGGCATAATAAATGTAAGTGTCTGATTTTGTTTTATCGCACTGCGTAATAATATCTTTTAAGAGGGCCTTATGAAGCTTTGCGCACTCGTTCCCGGAAAGGAAAGGCTGCATCCTCGTCTTTGTTCTACCGGGTATTGGTATTCTGGTAAAGAGAATAATCGCAGTTTTCATTGACTAATCCGTCGCTCCGCCGCAACTGCTGCCTTGTCCCGCAGTACAGGCGTAACAATGCTGACCGAATCTTATTTCTCTTGGTTCGTATTCTTTTTTCAATAGGTCAAAGATTGTCTCGCCGGTTTTTATCGTAAGATTGGCCGCCTGATTAAAATCGCAATCATAGAGCTTTCCGTCATACCCTACCGAGAGCTGAAATCTGCACATCATATTGGGCAGTGTCTTCTCATTAAATGCCGCTTCCAACCTCCCCAAATACGATTCGTAATTTCCGGTTCGCATAAGGAAGTTTCCAAAACGTCCCACGGGATTATTGGTAATCACAAATAACTGATTAAAACTGATCCCGTATTCGTCCTTCAGTTTTTCTTTATATTCCTTTTCCAGCACACCCTGAGGAGGCGCAAAAAAGGCTCCGGCCGGATTATAGACCATATCTAAAATAAGTTCTTCATTTATCCCGTATCCTACGGCGTTCAGCTTTTTCAATATTTCGATTGCCTTCTCAAACGTGCCCTCGCCCCTGACTCTGTCCACCGGCTCGCTTAGATAATGCGGCAGTGAACAAACAAGCTCGACTTTATTCTTCGCGTAAGTCCGAATCAGCAAGTCGTATGGTTTTTCACCGAGGATAACTAAATTTGTTCGAACAATCACATGCTGACAAATCTTACATGCCTCATCTAAAAACCACGAAAAATCAGGGTTCATTTCTGGCGCGCCGCCGGTAATGTCTATGGTGGAAAACCCATATTTCTTGTAAAGTAACAGTGCGCTCTCCATAACCGGTCTTTTCATTACCTCTGACCGCGCCGGTCCTGCTTCCATATGACAGTGTTTGCAACTTAGATTGCACACTCTTCCTAAGTTCATCTGCAGCACGGAAAGCTCGCTTGCCGTATACTTATCTTGCTCATTCACTCTTTCTTCAAAAGGCACATTTCCTGTTGTTCCAACCGCCATATTTACTAAAGCTCCAATTGTTTGACTATATTTTTCATTTGCATTCCGTGTACGAGTGACGCCCCTCCGCGAATAGCCACCGCCACATGGATTGCTTCTGTCATTTGCGCTTCGCTCGCTCCCTTATCTAAACAATCATGCGTATAAGCGTCAATGCAATATGGACATTGTACGGTATGGGCTACCGCCAATGCAATAAGGGATTTTTCTTTTGCGCTCAGTTCGCCTTCAGCAAATACTGCCCCATAATAATCAAAAAACTTTTCACCTAAAACAGGTGCCGCCTCAGCAATTGTGCCGAATTTTCCGAGATCCTCGGGATTGTAATATGTCGCCATCGTTATACCTCCGTTTTTTTATTTTCGACTTCATACTTTCATTTGTTACTGCTTTATTTGTAGTAAATTTTATCGCTTGTCTATTGCTTATTTATTGCATGGTTATTGCTTGTTTTGTCATTGTTATTACAGATAATTATTTTAGAATACCCGAGAGTCGGTTCAATAAAGAATGCCTTACATCAGGCTCTTCATTTGTTTTCAATATTTTTGTCAATACATGCCAAACCTCTTTGCAGCCGGCAGTCTTTAAGCTCCCGCTGCAGGTCGCGCAATAAGTATAGACTTTGCTCCCGCATTTTTCTTTAATACTATTCGGAAGTGCTTTTGCTAAACCAGGTTCTTTGATGCCCGCACAACCTCCAAAGCCGCAGCACTGAACCTCGTCCACAGTCCGATATTGTTTTGGTAAAAATTCACTGATATCGCTCAGCAATTCTTTACTTCTTCTATCCGGGCATGGCGGGAATATATTAATTTCACCGTCTTCAAACTCATTTACTTCACTGTTTACAATACCATCTTCGGGTCCGAGTTCCTTCAATTTCGCATAAACGCTGACAATTTTGGCATCCAGTTTATCTTTTAGAAAAGAAATGCAGTTCGGGCAAACCATGACAATCTCTTTTACTCCGGCTGCATTCAATGTCACGTTTAGTCTGTAGGCGATCGCATCGGCTTTAGCCTTTTCGCCCAAATCGTCTATTGGTTTACCACAGCAATCATATAGTATTCCCATAGGCTTCTTCTCATTTAAGCTCTCAAAAAGCACTTTCAGGGTCTTTGGATAATATGACAGGAAATTACAGCCGGGAAACAGCACTGCATCTGACCTGATATGTGAGTTAATATGACGTGCATTACGAAAAATATATCTTTCTTTTTCAAATCGCAAGAACCCGTAGCCCGACTCATCCGGCTTTCCGCCGTTTTCTATTACACGTTTCCTTCGCATATTTAGAATAATTGTCCGCCCGTCAATGCCCTGAGGGCAAACTCTCGTACAGGTTCCGCAAAGAAAACAATGGTATGCCAATGAATAAAGCTTTTCGGTGTCCCCGATATTGATGTTATATTTACTTAAGAATACGCAGTGCTTTGTACAAATTCCACACTGTGTGCAATTATCGGATTTCACGCGTTTATGCCCTTCTATACTCAACTATCTCGGTTCGCATCTTTTCACTACGGCTTTTAACCATGTTAATTATTTCTTTATTATTATTCTATAACTTTCACTTATGAAATGTCATTTACTTTCGGTTTCGCAATTTTGTACGTAACGCTTATTTAGAATACGCCCCAGAATAATCACCACCGCTGCCAAAGCAGCCGCGACTCCTATATAAAGCCATCTGTTTCCCGCGTAAGCAATGCCGGCTGTCCCCAGAGTGTAAACGGCTGTCCCCGGCAACATGAAAACAAATGAGGCTCCCACAAAAGTCAAGAATTTAATATCCGTTACTCCGTAAGCAAAATTCTGCAGGTTAAACGGGAAAATCGGCACCAGTCTGGTTATCATAAGTACGAAAATCTGATTGCGCCCAGTGCTATCAAACAATAGCTTATTAATCCAGCGGTTTTTCGCTATCATAGGCTTTATAGAGTCTTTAAGGAAATATCGTCCCGCCAAGAAGGACAGTCCTGCTCCAATCGTGGAAGCGAATACGCAAAGCAGCGTCCCGACCCAAGGTCCGAAAACTATACCCGCGATAATTGCAAAGGTTACGCCGGGCAGCGCCAATAAAACACATCCAATTACCGTAATCGCAATATAAATTCCTGATGCAAGCCAGATATTATCGTTAACCAATCGCTGCAAGAACTCCAAATGGTTCCGGTCAAAATAAGAAGTCCAACCAAATATTCTGGTCAGAATAGCTAATATTATGATTATGCCCGCAAATATCAACAGTTTTATATGCTTTCTCAAAAAAACTTTCATTTCTGTGCGCCCATACTGCAGTTATCTTCCGACGAGTCTGTGGGATCGTTTTTTCTTTTGCACTTATTCTTGTGCGCCTCTGTTGTAATAATAACTGCAAATCCTAATACCAGCCAAATTGCTATTACCAGATTAATCGTCCCAAATTGCAATGTATTCATATGCAGGCTCTCCCTTATCAGTGAAGCCGGTACAACCAAAAGTCGTTTTATGCCGAAGAGTGCCACGCCATATAATAAACATATAAAGACGTTTGCCACGGTTCCCCTGATTCCGATTTCGCGTTTTCTGCCCAGCCACAATGATAAGACTATAAACAACACCAGGCTACCCCAAAAGAAGTAGCCGGTATTTGCTCTCATTTGAATCCAAGTTATTTTAAATGCTGTGATTGCTATAACAAAAGCCCACAGTGAGCAATGATAAACCCATTTGAAAATACGCATTTATTTTGCCCTTACGATAACTGTTACAGTCGTTCCATCGGCAGGAAGGACATCAGCGTTTCCGTTGAAAACTATATCCGAAGTCGCGCTCCCTACGGGAATATTATTGGCACTGATCCCGGCCGCACAACTGTCGAGGCAAAGAATACATCCCGTCCCCGTGGAAGTCTGCACTTCCTTATTGCCCGTAACAACGACATTCCAGTCAAAATCCTTATCAGCTTTTAATATTTCATTAAAAGGAATCTCATCCTGCCCATCCCATTTTACGAATACTTCTAATGGATCGCCGGTGTTCCTAATATTGTCAGCCGGTGAAGACTTCATATCATCCAAACCAACTGCGGTATCACCCTTTAGCCCCAGAGCAGTTAAGGCAGCCTCATAATCAAGTGCCTTTGGAACTGCGCGAAGCACTGATTTTTCACCGTTAGAGCCATCTGCCGCTACTATGCCGTGGCGAGTTCCTTCGGTAAAGTATGTTCCGTTTACCGTAGCTTCAAAGCTGAGTTCTTTTTTTGCATAATCAACCGTGATATTCGGGAATGTGGTCGAATCAATGGTATCAGTTGAATCCGCTTCTTCAGTTTCAGTACCGGTGCTTTCAGTTTTTGCATCGTCCGTCTGCGTAGCAGTATCTTCCTTTGCGGGTTCTTCCTTCTTCTGGCAGGCCATAAGGCTAAAAACCAGTGTTCCCATAACCAATAATGTAATAATTTTCTTCTTCATAATCAAGCCTCCGTTAAAATATTAATATTACTTAATCTATAATTCAGACCCGTTTCAGGTCGAATCACGCTTCTTTTCCTTCTTCTTTGCCTTCTTTTTTGTTCTTATTTCTCTGCATATAAATCTGTCTTGCAAGGAATATCAGAGCGGTCAGCGCAAATAATATAAGAAGCGCTGTTACAAATAATTTCGCTCCGCCTGTCAGCATGCCTCCCACATAGGAATAAACAATAGTCGCCGGGAGTTGCCCTATTCCTGTGGCCACAAAAAAGCTCCAGAACGACATTGACGTCAGTCCCGCCGCGTAACTGACAATATCAAACGATACAAATGGTAATAGTCTGCATATAAGAATCGTGTTCTTTCCGTATTTTTCAAAAAACCCGTCTATCTGTTGTAATCCCACTTTACTCGTAAGTTTGATAACCGCATCGCGCCCTAAGATTCTGGCGATGAAAAAACATACCGTCGCGCCTGCCATCGCGCTACTCCACGATAGAATGGCTCCCTGCCACCAACCGAATAAATTAGCATTCGCAAAGGTCAGAAGAAAGGCCGGAAGAGGCGCCACGACCGACTGCAAAATCATTAACAAAAATGAAACTGCCGCCGCATATACACCATAAGACTTCACAAAATCACCGATTACAGTAAAATCTCCTGTCGCAAACATAGAAGTAATCTTAGCAAAACCATCCCTTACAGGCTTAACGAATACCACCAATAAAACTGCTATCACAATGACAGCTAATAAAATGCCTCTGCTAATCCACTTACTCTTAGCACTTTTCTTTTTACCCTGCTGCAAATCAACGGACTTTGTCGAATCTATTTCCGTGGTTTCCTGCGAATCATTCTGTATTATATTATTTTCATCATTCCTAATTTCTGACACCTTCGTTTCCTCACTCTCTCTCAATAACAAATAAAACTGCCCTTTACAAAGACAGTTTTATTCTAAAGGCGCAATATGAAAATGTCTAATTGATATTAGTAATGTTAATTTGGTGTTTATAGATAAATTTCTATGAACCCAAGTCAACGGCTTTTTTGCTATTACTCCGAGTACAATTCCTCAAAATCCAGTGCTTTCTTTTTTTGCTTTTTCCTGAATTTCGGCAGCGAAAACCACCCTCGCTTTTCTTCTCTTATTTCCAATGGTTCTATCTCGTCATCCAAATCTGCCACATAATCATAGATTTCCCGCATTCCTTCTTCCTTCCACTTTTCAAAGCTTTCTTTTTTATTCATCTGTAATACGTTTGATATTAATTTTGAGATACTATAATTTCCTTCCTTGCAGCCTTTTTCAAGGGCAAACGCCATCTGAATGGCATCGGCGTCATTCGAATCAATCTTATTTACGAAAAATTCTACCAATGCTTCAAAACTGCTCCAGCTATCCTGCCTCCCTATCGGATAATAACAAAAATGATATCTTTCCTCGCCGCAAAAGATATATTCCGGCGACAGAAGGATCCTTTCGGGAAGCAAAAGATGGTTTTCGATTTCTTCTCTTGCTGTCGCCAAATTTTCCAATAAAGCACGCAGTTCTTTGCCTCCAATTGAGCTCTTTTCAAAAGCCGCCTTCATTGACACCATTCCGTCAATGTCATAGCTAAATCTGGCGCGTCCGTTTGCCATCATTGAACGCACCTCCAGAATTCCTTCTATCCTATTTGTTTTAAGCATACGCATCTGATAGTCCTCTGCGTAACTTTCATTTGCTTCTATCATCAATCTTCGTTCCATAACAAATCCTTTAATCTCCTTTTATCCCTTATATTCTTTTCAGGTGTAGTCACCGCCGCTTTTTTTACCGTATCCGTGCGCAAGCGCCCGCGACTTGCACTTACCGTAATTATCACTTCTTTATCCGAGATCTCAACGTCTCTTTCAAAGCTCCCGAATAATAGGCACTTTCCGCTAATCCGCTCAAATAATAATTGTTCGGATTCATCTTTTACCTCTTCTATCCCCGACCCCGTTAACTTATTTCCCTTATATTTCTCCCTTAATTTAGTGCTCGCCACTACAGCCGTTTCATAAGCGGCTCCTGCAATAATGTTCTTATCATGATAATAGAAAATAGCGAGTAATAGCATATGCAAACCTATCAAAATCACGCTCATAACGACAGCAGTCTCAATCGTAAAGCTTGCCTTCACAAACCTGAATTTCACTTTTTTTAACTCTATTCCCAAAAGCCTTCCTGCCATTAATTGCGCCTCCATCCATAACCTTCCTTTAATCAGTTTTTATCTTGGAATTTCTATTAATTAAGAATCATTGTCAGGATAAAACCTGCCGCTAAGAAGGGAATAAACGGCAGCTCGCTGTTCCTTTTCTTCCTCATGAACTTAATCATTGCCGCAGGCAATAACAAAATAAAAGCAGCGCAAAGCGTGGTAAGAATACCCCATAGTCCTTGAAAAATTCCTAAAAACAAAATCGTAAAACCATCTCCGTAACCTATCCTCTGCCTTGTAATCCTGCTTAATAGACAAAATAAAAGCCCTACTCCCGCTCCTGTCAATATCAAAAAAATATTGATGTCTGCGGAAATAATGTGATAAATAATTGCCAGAATAACGGCACCGCTTAAGACTACCACGGGAACCTTTCTTGTCAGAAAATCCCATATCGACAATGCAATTAAGATTGCCGCAAATACTCCAATACCTATTTCGCGCATTTCGAACAAGCTCCTTTCCCACCGACCTCTGATTTTTTTACGGCGTAAATTGTTCTTTTTAATCCCGAACAATTAAGTGACGAATGATATCTGTCGCCATAATCCGTAACATAGTAGATCCCGAGAAGTGACGCGCCGCACCTTTCACATTTATAGTATTTCGCGCCGTTTTTGTTGCGAAGCGAGGACAACTGACCGGATGTCACAGGTTTTATAGAAGGATTGAGATACGGACAATAATAATTCTTATGATAGACAATTCCATATTCCGCCACGTATACTGTCTCTTCGTCCTTATGAAACCATGAGGGTGAATATCCGCTCCATTCCTTTACTCTTATGGATTCACTATACTTTAGCTCAGGTATGTTAAAAACCGGAACAGGGAGCTTTATCTTATAGCTCGCCTTTAGCTCATATATCCCATCGCCTGACCAAAGATTTGATCCCGAACAATCAATCCCGTTTTTTCCTCCGACCACAATGCTACGCATTAGTCTGTCTTCTCCGATTCCTTCCACGACCAATTTTTCTGTATTGAAGCGCAAAAGCGCGGGAAGAATATCTTTTTGTGAAGCCGTTTCTTTCGCGGCATATTGCAATCCGCTCTTTACCGAGGTAGAAATAGCTGATATTTCAAATAGATAAAGAAATGCGACCACCGCAAAAAAGAACAACGGTATTGTGAGTGCAGCCTCAATCGTAATACTTGCGCCGCGAAAAGAAGCAGGCGATTTTTGATTAATATCAGATTGTCTTTTTGAATTAATAGATTTGAGTTTTATTTGTTTCACAGGTTGAAAACCTCCTTCTATTTTTTTATTAATGGGATTTTTACAATTGATTAATCACCTGCTCCTTTTCGCAGCGCAGTTGTATCCTTAAAAGAATACGTAGAGTTTAATGCAAAGGCGCTTAACTCGTATGACTTAATTCACTAGGTTACTTATTTCTGCGATTAGTTGTACCCGAAATATGTGGGAAAGCTGTAATTAATACCCTTCCTTAAATGAGCGGTGCTTTCAATTTCGATTTTTTCAATACAATGATCGACTTTAAAGAAATCCAATCCCTTCTCTCGCGTTAACGTAAGCTCTATCATATCCAAAGCACGTATGGCCTTTTTCTGTTGTTTCGAAATTAATAAAAATGCCCTTAAGTAATCTTCATACGAAAGTCCGCCTTCCTCATCAGTTGAATCTGACTTGGCATTTGAACTGCCGACCTTCAGTAGGCTTTTTAATCCTAACTGCCATGTTTTTTTTGATTTCATCGCAGGTACGCGATTGCCCTGCAATAATGATTTCACATCCATGCATGACTCGCCATATGCCCACGCGAAAAGTATAATCTCCGACAGTGATTCATAAATTTCCGGATTCATCAAAAGTACGGATATTGCGGCAGCTGCTATTTCGGCCTCATTTTTCTTTTCTTTATCTGATTGAATGTACATATAATTAAGAACAAATCTTATCCATACCAATCTGTTAGCGATTTTTTGTAGATTTACCTTGTCGCTTGATGACCCGCACAAAATATATTCAATCTCATAACTTAAGCCTCTGTTCTCTTTCGGGTGAGCGGCATTTCCAAAGTGTTCAAGAAGGTATTCTCCTGTGAGCCCCTTTGCGATTAAATTATCTTCAAAATCCGAGAACCCTCCGCTTCCTTTGCGAAGCTCCCTATGTGAAGGAAGCTCTGAAAGTTCGGCACTTTTATCCGAAACTTCCATATCTTTAGGCTTTACCATTGATAGAATCGGTCTACTTAACACTTCTTCTATGTCTGATGAGGAAATCTCCGTACCCGATTTGTTTTGCGCGTCCGTTGCGGTTTGATTCCCGGCAGCATTCGCCTCTACTTCAGAAACTGCCTCCACTTCATGTGATACACCGGAAAATTCCTCTTCATATGCACTGGCCTGATCTTCGTATAATTCCACGGCTTCAGTTTTTTGTACAATACCACCTATATAATCCAAACCATATTTATGCTGCATGAATGCAATAACCTGATCCAAAAAGCCGGTGCAGCCATTATCTGTCAAAAACTGTATTCTCTTTATTGAATGGTCAAAATCATTTGCTCCATAAAACCGTAATCTGTCCCATAGAATTCCTTCATCATAACTACCATCCTCATAAGTCGCTTCCAATGCGAATATGTCATAATCCTCCAAGAGCTCTTTTCTGTATTCAGCGAACACTGATTCAATCGCATTGTTAAGTGCCGCCCTCTTTGAATTTTTTGCATTTTGAAGTGAAGCGCTTTCCAATACTGCCCCCATAAAGGAAACAAGCAGCATAAATGTGAGGGCAAGATAAATGCTTATTCCTCCGGGGGCTGTTTTAGCGCCTATGTCAGGGCTCATATTCCGGCACTTTCACTGGTGATTTTCTGGAAAATAGTCTCGACGAGGCTTCGAAGCTGAGTTTTGAATATCAGCACCAGTCCAATCAAAACAACAAGAATAAGAATCACTTCAACGACTCCGATTCCCCGTTCATCCTCCAGCACCTGAAAAAATTTCCGTACTTTCGTTCTGATTTTCTTCATTCTTTCACATCCTCCTAACTGATCTATGATAAGCCCGTTACATCGACATAAATGCCGGGACTATCACCATGATTAATACTACGCTCAGCATCAGAAACATCGGCGCAAGGAGCTTAGTCCCCGCTTCCTCACCTTTTCTCTTTGCATTTGCTTTTCTCTCTTCAAAAGCCGTAACAGCCTCAGCTTTTAAGAGAATACCCATTCCTTTTGTACCTTTTCGTAAATTTTGGGACAAAAGCGCTCCGAATTTCAGATAAAGAGGCTCCTCGCAGCGCTGTCCGAAATTTTCATAACTTCTGATCTCGGGTACCCCGCTTAGCATTTCATTGCAAGTAGTCCTCATTTCCTCATACGCATAGCGTAATCCTGTACGCTTTTTATTAGCTTCATAATCAGAAACGATCCTTCTCCAGGCATTCTTTGCCGTTAGTCCCGCCCCTGTTAATAGTGTAAATTTACTGACTATTTCCGGATAGTCCATCCGCATTTGTTCTCGCTTCTTCTTATCTTTTTCCTTTACTTTTTCCTTTGATAATAAAAACGGAATCATAAATAGCACCGCCGCCATACCTATCATCGCAAAACCTCTTGTATCAAATGGTCTGTAATAATTAACACTTTCCCCATCAAGCTTGCTTGGCAGAACGAGTTCTTTCGTGGTTTTTTCATTTTCGTCCGCTTGCGCGACTGCTTTTTTTAACTTAGATAATTTTCCTGATAAACCGCCTTCTTTTTTCGGATAGACCCGAACCGTTACGTTGTATACTGCCTGTTGTTCCTTGTCGTTTTCATAATGCATGAATCCCTGCAGATTTATCAGTTCTCCATTTTCGTCAATATTTTCGGTTTTTATTTTCCCGCTTCCGTCCATTAAGTCATAGCGGTCAAGCGTCCAATTGATTCTTATAGGATATCCCTCTATATTCTCCGGAAGCTTCATATCTTTGGTAATGTAATCTACTGACTCATTTTCTCCACAAATTGATTCATCCAGAATCTGCACACATTCATGAAATACTTCTTTAATTTCTGTATCATCGTATTCCCTCGCTGAAACCGAAACTGAAAAAGGGAGTCTCTCGCTGCTTTTTCCTATTTTTACTAAGAAGTCTTCTGTTTTTGACATGCCATTGTAATCGGAACGCACAATCGGCGTTTTAACAGCTTTACGGCTCGACGCAAAATCAATAACTAAACAAAGAAGTGCCGCACCAAAGAATATTAATGCCAGTTTATGAATCAAACCTCTATGTTTATAATTTTCAGTCCCAGCCAATATGCGCTTATATAAAGAACGAAACATAATGTCATCACCCCTATTCCCAAAATATTTCCGTAAAGCGAGCTCATAAACTCAGGAAAGCTTAAAGACATATATCCGATTATTCCGAAAGGAACCCAAGTCATCACCTGAAATTCATATTGCTTCGCTGCTAAGACCGTTGCGATTTCGCGTTTCACATCCATTTTGTCGCTGATTTGCTTAACAGAATCTCCGATAATGGCACACATATCCCCGCCGCTTCGCTTTGCCGCAGCGAAAATCGTTACGAAATTGCTGACGTCCTCCATGTCTGTATTATCGGCAAATTCCTGCAGCACTTGCTCAGCCGGAACTCTAACGCGTAACTTCTGCCTCATAATCGCCAGTTCCACCATGATTTTACTTTTCTTTCCGAACATGAGCCCCAGTTCTTTGCCTGCTTCTTTCAGGGCGTTTTCAACCGAATATCCCGTATTTAATAATGATGAAAGCGTCAACATCATTTCACGGAACATCTTAAGAAATTCCTGCTTTTTCTTTTCTGTTAAATTTTTCCTGAATCTGAAAAACTGCCAAAGCCCGAACGGGATCAGTGCGATAATGCCCCAGATGCTGCGGTAGAACAGCCATCCCGCCAATACCGGATAAGCTATAGATTTGATAATTCCAAAGAGCAACTCTGTTTTTTTACAGTCCTGCCGCCAATAACTTCCTTCGCTCAGATAGTTCCGCAATTTCTCTCCAAATGCCTGTAATACGTCCGTTATCTTCTCCCGTTTCTTCAAAACTAAAGAGCGGGCGCAATCTGATTTCCTGTCCGCAAACATCTAACACCTCCGTTATTTCCAATACTTTTCTGCTTTTGTCCCGCAGTCTCCCCAAATGCACTAAAATATCTATAGCTGACGCAATCTGTCTCTGGACGGCGCAAAGCGGCAAATCCATCCCCATAAAAACCATTGTTTCTAACCTGCTAAGCATATCCTTAGGACTGTTGGCGTGACCGGTAGAAAGCGAACCATCATGTCCGGTATTACAGGCCTGCAGCATATCTATCGCTTCCGCACCGCGCACCTCTCCGACGATGATTCTATCCGGTCTCATTCTAAGCGCCGCTTTGATTAAATCCCTTATACTGATTTCGCCCACTCCTTCCACATTAGCATTTCTCGCCTCGAGCCTTACGAGATTTGATACGCCTTGAATGCGAAGCTCAGCGTTATCTTCTATTGTGATTATTCGTTCTTCCTTAGGAATATACTGCGAAAGTGCATTTAAGAATGTGGTCTTTCCCGAACCTGTTCCACCGCTTATAAAGATATTGTATTTGGCTTTGATTAGCTTCTTTAAGAACTCCGCGGCTTCGCTTCCTATTGAGCCGATTGACTCTAAATAATCCATAGTGATGCTGTCTTTTGCGAATTTCCTTATTGTGACAGTCGGGCCGTTTAGCGCCACCGGCGGTAGTACGACGTGCACACGATAGCCTTCAGGGAGTCTGGCATCTACTATGGGAGACGCCTCGTTTACCAGTCTGTTTGACCCCGCCACTATCTGCTGAACAACATCGTATAGCTTTTCCGCCGAGGTAAACCGCTTAGATGCCCTGTATATTTGCCCTGCCTTTTCGAGGAAGATACTTTCTGTCCCGTTTATCATTATTTCGGTTATTTCCTCATCTTCCAAGAATTCCTGCAATAGATTAAGTTTCCGAAAGGCATCGAATAATTCCTTCCCCAGTCTTGAGCGGTCGTTAAGCGAGATGTATTCGCCTCCCGCCGCATCTTTAATTCTTTGATGAATTAGTTCCGACAGCTCTTCGTCCTTTATTTCTTTAGTCATATCCAAATCATCTACGATTAACTCCTGCAGTTCTTCAGCCGTAAGCATTTTCCTCTCCATCCTATTTCCTTTATTTTTTCAAGCTGCGATTTTGCAGCTTCACAACTTTACTTTTCTCCAATATTTATGGTGCGCGCATCGGTATTTCTCTGATGTTTTCTAATACTTCCTCCATCTTCATTAGCATTAGCTCCGCTTTAAACTGATTTACCTTCGCCTGAGCATATTCTCCGTTTATTACAGGCATATGGATCTCCTTGCATATCTTTAGAATCTCATACAGTCCGTCAATACCCTCAGACATATCCAAAATCAAAGACTGATATGAGCATTCCTCCATAATTATTCGAATAAGTTTCAGCCATTCGGCCGCTTTAACTTCTTTGACATCCTTTGAGACTGTCATCGGCGCTAAATAATTCAAAGAGTTCTTTTGACTTACGAAAGTCGCTATTCTTAATCCGATATTTTGCTTTTCTTGCCGCAGGCAATAAAAGACATCAGCTAATGTATTTTCCGGGGATTCATGGAAGTGCCCACCATAGCCTCCGAAGAGCTCCATGTTCAGGTATAAGACCTGTTCATTCTTTGCCAAATCTTCTCCGAGTTTCAGCGCATATCCCGTCTTTCCAATTCTCCCTATCGGAGAAAACACGCCGATAATGTTTGTCTGACCTTTTCCCGAGAGCCGCAGGAACAATTCATCCGCACCTCCGCTTTCACAACACTCATGGATAAATTCTCGAAGAATTTTTTCGCCTGCCTGGAATTTAAAAATCGGAACTTCTGTTTCATCCATCGCTTCATTACCTGTTTCGGTGAGCAGGAATCGGAACTTCGCGGATATTTCCATTCTTTCATGCAGCGGAACGGAAGTTCCCGAGAAAACGGCATAATAACTCTCGTTATTATCTTTCCGAATGGTTTTTTCTTTTTCAGTTTTGATTTCGATCTGAAGATTCAGCTCTTTTTTCTTTTGAAAACAAGCCGATAAGGCGTTTGCGTACCCCTCCTCCAAATCAAAGATGAGAATTCTACGGGTATTCACGATACTTCTTCTTTCTTTTGTAATTTTGATTTTCCCCTATTTTCTCGTCGGGGTTCCCTGATAATAATTGATAAACTGATAATATATAATATGAATTTTGAACGGCTCCGAATCGGAGCACATAAAGGATTATAAATCGCGATTCTTTGAATGTCTATAAGAAAATCAAAAAAATCAAAACTTTGTGAAATGCTAACAGATTTACTGTCTGAATAAAAAAGCCGCCCCTATCGGAAAACGGCTGATTTCTAACTAAACTCTCAAAAATTATTATTAACGAATTTCGTCGTTTTTACTAAATGTCGCATTTAGACTTCTAATGTGATAGTCCTCCCTGTCCTGTGGTAACCGTGATAATTCACACCCGCCGCATCAAACATCCTCATAGATGCCTGAACCGCAGGCGTGTCCTCATATTTATTCGAGTCATAAATCACTTCTTTAATACCGCTTTGGATGATAGCCTTTGCACACTCATTGCAAGGAAATAGCGAAACATAGAGCTTTGCCCCTTCGAGGCTTCCTCCCCTGTAATTTAGTATTGCGTTTAGCTCGCTATGCACAGTATATACATATTTAGTCTCTAAAGGATTATCCCCTTCTCTTTCCCACGGAAAATCATCGTCCGAACATCCGATTGGAAGTCCATTGTATCCCATCGATAATATTTTATTGTCCTGGCTCACAATGCAGCACCCCACCTGCGTGCTCGGATCTTTAGAACGCAGTCCCGAAAGGTGCGCGACCCCCATGAAATATTCATCCCAGCTGATATAGTCTTTACGTTTATTGCTCATCTTATTCCTCTTTTCTCATTCGGTTTGGAAATATCACTTTGTTTCGAAATATCACTTCGTCCCGAAAATGCGGTCTCCCGCGTCACCTAAGCCCGGAACGATATATGCGTGATCATTTAGTTTCTCATCCAATGCACCTATATATAGGTCCACGTCAGGGTGCTCTTCTGTCATTTTTTTCACACCCACAGGTGCTGCCAATATGCACATGAATCTGATGTTTTTTACTCCCTTATCCTTAAGCATTTTAAGAGCCGCACATGATGAACCCCCTGTCGCGAGCATCGGGTCTACCACGAAAACCTGCCTCTCCTCACAGTCCGGCGGTAGTTTGCAATAATACTCGACGGGCTCTAAAGTCTGCGGATCACGATATAGTCCGATGTGCCCCACCTTCGCCGCGGGGATCATATTTAGCATTCCATCCACCATCCCGAGTCCCGCACGCAGAATAGGTACAATAGCCAGCTTTTTTCCGCTGAGCTCCTTTGCAGTCATCTTACAAATCGGCGTCTCAATTTCCACATCACGCAGCGGCAAATCCCTCGTCGCCTCATAGCACATAAGTGAAGCAATCTCGCCTACAATCGTGCGGAAATCCTTTGCCCCCACGTCTTTCCTGCGTATGTAGTCAATCTTGTGCCTGATTAACGGGTGATCCATAATTATCGTATTTGCCATCTCATTCCTCCTATAAAATCATTATATTATTGCAACACCCCACCCTATTGCCTCCATTATTAATTTCATACGTATATTATCTCATATCCCGCAGCCTTTGTCAGCCGGTTCATAATAGCAATTCCGATTCCTTCCTCTGGAAACACTTCGCTGTAAATCACACTCACATCTTCAGCATCAAATTCCCGTAAAATCCTATAAAGGTTCGCGGCGATACCTGAGGCATCCGCCCGATTTCCTATTGTTTTTACAATAACCCTCTTTTGCAAATCGGTGCTTTCAAGATTCGACCCTGCACGACGCAATTCTTCTGAATACCTATTTGCAATTTCTTCACTTGCGATTATACCGATACAATCTCCATTAACGCCCCCGTCACTTAATGCTTCACCGATTCTCTCATTTATGTAATCCGCAACTTTACCCACTTCTCCCGCAATTAAGACCAATTTCGCCTTGGGTGAATAATGCCTGTACTTCATTCCGGGTGCTTTAGGAGCCGTATCTTCCTTCAAAGCCTTCCCTGAAGATGATGTTACTTTTTCCTTTATTACTTCTTCGAGCATTTCAGCAGTTATCGCACCGGGTCTTAGAATCGCAAACGGTGAAACTGTCATATCTAAAATCGTAGATTCCAACCCTATCGTACAGTCTCCGCCGTCTATTATCATATCTACTTTTCCGTCCAAATCGTCTGCCACATGGCAGGCCTTTGTGGGACTTGGCCTCCCAGATGTATTGGCCGAAGGTGCCGCCACAAAGCCCCCGCCGCATCTGATAACGCCCAATGCAATTTCATCATCGGGCATTCTGACCGCTACACTTGAAAGTCCTCCCGTAGTAGTGTCAGGTACATCCTTACTTTTATTGAATATCATGGTCAAGGGTCCCGGCCAAAACTTTTTGGCCAATAAATATGCAGCGTTTGGTATCTCTTTTGCTATTGTAGGGAGGTCTTTTAAATTCGCAATATGAATAATCAACGGATTATCAGAAGGACGCCCCTTTGCGCGGTATATCTTTTTTGAGGCTTCTTCTCTGAGGGCATTTGCCCCCAGACCATATACTGTCTCTGTAGGGAAAACCACCAGACCGCCGTTTCTGATGGTTTCACCTGCTTCAGATAAAATTGCACTCGCTGTTTCTATATTTTTTCTGTCGATCTTATAGTGTTTTGTTATCAAAATCCTTTATCCTTTAACTCTTTTACAATGTCAACATATAAAACTATTGGGTCCAGCCCCGGGAAGGCACATCTTCTCAAATCTATTACGTCAGCGTGAGAAATCCCGTGACTGCCTTTGGGTTCCAGCACGCGGCAGTTTTCTCCCCATCTCGCCGACTGCAGACTTACCAATCCGTCGGTCTTTTTTTCAAAGCTTCGCGAAAACAAATAGGGTATGGTCAATACGGAATCACTGAAACAGTTTTTCATGTATGATGCCACGCTTTGGTAGTACACTTGAGGGGCATCCGTGATTTCAGCATTAAAAGCCTCGCTGCTTTTCGTTGAAAACTGTCTCGTCGCCGTATAAAAGTCGGGGTTTTTATCTCCCCACGCCCTGAAAATTCTGTCGAAATGCTTCGCAATCATGCGATAAAAGCCATCAGGCAATTTACATGCTTTGTCAACAAACCTGCAACCCCTGTGCGGCGAATTTATTGTTGTAAGCGAGGCAACCTTCGGGTACATTTCCAATTTGCTGATTGCGTAGCGCGAATCCAAACCGCCTTTTGAATGTGCGATAATGTTTACTTTATCAGCCCCCGTGCTCTCAATCAAGCCTTCGATTGCCTTTTTTATATCATAAGCATTGTTTTCCACGGTAGCACAGGCTTCCTGATTGCCGTAGGCTATTGTGGCGCCGCACTTTATTAATGTACGCGGAATGCGTCCCCAGTAATTAAAAAGCTTCATGTCCCGAAAGAAAATTCCGTGTACCAATAAAATCGGGTACTTGGTTTTGCAGGAATCGTTTTCAGCCTTTATTAGGTCAAGTCCCTGCTTATATTTTTCATAGTCGCACTCCCAATCCACACGCTTGCACGCCTTTAGTAAAACAATGATATTTACAATCGGTATCCAAGAAACGAGTATCAGTAATACTCTGTAAGAAATTCCGAGATACTTTGATGTGAAAAATACCCGTAAGATACCATTCCACAAAAGCAGGAACTGCGAAACAAACGCAAATACAAAATTGATTGCAATCCAAACGCCGCCCATTCCGGGATCATTCCATTCAAACTTAAGCAATACCCATATCAAGACAATCAGTTCAATGAATATTGCAACCACAGAAAGTCTGACAAGAAATTTTCCTCCGGATAAAACCCTGATTCTTAATGATTGTATTTCTTCCTGATTCTGTTTGTTCTTTTTTACTTTTCTTATGGGAAACAGATGCGCTCTAAACCAGAAATAGACGACAGGTAGTATAAGCCCGGTAAGCAATAACCTGAATTCGCTCCCCGGTTCAGTCTCTATTCCAAAAGATCGCGTTAGGACAAAGACTGCCACAATATTTGAGGCCATCAAAAGGCAAATCAAATTCACCACCCGACCGAGCAGATTTATCTTTTTTGCACAATCCAGGATAATCAGTATTATTCCTGCAAACAGTATTATGAGAATCTTTGTCATAGACACCTCTGTCTGTTCAACTTATACCGTGTCAAGCTTTATAAAATAAATCCCCGGGCGTCCGCTAAAGCCGACTTCCCCGGGGTATAAATTTTTGTTTTCAGTTTACATATTGCAAAATCACGTCCCATATCGCAGGATCTTCCAGACCCGAAGCCCAAGCGGCAGTCCCAGCGAGTCCGTACTCTTTCATCAGCTCAAGCTTTGCGGAAATGGACTGCGCGTCCTCAAGCCATATTCTGTATAATGTGGAATCAACATACCATTCCGCGTAGTTTTGCTTTGCGGTATCGTCCCAAAATTCAGAAGCACCTGATTGGGCTACTTTGCTTTTTGCGGTTTGCATACCGTATGCTTCACTGCTTACTTTATCCGGATACTCGGCGGCATCGGTACCCTCATCGGTTGCTAACTCATCGGCAGTCTTAGGAGTCTGCGCCCAAAGTCTCGTATAAAATGGAATTCCGCTGATTACTTTATTTGCCGGAACCTCTTTTAGGGTTTCCTCAATTCCTTCCTTTACAAAATTATAGGATGAAACCGAGCCGGCCTCCGGCGAGCCTGCATAGTGCTCGTCATAGCCCATAATCACCACATAATCGGCAAAGATTCCCTGCTCCTTACGGTTATACTGGAGATTAAAGCCTTTCGGCACATAATTATCCACTGACAGCACTATTTGATTTTGCCTGCATTTTACTGACAATTCTCTTATAAACTGAATGAAATGCACTCCGCATTCCTGAGATACTTTTTCAAAGTCAACGTTTATCCCGTCCAAACCATACTGTAGTGACGCTGCGATTAATTGATTAACAAGCTGAGTCCTCCTTGAGGTATAGCTAAGAAGCTCATATGTCTCATCATAAGAATTTATTCCACCGTCAAAATCGCGTATCGTCGCCCAGACCTCGACATTAGCCTGATGCGCGTAATTCACATAATCCGCTGACGCAATGGAGCTTAAATTCCCCGAAGTATCGGCCACATGAAACCACGTAGGCGCAATGGTATTAAGTCCTTTACTATTTGCGAGTACCTGCAGAATATTAGCGTTCGCAACTTCGTTTGTGACATTGTGCCAGACCATATTTATCGTGTAACCCTTTGAAATACTCGTAAATTCCGGCTGCGTAAAATTCCGCTGGATACTCTTATCTTCCTGCGCCTTAAGTGTATTGTTTTTGACATAGCCAATGAAGCCATCCTTTGTACGAACCTTTTTCCAGTTTTCTTCGCTCTCGACAATAACGACTTCATCGCCCTTTACAATATCCGTAAGGACAGGGCTTTTTACTCCGCCCTGATAGCGAACCGCGGTATCTTTACTGACTGTGGCAGTCGGAATATTGTCAAACTCGGTAACAATGCTGACCCTTCCGGGATCATCATAAACCTCGAAATCAAAATCCGAATATTTTTTCACAAAATCAAGCGCAACATAGGCGGTACTTCCTACCGTCTTAAGAATTACATAATTTTCAGTCTGCTGTTCCTTTGAGACTGTGTATTCCCTGCTCCCTACTCCCACTGTCACGGTATCATTCGGAAGAGTGTAGAGCAGAAGGTTTTCATTTGAGTCCCAATAAAACCTGTCGTTTAACTTGTCCCTTATTACATCAAATTGCAGATAAGCCGTGCCTTCAGATGAGATAGCACAAGGCTCCACAACTTCATTATTGAAAATCACGGCCAGCTGGTCATTAGCGGTAATTTTGAAATACTGTGTCAAATCCGCTCTTTCCTTTGTGGGACTGTAACGTTTCCAGCCAAAATATGCCACCAAACCTACTATCGCTAAAAAGACAACCAGAAACGATAACAGCTTCCCTAATATCTTTCTCCTTCGTTTCCTTTTAGCCCGCGCTTTTCTTCTTCGATATGCGGCCTCTCTTGAATCCATTGCAAACCTCCATACGTCTGATATACGCAATACATTATATCAGCAAATCCATACTTCGTCACCAGATTTTTGGACTAATTCCGGCTTTGCATAAGAGGGGTATTTCAATTATTATACCGTAACGTTGATAAAGCTGACTTCTTTAATATTCCCGTCATCTCCCAAAGTGTAGTCACGCATGTAGTCACTCTCTTCCCTAAACATATGGGCAGACACCACTTGAGAGGGGCTGGCGGGCACTCCGTCCATGAAAATGAATATGCCGCGGTTTTCCAGATGTGTCAGTTCACTGTAAAACTGTTCGTATTCGCCGTCATACTCTTCACTCATTTCCCTTTTATCCTCCTTTCTCATTTTTCGTTTATTGCCGGTCGTTTTACAGGTCAGCAAACAAACCGTAATAAATCGTCACGGCAATATCATCCCGAAAGACACATTAAAGCATCTTAATCGGTAACGGAAATTAATGAATGACAAAAAGGCAATACTTAACAGAGCACGCCTTTTTTCTTAAAGGTGCGTTACGTGATACAACAAAAGATTTTTCATTCACAATTCCCACGGAAGGTTTTTAATCTGTTACTAAGAGTTTTTGTGAAATCTCGCATTTGATTAAAATCGAATTCCTGCTATTAATCGCAGGTGCATTAATGCGGGCGGCAGATTCGCCGAATGAGCTTATTTTAAGCCCTTTTCTTAACTCCCCTTATTTCCCCAATTCCTTATAATTACCTTCCGGTGAAATGAATTATACTTAAAACCAATTAATGTTTCAAGTGGTTTTTTCAATTTTATTTGTACATTTTTTAGTACAAGAAATTTAATAATTTATCGTTAATTTTTAAACTTCCTTTTCACGCAGATTGTCATTAATTTAATCAATGCAAACAACGTAAAAAACAAGCATAACGTTTTGTTTATGTCAGACAAATTTTATCAATCCAGGCAAACAGTTCTTCCAGATCATAGTCCCCGCTATGCGGGATCCCCCATGGAAGGGCGTAGTCGACTTTTCTTCCGGCTTCCTTAAGCTTTAGAACCAGAATGGCTGAAATCGCAAGAGATGTGTCCCTGTCAGCCTGTCCGTGGCGGATACGCCAGTGCTTTGCAAGTGCAGTGTCAGCACTGCCCACATAAGCCACAGGATTTAATAGGGAAATTGTCTTTTCTTCTGCGATTTTACCATGGACTTTGGAATGGAACACTCCATATTGCGTAAAATGCCTTGCCGGATATTCTTTATTTCCAAACAATTCATTCTCAGGAGCTTCAAGCGACAAATTGTCAAAAGCAGGCGGTACTTTCATTCTGGTAACTTGTTTTGCATATTGAAAAAAATCTACGCCGATAGCTTTACCATCTTTAATAGTCAACCACGTTTCTTTTGACAGATCCAATCCGGATTTTATAGCTTTATCAGCGGAATCTACCAAAAGTGATTCTATATAAGAAAGAAAGCTTCCTGTCCCGTATGCGTCAAGCGATAACGAGTTTCCATCATTATCCTTAAGGGAAAGTTTGTTTATATATTGAGGAAACATCGCCTTTAATTCATCTGAAATTTGTATCTGTTCATCAGTTAACAATCCGTCTTCAGGTATAAACGTAGGCGGGGCATCTCCATTAAACTCCATGTTAATCCTATGATATTCATTGACATTATTAAACTGCCATTCATACGCTGTGTCCGCGTTTTCAAGATTAATGATAGGACAATAACACGAAGCCGCAAAGATGTCATCTCTTTCTTTAGCCGCGCCGATTCCTTCAAGATAAGGCTCATAATCAGGATGATTTCCTGTCACTCCCATGAGTGCCGATAACGCACCGCCGGCGCTTGTCCCGTTGGTTATTATTTTATTTACATCCCCCGGCACCTCGTCTTTGAAGTGTCTAAGATAACGAATGGCGGCCTTATAATCCACAATACAAGCAGGTGCTTTACCATATGTCCAAATACGCCCACGAATACCGGGTGATGCCACTACATAGCCATGTTCCAGCGCAAAAAACAGGGAGTTTATAGGAGCCTCACCGAACAACATCGGCCCCGGAACCATAGCGGGACCGGGCATATAACCTCCTACTGAATTCGGGATGAAAATAGGAGCATTCTGCAAATTGTATCCATTTATACTTTCACCGCTGTAATAGCACTCAGGAACAAAAATATTGATTATCTGAAATGCGGGATCGGCCGGCTTATCGACGTAGGAACGGTTCATAAACGCTCTGTAGCGTATTTCTCGCCCATTATATGAATATGTATTTACTTCAAAATTTTCCTTATTAAAATGCATGAACCGTCCTCCCATGTTTTCAGTACTTTTGTTATACTATTAAGCCTCTTCTTTTCTTTGATTATTCATAATACTTCGCCTTCGCATTTGGAACATATCAAAGCCCAATACTCCCAGCATGATTCCGCCCTTGGCAATATACTGATAATAGGGATTCCAGCCCGCCAATTGCATTCCGTTACCTATCAAAGCAATTAAGAGAATGCCTGCTACGCAATTGCTTATCTTTCCTTCGCCTCCGCGAATTGAGACACCCCCAAGCAAAATGCCGGTAAGAATATTGATTTCAGTACCTGCCGCGGTATTTGCCGCAGCCGCTCCGGTTCTTCCGATTAAGATAACGCTCGCAATACCTAGTGCAAGTCCCACAATGACGCCGATAGAGTACTTCATCTTTCTGACTCTAATGCCCGCCAGACGGGCTGAAGTAATATTTCCTCCCATCGCGAAAACCCATCGTTCAAAATAGGTTTTACTTAAGACAAAGCTCATAATAATAACTATTAAAGCCATGAGAAGTGTTGCGTAAGTCAAACTCGGATGCCCCACAGTCCCTTGCGCGATTTGTTTAAAGGAGACAGGTAAATCCGAAACAGTTTTTGAATTCGTCAGTACATATGCCACTCCCTGAAACAAGGTAGACTCGCCGATAGTTACAAAAATTCGTGGTATCCCGAGCAATTCGGTAAGAAATGTAGTTATCATTGATATACCCACGCTGATAATTATTGTAAGCAGCACGATCACCCAGACCGGGATAGTGGTTCGGGTAAGCATCATAGCGCATAAAACACCGCAAATACTCATATGATACCCGACGCTCATATCCAAATCCCCGCCTATCATGATAAGCGCAATCCCGCAGGCTGCTATAATCAGATATGCATTCTGATTGAAAATATTCAGAATATTAGTGACGGAGAAGAAATTCTTTGTTGTCACTCCGAAAAGAATTGCCGCTATAATCAGCAGCATAATTGCCAGATTCTTCTGCGCAATATCCATGGCTTTCTTCATGGTATAATGACTCCTTTCCCGTTTCAATCACCGGTATATCCGCTCGCGTAGCTCAATACCGCATCCTGATTGAACTCACTCCTTAATAACTCCCCTGTCTTTCTTCCCTCATATAGTACGATAATACGATCGGACATACCGAGGAGTTCTTCCATATCCGAAGTTATCATAATTATAGCTTTGCCATCAGATGCCAAAGCATCCATCAGTTTGTATATTTCCTGTTTTGTGCCTACGTCAATTCCTCTTGTGGGCTCATCAAAAATCAAAATATCAGCCCTATATGCTAATGCTCTTGCAACAACGACCTTTTGCTGATTTCCACCGGATAAGAGCCTCACCACCTGTCTGGTGGAAGGTGTCTTAATTCTGAGGGCTTTTACATATTCATCTGTCAGAGCTTCAGCGTCTTTTTGCTTAACAATTCCCCATTTTGCAAGCCTTTTAAAACACATACTGGGGATATTCCAATCTACGGAATAATCCATGAAAAGCCCTTCGCCTTTACGATCCTCCGGAATCAGTCCAATACCCGAATCTAAAGCATCAGAGACTGTTTTGAAATTTTTCTTAGTACCCTTAACATAAATGTTGCCGCTTAAGGGACGCACATCCCCGCAGAGCATTTTTGCCAGTTCCGTTCTCCCCGCACCGACTAAACCGGCTACCCCGAGAATCTCCCCGGCGCGCAAGTTCATATCAATGTGAAAATCACCGTTTCCGCTTAAGTCTTCAGTTGATAATACAAGTTCTTTACCTTCTCCTCTGGTATGCGGATAAGTTTCCGAGAGCTCCCTTCCTACCATGTGCCGTATAAGGTCTTTTCTGGTCATATCTTTAAGAAATCCCGTGGTTACGTACTTTCCGTCGCGCAGGATGGAAATCCTGTCACATAGGCCGAATACCTCATCAATTCTATGACTTATGTAAATAATCGTAACTCCCTTTTCTTTTAACTCGCGCACAATCCGGAGCATATTGTCGACCTCAGCCACCGAAATGGCTGCCGATGGTTCGTCCATTATCAGAACCTTGCAGTTTTGAACCATTGCTTTTGCAATTTCCACCAGCTGTTTCTGTGAAGTCGACAGCTCAAATACCAGCGTTTCAGGTTTTATATTGCTGCCAAGTTCACTTAAGAAATCGGCGGCACGTTTATACATTTCTTTAAAATCAGGTAAGTATCTGCTTTTCCCGACCTTTTCGCCGATAAACAGATTTTCGGCAACACTCATTGATGGAATCAGATTAAACTCCTGATAAATAACACTGATTCCCGCCTTTTTAGCATCCATAGGATGCATCCTCGGGTAAGAAGCACCGCCGATTTCTATACTGCCCTGCGTCGGTGCTTCAGCTCCCGCTATTATTTTTATTAGAGTCGATTTCCCGGCGCCGTTTTCGCCCATGATTGCATGGATTTCACCTTTTTCAAATGACAATGACACATCATCAAGGGCTACTACGCCGGGATATCGCTTTGTAATATTTCTGACTTCAAGAATAGGTTCCATTTAAGATCAACCTCTTATTATCAGTCAAATTGTGCAGAATAGTATTCTTCGTAATTCGATGGGTCAATAACTATGCATTCCTCGTGGAAAACACCATCCTGTAATTCCCCTGCCCATTCTCCGGTTACAATTTCAAATGTGGTATAAGGTGTGCCCACTCCGAGTTTAATGGATTTACGAATCAGGCTTTCATTTGTTGTGGATTTTCCAATACGATCAAGAACGACGTCTATAGAGTCAATACCTATAATCGCAAAGTGGTCTTTATCTGTCACCTGTTTCATCGCCACTTCGTCCGCCGCCAAAGCCATGACCGAGCCATAACAGAAAATCAGCTTCGCATCCGGGTGCTCCATCAGAGCCTGCTCCGCGTATTCCATGGCGCCATCCTGAGAAGTCTCTGCTCCCAAATCGTACTCATAGAGTTTTACTTTATCGGTAAGCTCAGCTAACGTCTTCATTGCCTCCACACGTACCAACAATCCCGATTCCGAAGTGGTATATAGCAATATAACATCAATAGTTCCGGCTTCCGCGTCGGGGAATGTGGCATCTACCCAAGCGGCACATTCCTTTGCTCCTACTTCGCCGGATTCATATTGATCAACAGTAATACAAGTATCATAAGAATTAGGATCTTTCATGATATTTGCCACAACCACGACATACACTCCGGCTTCACGTGCTTTTATCATTGCATCGGTTGCCGCAGATTCATCAACAAGGAATAGTATTAATATGTCAGTTCCCATGCTGACAAAGTTTTCAATGTTCTCAACCTGAGTGGCAGGGTTTCCGTCAGCTGACAGAGCCGTATACTTAGCCCCGCGTGACGTAAAGAAATGTTCAAATTCCGTTGACATACTAGCGAAAAATTCCACTGACAGCATGGGGCATCCAAAACCCACTGACTTTCCATTCAGATCATATCCCGTCTCGCCGGGCTTAATCTCATCTGAGTCTTGCGCCTGTGAACCTTCATCAGTTTCCTGTGCTGCATCGGTAGAAGTCTCCCCTGACGATGCACCTGTCTGATCAGCGCTTTTACAAGCCGCAAACAGCGTCGCCGACATTGCCATTATCAGCACAACAGCTATTAGTTTTTTCATATCGTCCTCCTGTTTATCCTTTAATTCTACACTATAGATCCAACGCTTCCGTTTATTTAATTTATTTTAGCTTGAACGCCGATGAAATTGGAATTGCAATATCTGCAATTCAGCGTATAATAATGACTTAAGACATAGATACTTTTTGACGATAACAAAAAGGGAAAAGCTCATGACCACCCAGCAACTGCGGTACTTTGTTACATGTGCGGCTCTGCATTCTTTCAAGCGCTCGGCGGGGATTCTGTACACTAATCCGTCCACTATTACAAGGCAAATAGCGGCGTTGGAGGATGAACTCGGCATAAAACTGTTTGTGCGAGACACTCACAAAACGTATATCACTAATGAAGGCAATGTCTTCTATTTAAGGGCATTGAGCGCATTATCGGTAATAGAAGAGTTTACGAACATGCTTGTCGATAATGGTAAAATCTCTCAAAAGAATATGCCCGGTTTTCTTATCTCCGTATACACCCGCGACGGCATGTTCGGTAAGATAGTGGGCGCCATTGAAGAAGCCTATCCGTCCGAAAATATTAATAAGCCATATAAATTCTATTATCCCGAACCCGGAGACATGATTGAGTCTGTATTGGAAGGCGTATGCCAGGTGGGCGTTGAGACGCGGGATCTACTATCAAAATATGAAGAACAAGTAGGTATGCAACTTCTGCATCACAGCCCTTACCGCATTATTGTAGGAAAAGAAGCCCCGCTATATGGGCGCACCGCCATAGGCGCAGAGGAACTCTTGCGGGAATATAAGACTTACGGCGATTTTCTTCCACTCGAATTAGGTTTCTTAAGTATAAGGGATAAACCACTATCTGGCCCTTTGGACTTGCTGGAATTAGGTTCATTTACGGTCTCTCATCTGCCGGAGATTTTCCCATACTTAGGCAGTCTGGAAACTCCACCGAAATGTATGCTTCTCGTCCCCGGAAACATCTCTTTCACTTACAGTCAGGAAATATCTTCCGTACGTATTAAAGATAAGAATGTAGCCACTGACTATATGCTGTTCTGGAAAAAACAGGAATCGGATCCTGACTTGAAAATCTTCCTTAAACTGATGGCAAGATATACGGGGAATAAATAACAGTTACAGTTTTCATTTAAAATCCGCCCTCTCAGTCATTAGCGAAACAATTACTCCCGCAACGATAGCCCAAACGG
The DNA here is from genome assembly GCA_031272985.1 of Lachnospiraceae bacterium. Classification (GTDB taxonomy): domain Bacteria; phylum Bacillota; class Clostridia; order Lachnospirales; family Lachnospiraceae; genus JAISSU01. Next base: position 290,570 of record JAISSU010000029.1, on the reverse strand, counting down.
GAGCTCCTATGCCAAAAAGTTCCAAACCTGATAGTCCGACTATGAAAGATGCAAACGCGCCTTTTAAGAATTTTCCTGTACCAAAAGCCATTTCAAGAGAACTCGTAAAGAGTCCGAGCATCGCCAGACCTGTTATGACCGCAATAATATCTCCAGGTAATGCGGATACCAATGGAAGTATATATCCGGCTAATAATCCGGCAACTAACATTCCGAATCCTGTCAACACAGATGAAACATATCTTCGCTCTTTGTTTCCGGCGCTTGTCCCTGCTACGATTGCAGTTACCGGACCTGCCATACTGACAGCATGATTCAATGAAAAGGCTGTTATCAAAGATACAATGCCCGCCACTTTTGAATTCGTATTAAGCGGCACATCATAATCATTCGTGCTTAGAACTCCGAAACCTTTCAAGGTATCCGCCACGACGAGAAGAACGAGGGGGAACGAAACCGATAGTAATACATCCGGATTGAATTTCGGAGTGATAAACAAAGGCGGATAGAGCCCGAAAACTGCCGCATCTATTTTTATCGGGCTGAATATGATTGTCGCAATCGCCCCGACTACGAGCGCACTTAATAGAGGAGGGACTTTTTTAGTTACCGCAGATGTTATAAGATAAGAGGCTATAATCAACAAACCGACTAAAGGCTGATTTAGTACTCCATTGACCATTTTAACCCCATATGACATAAAAACACCGGCAATCATCGCCATAATTATCGGAACAGGGAGCACCTTACCGATTTTTCCGATAATCTTGAAATATCCGAGGATAAACACGCATACCGAAGCCACCAAATATCCAAAGACCATCTCGGACAAAGAAAACGAAGCAAACATAGTTCCCATAACAATAAGCGCAGGCAAAGACGGAAGGATAACTATAGGCTGTTTAAAGTAGAGCCCCAGAATAATCGTCGCAATAGCCCCCCCTGCGGAACCTGTCATAACCCACGAAACCATTTGCTCGGTCGAAAGCCCCGCCGATTCGGCAACGGTCACATACAAAACAAAAGCACCCGTGACTCCGAATACTATTGCGGTAAGAAATGCCGAGAAATTGTTCATATCAATTCTAAAATCTTTAACTCCCGATTTAATGCGATCAAAAAAACCGTTCATTTGATTACCCCGATTTCGAAAAGAAAAAAGCGTCATTTACTCATGATTCTAAAGATAACGAGACTATATTAACATATTTATCAAAATTCTTCTAATCAACTGTACCTCTGCAATAAATTTGAGATAGGTATCACCAGACTCCCCGCCGCGAAATTCCCTATGGCATGTATAACATCAAACGAAAAGCCCGCAGCTATCCACGCCAACATTCCCTTCCATGTGTAATGAAACATCAATGCCTGCATCGGCGCATAGAGTGTGCCAAAAGCCAGTCCGAAAAGAGCACAGACTATCATATACATAGGAACCGCAAATTTAGCGGGCAAATTTCGCGGCAGCAGCATCACGATTCCCCACAGAATAGTCCATATATAAAGATAGGGCAGCATTGAAAGCGCAAAACCTGAGATAATCAAACACAGAAACACATATACATAAATAGGGTAAAGCGCCTTTTTTCTATAGATTACAGTGTAAACCATGACCAGCATGGCCACAGGATGCACATTGGGAATCCATTGCATCAATAAAAAACCGCAATACATCAAAGCGCCCAGCAGCGCAAATGTCACTATCTCTCTGGTAGTCAGACGCTTCTGCATATTAGCCTTCGGTCGCCACAAAAGCATATATCGAATTTTCATCGATATCAGTGGCATCCACTCCTGTCATCGCCATCTCACCGTCTATGAAAAATCCCCAGAACTTCCCGTCCTTGTCATAATCAAGAGTAATACCATTAACCGATGTCACAAAAAGCCCTAAATCACTTTCCTCTCCGGTGATAAGTCCTGCCCCAAGAAGCGCATCTCCTACGGTCGTTTCATCGGTATGTACAGTGAACTTTTCTGTCTTATCATCCAATGTTACTTCGAATTGAAAGGACTTTTCGCCCACACCGACATCAATCACTGTGCCTGTGGCTCCATTTACTTCAACATCCACATTTGATTCCGGTTTTACATTTTCTGATACTGCGGCTGACTCGCCGCTTTGATCGGTCTGTGTGTTATCCTTATTCCCGCAGGCTACGGCAAAAATCACCACTGCAAGCACACATAACAACAGTCCAAACTTAAAGAATGTCTTTTCTTTTTTCATCTTAATTTCTCTCCTCACCGAAAGTAAATTTGCAAGCAACTAATATGGCAGGTCTCCTGACTCGGTCATCATCCGAAAATTTTCACCTTCCCATCATATATCATTGACAGTGGCTGTCGTACACGTCCGTACGGCGTAAAAACTTCGTCCGACCTCACAGTAGTGTGAGCTGTCACGGTATTTCACCGTGTTCCCTCTTAGCGAGACTTTAATTATCTCGAACCATAAAGCTGTATCAATAAGCGGCAGAGCAGATACAGAATCTGCGTAGCCGTCTACGTTATTGAAACATAATGTAAAGGCTAAGTCAAACAAAAATCGTCAATTGAACATCTTTCAAAAAGTCCTGCGGAAAAAGTGTTGCAATATTACAAAAAGTCCTATGGAAAAAGTGTTATGGTATCACAAAAAGTCCTATGGAAAAAGTGTTGCATTTCGCAGAAAGTCGTTGCATATTTTTGTGTTCGTTGATATACTTTGCTTGGATCGAGGTGAGAAATATGTATCGTACTGCTATGGAAGCACTGTTAAAATGGAAAGACAATAATAAGCGCAAACCACTGATTATAAGAGGTGCACGTCAGGTTGGTAAGACTTGGCTCATGAAGGAATTTGGGCGAATCGCTTTTGACGAAACCATCTATATTAATATGGAGAAAAACAGCCTTATGGAGGACCTGTTCTCCGCAGACCTAAATATTACGCGCTTAATTACAGGCTTAGAGCTTTTCGCAGGTCATAAAATAAACTCGGAGACCACGCTTATTATCTTTGATGAAGTCCGGGAAATACCTGCAGCTTTAGCATCTCTTAAATACTTCAATGAAAATGCTCCCGAATACAAAATTGTATGCGCGGGGTCACTTCTTGGAGTAGCGCTTCATCATGGGACTTCCTTCCCCGTTGGCAAGGTGGAATTCTTAGACCTGTTCCCATTATCTTTTTCTGAGTTCCTGTTAGCTTTAGGGAAAGAGCAGTATGTCGCTCTATTAAACGATGGCAATTATGACATGATTACCACTTATAAACGGGAGTTTATTGACCTTCTAAAGCACTATTATTTCGTCGGCGGTATGCCCGAGGCAGTACTCTCCTTTTCAGAAGAGCGCAATTTCGGAGAAGTTCGTGAAATTCAGCAGCGTATCCTTGAATCTTATGAACAGGATTTTTCAAAACATGCTCCCATTGAAGCCGTATCTCGCATCCGTATGCTATGGAACAGTTTACCTTCTCAGTTGGCTCGGGAAAACAAAAAATTCATTTACGGAATAATAAAGGAGGGGGCGCGCGCTAAAGACTATGAAATCGCCTTGATGTGGCTGTCAGATTGTGGCCTGGTCCATAAAGTGCATCGTGTCAATGCCCCGGGATTGCCACTTAAATCTTATGAAGATCTAAAAGCCTTTAAACTGTTTATCGTAGATGTCGGGCTGCTGTCCTGCATGACCAGGTTGCGTCAGGATGTCTTGCTAGACGGCAATGCGCTATTTACCGAATTCAAAGGTGCTCTCACCGAGCAATACGTGCTCCAGCAGTTGAAGACCCTTTCAGGCATAGAAACATACTACTGGACCAATGATAATAATACGTCGGAAATAGATTTTCTGATAGATACCGGAAATGCCGTCATTCCTATAGAAGTAAAAGCCGAGGTTAATTTGCAGAGTAAGAGCCTAAGAGCCTTCGCGGATAAATACCATCCCGATTTATCCATCCGAACTTCCATGTCAGACTATAAAGAACAGGACTGGATGCTGAACCTTCCGCTGTATGCTATTGAGAATATACCTTCGAGTACGCAAAAGCGTCCATAATAATCTCCGAGTTCCTTACGCCCCACTGTATACTACACCCCGATGTAGTATTTTACTTTCTCTACCTTAAGAAAATTCAGGAAGTGCTCAATTGCTTTCTCCCAGAATTCAAAGCAATGTGTATCTTCATTAAATAGCTCAAATGTAATATTTTTCAATCCGATTTAGGCGTAGAATTGTTTGTACGCATAGGAAAACGTGTAAAATTAAGCCCTTGTGGTATGGAATTATATCGAAGGCTTGAATCCATATTGCCTCAGATTGAGGCTTTCCCAAACGTTATGCAAAGGGTAAAGTACGTTTCCTCTAACACTCTGAACATTGCGGTATCCACCAAAGATGTGCTTTATGACTATCCGGACCTTAAACTCCTTAGAATCTCTGACATAGAATGTACGCGCGACATCTATCTTACATGGTCTCCGGATGCAAAATTCACCAAAAGCATGAATGTCTTTTATGATTTTTTCAATAGCTAATCTTCACCCTGCACTCATGCACAAACGACACTCCCGCATAGACTGCGGCTAAGACTTCCGCTACGAGAAAAGCGAACCATATTCCTCCCAGTCCGAACAAGTATGACAAAAGGTATACGCAAGGAACCAATACTACCAACTGCCTGATAAGTGCGCTTACCATACTGTTTATGCCGTTTCCCATCCCTGAGCAGGCATAGCCTATTCCAACAGAAAATGCCGTGAAGATAAAGGGAAGCCCGAGGATGCGAAGTGCCGGTATCCCCATTTTCATCATTTCGACACTAGGATTAAACATGGACATCAATTGAGACGGTAATAAAACAAATACTAACATACCCGCAGCCGATATGGCACAGGCGACAATAGTATTAAACTTCCAAGCTGCCATTACCCTTTTCCCATTCTTTGCTCCATAATTATAGCCGATTATAGGAATCAAACCTTGTGTCAGTCCTAATACAGGCATATATATAAAATTATGCAGCTTATAATACACCCCGAAGACCGCAACGGCTGTATTTGAAAAGCCAACCAATACCTTATTCATCACAATGACCATCAGACTGCTCAATGCCTGAACGCACATCGCGGGAACCCCGACCTTATATATCAATTTTATCGTGCTTGAACTTGGCCTAAATCCCTTGAATGATAAACTGATTTCCTTGTTTTTTGTAATATTAAGAATAATAGCGAGAACTGCCGCCACCCACTGACCTATTACGGTAGCCAAAGCCGCACCCGCGACCCCCATTTTTGGGAAACCTATCCAACCGTAAATCATGATTGGATCCAGAATAACGTTTGTGAGCGCCCCGGCAGTCTGCGCCACCATACTAAGTGAAGTTTTCCCAGTGGCCTGCAAAAGGCGTTCTCCCATCGTTCCGAGGAAAATCCCGGAGCAAAGCAACATACAAATTCGCAGGTAACTGATTCCGAGTCCGGTAATATAGGCATCATTGGTGAATATCCGATAAAACGAAGGCACAATAAATAATCCCAAAATCGTAAACACCAGCGATAAGACTACCGCCAGAAACAAACCGTTTAGCCCCACCTTATTTGCACCTTCAAAGTTCTTTTTTCCAAGCTCACGGGATAAAAGTGAATTTACACCGACCCCTGTTCCGACAGACACCGCTATTAATAATATCTGAGCAGGATAAGCAAGCGATACGGCAGTCAGTGCGTCCTCGCCGAGTCGCGCCACAAAAATGCTGTCCACTATGTTGTACAATGACTGCACCATCATCGAAATCACTAATGGCAACGAAATACTCAAAACTAATTTTGGTATGGGAGCTACTCCCATTTTATTTTCCGAACTCATCCTGATAACTACCCCCAAAAACCTGCTGATTTAATTATATCCACCTTATTTTGACAAGCAAATCAGATTATGTTAGTATTTATTCCAATAAGGAATAATAACCCGGGAGGTCGCCATGAACATCGACTATTTAAAGGAATTTGTTACTTTAGCGCAGGTGGGAAATTACTCTGAAGCGGCTGAGAAACTATACATATCGCAGTCATCCCTCTCAAAGCACATAATTTCATTGGAATCCGAGGTCGGTGCAAAGGTCTTTGACAGGACGACTCACAGGGTTTCGCTTAATAAATATGGGAAATTGCTGCTCCCATATGCCCTTAAAATCGTACGATCTCACAATGAATATATGCTCGCCATAGCTAGTTTAATGGCAGAGGATAAGGTCAATTTACGCCTCGGAGCAATCCCCGCACTGGCTCAATACGGCATAACGGCCCTAATATCAGGATTCAAAAAGAAGTGTCCCGAGTACACTTTGAGCATTTCTCAGGCAGGCTCGGATGAATTAAAAAATAAGTTACGCAAAAAAGAAATAGAGCTTGCTTTTATACGAGAGACCGGAGAAGAGTCAGCGAAACAGGACGAATTTACCCGCTTTTCATATATTGATGATTTCATTGTGGCAGTACTTCCTTCCTCGCATCCGCTATCACCGAATTCTTCGATTGATCTAACAGCTCTTAAAGACATGGATTTCCTTCTGTTAAGTAAGGGTAGCACACCGCAAAAAATCGTCGTCGAAACCTGTAAAGCCCATGGTTTTACTCCGAAAATATATTTTATGGATCATAGCATTGAAACACTTATTGACATGGCGGCGGATGGTATGGGTGTCGCACTTTTAACAAATAAGCTCGCAATTTATCATATGCGCGATGATATTGCTTTTGTACCGATTGTGCCCGAAATCAGAACAAGAATAAGCCTATGCCATCTAAGAAGCATAAAGCTCTCAAAATCTGCCCGCGGTTTTATTAGCCTGTTGAATCCGTAACTATTATGTGAGATTATAATGTAGTTCGTTTATTCACACTTCCACATAGATATCCACGACGAATTTATTCTGGTCGCCGCGGTATCTGGAAACCGAATACTCGACCGGCTCGTCTTTTTCATTATAACCTACCGAATGAAACAAATGCACCGGCTTCCCGCGCTTTATCTGCAGCACTGACGCATCCTCAGCGGAAGCCTGCACCGCTTCAATGATTCGTGTAACTCTGTGGATTTTTGTATTATTATTTTTCGAGAGAATTGAGTACAAAGCTTCTTTTTCCAAATCATGCTGCAGCACAAACGAGCAGCTATTATACGGAAGGAAGGTTTCAACTAAGACTACCGGTACTCCGTCTGCGCTTCGCAGGCGGTTAATATATACTACTTCACTTGAAAGATTAAGCCCCAGCGCTTCCGCGACCTCCTCATTTACCTGCCTTGTCTGCATCTGTAAGAGTTTCGTCCCCGGAGTCCTGCCAGTCCTTCGTATCGACTCATCATAGGATTCCAGACGCCTAATGAAATCCTGTTTTATTTTTGTTCTCGCAACAAATGTACCTTTACTCTTAATCCGATAGAGTCTTTCCTCATGTACCAGCTCAGCTATTGCCTGACGCACGGTAGTGCGGCTAATCGCAAACATATCCGAAAGCTCTTTCTCTGTCGGAATCAGAGAATCTACCCCAAATGTTCCATTGTCAATCTCTTCAAGCAGCATGGTTTTAAGTTGATAGTACAGAGGAACAGGTATGGTTTTGTCTAATTTCTTTGGATCCAGCACCTTTTTCTCCTTTCTATCCGGTTAGTAGATAGCGTTTGTGGTCTTCGTGTCAAACAGCAATACATTTTGGGGATCAACGTGCAGATAAACAGTATCACCCGGTTTCACCACTAAATCAGGTGCCACCATCGCCCGATAATCCTCCCCCGCTATTGTGAGGGTCAATTGCCTCGCCGTTCCCGCAAATTCAACGACAGAAACTTTCGCTTCCACACTCCCTACGGTTTTCTGATTGGTTATTCGTGTTTTATTGGGGCGAAATCCTACAGTCACCTCGTGAGATTTCGGATAGCTTGCAAGTGAGATATCACAATTCCACTGAGTATCAAATACAGAAACGCAGTGGTCACTTTCGACTTTGCCTTGCGCAAAATTGATTGCCGGTTCCCCGATAAAGCCAGCCACAAATATATTCGACGGCTTGTTCCAAAGCTCTGTCACGGTTCCGAATTGCTGGATTTCACCCATACTCATGACCATAACCCTATCGGCTAACGATACCGCTTCTTCCTGATCGTGAGTGACATAAATTGTAGTGATTTTATCTCTTTCATGCATATACTTTATTCTGGTTCTAATATCCGCTCTGTTTCTCTGGTCCATGTGCGAGAGCGGCTCATCCAATAGAAATACATTGGGGCGGCGAACCAGGGCTCTGGCCAGCGAAATTCTCTGCTGCTGCCCGCCCGAGAGCTCGCCCGGTTTTTTCTTTAAGAGCGCGGTTAAATCAAACATTTCCGCCACTTCATTTACCCTTCTTTTCACCTCAGGTTTTGGTACGCCTGCCGCCTTAAGCGGAAAGGCAATATTCTCAAATATATTCATTGGTGAATAAAGGGCATACGACTCAAATGCCAGGGCGATGTTACGCTGCGCAGGCGTCAATCCGTTTATCACCTTATCATCAAATAGTATCTCACCTGAGGTGATCTCCTCAAGTCCCGCTATCATGCGAAGGGTCGAGCTTTTTCCGCACCCTGACGGCCCCAATATCGCGATAAACTCGCCGTCGTTAACGAGGAAATTACTTCCCTTAACAGCCGCATCGTTACTTCCTTCATATATTTTTACGACATTTCTCGCTTCTAACTTACTCATGAATAATCAACACCTCCTTGAGCATGCTTTAACAGGGGATACCCCGGACACCTTGCTTAACCTCTCTTAGACTCAGCAGAGACTTCCATGGTCTTTCTAAAGAAATATACCTTTGATAAGTCAATCTGAACCCATGCCGGTTCCTCAAACCCGGGAACATCATCCGCCTGCCCCATACTCGCAATTATCAGGGCTTCCTTTACCCTGAACTTAAGCAGTATTTCCTCGTCCTTTCGTTCAGATACCAAAACGGGAAACTGCGCGGCTATGTCGCTCGTCCTTTCCTTAGCCGCTGTTAATGATTCAGGGCGACAGGCAAGTCTCACAATATTTTTGCCATCCTCTTCCCACGATGATGCCCAAGCTTTTTTTGCTAAATCATCAGGCAAGGCAAATTTGAATTTATCGAACTCAAAGACAGTCGTTTCCGAATCCTTTTTAAGCTCTCCGTCCATGAAATTAATCGGGGGATCACCTACGAGATTAGCCACAAAATCCGATTCCGGTTCATTATAAATCTCATCAGGAGTCCCGATTTGCTCTACCTTTCCCTCACGCATAATGAGAATCCTGTCAGAAAGTGCCAATGCCTCCCTGTAATTATGCGTTACATATACAATAGTAGTCCCCATTTCACCGGCGATTCTCTTTAAATCAGATCTCGCAAGGGCACGTAGCTTTGCATCCAAATGCGCTATGGGCTCATCAAGCAAAAATATCTTAGGCTTTCGAACCATAGCTCTGGCAAGAGATACTCTCTGCTTCTGACCACCCGAGAGCTGCTTTGGCATACGATCCAGATATTCCCCGATCCCCAGACGATTGGCTATCGCCTCTACTTTTTCTTTTTCCTGGGCTTTAGTCAACTTTTCGGGATATTTAGGTGAACGAAGCGGAAACGCAATATTGTCATAAACCTTCATATGGGAATACAGCGCGTAATCCTCAAATGCCATCGCGACATCCCTATCCTGAACAGAGATATCCGCCGCATCCTCATTATCAAGGTATATCTTACCTTCATCGGGTTTTTTAAGCCCGGCAATCACTTCAAGCGTCGTTGTTTTTCCGGCTCCTGATGGTCCCAGAAGAGTGAAAAATTCGCCGTCTTTGCAGGAGAAACTGACACCGTCCAAAGCAACGACCGACTCGTATCTTTTTGTTACATTCTCCAGTCTAATCTCAGACATATGTTACCTCCCGTCACTACTCCTTTTTCTCTGCCTTTGCTTTCTTTTCTTTCTTTACCTTCTTAGGACCGAATGCTATAAAGGCCGCTCCGACCAGCACCCCTAAGCCTACTCCAAAATATATATTGAGGTACTCTTCGAGAAAAATTATCCAAAGAAAATTAACTACCGCAAACAGCAAAACCGCCATAAAACACCGATCAAATGTACCCATAAAGAACCTCCTTAGCCTTTAACCGCGCCAAAGCTTAAGCCTCTGACGATGTATTTTTGCAGGAAAATAGCAACCGCTAAAGTCGGAAGCATCGCTATGCACATAAGAGCCGCCATAGCTCCCCATTGAATCTGAGTCGCGCCCCAGAAAAGCGAGAGCTCCACAGATACCGCCTTTGCAACTTTCCCTGTAAAGAGAAAGGCAAAGAAAAACTCATTCCATGACCAAATCAACGTAAATATTGTGGTAATCGCAATGCCCGGTTTTGCAAGCGGGAAAACTATTTTCCTGATAATATCAAGCCTACTGTAACCATCCACCATCGCGGCATACTCCACCTGTTCAGGTATATCTACGAAGAAACCGTACATCAGGAATGTCGCAAATGACATATTGAAATAGACATACATCAATATTATTCCTATATGTGTATCCAATAGGTTTAAATCCCGAAACAGAAGGAAAAACGGGATTGCGGCTATTACCCCCGGAAACATGCGGGTGGAAATAGTCGTAAAAAGAAGTGTGTTTCCTGACGGGCTGTAACGGGCAAAACTGTAAGCCGCAGGAATTGAGATTAGCATAACAAGAAGCGTACTCACAACACTGATAATGATGGTATTAAGCAGCGGCACCTGCGCATTTCGCGTCGTGAAAAGGAAAACGAAATTTTCTATTGTAGGTGTAAACGCAAGCGATGTCGAACGAATAGCCGCATTCGTTTTAAAAGCTGTCACATAAACCCAGAAAATCGGGAATACAAATAACGATACCACCGAAATCAATACTATCCAGAATACAACGCGTTTCCAACTGAATTTCTTTTTTTTCATCTTAATGTTCACCACCTTCTTATTTGTGTCAGGGATATCCCCCGACACGACGCGCCACTAAAATCAGCGTTTCTTTAGGGCTTTCATCAATTGCGAATAGAGGACGTTAGATATTAATAGCGTAATCACAAGAGAAAATACTCCGAGCGCCGTTCCTCTCCCTACATCGTATTTTACAAAGCCCATACGGTAAACGTACCAGTCAAATGTCTCTGTCCCCAGCCCTCCTCTGGTGGTACCATAAAGCGGGTCATAGGTCCTTATAAGAGACATGACACGAAGCAGAACAATAATCATTATCAATGGCTTAAGAGTAGGTACGGTAAGTCTCCAGAACGTATTCCAAGAGGATGACCCGTCTACCTGAGCCGCCTCGAACTGGTCTTTCGGGAGACCTTTCAGACCCGCCAACAAAACAAAAGTGGAAAACGGCAACCATTGCCAGATTGTCATACCCATGATAGTGTATTTAGCCATACTTACACTTGAGAACCAAGGTATATTGTATATATTAAACCAGCCAAGAATAATATTAACGATTCCGTATTGATTATTCAGAATGTAACTCCATATCAGACTCATGGCCAGCGGTGATATCAGAAGCGGCATAAAGCATAAACCACGGACGATCCCCTGCCCGCGGAAATCACGATTTAATAAAAGCGCCAAAAGCATTCCGAGCACAAGCTCAAAAACAATACATATAATAACCGTAAGCCCGGTTCTCCCGAGAGAATTCCACATTTCGCTGTTATGAAGGATATATCTGTAATTATCGGCACCGATCCATGTCGGGGTGCCCTTCATCAGATACTTCGTAAATGACATGACTACAGCATAAACTGTGGGATAGAGCATAAAAACGGCGAGAACAAAGCAGAGCGGGGCTATCAGAAGCCATCCGAACTGTTTATCGCTCATCGGTTTTTTCGGTGTGGTCTTTTTGTTTTTCATAAGAATTCACTCCCTTTTTGACCGTTTTTACTGATGCGCAAGGCATCGTTTGGGTTTTGTTAAAGGTTAACGATGCCTGCGCTTTATTCATGAATATTAAAGATTTATTCCTCCACAGAAGCAGGCACTGAACCATAAGTATTCTGGACATCCACCAGCTTCTCTCCCCAAATTTTGACCGTTTCCTCAGGCGTATGAACGCCAACAGCATTTTCATGGAAGACCGTCGTCATTTCGTCATAGAGTTTTCCTGCTGCATCCGAGTTAAAGTGCAGATAATCATTGATATAGGGTGTCTGATATTCGGCAGTTTCAATCTGAGCCTCGCCATACCCGAATGCCTCATGATAAGTGGCTTCATCCACATCTGGGTTCGCCTGAGCGCTTTCGACTACGTCAAAACGGGTTACAGGCCATCCGCCTGATAACGGCATCTCATACTGAGCCTCATAGGAAGCGATATAACGCGCCAGCCAATAAGAAGCCTCGATATTCGCCGAATCCTTGCTGATACCCATGAAGAATCCGCCGGTATATGGCTGCATTCCGGGAACAGGAGCCGCCACTACCGTAGCACCCGGTACATTCGCCGCGAGATCCGTGACCATCCATGTCCAAAGTCCGTTATACTGGTCAGGCATGATGATCGCATTTCCTGCCGCGAACTGACTGCCCGCGAAATCCCAGAAAGCATTCTCTGTACCCGGAGGTGAATATTTCATATCCTCCACATAGTCCTTGCAGGCCTGCAACATGATTTCCTGATCCTCTTTTGTAAATACGAATTCGGTGATTTCACCGCTCGCATCGCGAACAGGAGTAGCAAAATGTCCGCCCATACCCCAAATACGAGCTGCCATTTCATCCTGCACGTGCGGGAACTGTCCTGCCATCATGGCTAATCCGTAGATGTCATGATCCAAGACCTCGCCTTTTAAGGTGTCACCTTTTTTACGGGTAAAGAATTCGCCCTGATCATGAATCTGATCCCATGTGGTCGCAGGTGCTAAGTCATAGCCGTATTTTTCTTTAAAAGCGGCTTTCTCTGTCTCATCCTCAAATACATCCTGCCTAATGTACTGGAAGAGCGGATATGAATAATAGGGAAGTCCCATCAAGACTCCATCTGTCGTCGTCGCACAACGAAGAAGTCCCGAGTCATAATTCTCAAGGTCTGCTTCCAGCCCTGCTTTCCCCTTCGGGTCATATTCTTCAGCTGCCGTTCCGATGTCAATAAGATAGTCTTTCCATTCATTCGTCCACGAGGTCTCAACCATAACAAGGTCATAGGCTCCGGTGCCCGCCTGTAATTCGTTTAATTCCTTCGAGTATGCAGAGGTCATAACTATCATTTCATAAGTAACCTCTACGCCTGTTTTTTCAGCGAACTTCTCAATGAATGAGACAATGGTATCACCTGAACCCGATGCCTCTACCATGACATTTATGGGTTCTTTGTTTGAGATTTCAGGAATATCCGCTAATCCGAAACCTTTTTCCGCGGCCACTTCCGCAGCTTCACCTGTGAGCTCGACATCTTCCTTATCGGTACTTTGCGGACCGATGGGTTCCGTCGTGTCAGTCGTGTCAGCAGGCGTTTCCTTATTACCGCAAGCCATCACCGTAAAGGCAAGAAGCAGTAATGCCAGTAAAAGCGCCAATGCTCTTTGGTACTTTTTCATGTAGATTTTCCTCCTTTGAAATTGGTTTTTGAGTTAATAATTTACGTACATACTAATGATATGACAATAGTACACTATCGAACACCGCGTTGCAAGCGTTTTTGTATTTATTGTACAAAATATTTTTAATATTAATTATTTTATTGGGAAATTTAGCCATAGTATGTATGGTAAATGTGTCATTTGCGAATTATGTATTGTGTTTTTAATGTAGGTACAAAGATACATAGAAACGCTTGGGCGATTTCCATATTACGAATATTAATGGTTACTTTCATATATTAATTCTTATAGCTTGCGGGAAAGTTCTAATTGTAATATTATGAGACAAGAAGTATCGCACATAAGCAGCTTATTATTATGTTGTATTTCAGGAGCTCTTTGGTTGGAGGGCATATGCAGAAAGTTACGTTATGTAAGCGTTTGTTTAGCATTTTGTTAATCGTTTTTCTTATTTTTTCGCTCGCTTCCTGCTCTTTGTTCGGCGCAGACAAAACCGGCGGCTCTAACGATTCTTCCGTGCAGCTTTACTATGTCGGAGACAAAGGCGGAGTCGGGAATTCCTATGGGCGCATTCTTGACAGAGACGGTAAAATAATTTTAGAAGGCGACTCCTTAAACATTTTATATAGTGACGATTACAGCAAAGCAGTCGGTATCACTGCTCAAAGACTCTCAGATTTTTCTGTGACGGAAGACGGGGAAGCAGACCCTTTCTCTGCGTTGTACGAAACCGCATTTTATAATACAAAAGGAAAGCTTATTCTGGATTTCTTTACAGGTTACATTTATTACGGAAATGATGATTTCTTAATAATCAGCCATTCCGCCGAAACGGACGATTCCTCCGAAATAACCGAAAATGCTTATTTTGAATTATTCAGTATAAATGACGGCAATTCTGAAGGGACCTACAAATTTATTAACACCACATCGGACGGGGGATTTATTGCCTGCGGCGATACGGGGCTCGTTATTCTTGACGCAAAATGTAAAGAGATTGCAAGGTGCGAGACGGATGCGTCTTATGATTACATTCAACCATGGATAGATTGCTATCAGGCTTTTTGTTGGGACGAAGTCTCTTGCGATGTTTATGACCCGAAACTAAACCTCATCTTTTCTGAAAAAGGGAAAACGATAGCTTCGGCTGACTCAGATTTTCCAACGCCGGTATTGTCCTACTGGACATCTGAAAATACCGAAGGCTTTTTAAAATTGCAAAAATCCGGCAATACATATTCGATAACCGAATTAAATACCCCTATAATTCAAAACGAATGGATCTCCTACTTAGATGACAGACTTTGTATAACCTCAAATAACGACACTTATGAGTACACATTGCGCACATTGGAAGGCGAAGTAATCTACGGTCCTTGCTCGGTATTGCAGTATGGTCCTTTGGATATGGACGGTTATCCCATCTGTTTTTTATCTGTCATTTCCGGAACTGACACCTTAGTGCTGCTAAATGAAAAGGGAATACCCATTAGAAACGCTACTGCCGAATCCACAATAACTGACGCCGCTTTCTGGAATGGTTATATAGTCTCGTCTTGCAATTACAGCGATGTTTATCAATCGGAAGACTACGGTGAAGTAATCAGAGACTATAGTAAATGTCAGCTTTGGGATATGGAGCTAAATGAAGTGGCGAAATTGTCCGAAGGCTATAGTGCTATGACTGCGCTGGTGAACTTTAATACTACTCTGCCGCCTTTTGTCTGGTACAGTCAGGAAGGCACACTCGGAGCCTACTTCAATAAAGATTCAAAGTTATTCGCCGAGATTTACAGCACTCCGATTGATTTAAGTCTTACTTATTCCGAAAGTTACAATAATGACTGGCGCGTTTTCGACGATAAAGGAAACACCATAGCATTTTTTACGGATATAAAAGAGATGACCGCATTAGGTCCTGAGCGCTACATAGTTGCAAAAGGTTTTTACAGGGGAATGCTTGATAATGACGGCAATTGGATCTACAAGGAAAGTATTTTTTCTGATTTACAGGACTAAGCGCATTTAAATGAAAACATCAGGCTATAAGGAAACCGGCATACAGGAGGGTAAACATGAAAACAAAAAAGATCTTAAGTATATTACTAAGTTTGTCTCTTATTATCGCATTAATGACATCTTGCTCTTTATTTAACAAAAGTAATGAAAATAATAGCGAAGACGAAGCACTTTCCGATGATGAAACTTCCACTATTGTAAATGATAATGATGATGACCAATCCATTCCCGAAGGGATACCGGGACTTAGTGCTTCAAATTGCCCTGTAATAGACGGGAGCACGGCATGCATGCCTCTCATTGCGGCGATTTACGCCAAAGCCTGTGGGATTACGCGCACTGAGGCGGAGAATCGAGTCACGGTTAACCAAACCGAAAATTCCTGGGATTTCTTACTGCAAAGCGTCACGGGTGCTGCTGATGATTGGCAGGGCGGTGATTTGCTGCTCGTGTATCTCCCTTCACTCGAAATGCAAAGCAGAATTAAAGCAGTCAAGGAACTTGATATCACGCCAATAGGGCGCGATGCCTTAGTCTTTCTCACCGGTGAAGATAATAAGGTTGAAAGCCTGACTATGCAGCAGATTCGTGATATTTACACAGGCAAAACTACTGACTGGAAGGATTTGGGAGGAGACGAGGGCGAAATAAAAGCGATTCAGCGAAATGAGGGGAGCGGCTCTCAGGCATTGTTTCTGGATTTAGTTATGAAAGATGAAAAACCAATGACACCATCTTCGCAATATGTGATATCAGAAATGGGAATGCTGATTGACGAGCTTGAAAAATTCGACAAAGACAATATGTCAATCGGCTTCTCGGTATTCTATTACGCGGATAATATGTACCACAGTGACAAGCTTAAATACATTGCCGTAGACGGCATCATCCCCTCTAAAGAGACTATAGCGGCGAACACCTATCCTTTGACGCATGAGTTTTACTTAGTAATGCGAAGCTCTGAACCTTCAGACAGCCCCTCTCGCATCTTAAGAGACTGGTTACTTTCCGAAAACGGGGAGCAATTAATTGATGATGAAGGTTATGTCGCCATTCCCGATGCTGCCTCGCTGACTTCAAATAAGCTACCGTGATTGCACCGGAGCTTGTAAGGTAGTTGCGCTTTCCTTTATTTAGCCGTACCGACTTCAAATAAGCTACCGTGATTGCACCATTGAGCAATTTGGCGTAAGCCCGTTTTCTTTTAAATAGTCTTCACCCCATTCGTACATAGCATTGAGAATGGGCTTAAGGCTCGCGCCAAACTCAGTGAGTGAATATTCGACCTTTGGCGGCACCACAGGGTATACTTTACGTGACAACAGATTATCAGCTTCTAATTCACGCAATTGCTGGGTCATCATTTTTGCCGTCGCCTGCGGTATGAGGCGACAAAGTTCTCCATATCTTAGTGTGCCCCCTGTTAAATGCCAGAGTATTAATGACTTATACTTTCCGCCAATTAGTTTTAGCGTAGCATCCACAGGGCAATTCAATTCGTCGCACGTACAATCCATGAAATCCTCCTTGATGTTATAGTTCCCAAATAGTAAGTATAGAACAATAAAGTGCATACTTGAAAAAAGGTTCATAATGTTTATGATAATACTAGCATGTGGAGATATTTGTCAATTAGAATTGCAGAATAAAATATTGAAATTAAGTAAATTAATTAAGGAATCCGTTCAATTATAGTGAAGTTAAACGCCAAAGATATTCAGCGTAGAAAGAGGGTAATAATCATGAGTAGTATCACGCTTCCCATAGGGGGAATGACCTGCGCAGCCTGTGCCAGAAGAATAGAAAAGGTCTTAGGAAAGCTCGATGGTATTGAAACTGCCAGTGTTAATCTCGCCACCGAGAAAGCCACCATACAATATAATCCGCAGACAGTTCGTTTGCCTGCCATTAAAGCCACTATAGAGAAAATCGGATATCAGGTCTTATCTACGTCAAAGTCCGGGGCATCTGACGAGGATCGCCTCAGAAAACAAAAAGCCATACGCATCCTCTGGACTAAATTTATTATTGCCGCCGTTTTTTCTATTCCGCTATTATACATTGCAATGGCTCCGATGATTACCTTCGTAAAGCTCCCGTTTCCGATGGAACTTGATCACATGATGTATCCGTTAAGATACGGCCTGGCGGAACTGATTTTGGTAGTGCCTGTCGTGGCAGTGGGTTATAGGTTTTATACCGTCGGCTTTAAAGCCCTTTTCCAGAGAAGCCCCAATATGGATAGTCTTATTGCCGTAGGCACTTCTGCGGCTATTGTTTACAGCATATATAATGTAATACAAATAGCCGGAGGAAATCATGAAGCCGCCGAATACCTTTATTTCGAGTCGGCCGGTGTTATAATTACCTTGATACTTCTCGGAAAATCATTAGAGGCGGTTTCGAAAGGCCGCACCGGCGAGGCAATAAAAAAACTCATGGGACTAGCTCCGAAAACCGCCATATTACTGGTAGACGGAGAAGAAAAAGAAATACCCATTGACGAAGTCGAACCCGGAGATATCTTAGTCGTAAAACCGGGAGCTAAAATTCCTGTCGATGGCATCGTCATCTCGGGGAACACTGCTATTGATGAATCCATGCTGACAGGGGAAAGTATGCCTGTTGATAAAAAGCAGGGGGACTCGGTCTACGCTGCCTCTATCAATACGACAGGGAGCATTCAGTTTTGTGCAGAAAAGGTCGGGAGCGATACGGCTCTTGCTCAGATTATAAAACTCGTCGAAGATGCCCAAGGCTCGAAAGCTCCGATTGCACAGCTCGCGGACATCGTAAGTGGATATTTCGTGCCGATAGTCTGTGTAATCGCACTTTTGTCGTCAGTTGCATGGTTTATCGGAACAAAAGATGTGGCTTTTGCTCTTACGATTTTCATCTCCGTACTGGTTATCGCCTGCCCATGCGCGCTGGGACTTGCGACTCCTACTGCGATAATGGTGGGAACAGGGAAAGGCGCCGAAAACGGAATCCTCATTAAAAGCGGTGAGGCTTTAGAGACCGCGCATAAGATTAATACCATAGTTTTTGATAAAACAGGTACGATTACTGAGGGAAAGCCAAGTGTAACCGATGTTTGTATTCATTCATCTGATGATGAGCCGGTTTCAGCCTCAGAACTATTAAAGGTTGCCGCATCAGCCGAAAACGCAAGCGAGCACCCTCTCGGGCAAGCAATCGTCCAAAAGGCTAAAGATGATGGCATCGACTTAGTAGCTGTAACAGAATTCGAGTCCATTACCGGCCAGGGGATTTATGCAAAGATTGGCACAGATGACGTCCTCGCAGGAAATAAAAAGTTGATGGTTGAAAAGAACATCGCTTTAGCGTCTCTTGAGGGTGAGGCAGATAGACTTGCATCCGAAGGAAAGACCCCGATGTTTATCGCCATTAACGAAAAGGCCGCCGGGATCATTGCCGTGGCGGATACAGTAAAGCCCTCGAGCAAAGCCGCGATAGAGCGACTGCATGAGATGGGTATAGAAGTAGCTATGATAACAGGCGATAATCAAAAGACAGCCGCAGCAATCGCAAAACAGGTTAATATAGACAGAATATTAGCAGAAGTCCTGCCGCAGGATAAAGCCGATGAGGTGAAAAAGCTACAGGGCGAGGGGAAAACTGTCGCCATGGTGGGCGACGGAATCAACGACGCACCCGCATTAGCCTCTGCCGATATTGGAATTGCGATTGGCTCGGGTACTGATGTGGCTATGGAGAGCGCCGATATCGTATTAATGCGCTCCGACTTAACCGATGTTTCCACAGCGGTATTATTATCGAAGCGCACAATTCGAAATATTAAACAAAATCTGTTCTGGGCTTTCGGGTACAATACAATCGGAATCCCCATTGCCGCAGGCGTACTGCATTTATTCGGAGGACCGCTATTAAATCCCATGTTCGCCGCCGCCGCAATGAGCCTTTCATCGGTATCGGTGCTGACGAATGCCCTGCGATTAAAGCGTTTTCACGTCTAAGAAACGATTACGCCATCCTCATCCCATAGGGCATGCCAGTCTTTTGCGCCCTCCCAAAGAAAGACCTGACCTTTTACGAGCCTGTTTCCGCGCTCTAAAGTAGCTATTAATCTCATTTCCTCTTCATTTAGCGGATCTTCGGTTAAGCACCTTAGATTCGCTTTATAATGCTCTTTCGTAATAGAAAACGGAATCGGAATCTGTCCCCTCTGATACGCCCATTTAAGCGCAACTTCCGCTGTCGGAATCCCATGCGCCTCGGCAATACCGACTATCTCGGGCATTTTTAAATCAGCTATGTCTTCAGGCATCATGTCCCTATCGGGTCTCGCAGGAGAGCCCATAGGCATATAACCGACCACAATAATGTCGTGTTCCTTAAGATAATTAAACAGTTCTTCCTGCTGAAACGCAGGGTGCAATTCAATTTCACAGGCGGTAGGCTTAATTTTCAGAAGAGGAAGCACTGCCTCTAATTTAGGTATGGTCATATTGGAAATGCCAATGTAACGTACAAGACCCTCACCGACTAACTCTTCTATCTGACGGTAAGTATCTGTGAATTCCTCCACTGAAAACGGCTTAGAGTCCGGGTTTCTGGCATCGACGTCACAGCCCGGCGGATGATAATTGGGAAACGGCCAGTGAATATATAGCATATCGACGTAGTCGCATTGAAGCTCTTCGATACTCTTTAAACAGGATTCGCGTACTTTACGATGCATATCATTCCAAATTTTAGTCATAATAAAGAGCTCGTCGCGTTTTACTTTTCCCTCATCAAAGGCTTTCGCAAGAGACTTACCGATTTCCTTTTCATTCCCGTAACAGGCGGCGCAATCAAACATTCTGTAGCCTACTTCAATGCCCCCATATACGGCATCAGCCACCTGTAAAGCCGAAAATCTGTCCGACCCGAAAGTCCCCATGCCTATACAGGGCATTTCGCGCCCATCCGATAACGTAATTTTTGGTATTATATCTTGATTAACAGCTTCCATTTCTTTTTGTCCCCCTTCTAAACAAACAACTCTTCCAGTTTCTCATAAAGCTTTCGGTAAACTTCATAATTCTTATCGTAAATACTCTTTAGAGCAGCATTCGGTTCATGCTTTCGTTTTATTACAACGATCTTATCTACCGCTTCCTCAAATGAACTATAAACCCCGACACCGACGCCTGCCAATATAGCCGCCCCCAGAGTCGTCGCCGTATCTGAAGCCGGAACTACAACGGGTTTCCCCGTGACATCGGATTTTATCTGCGTCCACAATAGCGAATTCGCGGAACCTCCCATTGCTCTAAGCTCATTAACAGACGCACCCGCGTGCTGTGCTACTTCCAGATTATGTCTTAATGAAAAAGCGACTCCTTCCATGCCGGCTCTGATGAAATGCCCCTTTGTCTTATTAAAATCAAGTCCGTAATAGACTCCTTTTGCATTCGGATTCCATATCGGAGAACGTTCGCCCGCCATATATGGAAGGAAAACTACCCCGTCACTTCCGGCGGGTACTTTAGCGGCCATCTCATTAAATATTTCCAGTACTTTCTTTTCGGGCAATCTGTCATTTTTGGTTAAGGGACTTCCAAGTTCCCTTTCAAGCCATCTCATGACTCCGCCCCCGCCCGTGGAGCCTCCCTGCAAAAGCCATCTGCCAGGTACCACATGGAAGCTTAAAATCAGTCTTTCATCGCAGAGATATTCATCGGTGCAAATGCTCATGCCGCCGGCCTGTCCGCCCTGTTCCTGAGTATCTCCCGCTCTTAAGACACCCGCCCCGAGGCTTCCGCAGGCAGCATCCAAACCTCCCGCCGCTACCGGAATACCGGGGATAAGTCCGGTCTCGCGGGCAGCTTCTTTGCTTAATGTACCTACAATCTCATGACATGCGTAAATCTTTGGCAGAAACTTCTTTGGGATACCCAAAGCCTCACACATATCAAAATCCCACACACCTTTTCGCATATCAAAGCAATGATATCCGTAGCTTTGACAGATATCCTGACTCACAGTTCCCGCGAGCTTCATAGCAATAAAACTGTTTGACTGCAAGATTTTTTCGGTCTTTGCAAATACATCTGGAAGGTTTTTTTCGTACCACAATATTTTCGCGGTAGTATACGTGGGAGACAGAGGATTTCCGCACAATTCAAACAGTTTTTCGCTGCCGATTTTTATATTAATTTCTTTGCAAATATCTGCCGCACGGGTATCCAGCCAAATAGGATTATTGCAAAGCACATTACCTTTACCATCCACAGCGACCGCAGCCCAACCTTGTCCGTCGATTCCGATTCCCGCAATTTCTTCGGGAGAAATTCCTCTTTCTTTCATTGCTTCGGAAATATCGCGCAAGGAACTGCATGTCCCCTTCCACCAGTCATTAGGGTCTTGCTCTACAAATCCCTGCTTTGGGTAGTAAACCGGATACTCGCAAAGCGCATTTGCAATTACATTTCCATCTGAAGAAAAGAGCGCCGCCTTACATGCGCTCGTTCCTATATCAATTCCCAATAAATATTGTCCCATAGATCCCCCGTACATTATAAGCCAGACTATTTATTTGCGAATTCTGTTATGAGCGTTTACTGAGAACTTCCTTCTCATATGCTTCAACATAAGGAAGCCATTCTTCTCTGATTGGAGTATTATTAATCTCGCAGAAATAATCCCAAACAGCGCCGAACGGATATGTTTTAAGCTCTTCCTGCAATGCCATGAGCTTTGTGAATTGCATGGTGTCCTGTAATTCCTTGAATTTCTTGTTCGGAGTAAGAAGCGCATACAAAAGTGCCTTTTGCATATTGCGCATTCCGATTACCCACGCGGCGATGCGATTGATGCTGGCATCAAAGAAATCAAGACCAATGCAGGCTTTGTCAAGCGCGTCATTACTCACAAGCTCTTTTGCGATTTCTTTTGTCTCGTCATCTAAACGAAGCACGTGGTCGGAATCCCAGCGAACGCCTCTCGTCACATGGAGGGCAAATTTATCAAAGAAAAGGAGTATTGAAGCAATCTTATCTGAAACCACCTCTGTCGGGTGATAGTGCCCATTATCAAGAAGGGGTAGAATACCCTTTGAAAATGCGTAATTCGTCGTAAATTCCGCGCTGCCCGCCGTATATGATTCGAGTCCGATTCCGAATACCTTTGATTCGAGACTCACCAATACCTTTGACTTATCATGGGGCTCAGACAAAATCTGATCCATCGAGTCCTTATATCTGGCTCTGGGACCCAATCTGTCGGCAGGCACATCCTTTAGCCCATCGGGAATCCATACATTTAACAAACACGGCGTCCCGAGCTCTTGGGCAAAGTACTCGGCAATGCGAACGCAGGCTTTTCCGTGATTAATCCAGAACGTTCTGATTTCATCGTCGGGATGCGTCAGTGTATATTCGGCTGCCTTCGGATGTGAAAAATACGTCGGATTAAAGTCAATTCCGAGGCCTCTTTCCTTTGCGTAATCCACCCATTTCTTAAAATGTTTCGGCTCAATCGCGTCTCTGTCAGCCCATTCGCCGTCTTCGAAAATCGCATAACTTGCGTGAAGATTTATTCTGTGCTTACCCGGTACGAGACTTAAGACCTTGTCAATGTCTGACATAAGTTCTTCGGGTGTCCTTGCCTTTCCGGGATAATTACCTGTAGTCTGGATACCTCCCGATAAAGCCAAATCACTGTCAAAGCCCTTTACATCGTCACCTTGCCAGCAGTGCATTGACAAAGAGACCTTTGCCAATGTTGATAGCGCCGCATCCACATCTACACCAAATCCTTCGTACAGTTCCTTTGCGGCTTCAAAACTTGCTTTCGTACTCATAATAACCCTCCTCGAATTTTATTGACGAATATTAAATTTTTTATCGCATTTCTTAATTTACTTCAATAATATCAAATGATTCCTTAACACAAAAACGCGCTTCGCTTAAGTTCGCAAATTCCTTATTCGCAATCATCATAACGAGCGCATTACCGATTGCGGTAGCCTCAGTAGGACCGGCAGTAACCTTTTTCCCCGTATATTTCGCTGTCAATTTATTGAGATAGTCGGCATTAGCACCGCCGCCGATGATATGTATTTTCTTAAATTCTCTGCCTGTGATTTCTTCGATTTCTCTGACAGTATCGCCATAGCATTTTGCCAGACTATTGTAAATAACCGCCGCCATTTCTCCCTCTGTCACGGGAACTGCCTGATCGGTTTTTTCACAATATTGTTTTACGGCAAAATTCATATTCTTAGGTGCTAAGAAAGAAGGATCATTGCAATCGACTATACTAGGTATTTCCTCTTCCTCCGCCAGCTCACATAAATCCGCAAATGAAAGGTCTTTTGTGAATTCTTTTTTAACTGACTGAATCATCCAAAGCCCCATAATATTCTTTAAGAAACGGAAGCGGAAATCGTAACCGCCTTCATTGGTGAAATTGGCCTCCATGCTCTTTAAGGTACATATAGGCGTCAATGATTCAATCCCCATAAGTGACCAGGTTCCGGAGCTAATGTATATGCCATCATCGTCATTAGAAGGGACTGCCACCACTGCTGAACCCGTATCATGGGTGGCGGGCAACATAACGACAGCTTCGAATCCGACCTCATCACTGACTTCTTTCTTGAATTTTCCGACAGTCTCGCCGGGCTTTGAAAGCGCAAGAAAGATGTTTTTCGGAAGTCCGAGTCGATCGATTAACTCAAAATCCCAATCATTGGTATGAGCATTTACCAATTGTCCCGTAGTGGCATTAGTGTATTCGCTCTTTTTGATTCCTGTCAGAAGGAAATTGAAATAATCAGGGAGCATTAAAAAAGTCCGCGCTTTTTTCAAAACGTCAGGCTCCTGTTCTTTATGTGCCATCAATTGATAAATGGTATTAAAAGGCTGCTTTTGGATACCTGTTCTCTCGTAGAGCTCTTCCATTGAAATATAACGATAAACCACATCATCCATTCCTGTCGTGCGGCTGTCGCGGTATCCATATGCCTCGCTTATTTTATTATCATTTTCATCCAGTAATACGTAGTCTACAGCCCAGGTGTCAATCCCCATGAATGAAGGAATCATTCCCTTTTCTTTGCACTTCTTTAAACCCGCTTTGATGTGCGAAAACAAATCATCGGTATTCCAATAAAGATGACCGTCGTGTTCCTTCATTCCATTAGGAAAACGATAAATCTCCTCAAAGTGCATCTTTCCGTCTTCCAGCCAGAAAATCATATGCCTGCCGCTGGAAGCTCCAATATCCACAGCCAGATAATAAGTCATGACGACACCCCCTGACACCAACTAATATTTTAGAACCACTACACTCTGGATAAATATTCTCCCGTTCTGGTGTCGATTTTTAAGACATCACCCTGATCTACGAATAGAGGCACCATAACCTGTGCACCGGTCTCAACCGTAGCAGGTTTTGTGGCACCTGTCGCGGTATCGCCTTTAAATCCCGGCTCTGTCTCAATAATAGCCAATTCCACAAACAGCGGCGGTTCTACGGAAAAAACCTTTCCCTGATGAGAGCAAATCTTTACGCTTTCATTTTCCTTAACGAATTTCAAAGCGTCTCCGACCGTATCCTGATCGAGTCCAATCTGCTCGTAAGTATCCTGATCCATAAAATAGAATAAACCACCATCCGAATACAGATATTGCATATCCTTCCTCTCGATATGAGCATTTTCGAATTTCTCGGTCGGTCTGAAAGTCCTTTCCACAACTCCGCCATTGATAATATTTTTCAGCTTAGTACGCACAAATGCCGCGCCTTTACCGGGCTTTACATGCTGAAAGTCTAAAATCTGATAAATATTCCCGTCGATTTCCACGGTCAGGCCGTTCCTGAAATCACCTGCTGAAACCATATAAAATCCTCCTTAAAAGGGCAGACTACGCCCTGTTGTCTCACTTTACCTATTCTAACCGAAAAATGTGACGGTGTAAACAGAGATGTTAGAAAAGTTCGATGCTACGCATTATACCCCGCAAAGTATCCCGCCAGCACTGCTTCCGCCATCTGAGAGCTTTTTTTGCAATCTCCGATTATTGAGACCGAAGGTGCCGTCCCGAGGTATTTTTGCGCTTCCTGCGCGTTTGCTCTCATGCCGATAGCAATAATGATATTGTCTGCCGGATAAGTGGTTTTACCTTGCGAATTTTCGGCAATGACACCTTCAGGGGCGATTGCAATACATTTTGACGAGAGAATTATATTAATATTTTCATGCTTTTTAATTTCGCCTAACAATGCGAGATAGTGTATATAAACCGCATCTGATGCTATCCTGTCAGCTTGCTCTATCAGTGTTACATTTTTCCCTGAACTTGCAAGAGCTATCGCTTCTTCTACACCTGCCTGACCCGCTCCTACTATTACAATATTATCTTTAAGCTCAATATCTCTTTCAAGCATTTTCGTAAGATACCTCACGCGTTCGTCTTCTATACCGGGTATTTTAAGCTCTATGGGGGTAGCGCCGATTGCGACAATCACCTTATCCGGCTTTATTTCAGGTACATCCTCAGGCGTAATTACGGTATTTAAACGTACTTCAATATTGGGGTAACTATTTATCCTTTTTGTCAAGACTCCCACATATCGCGCGATGTCTTTTTTGAATTCGGGTAATGAGGCTATGTTTAGCATGCCGCCAAGTCTCTCTGATTTTTCCGCTAATATTACCCTATTCCCCTGCTGCGCTGCTGCGATTGCCGCCTGCATTCCGGCAGGACCACCTCCGATTATTAGAATTTTGGCGTTTTTATTTCCTGCCGTTTGCCTTAAGTACTGCGCCTGTAATCCATGCCAGGGATTGACTGAGCAATGGCTGACTCCTACATTGTACTTAACATAAGGAACAAAACCGACGCTTATACAATTTTCACATCGTGTACAGTATGTAATATCATCTTCGTTATTATTAAGTGCTTTTTCCGGAAGAAACGGATCCGCTATCAGTGCCCTTGCCATTGCAATGACATCAGCCTTTCCTGAAGCAATTATCTCATTCATATGCGCGGGGTCATTAAATCCTCCCACCGTCACCACAGGAATGGATACATTATCCTTTATTCCGGCGGCTAAATACGCATTCACACCGCGAGGGTGAAACATACTCGGGAACATCCTGATGCTCGCGTTTCTGTCATGGAAACTCGTGGCTGAAACATGAAGCATGTCGATCTTATCCTCAAGCAGTTTTGCAAATTCAATAATGTCATCCAAAGTGGTGCCGCCTTCCATAAAATCCGAACCGCTGACACGATAATCTATAACAAAGTCCTTTCCGCACTTTTTCCTAATATCGTCTGCTACCATAAGAGATATCCGTGCCCGGTTTTCAAGGCTACCTCCGAAGCGGTCAGTTCTTTGATTATTGGCGGGAGAAAGAAACTGATTTAATAGCCAACCATGCCCCGCATGGACGGTCACGAAGTCGCATCCGCCCATTTTAGCCATTTGCGCGGCATCCCCGTAAGCTCCTACTATCTGCGAAATCATTTCTTCATCCAATTCGGTAACTTCATGCTCTCCTTCGCCGTAATGAGCAAAGCCGCCCGAAGGACCATATGTCTTTCCATCGGCATTGAAAAGCGGGTCAGCCCTTCTCCCCGGATGTACCAACTCAATAGACGCTAAAGCCCCGTAACGATGTATAGTGTCAGTTAGTTCATAAAGCATAGGAATGGAGCCCGCGTCATCCAGCCGCAATACGCTGCCATGATTATTGCCTGTTTTGCTATGAACTAAGCTTTCGCCAATCGAAACGGCAGCGACTCCGCCTTTTGCCAATATCTCAAACGCAGGGATACTGTCCTTTGTCAGATTACCCTCGGGAGTAATATAATGCGCACTCATAGGAGCGGAAATCATACGATTTTTAAATATTAGATTGCCAATCTTTATAGGGGAAAATAACGCGGGATACTTATCATGCATAATGGCTCTCCTGTCTAAATCAATACTTGCAAACACAAACAAAACTAAACGCGTTCAAATTTTGTTTAGTATAGCGCAGAATATTAAAAATGACAAGTCCGCCCTTTTTTTATCACATCGGAAACGAAATTCTCTCCGAATCTATAGAAAATATAATCCAGATTATCCGCGTCCAGAAAAACAAGATCAGCCTGTTTTCCGGGTTCAATGCTGCCAAGTTTATCAGCCATTCCTATTGCGGCCGCAGCATTAATAGTGACTGCGCTTAATACCTCTTCGGGGGTCATGCGATAACGGTAACACCCTATCTGCATGGCAAGAGGAAGTGATGACATAGGGCAACTTCCGGGATTAAAGTCACTTCCTATGGCTATCGGAACATTATTCTCGATCATTTTACGAGCCGGCGCAAAATCCGCTCCCAAATAAAACGAAGTAGCAGGCAAAAGAACTCCAATCGTGCCATTATTTGAGAGAGCTTCTATGCCCTCATCAGTGCATTTTATCAGATGCTCGCAGGAAATCGCCCCAAGGCTTGCCGCCAAAGACGTTCCTCCGATATCGTTTATCTCGTCAGTGTGACATTTAAGCAAAAGACCGTATTCTTTTCCTGCTTTTAATAACTTTTCGGTCTGAGCCGAATCAAATACGCCTGATTCGCAAAAAACATCTATGAACTTTGCCAGTTCCTTTTCCGCGACAACCGGAATAATCCTGTCAATAATGAAATCCACATATCCTTGCGTATCGTCTTTATATTCCGGAGGCGTTGCATGTGCCGCCATCAAAGTGGAGACTAATTCAACCTCCTGGATTTCGCAGAGCTTTCGCAATACATTTAATTGCTTTATTTCTGCTTCCAAAGATAAACCATATCCGGATTTTGCCTCGCAGGTAGTGACACCTTTTTTCAGCATTCCAAGGAGTATGTCTGTCGCTTTTTCGGTTAATTCCTCTTCGGTAGCGATGCGGGTATCCCTCACGGTGGAGAGAATACCTCCTCCGTTTTTTAAGATTTCCAAATATGGAATGCCTCTTAGCTTATCGGAAAGCTCATGCTCTCTCCATCCTCCGAATACTAAATGCGTATGCGGATCAATGAGCCCCGGTATAACCAATCTTTCTTCCGCGTCGATCTTTTCATCACAGCGCGGGGCAATTCCGGAACCTACGGCTAAGATTTTTTCTCCTTCGATTGCTATCCAGGCGTCTTCGGTAAATGAAATATCGCCTTGAGCTTTGCCACAAAGCGCTTTGTCTCCCATTGGCGTCGCCAATAATCCGATATTATGAATTAATACTGATGGCATAAGAAATCTCCTAACACTTGTCATCTTCAAATATTTCGCTAAGGGCTTCAAAAACTTCGTCGCCCTCAGACGTTATATTTTTGATAAACTCTTCGTCTTTGATTGAGTCAAGGTTTATTTCTACATTCTCCATAGCTCCGTTTGCAGCGGCATATAATTGAAGCAGCGCCACAGAAACATCACTTGAGGCATTTGCATTTCCGTATTTAGAAGCAATCAAACCGTAAGGAATCAATTGCGCGCACATCTTAGCAACCGTAAGCGGCACCACTGTGGCCGCCTTCAGAGCTTCTTGAATTTCATTCCTTCGCGTTTCCTTTTCTTCATCAGAACTCTTTGGAAGAGCGTAGGCTTTCATTACTTCCTCAAAAGCTCTCGTGTCGGCCTGCGCCATTTCTATGAAAATGCCCCTTAACTCTTCGCTTTTTTCCAACACTTCTTTCATTGCGTCATTTGCTTCTTCATCCTGACATTTTCCAATCGAGAGTCTCGAAACCATAGAGAGAAGCGAGGCTCCGAAAGCTCCCGAGATAGCGGAAACACTGCCGCCGCCGGGTGCGGGCGAATCAGAAGCCAAATCCTCAATAAACCCCTTTAAACCATTGTAATAATCACTCATTTCAAGTCACCTTATTTCTTTTATGATTAGTCATTCAGCCTGTTTTCAAGAATCATTTCAGGCTTTAGATTCTCAAGTTGCAGATAGTATTCGGCGCAGTCCACCAAAGCCTGTACGGGTATCATTCCGACGAGTTCGCTGCCCGCAATATTAATGCCATAACGTCTCGCCTCTATCTTAACGAGTTCAAATATCCGATAAATGGCAGTTTTCGTGTAATCAGTCATATTAATCGAAACCTGAGCGATTTTCCTGTCTTCCAAAAACACACCCATTGCCTTACAATACCTTAAGCCTCCGCCAATATGACGGATTTTCTTTGCTATTTCCTGAGCAATGCTCAAATCATCTGTGTGGAGATTAATATTATAGGCAATCAAAGGAGCTCTGGCACCTATGGCGGTTACTCCGCCGGTGGGATGGATGGAATCGCCTCCGAAATCCGGCTTCCAAGCCTCATCCTTCATTTTTTCAGCCATGCCTTCGAATTCGCCTTTGCGGATAGCGGCTAAATTTCTCCTGCCTTCGCTACTTGCGGAATCTTCATAGAGGAAAAACGGCTGTCCAAAGCGTTCCCAAGCCTCTTTTGCGGTCTCTTTTGCTATTCTGTCACAATCGGCTATCGTACAATTCCTGATAGGAATAAAGGGAATTACATCAACGCATCCCATCCTCGGATGCTGTCCTTTATGCTTAGTCATGTCAATTTGTTCTACAGCGAGACCAATTGCTTTGACCATCGCTTTTTTAAGACTATCCGGCTCTCCGATAACAGTCACAACACTTCGATTGTGGTCGGCGTCGGAAGTGTAATCGAGTAATTTCACCCCGTCTACGCCGCGAAACGCGTCTAATATTTTCTCTAACTTCTTCAAATCGCGTCCTTCACTGAAATTGGGAACGCTTTCCATAATTACATTCATATTAATCCTCCATGTCACTCAGTAAATCATCATCTGCTATATAAGGCAAAGTGATATGATCCGTATCGGCAAACTGTTCGTTATAGCTTTTAACGGTCTCAACAGCGTTTTCATTGCGTGCCCAGGAGCGCCTCGCAACGCCCACCATAACATCCCATGGCATCGCCATTCTAAGAATAGTATCCACCCTCTCAGAGCCATCCAATACGAGCCCGAAGCCGCCGTTTATTGATTTTCCTATTCCGACTCCGCCGCCATTGTGAAGTGCTACGAGACTCATACCTCTTGCGGCGTTGCCCGCAAAACATTGCGTAGCCATATCAGCCATAATATTCGAACCGTCCTTAATATTGCTGGTTTCCCTAAACGGCGAATCGGTGCCGCCGGTATCATGGTGGTCACGTCCCAACATTACCGGCCCGATTTCTTTATTTCGCACCATCTCATTAAACTTTAGCGCTATATTCATTCGTCCGAGCGCGTCCTGATAAAGTATTCTGCACTGGGTCCCGACGACTAATTTGTTTTTTTCTGCCGCCAATACCCATTCCTTATTGTCCCTGTCCTGATACCTTCTATTTTCATCAATACATGCCGCCGCAGCCATATCCGTCTTTTTCAGATCCTCCGGTTTCCCCGAAAGAACGCACCATCTAAACGGCCCGTATCCGTAATCGAATAATTGCGGTCCCAATATATCTTCTACATACGAAGGATATGTGAAGCCATCCCTGTCGTTTTCTTTATTTTTACATAAATCCGAAAGAAAGATTCCCTCGCGGCCGTCTTCTTTTTTAACAACATCATATACGGCCTTTAAAAAGCTGTTCCCGTAGTCAAAGAAGTAAGTCCCCGCTTGAGATAGTTTTCGGATACAATTGTAATGCCTTAAAAGAGATGTATCAACTAATTTCGCAAACCGCTCTTTATCTGTCGCAAGGAGATTTGTCCGCTCTTCAAATGAGATCCCGGCAGGGCAATACCCTCCGTCATAAGGTGCATGGCATGAAGTCTGGTCAGATAATAAATCTACTTTGACTTTGTTTTCTATCAGATATTCCAACAAATCCACTACATTACCATGATACGCAATTGCAAAAGGCTCCTTTTCGCATATTTTCTTCTTCGCGAGTTCCACAGCCTCCGGCAATGTCTCGCATACGGCGCAAACCCAACCCTGCTGCAATCTAGTCTTTATTCTGGATTCATCCACTTCCGCAACAATCGCAACAGCACCTGCTATCACGGCGGCTTTGCCTTGAGCACCGCTCATTCCGCCCAGACCCGCTGAGACAAAGAGCTTTCCGGCTAAATCCTTATCGTTTGGGATATTAAGTTTAAGCCTCCCGGCGTTTAAGAGCGTATTAAAGGTACCATGCACTATGCCCTGCGGTCCGATATACATCCACCCGCCGGCCGTCATCTGTCCGTAATTGGCTACGCCTAAAGCCGCAGCGCGTTTAAAGTCTTCATTATTATCAAAAGCCCCCACCATGAGCGCATTCGTCGTGATAACCCGCGGGGCTAAACTATGTGACCGAAACAGCCCCAAAGGATGCCCGCTCATCATAACAAGAGTCTGCTTTTCAGTCAGAACCTCAAGATATTTCTTTATCATGCGATACTGCATCCAGTTCTGGCATACCTGACCTGTTTCGCCGTAAGTAACGAGCTCGTACGGGTAAAGTGCCACATCAAAATCAAGATTATTGTCAATCATGACCTGAAATGCCTTGCCCTCAATACAAGCGCCTTTATACGATTCAATAGGTAAGCCCTTAATCGCACCTTCAGGTCTGAAACGATATCCGTAAATCCGCCCGTGCTCTTCTAATTCCTCGGCGAATTCCCTTGCCATTTGCTCGTGATGGTCGGGGTGAATATAGCGAAGCGCGTTCTTTATTGCGAGTATTTTGTCAGCTTTTGAAAGCGTGGCTTCACGTTTCGGTGCCCGCCTTATTCCCGGTACAAAATCGGGGTATTTCGGTAAAGCGTAATCTAATTCTATTTCCATGTTGAACCTCCTATTGTTATTTAATCGGGCGGATTGACCCCCCTTATGAAAAAAGTTATGCATTAATGCAATTCCGTGTGCTCGCGCTGAGACAAAACTTCTAAGCGATGCATGCCGGGCATGCGAGTGAGGAAGGGTTTGTCGAAGACCTTTAGGGCACACGTATGCGGATTATAGCAATTTCCCGCAAACGGATTCCGCCGCCTTTATTATTGTATCATCCATCAGCAATTCTTCGCATTTTTTCATTTCGGGGGCCATTAATATATCTTCTTCCACGAAAGGAACGCCGGCTCTTCGAACGCAATCGTAAACCTTTCTCGTTGCAGGTGATAGGTTCTCCTCACCCCTTAAATCTAACGCCTGACAGACACTGAATAATTCAATTCCCAGCACTCGTCTGGTGTTTTCTACGATTTTAGCGGCCTTTTGCGCGGCAGTAGACCCCATTGAAACATGGTCTTCCTGATTCGCCGATGATGGTATTGAATCCACGGAAGCCGGGTGCGCGTATATCTTATTTTCTGAAACCATTGAGGCAGCGCTATATTGGGCAATCATAAATCCGCTGTTTAAACCGCCGTGTCTCGTCAAAAAGGCCGGTAAACCCTCATTTAGCGACGGATTAACCAATCTCTCTATCCTGCGCTCGGAAACATTCGCAAGCTCTGAGGCAGCGATTCCTAAAGTATCAAAAGCAATTGCCAAAGGCTGTCCATGGAAATTGCCACCTGAAATAACTTCATCCTCATCAGCGAAAATCAGTGGATTATCCGTCGCCGCGTTTATTTCGCTATTAACAAGGTTTTGGATGTAGACTAATGCCTCCCTCGTGCCCCCATGAATCTGCGGCGTGCATCGAATCGAATAGGCATCCTGAACTTTATCGGGATTAGTCTCTTTTGCAAGCTTCGAGCCTTTTAAAATATTGCGTAGGTTCATCGCCACATCAATCTGTCCTTTAATTCCTCTTGCTTCATGAATTTTCTTATCGAAAGCCTTTGTGATTCCAAGCAATGCCTCCGCGCTCATAGCTGCGACAATATCCGCAATACGTGCGAGATTCCATGTGTCATAAAGAGCTAAAGTGCCCACAGCACAAAGAGCCTGAGTTCCATTAATGAGTGCCAGCCCCTCTTTTGACTCCAGTTCAATAGTTTTTATTCCTGCATCCTTCGTTGCGATAGCACCCGAGACCCTTTCTCCCTTATAATAAACTTCGCCGAGTCCCAGTAAAGGAAGCACCATGTGCGCTAAAAGGGCTAAATCTCCCGAAGCGCCAAGAGAGCCTTTCATGGGAATAACAGGCGTTACGCCCTTATTAAGCATTGCTATTAAGCCTTCTATGGTCGATAGCCTGATACCCGAGAAACCCTTCGAAAGTGCATTTATTCTAAGCAAGAGAATCGCTCTGGCTGTTTCCTCCTTAAATGGCTCTCCCATCCCGCAAGCATGGGAAAGTATCAGATTTTTCTGTAATGCCCTTGCGTCTCCGTTTTTAACTATTGTATCGGAAAACTTTCCAAAGCCTGTAGTCAGGCCGTATATAAGCGCTCCTTCATCCAGTTTCTTTTCTACGTAAGAGCGTGATTTATTAACTGCTTTAACCGAAAAGTCAGAAAGCGAGACATTTTCCCGTCCTCTCGAAACGCGTATTACCTCCTCTATTGTTAAATGGTTTCCATCCAGAATTACCGACATACCTATCATCCTCTCTTAATTAATCTAAATTAAATTTAACTTGACGCAATACTATGGTCAATGAAACAGGGAAAAATAGGCACCGTATTATTGTGTAAATATGCTAACAGAGTAACGTATTAAATTGACAGTGACAAAACAACTAATTATACTGGTTTAAACAAGTTTTCGAAGGCGGGTAAAGTGAAAAAACTAAGACGGAGATGACTATGATTAACAGCAAAATGAGATCAAAAGAAGTTGATGAATTATTTGATGTATTACTTTTACTAAAGGACCGTGAAGAATGCTATGCTCTCTTCGAAGATTTAGCCACAATCGGTGAAGTGAAAGCCTTAGCCCGTCGCCTTGCAATTGCAAAAAGACTTTATTTCGACGATGAAACATACGCTGTTATTGCCGAAGAATTCGGGATTTCTACCACTACTATCGGAAGGGTTAAAAACAGTATTCTTTACGGCAGCGGCGGTTATAAAACAGTGCTCGATCGCATAGTTTCGAAAGAGAATAACTGAAAGAAAATAACTAAAAAACGATTCCGGACCATCGCTGATTCGGAATCGTTTTATGTTTATATTGCTTATTATGATTTAAATGATTATTACTTTAATTCTACCTTTGCGCCTTCAGCTTCGAGTTTAGCCTTTAATTCCTCAGCTTCAGCTTTGCTTACGCCCTCTTTAACGGTCTTCGGAGCACCGTCAACAAGATCCTTTGCTTCCTTAAGTCCAAGACCTGTGATTTCACGAACCACTTTGATAACCTTAACCTTGGATTCGCCTGCTGCAAGAAGCTCTACATTGAACTCATCTTTCTCTTCTACTTCAGCTGCTTCCGCACCGCCCGCTGCCGCTACTACAACACCGGCTGCCGCGGATACGCCGAATTCTTCCTCACATGCTTTAACTAAATCATTTAATTCCAATACAGATAACTCTTTGATTGCTTCAATCAATTCAGCAATTGTTAATTTGGCCATTTTATTTTCCTCCGTAATTTTTTCTTAATTTATTATTCTGCTTTCGCTTCGTCTGTTTTTTCTTCGGTCTTAGCTTCTTCTTTTACTTGTGTCTCTTGTGCTTTTGCTTTTGGCTTAGCAGCTCTTTTTGCGGGAGCCTTAGCGCTCTTTTCTTCGGAAACTGCTTCGCTTGGCGCTGCTTCTTCGGCTACGGCTTTTGCCTTAGTCTTCCTGGCAGGCTTCTTAACTTCTTCTACTTCTTCCTTTACAGCTTCGGCTTTCTCTTCGGCTACAGCCGCTACTTCTTTAACTTCTTCCTTTGCAGCTTCGGCTTTCTCTTCGACTACAGCCGCTACTTCTTTTACTTCTTCCTTTACTGCTTCGGCTTTCTCTTCGGCTACAGCCGCTACTTCTTTTACTTCTTCCTTCACTTCCTGGGCGGGTGCGGCCGCGAGCTTTGCCGCCTTTGCGGCTTTGGCTTCCTCCGTCGGTTCTCCGCCGTTTTCAGCAAACTGCTTTATTACCCTTGCAAAATTCGCTATAGGTGACTGAATGCTTCCGAGCAACTTTGAAAGAAGTTCTTCGCGTGAAGGAATCTGAGCTAAAGTAAGTAGATCCTTCGCTTCATATACCTTTCCTTCGACGAATCCGGCCTTTAATTCCAAAGCCTTTGCATCCTTTGCAAATTTGCTTAAGATACGTGCGGGAGCAGTGGCGTCATCCTTTGAAACCGCGAGAGCACTCGGTCCTTCCAGATAAGAATCAAGAGCTGAAAATCCGGTACCTTCAAAAGCACGTTTCATCATGGTGTTTTTGTATACCTTGTACAAAATCCCCGCTTCGCGCAGCTGTTTACGTAAATTCGTATCCTGAGCTACGGTAAGTCCGCGGTAATCCACGAGAAGAACGGCGGCCGAGTCTTTGACTTCATCTGCAATCTGCTGCACTATCGGCTGTTTTAATTCAACTTTTGCCATGAATATTATTTACCTCCTATGATATTTTTCGGGCATGATTACCATTCCCGTGATGCGAGGAGACAAAAGCCTCCGACGCATATAAAAACCTCTGTGCCAAATGACACAGAGGCAGAAAAAACCACATGAAATGATTATCTTCACCTCGGCAGGCGTTATAAACTTACACCATATCGGTACCTGCTGTCTTTGGCTATTACAACGTGCAAAGTATACACGCCGTTATTAATTTTGTCAACCCGAAGTTAATTACTTTATACTAATCTGGTCGGATTGATTTTAACTCCGGGACCCATCGTGGCGGATAAAGTCACGCTTTTAAGGAACTGTCCCTTTACCGCTGCCGGTTTAGCCTTTATAATGGCTTCGATTAAAGTTCCGAAATTCTCAGAGAGCTGCTCCTCACTAAAGGAAGCCTTTCCAATCGGCACATGGATAATATTGGTCTTATCCAAACGATACTCAATCTTACCGGCTTTAATCTCCTGAACAGCCTTAGCTACATCCATGGAAACAGTGCCTGCTTTGGGGTTTGGCATTAAGCCTTTTGGGCCGAGTACTCGTCCCAGACGCCCCACGACGCCCATCATATCCGGGGTCGCAACCACTACGTCATACTCAAACCAGTTTTCATTCTGAATCTTAGGAATTAATTCCTCTGCTCCGACGAAATCAGCCCCCGCTGCCTTTGCCTCATCAGCCTTTGCGTCTTTTGCAAAAACCAATATGCGGACCTTTTTACCTGTTCCGTGTGGCAGAACAACAGCGCCACGGATTTGTTGGTCGGCGTGGCGACCATCGCATCCTGTCCTGATATGCGCTTCTATTGTTTCATCAAACTTTGCTACCGCAGTCTTCTTAACTGTCGAAACCGCCTCGTTAACATCGAAAAGAGTTCTTTTATCAAATGTCTTTACGGCATCGCTATATTTCTTTCCTCGTTTCATTTTATACGTCCTCCCGTCCTATTCCTTAACCGTTACGCCCATACTGCGGCAGGTTCCTTCGATCATGCTCATCGCTGCCTCGACTGAAGCGGCGTTAAGATCCGGCATTTTCAGCTCGGCAATCTCTTTAACCTGTGCTTTGGTGATTGTTGCTACTTTTGTTTTATTGGGCACGCCGGAACCGGATTTAATATTGCACGCCTTCTTAATAAGAACGGCTGCAGGCGGCGTCTTAGTAATGAAACTGAAACTCCTGTCCGCATAGACAGTAATTACGACCGGTATGATTAAATCGCCCTGATCGGCTGTTTTAGCATTAAACTGTTTCGTAAATTCTACGATATTAACGCCGTGCTGACCCAGAGCCGGACCTACCGGAGGAGCCGGTGTAGCTTTTCCTGCAGGAATCTGCAGTTTGATGTAACCTGTTACCTTTTTTGCCATTTTAGTTACCTCCTTGTGGTACTTTCGGGAATGACCCCTCCCACTTTTTCGTTACCTGAAACAAAATCTCTTATTTAGATCTCTTAATTTAGATCTTTTTTACTTCCGCAAAGCTGATTTCAACAGGCGTTTCACGCCCGAACAACTCTACGTTTATTGTTACGGTTTGCTTTTGCGTGTTCATCGACTGAATAACACCGATGGTCTCCGCCCAAGCGCCCGCGATAACCCTGATAGTATCGCCCTTTTCGAAATCGACCTGAACATGATCCTTTGCGACTCCGAGAGGCAGCATTTCCGCATCCGAAAGCGGTACCGGCTTTGAACCGGGTCCCACGAACCCCGTGACACCTCTGGTATTTCTGACAACATACCAAGTATCGTCGTTCATGATCATATTTATGAAAACATACCCGGGGAACATTTTCTTTAGGGAGGTCTTATACGCGCCGTTTTTTAGCTCTGTCACCTCATGCATGGGGACTCGCACCTCAATTATCTGTTCCTCAAGATGTCTGTTTTCTATTGTTTTGTCAATATTGGCTTTTACTTTTTTTTCATACCCTGAATAGGTATGCACCGCAAACCACTTCGGTTCTTTGGTATCCTTGGTTTCCGCCATTTTATCCTCCAAAGCTGATTAACTAACCAAAATATCCACACCGTGCTGAATAACGAAATCCAGTACCGCAATAATTATGCCCAGAACCACAGATACAACGACTACAGCCGCTGTCTGCTGAGCAAGAGTTTTTTTGTCCCCCCAAATGACTTTGGAAAATTCCACTTTCAGGTTTTTGAACCAACTCGTCTTGGGCGCGTCCTTGTCCTTCATATTAACCTCCGAAAAGCGTATTATTTGGTTTCCTTATGCGCTGTATGGGTCTTGCAGAATCTGCAGTATTTCTTAGTCTCCATGCGCTCGGGATGTGCTTTTTTGTCTTTCGTGGTATTGTAATTTCTCTGTTTGCACGCAGTGCATTCCAATGTAATTCGTGTACGCATTTTATATTTCCTTTCTTTATATCATGCGATTTCAAGCGCATGAAAAGTGCACAAAAAAAAGAGCTGTTTCTTAGCCAAACGAGTATATCACGCCCCCGCATTATCGTCAAGGGGGGCGCGAAAAGTCGTTCAATTAATTAATTTTAGTTTAAATGTCAGTCTTCCGCGTTGATCTTGTCAATTTTCTCCTGAAGTTCAGCTATCTGCGCTTCACGGTTTTTGACCGTCTCGCATAGCGGGAGCACGGCAGCATCTACTTCTTCGGAATTAGAGTATTTGTCATAGACAATAGTTCCGATGTCCTTAAAGTCGCGGTTATTTCCCCTCTTCAGAAGTCTGATTTCGCCTTTTAGCTTCTGGATTTCAAAAGTGTCCGCCGCCTTTGACCCGATGTCTGATGCCAGTTCCTTAACTTTTTGTACGATACCTTCCAAATTCTCATTCATTTTGTGTTTCCCTCCTTGGGCTTTGATATCATTTCGTTTATTATATTACAAGCCTTACACTATTAAAACCAAAGATTAACCCGCGGCTTCTTGTCCTCGCAGAACGATCACGGGACCACCAGTTCCTTCGATATACTCTTTTGTAATCGTCACCTGTCCTATATTATCATCTTTTGGGATTTCATACATTATATCAAGCATAAAT
Source organism: Lachnospiraceae bacterium (assembly GCA_031272985.1). Lineage (GTDB taxonomy): Bacteria > Bacillota > Clostridia > Lachnospirales > Lachnospiraceae > JAISSU01. Next base: position 251,440 of record JAISSU010000029.1, on the reverse strand, counting down.
TCTTCGATAATAGCGCGCAATGCTCTGGCTCCTGTGTCCTTTTCCATTGCCTTTTTTGCAATAGCCGATAATGCGCCGTCATCAAAATCAAGCTTTACCTCATCCAATGCAAGAAGCTTTTGGTATTGCTTTAATATAGCATTTTTAGGTTCCTTAAGGATTTTAACAAGCATATCCTCGCCCAGTCCCTCCAAGGTAAATATAACGGGCAGTCTCCCCAAAAATTCAGGTATCATCCCGAATTTACGCAAATCCTCTGTAGTTACTTTTTCAAGAATCTTCTTGTCATTTTTATATTTGTCCTTTAAGTCCGCACCGAAGCCTATGGATGCCTGCTTCGTAAGGCGCTCTTTAATAACGTCTTCCAGTTCGGGAAAAGCACCGCCGCAAACAAAGAGTATATTTTTCGTATTGACAGTGGTAAGGGGTGTCATCGCATTTTTACTGCTTGAGCCGACAGGTACCTCTATTTCGCTGCCTTCCAAAAGCTTTAATAGTGCCTGCTGCACCGATTCGCCGCTCACATCTCTTTGGTGGGCGTTTCGCTTTTTAGCAAGCTTATCTATTTCATCAATGAATATTATGCCCTGTTCGGCTTTATCCACATCATTTCCGGCTGCCGCCAATAGCTTTGTGACCACGCTTTCCACATCATCGCCTATGTATCCCGCCTCGGTAAGGGAAGTCGCGTCCGTCACCGCTAAAGGCACATCCAAGAGATTCGCAAGCGTCTTAACAAGATAAGTCTTTCCTGAACCTGTAGGTCCAATCATCAGCATATTTGATTTTTCTATTTCAATATCATCCGAAACATCTGAGGCTACGCGTTTGTAATGATTATATACCGCTACTGCCATCGCCTTTTTCGCGTGCTCCTGACCGATAATATAATCATCAAGCATTCCTTTGATTTTATGAGGTGCCGGAATATGATTGATATCAATTAACGCAGCCTTCTCTTCGCCTTCTTTGTGCCTTTTAATCTTTTTCTGAGCAGGCATTTCCTGATTCATATTCTGAATGCCCGGAATATTAAAGATTTGCATGCCCGGCGACTTAAGGATCTTATTGATGTCTATCTGCCCGCTTGTCAGAGCATCATAGCTTTTTTGCATACAATCGTAGCAAACATTAATATTATTAGGAAGGTGAATGAGCTTTCCCGTGACGCTCTCGGGTCTGTGGCACACAAAGCAAAACCCTTCGTAGTGCGGATCTTTGTTATTATCCTCCGATTCTGACTTTGGCTTATCGACAATAATATCACTTTTATCAATGACTTCGGTTTCGCCGTCGTTTTCCTCTTCTTTACTTGCTTTTATATCGACTTCTTGTTCTTTCAGTGCCTTTCGTATATCCTCTGCCAGCTCCTGCGTCGTTTTTAAGTCAATATCATCAAAATCTGCCATTTAGTTCACTGCCTCCCATTTAAGTCATACCTGCAGAACATTTGTTATATCTGCTTAACATCAGTCATTTTTATAAATTCATCTTCTGAAATAATCTTTACTCCCAGCTCTTTTGCCTTTTTATTCTTTCCGGAAGTGGATGTAACATCATTATTAATAAGGTAATTCGTATTCTTTGACACCGAATCCGCCGTTTTGGCCCCCTTGCTTTCGATGAATTCCTTTAGAACACTTCTGTTTTCAAAATGCTTAAGGCTTCCAGTAATTACAAAGGTCAATCCGCTTAATTCATCACTTTCATCGCCTGTTTCTGAAGCGATATTCAGCTCATCCAATAGCCTTATAAATGCTGCTTTCTTCTTTTCATCCGCGAAGTAGTCCGTAAAGGCTTTGGCTAATACCCTTCCTATTCCGCCTATCATTGAAAGTCTATCTTCCGATGCGCCGATTAGTTCATTTGGGTCATTTCCGAGCTCTTTGCAAATCGTTTTCGCGTTTGACAGTCCGATTCCGGGTACACCTATTGAGTATAGTGCCTTTGCAAGGGTCGTATTTCTGGCTTTCTCAATATTATTCAACAAATTATTACATGATTTTTCTCCAAAGCCCTCAATAGACTTAATGTCATCTGCGTAGCGGCCAAGTCGGAAAATATCGGAGAATTCGTGTATCCAGCCATTGCCGATGAATTTTTCAAGCGTCGCGTCCGAAAGCCCGTCTACATTCAGGGCATCCCGGCTTACAAAGAGTGAAAAAGCCTTTAAGTGCTTTGCCTGGCAATCCGGGTTCGTGCAATAAAGTGCTTCCGTGTCAATTTCCCTACGAACAATAGTCTCTCCACCGCAAACAGGACAACTTTTCGGTATTTCGAGATTTCCGCTCCTCGTGAGGTTCCTTGCAATCTGGGGAATAATCATATTAGCCTTATAGACCTCTATTTCATCCCCTATTCCAAGCGCCAAATCCTTCACAATACTGACATTGTGCACGCTCGCACGAGTAACCGTCGTTCCCTCTAATTCCACGGGTTCAAACACGGCTATGGGATTAATGAGCCCCGTCCTTGACGGACTCCATTCCACTTTCAGTAATTTTGTGCTACCCGTCTCATCAGCCCACTTAAAAGCAATGCCGTCTCTTGGGAATTTCGCGGTCCTTCCGAGTGAATTCCCATAAGCTATATCATTAAAAATCAGAACCAAACCGTCGGAGGGATAATCATTACCGGCGATTTTGTCCTCAAAAGTATTGACGCTTCTTTCCAAAGTGTCCGAATTCACTCTCTCATACTCTACTATATCAAATCCTTGAGATTTTAGCCACAATAATTGTTTCTCTCTTTCATTTTCAAAATCAATTCCCCCTGCGTCAACGAGAGCAAAAGCAAAGAAATGCACCCGCCGCTCGCCTGTGATTTTATTATTAAGCTGTCTCACCGAGCCACTGGTTAAGTTTCTCGGATTTTTATATTTTTCCTGCCCTTCGGGTAATGACGCGTTAATCTCTTTAAAATCGCTGTAACTGATAACCGCCTCGCCACGCAAAGTCAATTCTCCCACAAATGGGATTTTAAGCGGAACATTGCAAAAGACCTTTGCATTATTAGTCACGACCTCGCCGACTTCTCCGTTTCCGCGGGTGACTGCCTTTTCTAATTCGCCGTTATTATATGTCAGAACAATAGTAATTCCGTCCATCTTCCATGACAGAAGTCCCTCTTTGTCTCCAAGGAAGCTACTTAACTCTTCCACACTCTTAGTTTTATTTAGCGATAACATCGGCGCTTTATGCCGTTCCTTTAAAAGCTCGCTTACCGCCTCGTAGCCCACCTGATTCGAAGGACTGTCAGATAGCATGATGCCGGTTTTCTTCTCCAAAGCTAAAAGCTCGTCGGATAAAGCATCATAATCATAATTACTCATGATTTCATCGGCGTCCTGATAATAGGCTTTGCGCGCTTTGTTCAGAAGCGTAACCAATTCCAGCATGCGTTTTTTTTCATCCATTACACTAACCTCTTTATATGATAGTCAGAAGATACCCACAGTACCCCTTTCTTTCAGAGGAGCAAATCCCATCTGCGCTCTTAAAGATCAGGGGAAAACCCGGCAATTTCCATGTCACTTAATTCGCGATATCCGCCAGGCTTTAAATCACCCAATGTGATATGCATAATCCTTGTCCGTATGAGCCCCCTGACGCGATAACCCAAAGCTTCGCACATACGGCGTATCTGACGATTGATTCCTTGTGTCAATACAATTGAAAATGTATATGTCCCCGTCTTTTTTACTTCGCATTTTCTCGTCACAGTGTGTATATCTTTTTCTTCGTCGTTTATCGTTACGCCCGAAGACATTGCCTTTATAAAGCTTTCAGTCAAAGGTTTGTTCACCCTTACTTTGTACTCTTTTTCGTGAAAATTCGAGGCCTTTGTGATTTCTCCCACTAATTCCCCGTCATTACTTAAGAGCATGAGTCCTTCGGAATCTTTGTCAAGCCTCCCGGCGTAAGTCACACGCATGGGATAATTAATAAAATCCACGAGATTCCCGGCAAAACGTCTGTCCTCTGTACATACTATCCCCATCGGCTTATAAAAAGCAAGCACCACGCGTTTTTCTTTTCCGGAAATAACCTTTTTCCCGACCCGAACCACCTGTCCATCGGAAACTTTCATGCCGAGAGTAGCTTTTTGTCCGTCAATGGTGACCTTACCTTCCTCTATTAATTTATCGGCGGCACGCCTTGAACAGAACCCCGCCTCGTTTAAAAATTTGTTTAATCTTATTTCCATAATTTATCCTTTGCGGGCGAATATCGTTCGTCCCAACTATTGCAAAAAAGACGGATGTGCGAGACATGCCGCCTTTATTGTTATTATTCCATGTATCGGTGACGGGCGGGAAAACCCTGCCCCTACTTGCCGATACTTATTTCATGTGTCGATGTCGGGCCGGAAAGCCCCTCCCCTACTACATTTCTATATAGAATTTTCCCTCAAACCAGGCTTTTAGGTCTTCTATTTTTACTCTTTCCTGCTCCATGGAATCGCGGAAACGAATTGTGACGGCTCCGTCTGTCTCTGAGTCGAAATCATAGGTCACGCAAAACGGCGTTCCGATTTCGTCCTGACGGCGGTAACGTTTTCCGATATTTCCTCTGTCATCGTAATCGCAAATATAGTCTCTGGAAAGTGTCGCATATATTTTTTCTGCGCCTTCGCCGAGCTTCTTTGACAGTGGCAGTACGGCTATTTTAACAGGTGCAATCGCGGGATGGAAATGAAGAACGGTCCTCATATCGCCCTCTCCGAGATCCTCCTCGTCGTAAGCGCTGCAAAGGAAGGCTAAGAGCATTCTGTCAACACCCAACGACGGCTCGATTACGTAGGGGACATATTTTTCCTTTTTCTCATCATCAAAATAAGTCAAATCCTGTTTAGACACATCAATATGCTGATTCAAATCATAATCCGTACGGTCGGCTATGCCCCAGAGCTCTCCCCAACCAAACGGGAATAAAAATTCCACATCTGTCGTGGCACGGCTGTAAAACGCGAGCTCCGCGGGGTCATGATCACGCGGACGCAACTCCTCATCCTTTATTCCAAGGGCTTTAAGCCAATCAAGACAATACTTCTTCCAATATGCATGCCATTCCAAATCAGTCCCCGGCTCACAGAAAAACTCAAGCTCCATCTGTTCGAATTCACGGGTACGGAATATAAAATTTCCGGGTGTGATTTCATTGCGGAACGACTTTCCTATTTGACAGATGCCAAAAGGAATCTTTTTCCTTGAGGTGCGCTGGACATTTCTAAAATTAACGAAGATACCCTGAGCGGTCTCAGGACGAAGATAAACGACATTTTTCGCATCTTCGGTGACACCCTGAAATGTTTTAAACATAAGGTTAAACTGTCGAATCTCAGTGAAATTATGTTTCCCGCAGGTAGGGCATGGTACGGCGTTTTCTTCGATGAATGCCTCCATCTGCTCCTTTGACCACGCATCCACAGTGCCCTCGAGGGCTATCCCCTTTTCCTTAGCGAAATCCTCGATCATTTTATCGGCGCGGAAGCGTTCTTTACATTCCCTGCAATCCATAAGCGGATCAGAAAAGCCGCCCAGATGACCGCTCGCAATCCATGTCTGCGGGTTCATTAAAATAGCACAGTCCACTCCCACATTATAGGGGCTCTCCTGAACGAATTTCTGCCACCACGCTTTTTTTACATTGTTCTTAAGCTCGACGCCAAGATTTCCGTAATCCCAAGTATTCGCCAAACCTCCGTAGATTTCAGAACCCGGGTACACAAAACCCCTTGACTTTGCCAAGGCAACAATTTTTTCCATAGATTTTTCAGTCATCTTTATTTTCCGCCTTTTCTAACCGTTGATCATAAATGAGACCAATCGGTCTATATCTTCTTTTTCATAAGCGAGGATTTCGAGCTCCGGAATCTCGCCGTTTGAAAAGATGTTTGCCATTGACACATATTGTGAAAGCTTTGATTTAAGGTTAAGGCGGTCGCCCTCACCCGTCACCAACTCTACTTTTCCTTTGCACTGGTCAACAACCTCAAAGAACTTATCAATATCGGTAATGTTTTGTACTTTCATAAGACCCTCCAAAAATTTGAATACAAATCAACATCCCTCTTGAGTTACGGATTAATTATATCGGATTTTACCTGAATTTCAATACCTTTTTCGGTTAATGTGATTTTTCGCTCTTTAAGAAGCCTTCCGATAGCTCTTTTAAAAGCATTTTTACTCATTGAAAATGTAAGCCTGATATCCTCGGGATCCGATCTGTCGGAAAAAGGTAAAGCACCTCCCGCATCTTCAAGCATTTTATAGAGCTTTTCGGCATCATCATCCATCTGAAGATAGCTTTCTTTGCGGACACTTAAGTTCAGCTTCCCGTCTTCATGAACCTTAGTCACTCTGGCTTCGAGCACTTTACCGGGAGGAAATTTTGTGAATACTTCTTTTTTGGGAATCAAACCGGTATAGCGGTCTTCCACCGCCGCGAAAACTCCGAAATTATCACTGGTTTCGTACACTCTCGCCTTTACGAGATCTCCCGTTTTATAAGGTGAATTGACCTCCAGATAAGGGTATAGTCTCATTGTAGCGGCTAATCGTCCGCTCTTATCAATATACAGGGCGACCAATACCTCGTCGCCTTCTTTTACTTTTTCAGGCTGCTCGCGAAATGGCAAAAGCAAATCCTTTTCCAGTCCCCAGTCTAAAAATGCCCCGACTGATGTCACCTGTCTTACCCTTAATAGGGCGATCTCGCCCAAGGTCAGCTTTACTTCTTTTCTCGTGGCGATCGTCCTGTCATCCGAATCCTTATAAATGAAAACCTGCAGAACATCACCTACTTTAGTGCCCTCGGGAACCTGTTTTGCGGGCAGCAGCACCTTTTCTTTATCAGTTCCGAGGTACACCCCGAAATCAACACTCTTAACCACGGAAAGCGCAATCACCTTTCCGAGGCTTTCAGCGAAAGGCTGCTTGGTATCACTTTGTGTGTGGTTCTTAATTTTTGTTTTATCCGTAATATTGCCTCCTTATGTGTGCTAAAATCTTCCTGCTGTTGGCATTAGAGCTTCTATCGTCAATCATTAAAACACCAGTTCCGCAATCGCATAATTCGTATTATCAGCCCCCGATAGACTTATCCAAAGCTTTTCATTAAGTCTGAAACGTCTCGGCATAAGTACATCGCCGAAAATCGCCGATTTTTTATATTCCATCCGTAGTTTTTTTGGTTTTTTATGGGCATCAGCACAATCCAGAGCCATCTGGACGTATTGACTGTTATTAACATGCCCGTTAGTATCAAGGTGATGTTTCTGAATAGGAATATCGTCCAATTTTTCCGAATTATCAGTCACGGGAATTTCTATTTTCCTGGGCATATACTCCATAGGATAAGGCGGTTCGCTACTATATCTTTCAATTACTTCAAGAGGCGCCCTCGCCGGTCTGCCTTCTTTAGTATCCAAATATACCCAGATGGAATTCGCAAAGGCAAGCGTTTCTTTATCCCTTGTTTCCATCACAAAATTCCTGCTGCCATAAACCTTCTTAAAATCGCTCGCCCAAGTGCAGGTGCGGATATTTTCCGTGAACTTCGGATAACGCAATACTTCTATCTGCCAAGCAAGTAAAAGCCATGCTCTTTCTTCTTTTTCAAGCCATTTTAGTCCCAGTCCGATCGCCTCTGATTGAAATGTGCTGCAATCCTGAAAATAATTGACTAATCCTGTCAGTGTAAGTTCTCCCGCTTCGTCAATTTCGCTGTATCGAATCGCACTTTCAAAACTATACATTCTTTTTCCCTTTAATTACATTTATGACTGTCGCTTCCTGATTGTCAATATGCCTTCTGATGACCTCTGAGGCTTCTTCCTTATTTCCTTTTTCCAGGCACTCGATTAATTTCTCGTGTTCACTTAACAGAATCGGCCAAGCTTCTTCTTTTTTTAAATATTCAATTCTAAATCTGTACATTTGCTCTCGCAAATTATTTAAGACCTGCAAGAGCTTTTGATTATCGGCGATTTGGTAGATCCTGTCGTGTAACGCGACATCCGCATCGGCGATTTGAGAGTAGTCCTTTGTTTTTAATATATCATGAAATTTCTTTTCTTCTTCTTTGAGCATAACGACCTCGCCATGCGTTATTTTATCACAGCAGAGTCTGACGGCTAATTCTTCCAGAGTCTTACGCACCAGGAGTACATCGCAAATGTCTTTTACCGTCATTTCGGCGACTTCGGCTCCCTTTCTCGGAGTCATAATCACCAGCCCTTCGGTCTCAAGCTTCTTAATCGCTTCGCGGATAGGCGTGCGGCTGACACCCAGCTTATTGGCAAGACGAATTTCCATCAGACGCTCTCCGGGTTTTAATTCCCCATGCAAAATGGAACGGCGAAGCGTATGAAAAACCGTGTCCCTCAATGGGAGGTAATTATTTCTGTCCAATCCGTGCTTAAACCCCATTATTCCTCCTTACATGATGCACTCCCACGCAATAAACCTTTCTGTCAGAATTAAGTCCGCCAAAATGGAGACGTTTAGCGGCCCTTCTCGCCTTTGCGTCATCATCGAAAATCCCGAATACCGTAGGTCCGCTGCCGCTCATAATAGCATTTAACGCGCCGAGCCGGATTAAAGATTCTTTCAGACGCGTGATTACCGGGTGATGCTTTGCGGTTACCTGCTCTAAAACATTACCCATGCCTGCGGCAATCTCCTTTAAATCCCCTTTTTCAAGACCGCCAATTAGTCGGCTCAGATCGGGATGCACAATGTCCTTTGCGTAATCATATTGTTCAAAAACCTTCTTAGTCGCAACGCTGAATGCGGGCTTAACAATCACGAGGCTGCAATGAGGCATATAGGGAAGTCTTTCCATAACCTCGCCTTTTCCGGTGCAAAGATAGGTCCCTCGCAGTACGCAATAAGGAACATCCGCTCCCAACACTTCAGCGCGTTTTGTTAAATCGCCGTAAGACAAACCCAAAGAAAAGAGCTTATTAATTCCAAACAAAACTGCCGCCGCATCAGCGCTCCCTCCTGCCATTCCGGCCGCCACCGGAATGTGCTTATAGAGCTTTATGTCAACGCCGGTTTTTATTTTGAATTCTTCCATGAGAAGAGCCGCCGCCTTGTAGGCCAGATTCGTCTCATTGTCCGGAAGATAGTCGAGATTTGATTGAAGTTCAATGCCGGGATGAGCGGTTTTTCGAAGAATAATATCATCACAGAGCCACACAGTCTGCATTATGGTTTTGATCTCGTGATAACCGTCTTCCCGTTTCCCCAATACATCAAGCCCCAAATTAATCTTACCCGGGGCCTTAAGCTCTAATTTATCTGTCTGCAACATTCTCTCCCTAAATAATATCCCCTTTGCTATTTGGTATGCCAACAATGCTTCTTTGCACATCAAATTATTATCAGTATAGCTGATTCAAAATTAAAATGCAATTAAAGCTATCGGAGCATCTTGGATTTGTTGTATAATCATATAGCACTTAATAATCTGTTAAGGAGACCTTTTATGTTTCGTTTTATTTTGATAGTTATTTTTCTCTTATTTTATTTAGTTTTGGGGATTCCCGTTCTCGGCGTGGAATGGATAATAGGGAAATTCAACAAAAAAGCAAAGGACTACAGCTGTCTTCGGATGGTGCAATGGGGCTTTTCAGTGATTCTTTGGCTCACCGGAGTCAATGCTACAATTATCGGAGAAGAAAATGTGCCCGACGAACCCGTTCTCTATATTGTCAATCACAGGAGTTATCTCGATATTCTCCTTACCTATGTGCGCTGCCAAAGGCTCACCGGATATATAGCAAAAAAGGAAATGCTGAAATTTTATCTTTTACGTGATTGGATGAAACAGCTATACTGCCTGTTTTTAGATAGAGATGATATGCGCCAAGGCTTGCAAATCATATTAACAGCCATTGATTACATAAAAAGCGGCATATCGATTTGCATTTTCCCCGAAGGTACGAGAAATTTAGCGGGTGAAGAAGGAACATTATTGCCTTTCCACGAGGGTTCATTTAAAATTGCCGAAAAGACCGGCTGCGCAATTGTACCTATTTCAATAACAAATTCCATTTCTATATTCGAAAAACAAATGCCGAAAATCCGCAAATCGCATGTCATAGTCGAATACGGAAAGCCCATTTATCCCGAGACACTGTCCAAAGAAGACCGTAAAAAACTGGGCAGCTATACCGCCGCAATTATTCAAGAAACCGTCAGAAAAAACATGGAGCTTGTCTAATCAGACAAGCTCGCCGCTTCAGCGTTTTTATTTTCCTTTGGCCCCGCCAAATAAAGCACAAAGAATATTGTCAATGCTAAAAGCAGTAGCTTATAAAAGTACGCATTACCATCCCCAAGGAAATCAAGCGGTGATTTCGTGGCTGAGGGACCTAACAAGAACATATAATCTACATCAAATCGCAAGTCTATGAATCTGGTCAGAAATGAAAGTGGTATCATTACCGCAACCAGTCTCAAAAATGCTGTTCTGCGCAATCTGAATCCTTTTACCTTTAGATAATAAAAATTCAACCATACTATATAGGAATGACAGAAAAAGTAATGATAAAATCTGAATCTGTCAGGTCCGAATCCGCCGTAGGACGGAAATAATATTGCCATCAGCGCCCCAATCGAAAAGAAATAATAAATCTCAAACACGCTCTGATTGTTTGAAAAGCAGAGAAAAACAGTCAGCACCAGACTGATACTGCATAATTCAAGCGGAATTAAATTCTTAACAAAATGAGTTTTATTAACATAATTCCAGATGTGGAAAACGATTTCCAATACCCACGCTGCAATCCCCAAAAATAAGGGCAGATGTTTTTCGGTTTTAACGTTTGCTTTTATTCTATCAGCGTAACGAAATGTCAAATATATCGCTATCGCCAGCAAACCAACCATTATTAAGTGCAAGGGTTTAAATTCGACAATTTGTAAATTGCCCGGGTCTTTACTGAAAAAGGCTCTCAAAACAATCTCCTTTCCTAATTAATAACTCTACGCTGCATTCCCACTTCACTTTTTCTATTCTGACATTCTATCATTTTTATGCGCATTTTTAAAGCAATTTCTTGATTTTTAATAATCCGGAAACAAACCTTTAAGATAATCGGGTAGGAGGGCAGCCTCCTCTTTGGTACTCTCCTACCCTGAGCGCGGCTACGTGCACAAAAAGCGCAACGACTAAGCGCTGCGCCCTTACCACCTCATATAAAGAGGTTACAAATCAGTCCTGAACATAAGGCATCAAAGCTATATGCCTTGCGCGTTTAATAGCTGCCGTCAGCGCTCTTTGATGCTTTGCGCATGAACCGGTGATTCTCCTGGGGAGAATTTTTCCGCGTTCGGATATAAACTTACGAAGCTTTGCCACGTCCTTGTAATCTATCTCTGAGCCTTCTTTACCACAAAAAGCACAGACTTTTTTTCTTCTGCGACCCATGGGTCTCTTTTTATATCCGCCTTCTGAGCGGGAATTTCTATCATAAGCCATTATCGTAACCTCCTAAAAAATTAATTTAATTGAACGGAAGTTCCTCATCTATTCCGTCAGGAATATTCATGAACCCGTCAGCCAAGTCATTAGAGGAAGAGGATGTATTTTGCTGATAACCGCCCGAGCTCTTTTCACTCGCGGATTTACTCTCCGCAAATTCCTGCTCCTCGACTACTATTTCGACAACATTTACCTTAATTCCATCTTTATTGGTGTAGCTGCGGCTCTGCAATCTTCCGCAAATAACGATTTTGATACCTTTGTGGTAGTATTTCTCGGCATGTTCAGCCGCTTTTCCGAATGCCACGCAGTTAAAGAAGTCCGTAGAATCTTCCGAATCTCTGCGAAATCTTCTGTCTACCGCGATTGAATAATTGGCTATCGCCAATTGGTTCTCACCCGAACCGTACCTAACCTCAGGATCTCTTGTTAATCTTCCCATTAAAATGACTTTATTCATTTGGATACCTCATCTTTCGTTTATGCCTCTTGTTTAACGCATAAATACCTGATCACATTATCCATGATGCGAATTCTCTGTTCGATTTCGCCCGGGACTAACGCGTCAGCTTCGAAGTGGATGAAATAGTAATATCCTTCTTTCATCTTCTGAATTTCATAAGCAAGACGTTTCTTGCCCCATTCATCGACATCTGTCACAGTACCGCCGAAACGCTCTACTAATGCTTTAGCTCTTTCGACTACTTGTGCTCTCTCGTCGTCTTCGATTTTTGCGTTGACAACAATAGCTAATTCATATTTTGTCATGTCGTCACGCACCTCCTTTCGGTCTAATGGCCCCCGTTTACTGATACATGCGGGAGCAAGGATGTACCCCTGTCAGGGAACAGGGATAAGTTGTATCACGGATTAGTATGATAGCACAAAATCAGATTCAAGTAAAGAAAAATCTGCCGCGAACGCAAAATTGCGCAAAATCCGGACAGATTTCCCCTTAAATTGATGGTTGTTTCTCTAAAATACCCATCATTTCGGCACGAAAAGCACTTCATTCTCATATGCGAGCCCCAGCTTTTGCTTAGCGACTTCCTCAACGTAAGCATCGGATTGCATATAGGCTTCCAGCTCGTCAATTTCCTGCTTTCGCGCTTCTTCCTTTTCAATTTCTTTTTTCAGCTGTGTTTCCTGCGCGACAAACGATTGGTTTTTCTTCCACAAATCCTTTCCGCAGAAAACTACGGTCATCACAATGAAAATTGCGACTAACCCCCCGACCATCGCCCTCCCCAGGCGTTTCCTTTGGCGCAAGCGTCTTCGCTTTTGCTCCCTAAGCAGTCGGATATTCACTTGTTTTTCTGACATAAAAAACTCCCCTTATCAGGTATTCTCATATTTACAACAAGATGATGAACACAAATTCCCCCTTCATATTCACCAGTAAATATAAGAAAACCCTAAATTATTACATACTCCCCCGAGTAGTACCTTAAGAATAAAAGGAAACGCCGCGTAATGCAAGCGTTTTCAGATTTTTCTCGTATTTGAACGTGTACAAATTTTATCAAAGTTTTCCACACAACGATAGAACATATTTTTGTATTTTTATTAAAAACACAAGCAGTAGCGCATAAATTTCCAAAAAAGCGCAAAAAATTGTGTAGTAATTTTGCACATGCTATTAAGTCAGATACCTAAACATCTCTTTCGCTTCTTCCTTTCGCATAGTTTCCTTAACGCTGAGAACCTCGGCTTTTACGAGCGAATCCCCGAAGCGAATCTCAATAACATCCCCCTCCTTTACGGAAGCGGATGCCTTTGCTACTTTACCGTTTATACTTACTCTTCCCGCATCGCAGGCTTCATTTGCGATGGTCCTTCGCTTTATAATACGCGATACCTTTAAATACTTGTCTAGTCTCATATTTCCAGTCAGGGGACACCCCCGACACCCCTCGTTCCGACCGAAATGAATCCGGTCTACACTACTAAAGGTCGGGGGACACCCCCGACACCCCTCGTTCCGACCGAAATGAATCCGGTCTACACTACTAAAGGTCGAGGAACAACCTCGACACATTCCCCATAAAAGAAGAGCCTCGCGAAAGGCTCTCCCAAAACTTATGTCAGTTTTACTTAATTAACAGCATCCTTAAGTGCCTTTCCGGCTTTGAACTTCGGAGCCTTGCTTGCTGCGATCTTCATAGTCTTACCGGTCTGTGGATTTCTGCCCTCTCTCGCGGCTCTCTGGCTGACTTCAAATGTACCGAAACCAACTAACTGTACTTTCTTTCCACCCTTAAGCTGTGTGGTCACGACATCGATAAAAGCCTTAACTGCTTTCTCTGCGTCCTTCTTTGAGAGTCCCGCCTCGTTTGCGATCTCAGCAACCAATTCTGTTTTGTTCATGGATTATATCCTCCTCTAATCTTGTTTGATTCATTTGGATTTTTAAGATTGCATCAACACTGATACATCCCTAAACGTGTTTATACTATTCTTTTTCACATTTGTCAAGGATTTTCGCGAAAAACCTCATATTTATCGCATTTGTCGGGTTTTTTTATCCAAAAATCACCTCGGAAAAGCGGCTACTTTCCAATCAATTGCCGTATTTCAAAACTCTGTATGTAAATGCACATTTTACTAATTTTTACATAAATCTAATCTTTGAGTATGCCATCTACTTCTTTCAGAACAGCTGCTTTTATCGCCGCGGATTTTTCTTTTGCCTCAGCGGCAGAATTCCCTCTGACTCCGAAGTAAACTTTTACCTTGGGTTCCGTACCTGAAGGCCTCACGCAGACCCAGCCGTCGTCATCAAGATCATAATAAAGAACATCGGACTTGGGCAATCCGGTAGGCGAAACCGCTTGCGTCTCACAATCAGAAATCTCTCCTTTTTTATAATCCCTAATTCTCAGGACTTTATCAACTCCGAATGCCAAAGGCGGATTTACTTTGAAGGCTTCCATCAGCTTTTGCATTTGCTTTGCACCCTCAATTCCCTCCAAAGTGATAGAATAAACATCCTCTAAATACCAACCGAGAGTGTTATAGATATTGCACATGGCCTCCCAAAGTGTCATCCCATTAGAATGACCTTTCGGAAGCTTATAGTAGGCTGCGGCCTCGCAAAGTGCCATGGACGCGGATACAGCGTCCTTATCCCTCGCATATGTACCTATTAGGCAACCGTAGCTCTCCTCAAATCCGAAAAGATATGTGCCCTTACCTGTCTGTTCCGATAATAAGATCTGCTGCCCGATGTATTTAAAGCCGGTGAGGACTTCCTTGCATTCGATTTTATAATAGTCAGCGATTGCTCTTGCGAGGTTTGAAGTCACAATCGTTTTTACTAAATATCCGTCTTCCGGAAGTCCTTTAACGGCTTTTCGCTGCGCAATCTCATAATCAGCGAGAAGGCATCCCGACATATTTCCGGTCAAAACATGATATTCTCCCATGCCATCCTTTACATAGACCCCGAGCCTGTCAGCGTCAGGATCGGTAGCTAATATCAGATCCGCGTCGACTTCTTTTGCGAGTTTAAGCCCTAAAGTAAAAGCCTCGGCTGTTTCGGGGTTCGGGTATGAAACGGTCGGGAAATCCCCGTCGGGCTTTTCTTGTTTGGGTACTACAAATACGTTTTCAAAACCAAGCTCTTTTAATACTCTCCTAACCGGGACATTGCCCGTGCCATGAAGCGGCGTGTAGACAATCTTTATATCCTTTGCCATTTCGGCAATCGCCTCGGGATGCAGCACTTGCTCTTTTAGCGTATTTATGTATAGATCGTCAATATCCTTTCCTATTATCTCAAGTAATCCCTCCGAAATTGCGCTTTCTTCATCCAAAATCTTTACGGCGGAATAGTCCGTGACGGCTCTCACCTCATCCATAATGCCGATATCATGTGGAGGAGTTATCTGCGCCCCATCCTCCCAGTAGACCTTATATCCATTGTAAGCGGGCGGATTATGACTCGCGGTAATATTAATACCGGCGATGCATTTCAGTTCCCGAACAGCAAATGAAAGCTGGGGCGTAGGTCTTAATGATTCAAAGAGATAGGCTTTAATCCCATTTCCCGCGAGCACCAGTGCCGCTTCTTTTGCGAATTCAGGTGACATGTGCCTCGAATCATATGCTATGGCAACCGCCGGGGCGGCTTTGTGTTGCTTATTAATGTAATTCGCCAATCCTCCCGTAGCCTTTCGGATGATATAAAAGTTCATTCGATTCGTTCCGGCTCCTATCACGCCGCGAAGCCCAGCCGTACCAAATTCTAAATCCTTATAAAATCTGTCCTCAATCTCCTTTTCATCGCCCGAAATAGCCAATAATTCGGCTCTTGTTGCCTCGTCAAAGAAGGGATTATTGAGCCATTCCTCATATTTTCTCTTGTAGTCTTCCATTTCAAACCTCCGTCTTGATTAAATGTCTGTTTTTTTTACAATTGCAATCAATTTTTCCCTTGTATTAAGCGCCGGGTCTGCGAGCACAAGTTCAAGTAATTCGCTTAAGATGGCTCCGATTTGCTTTCCCTGAGGGATTCCCATATCTAATAAATCCTTGCCGTTTATTGCAAGCTCTTTTATTGAGACACACTCTGATTTTCTTTGTATGTCTATAAAAATTCGCTCTACTTCAGTAATCCTATTAAGCTTTTCTTCTCGCTTATACTCGCTTTGAGCGAGAGTATCCGCTCTTTGCAATATCAATAAATCCGGAAATAATTCCGCGCCGATTCGGCTAACAGCTCTCCTTACGACTGCCGGTTTGGGTTCTATTCTGTCATCATGATAGAGCACTAACTTACACACACGATACAAAGTATCATTATCAAATTTAAGCCTTCGCAATATTTCATGCGTAATCCTTTCGCCCTCTAATGCGTGCTTCTTAAAATGCGCAATCCCATTTTCGTCAATCGTCTTTAACCTTGGTTTCCCTATATCGTGAAAAAGCGCCGCTAAACGCAACACTTTCTCTTTGGGTACCCCTTTTAGCACGTGGAGAGTATGCTCTCCGACTGTGTACATATGGTGCGGTGTCTCCTGAGTCGTGGTCATTAGTTTATCAAATTCAGGAAGGAATTCTTTGGTAATACCGATTTCGTAAGCTTCGCGTAAAATGTCAGGTCTGTCGGATAAAAGAATTTTAATGAGCTCCTCCTGAATCCTCTCGGCACTGATATTTACCAGTAAAGGTGCTAAGTCTTTCATTGCTGCTTTAGTTTCTTCATCAATCAAAAACCCAAGCTGCGCACTAAAACGAAGTGCCCGCAAGATTCTAAGGGCATCCTCCGAAAACCGTTCACCGGGCACTCCTACGGCTCTGATTATTCCTTTCTTTAAATCTCTCTGTCCTTCAAAAAAATCCACCAGGCCGTCTTTTTCATTATATGCCATTGCGTTAATGGTAAAATCGCGGCGAAGCATATCTTCTTTAAGGCTCTTTGTGAATGTCACCTCACTCGGGTGCCTGAAATCCTCATATTCGCCATCGGTGCGATAAGTGGTCACCTCGAAACGCTCTTTATCAATCATAATACTGACAGTGCCATGCTTTATTCCGGTGTCCACCGTTCGTCGAAACAGATTCTTTACTTCTTCCGGCAGGGCATTCGTAGTGATATCCCAGTCATTCGGCGTCCTCCCAAGAATGGCATCACGCACACAGCCTCCCACAGCATAGGCCTCAAAGCCGTACCGCGTAAGCGTCCCAATGATGTGATTTACTTTGTCCGGGATAGCTATTATCACAATTCTTCTCCTGCCTGATATCGTCTTACGATATTTTGAATTCTCGAATTCGGATTCAGTATAGAGCTGATTGAACCGTCATGATTGAGTGTATCTATCATCAGCGCAATGTATTTACTCATGTCGCAATTAATATAATACTCCCGTTTTAACAGCTCGGGCGGCTGATATATCAGATTGGTCGTCAATATCCCCGAAATAGTACCTTCGGCATATGCGTTATCGAATTTCTCCAGGCCATTCGTAAAAAGCCCAAAGGTGGCGGCTCCGAAAATTCTGTTGGCCTTCCTTTCTTTTAGCTGCTTTGCGACATCGAGCATGGAATCACCTGATGAAATCATGTCGTCCAGAATAATTACGTCCTTTCCCTCCACCGAAGAACCGAGGAATTCGTGCGCTACTATAGGATTACGCCCGTTGACTATTTTAGTGTAATCGCGGCGTTTGTAGAACATTCCCATGTCGAGATTCAGAACGTTCGCCAAATATACCGCACGTTCCGTTGCTCCTTCATCGGGACTTATCGACATCATGTGATCAGCGTCAATCGTTAAATTCTTGTACTTTTTAAGTAGACCTTTTACGAATTGATAGGTCGGAAATACCGTTTCAAATCCGCATAGAGGAATGGCATTTTGAACTCTCGGGTCATGCGCGTCAAAGGTGATAATGCTCGAAACCCCCATCCTCACGAGCTCTTGCAGGGCTAAAGCGCAGTCTAACGACTCGCGGCCGCTTCTCTTGTGCTGCCTGCTCTCATACAGGAAGGGCATGATTACATTAATACGCCTGCCGTTTCCCCCAATAGCCGCGATGACGCGCTTTAAATTCTGGAAATGGTCATCAGGCGACATATGATTTTCCCTGCCGCAAAGAGTATATGTCAGACTGTAATTGCAGACATCTACGAGCAGGTAGAGATCCTTTCCTCGCACGGATTCCTCAATAACACCCTTTGCCTCTCCGCTACCGAATCGAGGTACTTTTGATTCAATGAGATAGGTATCCCGCTCATACCCTGAAAAAGCGACATCATCCTTATGTTCGGGTCCTGCCTCATGCCTCCACTGAACTAAATAATCATTGATTTTCGCGCCGAGTTCCTTACAACCGTCCAGCGCTATTACTCCTAAAGCCCCAATTGGTATGTTTTCAAGATTCCTGTCAGTTCTGCGTAGCATAAATCCTCCCTTAGACTTCTGATAGCTTTTGTTTTCTAATATCATCCATTCCTAAAAGCGATATACCTTTTCATCTTTATTTATACTTCTGATAGCTTTTGTTTTCTAATATCATCTGCAAATAAATTCAAAATCCAGTAATTCCCCATCAAACGCGAAAGTGTTCGCTCGCCATATGAATCATTTATTTCAACAAGCGACAGATTCGTTGATATTACTGTCGATTTTTTATCAAGCAGTCTGCCGTTAATGCAGTCAAAAAAAATCTTTTCCCTAAGGGAATTAAATTGCTCCG
Source organism: Lachnospiraceae bacterium (assembly GCA_031272985.1). Classification (GTDB taxonomy): domain Bacteria; phylum Bacillota; class Clostridia; order Lachnospirales; family Lachnospiraceae; genus JAISSU01. The sequence continues at coordinate 232,743 of JAISSU010000029.1, read as the reverse complement.
TCCCCAAATCATCAATAATCAACAAGTCGCATGACCGGCTGTATTGAATAATATCCGCATCATTCTCATCGGAGCGTCCAAAAGAGGCATCCACCAATAAATCAAAGAACCGCGAAGCCGTCATATAAAATACCGAATATGTCCGCTGCAGTATTTCCTTTGCTATGCAATGTGCAAGAAAGGTCTTTCCGGATCCCGCATTCCCATAAAGCAACAAATTCGAGTGCTTTTGGTCAAATTCTCTGACAAAGGTCTTGCAATCTTCCAATACACTAAGAGCATTTTCGTAAGCTGAACGCTTTTTGGGACCTGAAAACAATTCTTTTGAATAATAATTAACATTAAATGTACTGAAATTTTCTTCTTTAATAGCCTCTTCAAGTTTCGATGCACAAGTAAGTTCTTTTACAATCGCCTGTTTTAAGCAATGACATTTTTCAAAACCGATATATCCAGTATCCCGGCAATCCGGACAATTAAAAACGGGCTCCAAAAAATCCGCCGGAAACCCGCCTTCTTTCAGAAGTCTCGCTTTTTCTTTTTGTAATAATTTTATCTTATTGCCGACAGGTGCCGGTTTCACCCTGGAAATCAGCCTGTCTTTAGCATTAGATATGGCAACGGATATTATTTCATCCTGAATATTTTTGAGCTTCGGTATCTTTGCAAAAGCCTCAGAGAGTCTCTCCTGAGCAATTTGCTCGTTCTCTGATTGCCTTTGCTCGTAAATCCCCATAATACGGCCAAAACTCTGGTTGGAAAGTGACATTAACCTTTAAGCTCCTCGTTTTATCGTACCAATTCCCGTTCGAGTTCCTCGAAATCATAGGAACGCTGCGGATAATTATTAAACCGGCTGCGTTTAGGACGTTCTTTCTTAATGCTTTCGGTCTCTTTTTCCTTTTCTTTCTCTTTCAGGTATGTCGCGTCGGTGCTCTCTAAATCCTTGCGATTATGTACCTGCTTTGAAAGCCAGTCCCGAAGTATTCCGTCGGCATAAGGAAAGTCCGGAACCGAGCGCTTTAATATTGTGCGTTTACACGCTTCCAGTATTAAATCCTGTGAAAAACCGTATTCACTGCTCCATTTGCGGATAAAATCAAGCTCCGCAGGTGCGGGATTCCTGTCGCGTATACCGAAAGCCTTCAAAACTGAATAGCAACTCTTAGTGGTGCAAACACTGCGTCGCTTTGCCTTTGCTACCGTAGTGACATTTTCATCCTTCCAATTAAGTGCAACAGCCTTTATATAATGAAAGCTCTTATGTCCACCGTCAACGCAATACTCTATCAGATAGTCAATCAATTCCTTTGACATATGCAGATCATCATAAAAGTACTGTAAGTATTCCATTTCTGTCTTTGTCAATGTCTTTCCGAGATAATTCTCGGCTATATTGACGATATCTTTAAATTCTTTGTCGCTAAGATTTTTATTTACAGCCGCAACCGGTTCACTTTTCTTCTCGGGAACTCTAAAAGGAATGGTATTGGCCACAGGCGCGGCAAGTGCCTCACTAACCGGTGTAACCGTCTCATTAATCGCCTCAGAATCAGTCCTGCTGACAGGATTATCTAAATCCGTAGCGTCGAAATCAATCAGCTTTTGCTTTTTCCAGTAAATCAAAGCCCTCATGATATCCTTTTCCGTAGTATCCAATGTGTCCGCTATCTTAGAAATGGTGCCCGATAAACTCAGCGGTTCGGTGCTTTCGCTCAAATGGCGCAAGATCAACAGATACACTTTGACAAATTCTCCATTAGCCGCAGGCATATAGCGATCGACAAAATCTTTTTCCAGCACAAGCGTCGTACCCTGCGCATAATTAGTCAAAGTCAACTTCTTCATAAACTAAAACTCCTCCCTAAATAGGGACGCCCCCTACAATTTAAGTCTTTTATAGACGAAGTATAATGGCTCTTATTACCTTTGCCATGTATACTTTGGCTGAGGTAATAATAACACAGTGCAAGGGCTTACAAAAGAAATATTTCTTCAAAAATCGGGCTTTTTTGTGGATAAAACTGTGTGGAAAATGTGGAAATCTATCCCTTTAAAAGAGATTCTCCAATGTTTACAACGTCTCCGGCTCCCATAGTTATCAACACATCACCCTTTTTGCAATTTTCCTTACAGAACTTTTCAACATCGGGGAAGAGAGGAATAAAATACGCATCAACTCCCCGTTCTTTAAGCGCTTCCTCCAGCTGCTTTGCGGAAGTGCCGTGAACATTAGACTCTCTGGCGGCATAAATTTCCGGCAGTATTACATGGTCAGCATTTGAAAGGGCTTCTACGAATTCATTAAACAGCAATTCCGTACGCGAATAGGTGTGTGGCTGAAAAATACACCAAATCGGATTCTTCGTATATAAATGTGCCGCCGAAAGTGTCGCCTTTATTTCGGAGGGATGATGCGCGTAATCGTCAATAACAGTAACCTCATTAAAAGTACCTTTATACTGGAAACGTCTGTCAGCCCCGTCGAAATCGGCAAGTCCCGCCTTTATGTATTCCAGTGAAATGCCGAGCGTATCCGCTGCCGCAATAGCCGCGAGAGCATTTGAGACATTGTGCAAACCGGGTACATTCAGTGAAAGCCTCTCCCTGAAGATGCCATCGCAAACCAAGTCAAATGAACCGCAAGCTTTTTCATCAAATTGGATATTGGTAGCTCCGTAATCATTGGAGCTGTCAAAACCATAATATAGTATTCTGCATTCAAGATCCTCGTTTACCTTATATAGATCCTTTATCTCACTATTAATGATGAGCGTACCTTCATAAGGTATTCCCTCAGCAAATTTATGGAATGAATGATAGACATTGTCCATCGTTTTAAAGTAATCTAAATGATCATCGTCAATATTTAAAATAATTCCGATTTTAGGATTAAGGTCAAGAAAGCTGTCATGGAACTCACACGCCTCAGTAACGAAGTATCCGGTAGAACCCACATAGATATTTCCATTAATAGCCTTTAAAACGCCGCCCACCGAAACAGTAGGGTCCTTACCTGCCGCAAGAAGAATATGTGCGACTAAAGAAGTAGTCGTGGTCTTCCCATGGGTACCCGAAACCGCTATAGGTGTCTCGTAATTACTCATAAGCTGACCGAGCATCTGCGCACGCGTCAATAGAGGGATTCCTCGCCTCCTGATTTCAGCTAATTCTTCATCGTCTTCTTTAATCGCTGCGGTATAAACGGCTAAGTCAATATTGTCAGTTATATTGGACGCTTTCTGTCCTTCGTATATAATCGCTCCCGCGGCGGCTAATCTTTCAGTCATTGCCGAAGACTTCGAGTCGGAACCGCTGACAGAAAACCCCTCGTTAAGAAGAATCTGCGCGAGACCGCTCATGCTGATGCCGCCGATACCGACGAAGTGAACATTTATAGGTTTCTTAAAGTCGAGTTGATACATTATAAACCCCTCTTTTCGCTCTTTAAGTAAATGTGGTAATAATTACTCACCCGTAATATTATATACTTTAGCGAACGAAAAATAAAGAGAAAAATTTATCAGGACACAATATAATGTGTCCTGAAACGAAAAAACGGCAAAAAAACAACAAGATTTCAATGTATTACAGCTCCACAGTTTCTATGCCCAATAGCTCGGCTACTTTTTTAAATATCCCTGCATTGTGTCCAACACTTAGAGCAAAGTGGTGCGTGGGATACTGCGAAAACCACTTGGTCATGTGGGTATCGGGATCGGTTTTGAATCTGGCATGTGTCTGCGTATTTCCTATCGTCATTATCTGTCCCTTTGTGGCTGTGGCTTCGCTGATAATGAATTTTAGTTTTCCATCCGATGATTGGGTGACATTTAGAGTCGTAATGTCGCCTGAGCGAACCTTTGCTTCCACCGAAATCCCGGTGCCTTTCTTTCCGTGGTAGACTCCCATGCCCCGCAATATCGGACGTCCGTTTGAGATACTGATATGGAAGGGTCCGTCATGTCCAATCAAAATTGTGCCGGCGTCGTAATCTACCGCCACGATTTCGCAAAAGCTCCCGCCGGCTCCAAGCAAGTCGCAGATTTTCATTGCAAGCGCTGTCTTTAAATCAGCCTCTCCCGCGCAAGGCACACCTTTAGCGGTGAGCAAGGAATGCCCGACGATAAATCCCGCCTGTAATTCCTCATAAGGGTTTCCATCGGAGCTGTGATAATAATACGCAAGTGCGTCCAACCCATATTCCGAAACTAATTTCTCCTGCGCCGCAGCCACTTTCGCCGACCAGTCAAGCTGCTCTTTAGTGGGCTGCTTTACATTCGGGTCCGTAGGCGAGTCGCCCGATATTTCAAACATACTGTTAATTTCGCGCATTTTCGCGTTTATTTCGGCTTTTGTCGCTGATTGCAGGCATCTGTCAAGATCGCACATTTCCACTATTTCTACATGCATACCGGTCTGCGCCTGAAGCATCGTAAAATCACTATAAAGGTCCAACATCCCACAATAATTTCCGCCGAGGAACCCAAAACGGCAATTCCTGAGAGAGTGCTTAATACCTGCGGCTATCGTCCACTCGGTGATTTCCTCCCAAGCTTTCTTTGCCTCCGGTCTTTTAAAAGTCGTCTCGTCCGCTGTAGAACACTGTAGGGTGGACTCGAGACCTAAAAGACCGTTAATAATCCTGAAAGGAATGCCGCTTCTATGAAAAGAATTAGCGATTTCCGGAGCCACGCAAGCTCCGCAATTAGCGAGCCATTCTCCGGTATCGCATTTATCGTAATTGAGTTTAATAGAAGGCTGAAGATTCAGCACTACGACAGGAGCTTTGCAGATCTGGTGGATGGGCAAAACGGAAGCACTCGTGCAATACGTGCCACAATGAAGGAAAATAATATCGACGTTCTGGGCATTAAACCACTCACCCGCCATGCGGGCAACATGCTCCGAATCCACGAGACCATAATTCTTAATATCGGCAATCTTTGAGAGCCTTCCCTCTATGGATTTCCCGTAATTAATCAGACGTTCCCTAAGTCCCGGAAACTGCGCCCAATATGCATTTAAACCAATCGTATAAAGTCCCACAACAGGTCTGTTACCATATCTTAACCTCTCCATAAGTACCCTCCTGCCTCTTCGTTAGCACTAAACGCTTTTCTAATTGAACTTCTAATTGAGCGGGCATTTTCATGCCCGCTCGAGGTTGTCTTGATTATATCATTTATTTCCCTTTATTACCATGAGGAATGCTTGTATTGCCTTTTAATAATACGGTCATTAATGCCATCTTATTTCCTCTGGCCGGTCTGTAGATATCCCATCTTTCGAAGGTAAGTAATTCCCGCGATTGCTAGTATTGCCAGTAAGCAAATGATAAGATAAAGCGTAGTCTCGGCATTATCTCCGGTATCGGCTGAATCAGAGCTCGCTCGCGAATTATTCGTGGTCGCATTTCCTGTATCGGAACCCCCGTTTTCTGTATCATTGTCTCCCGTTACAGTACCTGTCCCACCTGTGTCAGGCTCGTTATTATCCGCTGCGACTTTCGTAATCTCAAAAGTGTTCACAGCAGGTGCGATATTACCTGTGAAGTACACCTTAAGGGTATGTATGCCTTCGGACAAGGTATTAAGGAATGCTGGAAGAAGTACGGTAACTGTGCTTCCGCTTTGCGTCTCGTAGTCTTTTCCTTTAGTTATTTCTTTCCCATCTACTTCTACTTTACCGCTGTGCAATGACCAGTCATGAGCGGCGATGTGTACCAGATTTGCGCTGTCATCCAATTCGTGCGTGTCAATATTATCCTTAAAATGTGAAGAATTATCATTGATTTTCAGCGCTTCCTCTGCTGATTTTATCTCATCAGTCGCATCATCTATCTCTTCCTGAGTCGCTTTCGGATCGGCAAATACCTCCTTACCGTTCTTTACAGCCTCTTCATAAGCCTCCCAAGTCTTTGTAGTATTAGCGCCCAACTCTACATCATCTGATGCTAATATTGCGGCATCAAGCTCTGTTTTATCTGTAATAATACGTTCTTCTAAGAGCTTTTTAGCATCGGCTACCGCATCTACCAAAGCATCAATCGCATCGCTGACATCAGTTTTCGTAGCTGCCACGTCATCAAGAACGGCTTTCGCATCTGCTGCGGCCTCCTTTAGAGCATCTGTATATTCCTTCCATGAATCCTCTGTATACTTTTCGGTAGTATCTTCTGATTCAGAAGCGGTCTTTACCTGCTCATATGCTAACTGTAAAGCAGACTTGTCAACATCTAATAGGAGTGCTTTTATTGCATTATCAAGTGCCGTCGTTTCGTCATCCACTTCATCCTGCGTAGCATTTAGTGCATCATATGTTGCCTGAGCTTTTATGAGTTCTTCGGCGAGAGTATCCCTCGTCGCCTCGGTGTATGTAGTCGCGTAGTCGGTTTCGTTTTGCTTATTCGCAGCCTCTGCAATCTTCGCCGAAAGTGCGCTTTTATCCGTCGCTGCCGTCACTCTAGTTACTGCGATCACCGTATCCACTGTCGACCAAGCGGAACCTGCCGGTAATGTGAACTCATATGAGCCGTCAGACTTCTTTACGACTTCTACCTTTGCGGCATCACCCGTAGGTACATCAAAGCCTTTCTCGCCTGTTTTATCCTGATTCATTAATACAGCCGTCCTTGCGAAAACGCTGCCATCCGCAGGAGCCGGAAGTGTTAGAGTAAGCCCTGAAACCGCGGATTTCGCAGGCTGTAACACATGTAGGTAAACAGTCTCTCCATCGGGCGATTCGGTCTGGACACCCCAATCTAAGCCGCTGACAGTCCAATTTTCCTGACTGACATACGCAGCACCCTTTTTCGTGGACTTAATGGAGTCAGCTACAGGTTCTAAATACGCGTTTACGCCTACGAGCATATCTCTAACGCCCTTCATCCAGAAATCCCCGTTCAAATCCGCTGCCGTCTGACCGGCGGTCGTCTTAATCGGATAGAAACCGGTGGAGGCGAGCATTCCGCCTTGTCTGGATATAGAGGCTTCAGCCGCGACATACCTGAACAATGTCTCGGAATTGGTCATATTACTTGCAACACTTTGCGCTCTGTCCGTCCACCATTGTCCGGCTACTACCATAGCTACCTGATTATTAGTAATATAGAAGTTATCCAAATTACTCAAGCCTGATTCCCATGCTCGATAGTCGGGTCCGTTCCATCCTGACCCGGGATTCGCCTGTCCTGCGGTAAAGCCCGTATTTCCTGTCATAATCATCGCGGGATTGAATTTCGTACTCGTTTCGCGAAGCGCCGCCTGACACGCACCCGCAGGTACTCTCACATATGCCCCGTCATACCACAGTCCTTTAATACGTGTGCCATAACGTTCGCAAAGCTCATAGTAGAGTTCGTTAATGTATTTCTGCCAGCCCACGCCCGGAGTCGAATAATTATTCCATCCTGTCAGCGCCTGATCCTCTGAACTGAAATCATGCCCATCGGTAGGATGTGTATAAAGATGCAGCTCTATGCCGTATTTATCCAATTCATCGAGCAATTCTTCAATAACGTCTCTATCGGAATAGCTCTTTAGATTATATGCTTCGCTGCCGGTACGCCTGTCATCTCTCCAGCGCTCATTCGTCATACTCGGGAACAGTGCTAAGGTATGTGCATGCCATACCGTAAATACGACATACTCCGCACCGAAATCATGCATATCTTTGGCAAACTGCGCGGCGTCAAAGCCCGCGGCTAAATCATCAATACTTTGGACCTTAGTTCCGTCCGAATAATAACTCCCCGGGTATGAGGTATTATTCATTACATAATGAACAAACACGCCGTATTTATTCTGTTCGTAGCCTGCCTTAATGTCAGCAATCTCCTGTGACGACATAGTGGGGGCCACATATGGTTTATAAACCGGCAGTAATAATGCTTTCGTGTAACCCACACCTCCTGTCGAATTATTAACGACTTTAAATTTAATCCTTACCCCTGTCGTTTCGACAGGGCGGGTAACATTTCCATTCAAATCTACGATAGATGTGGCATCAGAACCATCCGAGTCCTTTGTAACCTCGGCAATCGTGACAGTGTATCCCGACAGCGTCGGCATTGAAAGAGTCGTAGTAGCCGATGTGTAATCCGATGGCAATTCTATGAAGTTAATAGCTTTCGCCGCTGCATTAGCTACTGCATCATCCGGACTTTCGACAAAGACCGGAAGCTCGTTTGTATACCCAATATCGCTCGGGTTTTGTTTATTGGTAACTTTAATCTTTATATTAACGGTTTTCCCTGTAGTCGGACGTGTCACAGCACCATCAAGGGCAATAATTGACGTATCGCCACTGCTTTCGATTTCAATCTTATAAAGAGCGCTCACTGAAGGGATAGTAATCTTTGTGTCTGAGGAACCTAAAGTAAGCGAAGTAATCGTATCCGCTACCTGCTGCGCCGTCAGAACCTCGGGAGTCTCATAGAGCACAGCTTCGGCTATCTGAGAATAGTAAGAATAGCTGATAACACCATTCACGTTCTGCGAACCGCCAACCATTTTAGTAATATTAATTCGCACGTATTTAACTCCTGCTTCAGGAGTAAGCTCATAAACCCAAGGCTTGGTCGGATCTGATACAGTGTAGTCGGTTTCGGTTTTTATCGTCTTCCAAGTCTGTCCGTCTCCTGAAACTTCTATATTAAAACTACGAGGGAAGTAAATCGGCGTGGTTTCGCGTCGGGGATATAATTCAATCTTTGACAGGTTCGATGGCTTCTCTAATGTAAGTGTTGCGGTCACATTAACATCTTTGTATGGATCCGTGCCACTTTGGAATTCATCACCTGTAGACCAGAAATCCCCTTGGGGACTGGCCGCGACGATTCCATTATAAAGGTGATCGACCTTCCAAGACGGATGTTCGGATGTGGCAGTGCCACTGATAATCTTAATACCCTGTACCAAAAGCTGCGAAAATGACTCCACATTAACAGTTAGCGCCGCGGTCAGCGCAGTGTCGCTGCTGTCATCATTATTCGTAATACGAAGAACAATATTACTCGTGCCACCTGTGGTACGATTAACTGTCCCGTCAGTCGCGATAACACTCGTATCAGAGCTGGACTCTATTGAAACCGTAAATCCTTCATATTTAGGCAGAATCAAAGTATCCAGATTATCGTCAACCGAGATACTCTTAATACCATCCGCAATGGTTTTTGCAAGATTCGATGGATCATAATACGCCTCAATCTCCATTATCTGCATTCTGAAAGCGCTGTTCGGATCAGCATTGTAATCCACTTCACTCCCAAGCTTTGTGGCATTAATCTTAATATACTGGATATCAGATTGTTTAGCAAAATAGAAAACCTGCGGCTCATTTGCCGTTACTGCATAACCCGTTTCAGTCACAGCTGTCGTCCAATTAGAACCATCCTTTGAGACTTGAATCGTGAAATCCACCGGAAAACTTAGAGGTATTGATTTACTCGTACTCCATCTCGGCACGAGGACGATTTTATTCATGTCGGAAGGAGAATCTATCTTAATGCTGATAAACTCATTATAATCCGCAGTATTGCGCGGTCCGTCGGTAGAAAACCCAGTCGTATAACTTCCATCTTTGACATTATCAGGTTTCCATGTGGCATTCCCTGCAATATAACTTGAATAATCAATCACAGTCGCCGTAGGCGTAACCAGATTCACATTTGTTGACGGCGTCTCTTTCGGAATCTTAATTGTAAAATTATCAAATGTCACGGATTGATTAGCACTTACGAGCCCAAATCTTCCGGCGTTATGGGTAGTATTCCCATCCGGGTCGGTATAGTTAATTATCGGCGTCGTAGCGTTGTCTATGTATATTTTCGTATTTCCAGTATCATAGGTATATTCAATCTTAACATGAACCCCATTGGCAATACCCGATACTGTAGCAGAAGCTGCCAGACCGGTCCCGGCTCTGTACAATTCGGCAGCTCCGTTTCCTTTTATGTAAAACATCTGCCCGCCGCTATTATCCCAATTACCATTACCTACGGAGCTTTGATTATATTGGACACCGCCCCACTTCGCATCACCCGAGGTATTTTTCATGTCAAATTCGTAAATAGTGCTACCTGATGCCGTAAAGTCCTTGACGGCATAGTGTACATACCCAGAAACGGAAGTAACTGCTGTTCCATTGGAAATCGACATTGTCGAATTTCCGGTTTTCTCCCATTTCGATAAGTCCCCGGAAAAGTCTTCCGTAAATACCGTCTCCCATTCCGTCGCCGCTTCGGCTACCATTAGTTTCGGCGCTATGTTCAGTATACCCGCAAACGCCAAAACCATCGCTAATACTAAAGCCGCGACGCGTTTCTTTGATTTTCTCATAATCTACCTCCCATTATTAGACTAAAAACACCGAGCAAAATACTCGTATTTTTTCCGTATTTTCAAACGATTATTGTTGACATTCATTATATCAATAACCCCCCCCCCAATAAAATCAACATTTCAACGAATTTATCCACAATACTACGATTTAGATAAATTTCGGAGAATTATGGATAATTGGAGAATTTTAAACAAACAAAAAAGGCGCCCGAGGGCGCCTGGTGAATGCAACGTGTTATTAAAAATTAACAAATCTCATTTATCGGGAGTTCTCAGCAGAATAAATCGTTCATGACTACTTCCGACTGTATCCCACTCCTATATCCTCCCGAAATTCCATAAGTGGTTATCATTGTCCAATGAATTGCCTTCCTCGTTCCCGTATCCTCGCAGAAAATATTTTTCTTGCGTTGCAATTCCCAATCCACTTCCTTTGACACAGTATATGGGTGCAATGTGAATTTAACTTCACAAAGATTAATTACATCGTCCCGCCTGTCAATCACAATATCTATTTGCGCCCCTTCCTGCACTTTTTTAGATGAACGCCATGACACTACTCTGGTCGAAACTCCGCCAATTCCGAGCTTTTGCTTAATCTGTGGAATATGCTGCATACAAAGCCTTTCAAAAGCCAGTCCAAGCCAAGCGTGATAACCTCCGTCGCCTTTATAATTAGTCCAGAACCATTCGTCTTTTTCTTTATTATTCTTTACATAACGTAAATAAAAGATGCTAAAAGGATCAGTCAAATAATACAGGGCGTCTTTCTTTTGTTTTGTAAAGTCGGTATAGTGCGAAACAAAACCGCAAAGCACTAAATCTTCCAGATATTGCGTAAAACGCCCTCCATTTGGAAGTTTCGATATATTGAGTATTTCCTCTCGCGTCATACCACTTGATTTGCTTGATAATGCTTCTATAATCTGAAGACACCATCCGGGGCTGGAAAACAAAGAGTAATACAGTTCTTCGTATTCATTGGCAAGTGGCGCGCCTATATTAAAGAACAAATAATCAATGTTTTGCGGCAAACTGTAAGCCGGTTTAAAGTAATCCAAATAATAAGGAATACCGCCTACTATCAAGGCCGCTTCGATTATTTGCTGGCGGTTCATAACGATTCCTTTATATTCAAAAAACTCTTCCATTTCTACTAGCGAAAACGGGGATACGCTGATTCGCGCTGTAACTCTATTGTGTAATCCGCCTCTGTTCTTAAAGATCTTCTTCATTATCCAAGATGTCGAAGAACCGCAAATAATCAACACGATTTGTGGTTTCGCCGAAGCCCAGTCATTCCAATAATGCTCCAATGCCGCAAGGAATCTCGAATTGCGACGATCAAGCCATGGGAATTCATCGATAAATACAATTCTTCTTTTTTCTTTATCTTCTGCAATCTTATCCTCCAGCATAGCTCGAAGAATCCAAAAAGCATCAATCCAATTCTTTACGGTTTTATATTTTTTGTCAGAATACTTTTTAATCGCAAAATTAAAGTTTTGGATTTGTTCAGACTCCTTCTCCTCCTTTGAACCTGTCAGATAAAAAGCAAATTCACCGCCAAAAAACTCCCGCACTAAATAAGTCTTCCCCACCCTGCGCCTGCCATAGACGGCAACAAATTCCGGCTTCCCGGAATTATAGATGCGTTCAAGTTCTTCTTTTTCTCGTTTTCTCCCGATTATTTGCATAACAGTCCCCCCATTCATCACCAAGAAACATTTTGAGCGGAATGTGTCTTTTTTTTGCAGATTCCGCCTCTTATTATTTTTTCAACAAACCGAGTATAGCTCATTATTATCAATATTTCAAGGAAATATTACAAATATGTCAAAATTTATTTTGAGCTGAAAGTACCTTTTCATAGCAGATTCCGCCTCTTATTCCTAAACGCAAACTTCGAGCCGCCGTATGGGGGACATAACAGCGACCCGAAGTCTTGACCTGAAGTCTATGAAAGATAGATTATGATAGTTGTTTAATTAATTGGTGTATCTCTTTATTTACGTGAGCCGAAACGGATGAATCCCATCTTTTTAAGGTATGCAATTCCGCCGATTGCGAGTAGTGTCAATAGGCAAATGATGAGATAAAGCGTAGACTCGGCATGGTCACCGGTATCGGGAGAACTCGATGACGCAGAGGAGGAAGTGCCCGCGTTTTTAATGGTAACGCTGACCGGTGCTACTCCGTCTGTAAACTCGGCTTGGAAGACATAAGTACCTGCCTTAAAGGTGTTCAGATACTCTTTCTTAAAGGTGATGATAGTGCTTCCCGAAGCTACAGAGTAGTTCGCAGTGTCAACTACGGCTCCGCTTAAGGTCAGCCGGACGAATTTCGAGAAATCGGCTTGGATGGTTACTACCAAATCATCGTTACCCTTTGTATAGGTCTTAGATTGTCCGGCATATCCCGTGCTCTTATTTGGATCAATCAACAACCCATTTAAAGCATCCTGTAACGCCTTCTTCGCGGCGTCTACCTGGGCTTGTGTTGCATTTGCGTCATCTATTATCGCCTTTGCCGCATTCAAAGCATTCTGGAATGTTGCCCATGTATCGTCCGTGTAATTAGCTTGTGTATCATCCTCATGATCAACGTAGAGCGAAGTCAATGCTAATTTGTCTACCTGCCCGGTGCCGGGAGTGCTGCCGCCTTCTTCTTTTAATCCCGCAATCGCACTGTCCAAATAGGATTTTGAAGCATTTATTTGTGACTGCGTCACATTACCATTATCAAGAATAGCTTTCGCGTGTTGCAGTGCATCGGTAAATGTCGCCCAAGTGTCATTAGTGTAATTTCCCTGCTGCTTTGCTTTATTCGAGTCATAAAGCGACTGCAGTGCGGTTTTATCAACTTTTAAGGTAAGAGCGCTTATTGCATTATTCAACGCATCTTTAGCTGCATCAATCTCAACCTGTGTCGCAGAAGTATTATCAAGAAGATCCTTTGCCTCAGTGAGCGCGTCTTCAAAGTCATTCCAGGAATCATCCGTGTAATTACCTTGCACGTCGTCCTTGTGTGCGTCATATAAGGACTGCAATAAAGTCTTATCTGTCGGTTCGGGCTTCTCTTCCAAAGCATCGATTGCATCTTGTAATGCGTTCTTTGCAGAATCGACTTCCGCCTGAGTAGCACCCGAATTCTGTAATACGGTGTCAGCCTCTGATAATTTTGTTTGTAAATCCGCCCATGATTCATCTGTGTAATTAGCTTGTGTATTATCTTTGTAATTATCATACAGGCTTTGAAGTGCTGACTTGTCAACAGGCCTGTTAACAGTCACGTCATAATACGTCTTAACGCTACCATCCTCAGAGGTCACAAGCACATATATGTGTTCGCTGGTTCCGCCCGCTATTTCAATGGCTTCATCCTCATCCTGTGAAAATGCCGCATCCGAGTAAATATTCGCTGTCGCGTAATCAGAATAGAATAAGTCAGCTACTTCGATAGAAGCCTTTGTCGCTTCTACTGTTACTTCTGCGATATAAGCACTTCCCGCTGCCTCTCCGTCACCACTTGTAGTAGTAACTTCTTTTTCTGCAACTTCCAATAGAATAGCGTCTGTATTTGTGCGTTCTGCTTTTATTATAGTATCAATCGGATCCCAATCGGTACCTGAAGGCAATACAACCTCATATCCGTCTTCCGTCTTATTCAGAGCAACGCCTTCCGTAATGGTTCCGTCGAAATTAAGGATTACCGCATCTGAACGAAGAGTGGTTCCGTCGGCAGTATCCGCAATTTCAATCGTATCCGTACTCGTAGCCTGAGAAGGATATGCTTTAGCCGGATACATTACATGCAGATAAACATATGCACCGTCTCTCGACTCAGTGCTGACGCCCCATCCCTGATCTACCATACGTGCAGGCGTAGCACCGGGCTCACCGCCTAACGGACCCACTGAGGTAACAGTGTAATTAGGACCGATTTTTGCGGGATACGCCTTTCCTATATTAGTTCCGAAAATTGATTCAGATACCGGTTTTAGGTACTTGTTATTGATATTAACGAGGAAATTACGAAGTCCGTATTCCCAAATATCACCCGAGGTCACCATCGTGTCTGCTTTTCCTACAAAGTTTCCTGCGGATGCCGCGAATCCACCTTGTTCGGATGATGCAGCACTTCCGATCAAAAATCTGACATATTCAGTATCATTTGGTAAACGTTTAGCTACCGGAAACCCCGAAAGTACCAAATCTTCATGCTTAAATGACTGCGGGAACTGTGTCCACCAGTTAATACCTATTATATGAGCCATTTGTAAGCCTGTAAGTGATAATTCTGTTTCCATATCTTGGAAGTATCCCCATTGACTTTCAGCGGCTCTGTAATCAATTGCATAGTCCCAATCAGGACGCGGTTTATTATCCAAAGGCCATTGGTAATTGTTACCGGCTTGCCCCCACCAATCCCAAGTCGTATTAGCAGTCAAAATAATTGCAGGATTATATAGTTTACATACTTCCTTAAACTTAGTCATTCTTTCGATTCCGGGGGCAGGATCTTCGTAGCTGGATGAGCTGGAACTTTTATATGACCTGATATAAGTGAGCGTTCCATCATTCCAAATCCCGTACAAACGAGTACCATAACGCTCGCACATTTCCTGATAGACTTCCAGTATGTATTCATTCCATTGGTCTTTTACAACTCCAACTGCATCGGTGGAAGTATTATGCCCTAGAGTTAGATATCTCTCGCCGGTCGTAAAGTCAACGGCGTCTGATGTGTGCGCGTAGAGAATAAGCTTAATATCATATTTATCAAGCTCATTCAATAAATCTTCAACCATATCGCGATCTGAGTATGACTTTGCATCTCCCGCAACCGGCGAGAGGCGGTCATCTCTCCAACGTTTATTCGCCATACTCGGGAAAATAGTACGTGCACCTGCATGCCAGGCTGTAAAAATGACATATTCTACGCCGAATTCATCCATGTCTTTTCCGAACTGAACAGCGTCAAAGTCATTCGTCAGATCATCAACATCAACCACGGCAAGACCATTCGAATATGTGGACATATAGTATGAATTTACAGCATTAGTACCTTTGACGTAGTGGTCAAAGAAACCATATTTCATATGCTCATACTCGTCCTTGATTTTATCTATCTCCTCCTGACTCATCTGGGGAGCTTTGTATGTTTTATAGATAGGAACTAGTAAGTTCTTAGTTTCAGCACTTTCCGCCCCATCCGGTGATGTCACTCTAAATCTTAAATATACACCCTTTGTTTCAGTCGCAGAACGTCTGATTTTTCCGTCGGGCACAGAAATAACACCCGGATCAGACGACCATATTAATTCCACCTTATAATCAGAATAAGACGCGGGAATACTTGTTTTTTGCATTGTGTAAGTGGATCTCGGAACAGGCATCGTGATGTATTCGTCTTCGTAAGAAGGTAAACTTACCAGATTGATAGTCTGTGCCACTAAATCAACAGTTCTGAGTGCTGTCCCACCGACAGTTCCATATGCAGCCATATCAGCTATCATAAGACTATATGCCGAACCATCATATTTCAGTTTGTTGGTACTAAAACGGACATATTTTACATTCTGAACTTCATTAAATTCAAAGATCTGTTCGTCACCCTGCGCACCCTGATATGTGTAATTGGTTTCAGTAAGGACAGTAGTCCAATTGCCCAGAGAATCTGCTACTTCAATTGTGAAAGATGAAGGAAAAGTATTTGGTGTTGCTATGTTCACGGTAGTAGCTGGGTTTGAACGCATACGCACTTCAGAAACACTAGAAATATCAGACAGTGTTAGAGCACACCACACCTTGTGATCAGTAACGTATTCGCCTAAAGCCCCACCGTCTATTGGCCCTTCCTGCAGGCTTCCCCAACAAGTATTGCCGGCATTAGCACTTGAATCCGTTAAGTTCGAAACAACATAACTGCTCGTGCTTGCTCTGCCAAATGAAGTTGACGGTTCCTGTGATGTCGAGTCCACTTTGGGTCTTAAGGTTCTTACGCTTGAAGCAGTAGCCCCGCTCGTCGTCATGTTTGCATTAGTGCCGCTTGTCATAGCGGTATTCGTGGCGAGCTTTGTTCCTGCCGCTTTTACAACATTAAGAGACCCCCCCCCGATACTAATGCAAGTGTCATCACAAAGATTAAGATACCTGCGATTATTCTTGTTCTTTTTCTTTTTTTCAATTTTCTTCCTCCTCCCGAAGATAACTTTCCTTTGTAGTTATCTCTAAAATAGTTTTTCTTGTTTCCTTTCGAGTGCTTTTTAGCACCTGCAAATAATCAACCTAATCCTCCATACCTCCTCATTAATGTTTAAAATCGCATAACCTTATAAAACACTTGCGAAATATACGCTTTACGCAAATGAAAGGTTTATAAAATTTAGGTGCTGTAAACTTAATCAGGACTCCCTACCAAAAGCCCAACTTTACAGCACTTGTAACAGTTTTTCCTACTGTTAAATTTAAAGGAGAAATGGGAATTTTTACACCCAGAAAACAATTATTTTATCAAAAAAAATACGAATATTTATTAGAATTGTAGAATTTTAGATGTTCAGCAACGCTGAACATAGAAAACAAATGCAAATCAAACTTTTTTTGCCCTAATGATACCGTCCTTACTTTTTCTATGTTATTATTAGTTCACTGAACGGCGTTATCATTGCTGAGGTGTATTATGGCGAGAAAGATCGAATTAGGGGAAACTGATTTCAAAGCGTTTCGCGAAGCAGGTGCTTTATATATTGATAAAACTGCTTTAATTGAGCATGTACTTGACGCGAGCAAGGTCTTACTCTTTTGTCGCCCGCGCCGAATGGGCAAAACTCTGAATCTGACAATGCTTAAGTATTTTTTTGATATAAAGGAAGACTCTGCCGAATTATTCAAGGGTCTTTTTATTGAAACACAGACTGGCTTTGAAGAAAGAAACAAATACCCCGTGATTTATCTTAGCTTTAGAGATTATGCTAAAAGCAATTATTTAAAATATCTAATTAAGGATGTTAATAGCGAATTGAGACGGTATCTTTCACCGGAACAGTTTTCGGAAGAGGTGAAATTGACACTCGCTGAACCGGATGCATATGGAACGGGACTGTTGAAAGATGTTACTAAGAATCTCTTTGATGTGTATAATTCTAAAGCCATAATACTGATCGATGAATACGATAAACTTATTATGGATAATGTTGGGGATTCTGAATTCGAAGAAATACGAAGTTTTGTTAAGAGGGTAATGTCATCTGCTTTAAAAGATAATCCTTATTTGGAAAAAGCTGTCATTACCGGCGTTAATAGAATCGCCCAAGAAAGTCTATTTTCGGACTTGAATAATATTACTGTATGCGATGTATTTACTAAAAGCATTTTTGATACCGATTTCGGGTTTACCGAAACCGAAGTAAATTCCGTTTATGACGAAGTGTCTGCTGATACCGAAATGCCTTTCAATACTGACGATTTGAGAAATTGGTATAATAATTATCAGATCGGAAATAAGAAGCTATATTTCTCGTATTCAGTGTTATCAGCACTTTATAGAAGGGAATTAGGTTGCTATTGGGGACGTAGCGGTATCATGGACATGATACGCGAACATTTGACTACGGATAGAATTAGTACTATTACCGAATTATTAAACGGATATCCTGACGAAGTGGTCCCTGTTTCAATAAAAGATCGCCTTACTGTTGAAGACTTGTCCGGATTTACCAATGATGACGCCTTTTATACTCTGCTGGTTCAGACCGGATATATGACTTTAGCATCGCCGTCAGAGTTTTTTACAATGGAGAATGTAAGCCTTCCTAATCATGAATTAGAATTAGTATGGCGGGAATTTTTGGTGAGCAAAGTCTACCAGAACAAAGCGGCGCAATTTGAAAGAAATATTCTGGGTGCAAACTCTCCCGAAGCACTGGAATTACTCTTTCAGAATGCCATAAACGGCAGGTTATCCTACTATGATTTCGATTCCGGAGAACCGGAAAAAACATATCATGTCTACGTCGCAGGTATGTTCGCAATGCTCGGATATAAATTCATCTCAAACGCCGAAAGCGGTTTGGGTAGATATGATCTGGCGGTGGAATTACCAAAATATAATCTCATATTTGAATTCAAAACCGCCAAGCTCGAAGCTGACCTGCCTAAAGCCTCGGAAGCGGCCATAAAACAGATACATGATAATCATTATGATTATGGACTTCCAACGGATAAAACCACCTACAATATAGGGATAGGTTTCTATAAGAAACTCTGTAAAGTGAAGGCGGAAAATCTGTTTATTCCCACACGTAAACCGGGCACCACATCCGGGTGCCCGATTCCATGAGGGTTTATGAAGTTCAATTATTCAGAAATGTCTGTAGTTATGGCATTTATTAATCTGTCGCATTTAATTTCTCTATTATCCCCGGTATTTCCGAGAGCGAGGCTATGACGAAATCCGCTTCCTCGCCGTCTTTGGCGCGATTCTGATCGGAGCGCTGCGTAATTTTAGAGTCTATACGGATGGATGCCCTGTAACCGGCTGCCCTGGAACCGCGCACATCACGAGATACAGTATCTCCCACATAGACTGCCTCATCGGGAGTAATTTCGAGATCTGCGGCTGCCGCAAGGAACATCCCCGTATGGGGCTTACGAAATCCCGATACGCACGATAGATAAATCGGACCAAAATATTCATGTATTCCGTATTCGTGCAGTATCTCGATTACCTGTGTGAGGCAGGCCGTATTCGAAATCACGCCCATGCGAATACTCATATTATTAAGTGAATTGAGCATTTCGGCGGCGTCAGGTCTTAGAGTGCGCTTGTAAAAATTTCTCTCCCAAATATTCGCCAAGACATCGGCGATTACTCTCAAACGATCATAGTCGATAGCCCTATCCTCTAAATACCACTGCGACCAAATTTCATAGGGGGTGAGCTCCCTGTTATTATCAAGGCTCCATTCACGATAATCGCAATTACGCTTTTCCAGTATTTCCATCAATTCATCGGCAGTCTCGGGTAATTCTATCCCATTCCTCTTTAAACAGGCGAGTAGCAGTTCTCCGCAATTTCTGTTCATTTCGGGAGTATGCGTAATATCCTCCAAAGTACCACCCATATCAAATATCGCCGCTTTTACCATATGATTACTCTGCCTTTCATCTTTTCTCACATTAGGATGGCCAGGCTTTTAGGCTGCATCCCTTTTGCAATGTAGCTTATGCTATCTCGCAGGTCACTAAGACTATGTCATGATCGGACATCTCCTGCCCGTGCCATTTCTTTAAGTCCGCAGGCGCGTCTTTAAGTGCCTGCAAGTGGAAGATGCTCTCGATTTTCTTTGCATCCTTGCACCTTAAGCCCTTCTGGTAGAACCAATCCAGATTAAGGTGTATCGTGCCGCCGTCCCCCATCGGCTTACGCCTCGTGGACTTCGCGAATACATTGCAATCCGCGTAAGAGTATCCATAGCCTAAAGCCGTGGCCATCTGCGGCTCATATGTGGGAACGGAACCGAGCCTCAAATACTCCTCCTCAGGATGATCGCGTAAATACTGCATCTCCAGTGGATTATCTCCGTCTACAGTATTCGTATTCATATCTCCGCCGATTAAAACGGGGATATCTCCGAAGTGCTTCTGTGCCTCTTCTATAATATAGAGAAGCTGTTCGCTCCTTTTCTGCGGCGTGGCTCGATTCTCAAGGTGTACACATGCTAATCCTATTTTCCCTTTTCCTTCGGGATTGATCTCGGCGAAGATGCCGATTCTGGTCCCCAGACGGCTGTCGCCCTCTTTATTGAACCACTCATAGCCGATGGGTAAATTGATTACCTTAACATTAGACAGCGGATATCTCGAAAATATAGTATTCCCATGAAAGCCCTCGGAATTCTTTCCGGGATCAATCTCACGAAGATAGAACTCTATCGCATACGCGTAATTCATCCCGAGCAATTCTGCCATCTCGCGGGAGATATTTCTATTCCCCGTCCGATTCATTCCTCTGTCCAATTCATTTCCGAAAATAACGTCTAAATCACGAAGCTCTGTATGGTATTTAAAGTAAGTCTTTATCTGATCAATGAAATTGCCCTGCTCAAGATTAAAAATCGCACACTTCAAAGGATAATTACCCTTCTTCGAAAAACCATTTTCGACTTCCGGCTCTAAAAACTCAGGCAGGTACTCCCGCAAAATATCCGCATGTGGCTTTATGCCAATCTGCGTCGCCGCCAGTTTAAGTCTTTCATTCCAATCGCTGCTCAAAACGCTGACCTCCTTATGCATATTTTCTGCAAACGTTTGCGAACGTTTTATTACATATTAAAGCCTAAGAGGTAAATTGTCAATCACTGATTGTTTTTTCTTTAAATTTTTTTCGCTTTTTCCTTCAAAAAGCCCTTGAAATAGGGATTTGAGACAATCGCAATAATTTCGGCAAATTTGCGGGCTTTCTCCGGTTTTTATTTTCACGGAACAAAAAAATATTTGCAAAAAATGACAAAAAGTTGTGAAAGAGTTGACATTTTTTTTAGCGCGGATTATGATAAACAGGCTTAAGTAAACGTGTACGTAATCAGCTTAAGCAAGGCAGTATAGAAAGGCAGAATATCAATGCAGGAATACTCTTACGAAATTCATTTACACACAAAGGAAACGAGCCGCTGCGGGCATATTGCGGCAGCAGATATCACAAAAATGTATCATGATCTGGGATATTCAGGCATAGCGGTGACAGACCATCTTCACGAGACCTATATCAGTTCTTTGGATTGTAAAGATAACTGGGAGTCATGTGTATCTGAGTACCTGAAAGGCTATAAAGCAGCAAAAGCAGAGGGAGAAAAGCTGGGCCTGGATGTGATATTGGGATTGGAAATCAGATTTGAGCCATCTCTTAACGATTACTTAATTTACGGCGTAGATGAGGAATTCCTTCTGAATAATCCTTATCTTTACCGCAGCACAATAAAAGACTTCTATGAGAAATATACGGATAGACTTTTGATTATTCAGGCGCACCCCTTCAGAGATTTAAATGAGACAGTGTCCGCTAATTATCTTCATGGAGTTGAGATTGTAAATGCAAATCCTCGTCATGACAGTCATGATGAGATGGCATTTTCTCTCGCAAAGGAAATGCCCTCTTTGCTTAGAACCTGCTCTTCTGACACGCACAGAATCGGAGAAGAGGGACGCGCTGCTGTGATTTTCCCCAAAAGGATCGCAGACTCATATGATCTGAAATCAGCGATTGAATCGCGCAATTATAAACTAAAAAGCATTGTACATCCGGAGATTATCAAAGAATCCGGATTAGGTGCACTCTAAACACATGGGAAAGGAGTCGGTATCGTGATACCGATACCGAAAAATGAAAATGGCAGGTAACAAATATGATTTATTCATCATCGGTCAGCCATCATTGGATGTAAATACTGACCATCTGGAACACACTGTTCACGAAATCGGAGGGGCGGTCATTTATTCATCATACGCAGCCGCTAATCTCGGGCATAAGGTTTGCGTATATTCTAAATGTAATCCTGAAACAATCGACAATTCGCTGATTTTTAAGGGTGCTCCCAATGTGGACGTGATTCCTGCAAAAAGCGCTTTAAGTACTTCAATTGCCAATAATTATCTAAGTGCCGATAAGGAAAAACGCACCTGCGAGGTAATAAGCAGAATAGATCCATATACACCTTCAGAGATTCCTGAAGTTGACGCCGCCATTTACCATATTGCGGGACTCATGAACGGCGATATTGAAGAAAGTGTTATTGAGCTAAGCGCAAAACGCGCAAAGGTGGCTGTGGATGTTCAGGGATTTTTACGCTGCGTTGAGAGTAACAAAACGATGCAATTCTATGATTGGCCGCGCAAAAAAGAGCTTTTGCCTCTCATAACATTCCTAAAAACCGACGCGGCGGAAGCCGAGGTCATGACCGGCACTTCAGACAGGCGCAAAGCCGCAAAAATACTCTATTCGTTCGGCGCAAAGGAAATAATGATTACACATAATACTGAGGTTTTAATATACGATGGAGAGGACTTTTACACCGAGCCTCTGAAACCGAGGAATTTGTCCGGTCGCAGCGGGCGCGGAGATACGACATTTGCGAGCTACATTACCGAGCGTCTGACACATAATATACCGGAAGCCCTTCTCACCGCCGCGGCCACTGTATCACTTAAAATGGAAAAAGCTCAGCCATTCATGGGGAACCGCGAAGATGTTGAAAATTACATCAATGAATTTTTTCGCTAATTAAATTTTCGCTAATAAATTTATAAACATAAATAAATCACCTGCAGTCAGTCGCCGATCTCTTTTCAAACTTAAGTTATGGACATAGAAACGGCTGATTGCAGGAATAATTCAGGCATATATTAATTTGATATTCAGGCTAAGTTTCAGATCTGCGCGCAGGTATTACGTACTATCAGGGAGGGCTCCGCGATAGTATGATAATAGCCGGCATCCGGATCGGTTATTTTATCTATTAATATTGACATTGTGGCAGCAGCCATTGTTTCTAACGGCTGGTTAATGGTAGTAAGCTCTATACAAGGTAAGCCCACAAACGAAATATTATCAAAACCCATCAGCGAAAGATCCTTTGGTATGGAAATATGCGCTTCCTGTGCAGCTTTAAGGACACCCAATGCAATGGTGTCCGTAGAAGCAAAAATCGCCGTTGCTTTTCTGCTCTTATCCGCGAAAAAATCCTTTGCCAACTGATAGCCATTCTCAACAGATGAAGATGAAAACGAGGAGTCGACATAATCAGCCTTAATTCCGCACTCATCGCAGGCTTTTAGATAACCTTCCAGACGAAGCTCATGAGTGATGCTGCCGAGTCTCCTCGCAAAATATACTATTTTCCTGTGTCCGATAGAATACAGGTACTTCGTTCCAATATATGTACCGCGAAGATTATCCACAGACACATAAGATTCGTGCATATCCCGAAGATTATCACTGAAAAACACAGTCGGAACCTGTCTCACATAAGGCTTTAACCTGTCATATGATTTGCTGGATGTGGGGACAATCACAATGCCATCCACCTGACGGCCTATCATAAGTTTATAAGCTTCCTCCTCCTGCTTTATATCATTGAAGGAATTACAAAACATAAGATTGTAGCCCTTTGCTCTGGCTTTAAGTTCCAGATGGTAGGCAATCTCCGACATGAAAGGATTATTAACGCTCCCCACGATCAGACCTATTATTTTAGTCTCATTCGCCACTAAAGAACGTGCTACGGTGTTCGCCGTATAGCCGAGCTTCCTAGAAATCCCGAGTATTCTCTTTTTAGTTTCGGTGGAGATTTCATTGCTCCCCGAAAGAGCCCTCGATACTGTAGCATATGAAACGCCGGCTTCGTTTGCGATATCCTTAATCGTTACCTTTTTCATACAGAGACCCCCTACCTCTTATTGGGAGTCGGGGGAAGCCCCCGACTTTGATTACTTACTATCGTACCTCAAGGGTGCACCAAAAAGCAACATATTATATGATTTTTCTATTTTAGCGTAATTACCGTCACGGTCAAGTACGATGCCTCGTCCAACCCCGTCCACTATGCGCCCGATTCCAATGCTCTTTATGTTCTCTTCGAGCTCTTCGAGTAAATCAGGTGCACTTCCGGGCAAAGTAGAGCGCCCGTCGAAAATAATATGAACAAATACCTCATTTAGCCCCGCTTCTTTTGCCATCTTTAGGAGCATTAACGGATAATCTATCGAGCCATGAGAGGACTTTTTCGTAAGGAGCGCCAAAAGATGAAGATTCCCGCCTCGCTCTTTAACTTTTTTCATTGTATCGAGAAATACTTCGTTTTTCTCAAATGAACCGTCTGTCATAGCCTTATCGAGCCGAACGTCATCCTGTAATACAACATGCCCCGCTCCGATATTACTATGTCCGGCTTCGGAATTTCCGGGCTTTCCACCCTGCAGACCTACTGCCTCGCCCGAGGCGCGAAGCTTCGACCATGGATTTTGTGAAAGCAATTTATCCCATACGGGTGTGTCTGCCGTGAATATGGGATTCGTTTCATTTTCCTCTCCCAATCCCCAACCGTCAAGGATGATAAGAAGCATCTTTCTATTCTCACCGAAATCATAGCCATCCATTAAATCCGCACCATCCATATCTGCAGGCTTTTCGATGCCGAGCACATGCAAAACAGTGGGAGAAATATCCCCTAATTTCCCTTCTTTGGGAGTCGGCAGGGAATCAGCTTTCGGGTCATCAATGATAAACGCGACCGGATTAGCGGTGTGCGCTACGTGCGGCTTTCCATTATCGGTATAAAGCAACTCTAAATTACCATGGTCAGCGGTAATAGCGGTCACATAGCCTTCCTTTCTCGCTTTTTCGAGAACTTCACCCAAGTATTTATCTACGGCCGCCGCGCAAGCGACCTTCGCCTCGGAATTGGAGGTATGTCCGATTACATCCCCGTTCGCAAAATTAGTAACGATGAAATCATAGCCTTTTTCGAGCGCGTTTTCGACTTCTTTTGCGACTAAAGGAAGGGATAATTCCGGTACTGAATCAAAGGGAACTCCTTTGGGAGAAGGAATTTTAAAATCTGTCTCGCCCTCAAAGGGTGCATTATTTCCGCCGTTTAAGAAATATGTAACATGTGCATATTTTTCAGATTCCGCACAGTGGAACTGATTCTTTCCTGCCTTGGAAATGCATTCCGCGAGAGTATTTTTTCCTTTTTCGGGCGCGAAAGCAATCGGGATATCTGTATATTTCTCGTGATACATTGTCAAAATCACAAAATCCAGATCGTTTAATTTCTTTCTGTCGAAAAACGCGAACGAATCATCTGTGAAAGCATCGGTCAGTTCGACCTCTCGCTCTCCTCTGCGACAGCAGAAAATAACCGCGTCGCCGTCCTTAATCCTGCCTACGCCCTCACCCTTATCATCGATTTCAGACATCGGCTCCATATAATAATCATCCGCTCCGTTTAGGTAAGCTTCTCTGACAGCCTTTGCCAGAGCCTTTCCTCCGTAAACGTTTTCGCTCATGCTAATACCTCCGTTTCTTATATTAGTCAAGGGTTAACCCCTTATTTATTCTCCGTAATCATGAATTCTTCATTTACCTGTCCGACTTTAGGTAATAATTCAAGCAATTCAACCAGCCTATGAATTACGGCGTCGGGACGATTCTCATCAGTCATGGGATGCTTTGAGAGCTTTTCAGGCGTAATATATAGGATATTAAGTCCGCAGCCTGCCTGACGTGATCCGGGAATATCTCTGTCAATATTGTCTCCCACAAACGCCACCTGTGAAAGCGGAATGCCGGAGAGCTTTTCGGCTAATTTGAATATTTCAATGCCTGGTTTACGAAGCCCGCAGACGCAAGACAGTATAACCGGATCAAAGTAGCTCCCAAGTCCCGATGAAGAAAGCCACTCGGGCACTTCTATTGAAGTCACGAGATTACTGATTATTCCGAGAGAATAACCGCGATTCTTAAGCTCGTCTATAACTGCCGGGGCACTGGGAACGACTAATCTCTTCCCTTCGGTCTGACGATAAAGATAAGCCATTTCTTTGGCATTTTTTAGTACCTCGTCTCTCGGATACTCAGGCAGGAGCCATTTTGAAAACAAATCCTCCTCGGTAGCTTCTTTTTCGGTATTAAAGCACCATTTTCTGTACCCCTGATAACGGTAATTTATCATTTCGATGAATTCGTCGGGCGTTAAATCAGTGCCCGAAAGCTTCGCGAACTTTTCTTTTGCTTCTTTTTGGTAATCGGCGTCTTTATGCAAAATCCTCAGGGTATTACCGAGGTCGAAAAAGACTGCCTTGATATCGTATGCCATGGTATTATTTCTCCTTCATTTCATGCGGGCAGCGGATTGCCGTCCGTAAATTGCCAATTAATCACAATATCTGATTTGTATGTGTGCCCGCGCTTAAGACAAACCTTCAAGCAAGGCTCGCAAGCATGCGAGTGAGGAAGAGTTTGTCGAAGACCTTCAGGGCACAAAGTGCAAAGAGTTACTTATACATCCACTTGGATTCGGTATTTATCCGACCGTCGCCCGGGAATATATCCAATAAATCCATGCAACCGGTGATGATTGCATCGGGTTTTGTAAGCTCTGTAAATTCTCTTTTAATAACGCCCTTATGATCAATTAAGATTCGCATTCCGAAGCCTACCGTGTGCGAACCTCCCATATCACGCTCGACATTGTCACCTATGTAGCAGCATTTATCAGGTGTGAGATTCGCCTCCTTTAAGGCAATCTCGTAAATTCGAGGATCGGGCTTTCTGATGCCTGTGGTGGATGAAAGCACAACGGGACTAAAATAAGGTTCTAAACCATCATCCTTTAGCCAATCAGGTAACTCCTGAGAGGTGATAACATTACTGATGATTCCAAGATGATAGCCGCGTTTTGTAAGCTCCTGCACGACTTCCATTGCATTATCCGCCGTCACTCTGTAACCCTTGAACTGGCGAAATAAATATGTGAGCTCTACGGCATTTTTATCTGTTACCTCACGAGGGATATCGGGGGTAAGAAACTGATGCCATAACTCCGCCTCAGGTAATTCCACCCAGGCCTTTGTAGCCCATTTACGGTAGCCTTCGTATCTTTCATTTAATACTTCGGCGAATTCAAAGGGGTCGGCATCCACTCCCAAAAGTTCCGTCACTCTTTTATAGGCATTTGCGCGGTGCGCATCGTCCTCAACGACAATGCGAAGCGTGTCCCCTACGTCGAAAAAAATCTGCTCTACCTGTGTAGTCATTAATCAAGTCCTCCTTCTTTCGGCGGGAAAATATCCAATAATTCTTTCATTTCGTGGATTATATAATGCGGCTCGTGTTTCTTGCTCGCTTTTTCCTTTGAGGGTTTATCCAAATCATCAATGCGAACCATCACGCTGTAGCCCGCATCAATCGTGCCATCTACGTCACGATTCGGATTATCTCCGACATATGCGCAGTCCGAAGGCTCTACCCCTGCCGCTCTGGCAGCGAGAAGGTAAATGGCGGGGTCCGGCTTTCTGATTCTGACCTTTGAAGAAAGCAAAGTCGCCTCAAATAAATGAGCAACACCATATTCCACCATCCAATCGGGTATTTCGGTCTCTGTGACCGTATTAGCAATAATGCCAAGCTTATAGCCGCGCTTTGCGAGTTCCTTTATGGTCTCTACGGTACCTGGGCGGAAATCTCTTCTGCCGTCGTGATTCCTCCAGAGTCTGGTGAGTCTGGCGGCATTTTTAGAAGTGAGCTCCGGCGGATAATCAGGAAGCAATTTATGCATCCAAAGCTCCATCTCCGATACGTCCAATAATGATTTTTTAGAGTACTGTCTGTAGTTTTCCCATCTTTCGGTAAGCATTTCTACAAATTCATCATGCGGCATCGTCGCGCCCACGAGCTTCATCAGCTCCTCCTCAGCCGCATAGGAATATTCAGCATCTTCAATAACTACTCTGAGCGTGGCTCCCACGTCGAAAAATATAACCTTGATGTCTTTTGAATTCATCGTCAATGACCTCCTGTTTCCATTTACGCAAACGTTTTCGTAAACTCATTATACACAAGGGATGACCAAAAGGCAACGTAAAAAATGAATTTTCTTATTACAGTTTTTATTTAATTGCGAAACTGCGCCGCATAGAGGTTGTAATAAAGTCCCTTAGCCCTCATCAATTCACTGTGTGTGCCCTTTTCTGCTATTTTTCCTTTATCCAATACCATTATTATGTCCGCGTTTTGAATAGTGGAGAGCCTGTGTGCTATAACGAAGCAGGTTTTCCCTTGCATGAGTTTACGCATGGCAATAGTTATTTCCCGCTCCGTATCTGTATCCACATTCGACGTAGCCTCGTCAAGTATCAGCATATGCGTTTCGGTAAGCCACGCCCTCGCTATTGTAATCAGCTGTTTCTGACCCTTTGAAATATTGGAAGAGTCATCGCCGATTTGAGTCTGATAGCCATCGGGAAGTGAAAGAATAAACCTGTGAATATGCGCTGCTTTAGCCGCTGCCACCACATCTTCCATCGTGGCGTTATGATTGCCGTAGGCAATATTATCATAAATACTCCCTGAAAAAAGCCAGGCGTCCTGCAGTACCATCGCAAACGAGCGACGCAAATCATTTTTGAAAACATGGCGAATATCTGTATCCCTAATGGAAATCTTTCCTTTTTCGGCCTCATAGAAACGCATAAGCAGATTTACTATCGTAGTCTTCCCGGCTCCTGTCGTCCCGACAATCGCGGCGACGCTCCCCGCAGGGACATCCATATTAAAGTCTTTTAGGATATCGGTCCCCGGCTCGTATGCGAAAGTGACACCTTCGGCCTTTACCTCTCCGTAAATACCATCCGGATAGCCTAAAGCCTCATCGCAATCAGGTGCCTCAGGCAATTCGTCCATCAGGGAAAATACTCTCTGTGCCGCCGCAACCGAGGTCTGCAAGTCACTGATAATATTGGCAATTTCCCGAATAGGTCCCGCATATTTGCGCGAATAAAGCACAAATGACGAGACGCCGCCGAGAGACATTTTCCCGTTTATGCAAAGGATCGCCCCCAAAATACTGCCTGCCGAAAGCGCCATATTATTGATGAAATTGACCGTAGGTCCCATAATGCGTGATTTTGCCTCGGCTTCATTATAAGCTTCTATCGCCTCAATATTTTTCTCTTCATAGCGAGCTATTACCGGCTCCTCTACCCTGAAAGCCGCCACCGTGTTCATTGCGGTGATACTCTCCTCAGCCACACCGTTTTGCTCCCCCAATTTCGCCGAACGCTTTTTAAACAGCGGATGAATCCTTCTAATCTGCCAATTCGTGAATGGAATACTGACAGTTAATGCAGCTACAATAATGACAGAAAGAAGCGGAGACAGGAAAATAAGCATGCATAATGATCCCGCCACAGTAATAAAGCTCGCGCACACCTGCATCAAATCTGTCGAAAAAGTCGTATTAATCGTGTCGACATCATAGCAAACCCGACTGATTATGTCGCCTACCGGATGTCTGTCAAAGAATGAAACCGGTAATTTACTCAATCTCTCAAAAATATCCTTTCGCAAGGCATATGAAACCTCTTGACCAAGCCTTATTAATCCGAGAGAAAGCAAGTATGACATTGCCGAAGAGACAATGACACAACCCGCCATAAAGCCCAATAGCCTGAACACTTCTTTAAAATCAACCGCGCCAATATTTTCGCCAATCGCATCTATGATTTTTCCGGATAAAAACGGGACCGCAAGATCCAGAAGATTCGAGCAAATCAGCATGATGACGCACACAAGAAGTAACGGCCAAACAGGAACCAAATATTTCCATAACCTTAAAAGGACGTAGATTACTCCCTTCTTTTTTTCAGGGCTCTTACTCATGAGGCGTTCACCTCACTTCCCATCTGTATTTCGACGAGTCTTTTGTAGTATTCACACCGCTTTACAAGCTCGCCATGCGTCCCGGAATCGAGGATTTTTCCTTCACGTATAATCAGGATTTTATTGGCGTGCGCCAATGCGCTGATCCTACTAGCAATGACAATCAGCGTCAAGTCTGGGTAATTTTCTTTAAGTGCCAATCTTAGCTTTCTGTCGGTCTCGTAATCCAATGCACTTTCCGCATCATCAAATAAGAGTATCTGCGGCTTTGCCGCCAAAGCTCTCGCAATCAAAATACGCTGCTTTTGGCCACCGCTGAAATTCGCGCCCCTGATATCGAGCCTCGCCTCGTATTTTTCGGGTAGCGTCTCAATAAAGTCCGCGATCTGGGCATCTTTGGCAGCGGAAACAATATCGGAAAAAGGGAGATTTCGAAAGAAAGAGATATTGTCTTTAACCGTACCGGATAACAATGCGTCATTTTGGAAAACAACTCCAAAGTAAGAGCGTAATTTGGCGACATTCATGCCTGCAATATCAGTTCCGTTTAAATAGATATGGCCTTTATCCGGAATCAGAAATCTTAAGGCTAATTGGAGTAAAGTGGATTTCCCGGAACCGGTCGGACCTAATATTCCGAGTGTCTCCCCTTTATTCAGACTAAATGAGATGTTTTCAACGGCGTTTATCAGCTCGTTTTTATTGCTATCAACATTTTCTGAGACTTTTTCTGAAACATTACCGGAAAAAGGCTGCGGATTAATATGCATATATGAAAAGGTTATCCCTTCAAACCTCAAAATCTCGTCCGTGCTTGAATTAACGCCATTTTCAGTATTTATGGGCTCAGAGGCATTCACGCCGGGCTCTATACTTCCTTCCGTAGCAATATCAAATACTTCTTTTATTCGCTTTGCGGAAGCATTACCCTTCGACCAAGATATGAATATTTTCATTATTGACATGACTGCGCTTAAAATGATTGTAAAATATGAAAGAAATGCTATGATAACACCCGGTTTCGAGTCACCGGCATTTATCCTGTATGCCCCGATTAACAGAACCATTATCAGACCTGTATTCAGAAACAGCGGCATGACAGAATTAGTAAGAGACATTACCTTTCCTGCCTTTACCTCCGCGTTCCTGACCCCGAAATTCACCTTTTCGAAGCGCTCTTTTTCATATTCCGTCCTCGATAATGCCCTAATCACGCGGGTGCCGGCCGCATTTTCACGTAGTGTTCGAACGAGTGAATCCACTCTTTGCTGGACGTTTATAAAAAGAGGGAAGGAATGGCGTAGCACCAGCCACGCGGTTAATCCCATCAGAGGCACGATGATGAGCTGAATTAATGCGAGCCACGGCTCAATGGCCGCGGTGAATATGAGTCCGCCTATTATCAGTAGGGGAGCCCTTATGCCCACGCGCTGAATTTTGTCAACGAAGGTATAGACATTATATGTGTCATTTGTGAGTCTCGAAACGAGCGAGGACGTGCTTATGCGGCTTCTCTCATATGAAGGAATAGCAGTTATATGTTTGAACAGGGAAAGTCTTAAGTCACGGGTCATTTTACAGGTATTTGTGACAGCAATTTTATTTGCAATGACATTACAAACCCAAGCGCCTATGCTGCAAAGAAGCATCCAGATTCCGCTTTTAAGCACTACTTTGCTTCCTTGCGGCATAGCGGTGTCCACTATGTATCCCAATAAAAAAGGAATCACCAGATCAAACATCGCTCCCGCAAATTTAATGGTCACACCCAATGCAACCTGTTTAGTGTAGGGTTTGAGGTATTTTCCGATGACTCCCACGAAGAACCTCCGCTGCTTATTCAATAGACTTAAAAATTATTTTATGTCAGATCTCCTCAATAAATTCCACTCCCGGAGCTTCACCGAGTCTGGAAATCACTTCCTGATGCGACAATTTAAATGCGCTGGTCGCGGTAAGCAGAATCGTAAGCGTTTTATCATCACCGAGCTTATTTCTTTGCATCTGCAAATCAGCTACCGAAATCTGATGATCTCTGGCATATTCGATAAATTGCGAAAAATCTCCGGTTCCCTTATATTCGATATAGAGGTCAATGTATTTGGCGCGTAAACGTATGCGTTTATCAAGTCTTTGCATTCCGGTCATAATGAGAAAGAGACAAATCGTCCCCAGAATAACCACCTCGTAAAAGCCGATCCCTATGGCTAAACCGCTGCAGGCAACAGTCCAAAGCCCTGCCGCAGTCGTAATCCCTTTTATTTTATTTTTCCCCGTCATCACAATGGTCCCTGCTCCTAAGAAACCAATGCCGTTAATAACCTGTGCTCCCATACGTGTGGGGTCTGTGACAGTAGAACCAAAATACTGAAAAACAAATTGATTGGTAATCATTACTATACAAGCGCCCACACTGACCAGCATATACGTCCTGAAGCCTGCCGGGCGATTTTTCTTTTCACGCTCCATTCCGAGCAATCCGCCTGTAACAGCGGCTAATAAAAGTCTGATACATATTGACAATATTGATACATCACGAATACCGTCAAAAATACTTAACAATACTCTTCACCTCCTGAATTTACTCAATGTTTCCCACATCTAAATATATAATACATCAAAAATTCGCTCTCGTCATTAACTTTCGTACACGTTTGCATAAGAAATGTTATACATGCCTCCAGCTCTCAATTTCGGGCATGGGAGGATGTTTCTTTTTATGCCTGAAATAAAGAGAAAATGAAGCAATTATCCCCAGAATCACAGGCGGAATAAAATACCATTCAACTAAGGCAAGCATGATATCCCTTGCTTCATCAGCCGTCGTCACAAGAACATATATTGATATAAACACTGCGAGTACGCTTAGCCAAAGATAGGAAATCGGTACAATCCTTTTTTCTTTAAATACAAAAAAGAAAATGCAAATGAAAAGCGTTCCCGCAACCGAAGGCACGGCGCTTTCAATGAGGCTTATGACCCAAACCGGCCATTTATTTTCCATCCCGTTAAAAACATTGTCGAGAGGCTCCATTATGAGCAAAAAACACAGAACATAGACTGCGATTGCAAAAATGCAGAAGCAGAAACTGTAAATCAATAATGTGCTTTTGGGTTTTCCGTTTTCCGTAAATAGAAAAATATTCCAGAACGCATCAGATCGCTTTTTCTTATCCATAGTTAAAACCTTTCACGTGTACACAATTAGTAACAATGGGGCGAAATCCCCGCCCCATCGTTACATTATAGTCTTTATTTGGTATAAGGTGAAGTACCTAACCAATAATCCCAGAAATCCTTTACATCAAGGAAGATCTCGTGGATTTGTTCCATATCTCCGCTCACTGCTCCTGATTCGGCTAAATCAAACGGATTCTTTTCATTGGTAACGTCATCGCGGATAGACCAGTTTCCTTCTTTGGTGAAAGGCTTAAATCCATCGCCTGTGCCATCGGCACCGCCCATAAGGTAGCGAATAAAGAGTCTTGCGCCAGCGGGATTGTCCGTTCCTTTAACTACATAAAGGTAATTGGTGTTCATCATGTTCGGGAAGGGAGCAAGCTTAGTCACCCATGCAATCGGCCAGCCATTGTCATCACGATTAGTGATTTTACCTGCTGAGGAAAGTCCCAATGTCGGAACGGATGAGCCCTGAACCGCGTCGCAGATGTCATCGCCATCACTGATGAAGGTGAGTTTGCATTGGCTGAGTCTGTAAAGGAACTCATAGCCTGCGTTATTCTCAGGAATATTCGGGAGCTTTGAAGCGTCATAGGTGTACTCAATCGGCTCTCCGTAAAGCTCTTCGTATGCTTCCGCGAATTTATCGGCATTGAGAATAACATTGGCATAGAATGTGATATAGGTATCATCGGATCCAACATTCGCGCAGATGATGTTGAATTTATTATTTCCCGCGTCGTCCTTTTCGATTATCTGCCACCAATTATCTACGGGTGCCCCATCAGGGTACTGATCGGTATTGTAATACCAGAAATTAAGTCCTGTGTAGAAAGGCATACCGTACTTTAATAGCTCCGGAGAAATGTGTGAGCAGATATCCGAGGGATAAAATGTCTCAAGGTAACCTAAGGGATAGAAATCGTAGTAGATTTCGCCTGCGCCATCCTTGCACTGCAGAACATCAGCGGTGATATTGCCGCTCTCCGCCTCTGTGCGGATTTTAGCAGTCGCCTCGGTCTGGTCTAAATTCGTAGCTACCGCATTAAGTCCCGGATAGACTTCATTAAAGGAATCGCAGGTAGTCTGCATACGGCTGGAAATAGTGTATACATTAATCTCCCCGCCCTCGGCTTTCGCCAATTCATACAATTCTTCGTCGGTCATGTCATTCCATGAGTCGTCGTTCGCCGCTGTGGCGTTTTCTCCGCTGACTCCGTCGGAATCGCCCGGAACATCTGCCACCGGTGTTTCCTTTTTCTGGCAGGCTGCGAACAAAGTCGCGCATAAGATTACAGCCAGAATAACACTAATTGCTTTTTTCATAATAGCCTCCTTCATTTTCATTTTAATAAGTTATATCTTTTAAGTCAGGGATATCCCCCGACACCCCTTCCACTAAACTTAATCAGTCGTCATTTTCGTCGTTTAATTTCTTTGAAATTACACGCTTAATCAGGCGTTCTGATTCGTAATTATATACGTTTAGCTTGTTCGGATTTATCCTTAAATAAACCGGTTCATTAATAACGTAATCCAGTATCCCGATTTCCTTTGCGAGGATATTTAACGCTCCTACGCTCACTGTAACGAGAGTCTCTGAGCCCGCGGGCTGAGAAGCGTAAATCTTCGCCGGAATAAGACCCGGCGCGGGTTCTTTTTGAACATGTATCTGCTCAGGACGAAGCCCGATAACAGCTTTAAACTCACCTGTCGGCAAAGTCTCATCAGTAAGCTGATCCTTTGGAAATACATTGGTTCCAAGTTCGGAACTCACCTTTAGTCCTTCTTCTTTAAGCTCGGCAACCGCGTCGATAAAATTGATTCTCGGATTTCCGATGAAATCAGCGGATTTTAAATCAACGGGATTCATGTAAAATTCTATCGGCTTTGCGACTTGAACGAGTCTCCCATCTCTAAAGAGGGCAATCTTTGTGGACATCGTAAGCGCTTCTACCTGATCATGCGTTACATAAATAATCGTTGTACCCATTTCTTTATGCAAACGTTTTAATTCGGAGCGCATGTCTATACGAAGCTTTGCGTCCAGATTAGAAAGTGGTTCGTCGAGAAGCAATAACTTCGGGTCGGACGCAATTGCTCTGGCTATGGCAACACGCTGCTGCTGACCGCCGGAGAGCTCATTGGGGTAACGATCTTTGAATTCCTCGATACGCATTAACCGCAATGAATTCATAACAGCAGCTTCGATTTCCTTTGTCCCCATTTTCTTTACCTTAAGTCCGAAAGCAATATTCTTAAAAACCGTCATGTGCGGCCAGAGTGCATAGCTTTGGAATACCAGATTAAGATTTCTTTTGCTGGGCTCGGCGTAATACGCGTCATCGCAATTAATGATTTCATTATCATCAATAGTCAGATTCCCATTCTGCGGACGCTCTAACCCCGCGATAACCCTTAATGTAGTGGTCTTCCCGCAGCCTGACGGTCCTAAAAGTGTCATAAAATCGCCGTCTTCAATCTCAAGGCTCAGATCCTTAAGTACGTGATTTGTACCGTAGTATTTATCAATATGGCTTAAAACTAACTTACTCATTTTTTCAAATACCTTTCTGTGTTTTTATGTCAGGGATAATTTGCATTAATTCCTAACCCCAGCTCTTGCTGACATCTGCGCCACCGAATCTATAAGCTATCCAATAAGATACAAGTACGAAAGCTAAAACGCAGACTGTTACCGCGTCAGCCATCTGCGGAAGCGCGTCCTTGCTGAAAGTAAACGCAAGGTATGACAGAGTACGGTTTTTGGTAGACATCAAAAGTATTATGAGGTCCAATTCCTTTGCGATACTTATGAAAACCAGCATAAAACCGGAAAGGAAGCCCTGTTTCGCGAGCGGGATAATAATTCTCGTAATTCTCCTGAAAAATCCCGCGCCCTGAATCTCTGCCGCTTCCTCAAGCTCCGAGGAAATCTGCATCATATTCGCAGTACCTGCACGGCTCGCAAACGGGAAGTGTTTAACGACACTGGTGAGTACAAGCAGTGCAAATGTCCCGTACAACGAGGGAATAAACCAATGCGGTTTACTCCACATGGCAAGGTAAATCGCGGAAAACGCCACTGAAGGCATCAGGTAAGGAACAAAAACGAGCTGCTCTGTCAGTTTACCGTACCATTTATTACGACCACGGGCACTGATATATCCGAGGATTTGACCGCAAAGAGCCGTAATAACAGCCGTGATAACAGTTAGTAATATTGTATTTTTCAAAGCGCCCAAAAATTCGGGGTTATTGAATATTCCGGGTACATGTACGGATTGATTGGTAACATCATTTACACCGGTCCAATAATATGTCGTGAGATTACTAAGGGCATAACCTCCGCCGGTATTGACCTGGAAGGTCTCCATTATCAGTATCAAGGTCGGGAATACCATGGCGATAACCAGGAATATTATGAGCCCTCCGCATATCGGATATTTAGCTTTCCCGAGGGGAATGGGCGTGTGTCTGGTACCCTTACCTCCCACAGTCTCGTAGGATTTTCGGGTACCGACCATTTTCTGATTCGCAAAAATCGTACCCGATGCCATGACTATCAAAAGAAGCGCCATTACATATCCTAAATTCGTATCGCTCGAACCTTCAAGAGCCGCTCTCATTTGAGTAGACAATGTAAAGTAACCCGCTCTAAGCCCCAGTGTAGCCGCCACACCGTAAGTACCTATGGATTTCGAAAATGCCATGATGGCAGCCGAAAGTATGGCAGGGGTAACGAGCGGCAGAGTAATCTTTCTTAAAATCTGCAGTTTGGATGCGCCCTGAATCTCTCCCATTTCCTCAAGCTCACTGTTAACAGAGCGCAAAGCCGAGGACACCATTATGTATGAGAAAGCGTAATAATGCAGAACCATGGTAAGGATCATGGCAACGGGGCCATATGCCAACCAGTCGGGTATCATTAGCCCAAAGCCCTCCAAAAGACCCGGTTTACCGGTTCTGGAATTTCTGAATATAGCAAGCCATGACATAGCCTTGCACCATGAAGGAATCATATAGGGGACAATGATTAAAAGCCCCATAATTTTTTTTGCGGGTAAATCGCTTCTGACCATAAGCCATGCTAAAACCGCACCGAGCGGTACCGCTATTACGGAAGTGACAGCCCCTATCATAAGGGAATTAGCCAAGGGCTTCCATAATTTTGTGGCGGATAATTCAGACGCAAATAATCTGGTCCAATAATAAAGCGTAAAATCACCGGCCGCTCCGCCGGGTACGCGGCGTATCTCACTAGTCGCCAGCGTAAATGTCGTTTGAAGCATTCTTAAGAGCGGAATCACAATCAAAACTACCAACAGCACGAGGGTAATAAATACAATCAAATTGAAAGGATTCGTTACTACACTTAAAAATTGATTCTTTAATCGTTTAAAAGTTACAGGCTTTTTTGTGCCGGACACGAAGACACTCGCCTCCTTTCTTAACCAAATCATAATGATAATATTTCGTAAACGTTTCCGAAGTTTTTCTCATTATATTCTTTTACCAAGAATTTGTCAAATGCTTATTTGTACTTTATGCAAAATGTATATATTATCCAATTTTCTTTGTGAATTATTTATTATTATCCGATTTTTTCGTTGTTTTGCACAAATCAAAACTTGGATTATTTAAAATAATCCAAAGTCCAAAAAACGCATTCGAACATACATGCTAAAAAATAAGGAGGTTATCAGAAGTAAATTCTTATCTCTTTACTCGGAATTATGCAAACGTTTTTCTTCACATTTCGTAAATTTACGCAAATAATTTTCATTATATTTGCGGACAAACAAATAAGCCCTTGCGGCTTTTGATTGGTATAATCGACAAATAGCCGTTAATTATTATTCTTGATTTCCTCGTCGAATTCTTTTACAGACATAGTATCGAATCTATACAGATTGAACTCGCTCATAACAGCAAGCAGAGAAGAATTATAACTCAGAGAGGTAGCCCAGGTCCCGTAGAGAACATTTTCAACAAATGCTTCAGGCGTAGTTCCAAGCGACAAATCATAATACTGAGTATTAGATAGTACCTTTGTCCTGTCCTCAATGCACTGGGTGTAACTGGAGTATACCCGAAAGCCTGCGGTAATCTCATAGCGTTCGCCTTCCAAAGTCTGCTCACCCGTTCTAAAATCAATCGTACCCTCGGGACCTGTCCCTTTGATTCCATACAGATTTTTATATTCATAGGCGAGCTGTGAGAGCCCGTTTCCCGTCTCACCTCCGGGACCGTAATTCCCAAAGCCCGACTCAATAATAATCTGCGCCAAAGATACACTCGTCCAATTATTGGGATTCTTTGCCTGCTCCTTAAGAGCAGCTCTTACCATTTCGGCAGTCATAAAAGAGGGGAGACCCGGCACCTCGGAATTAAGCCTGTCCATGCGACACTTAGACGTAATCGAAACAATCGCAAAGATAAGAATAATAAAAGCGACCCCGAGGATTATGCGACGTACGAGAATTTTCGGAGGAAGCGAGGTTATTGAAATTTCAATATTCTTCTTGTTTTGTGTATTCTTCTTGTTATTATTTCTTTTCGATGTCATTTTCCTTGCCATGATTAATAAAACCGGAACGTCCCTACTCGAATTCTATGGTGCCGGGCGGTTTGCTCGTTACGTCGTAGAATACGCGGTTTACATGCGACACCTCATTTACGATACGGTTCGTGACCGTTTTTAGCACATTAAACGGGATCTCCGCTGCGTCGGCGGTCATGAAGTCTATGGTGTTTACCGCTCGCAGGGCTATGGCATAGTCGTAGGTTCTTTCATCTCCCATGACGCCCACGCTTTGAAGATTAGTGAGTGCGGCAAAGTACTGCCCGATTTCGGATTGTAATCCCGCTTTTTCTATCTCTTCCCTGTATATGGCGTCCGCGTCCTGCACTATTTTTACCTTCTCAGGGGTGACATCACCTATTATGCGGATACCAAGTCCGGGTCCCGGAAATGGCTGCCTATGGACTAAATTCGAAGGAATGCCGAGTTCCAGTCCGGCTTTTCTGACCTCGTCCTTAAACAAATCGCGCAGTGGCTCAATTATTTCCTTAAAATCCACATAATCAGGCAAGCCTCCGACATTATGGTGGGACTTTATGACAGCGGATTCTCCGCCGAGCCCGCTTTCTACGACATCCGGATATATCGTTCCCTGAACCAGAAAATCAACCGCTCCGATTTTTTTTGCCTCTTCTTCAAAAACTCGGATAAACTCCTCACCTATTATTTTTCTTTTACTTTCGGGCTCTTTTACGCCGGAGAGTTTTTCGTAAAATCTTTCGGATGCGTTTACGCGAATGAAATTCAAATCATAGGGACCTTCGGGCCCGAAAACCGACTCTACCTCATCGCCCTCATTTTTACGCAAAAGCCCGTGGTCTACAAAAACGCAGGTGAGATTATTTCCAATCGCCTTTGAAAGCAATACCGCAGCTACCGAAGAATCTACTCCGCCCGAAAGAGCACAAAGCACCTTTCCTTGGCCGATTTTACCTCGAAGAGTGGTGATCGCCTCCTCTACGAAGGAATCCATTCTCCAATCGCCTTTGCAACCACAGATACCTCGAACAAAATTATTCAGGATTTCCTTTCCCTTTACCGTATGCAACACCTCAGGATGAAATTGCAGGGCATATAGTCCCCTTCTTTCATCCTCCATAGCTGCCACCGGGCAATCCTTCGTATGCGCTGTTATTTCAAAGCCTTCGGCTACCTTTGATATGTAATCCGTATGACTCATCCAACAAATCGTAGGTGTGGGTACTCCGAAAAATATTTTCGATGCAGTTTTGTTGATATTAAGCTCGGTTTTGCCGTATTCCCTGACATCGGCTCTGGAAGCCCTCCCTCCTAATACATGCGCCATTAACTGAGCGCCGTAACACAATCCCAAAACGGGAATCCCAAGTTCAAAGAGCTCTTTATTGCAAGTGGGCGCACCTTTCTCATAGACGGAATTCGGTCCGCCGGTCAGAATTATGCCCTTGGGGTTTTTAGCCAGAATAGTCTTTAAGTCAGTCTTGTAAGAATAGATTTCACAATAGACATTACATTCGCGCACACGTCTGGCAACTAATTGATTATATTGCCCCCCGAAATCTATCACTATTACGGTTTCATTAGTCATTTAGCTTCTCCCTTTCCGGCTTTCACTATGCAAGTCACTTCATAACAGGTGCCATTTTGAGTACAATTGCCTAATTAGAAATGACTTCAAACACCACATTTACAAGTATATTATAGGAAGCCGACTCATAGCAACAATAATCTTTATACGAGAGCCTGCTGCTTCCACCTGCCGCCGAAGTACCTGATAACAAAACAAATCAGGCGAAATGCCCAGTCTGACATCATAGCAATCCACACACCATATACGCCCAGTCCAAAGTACTTTGCGAGTATAAAGCTAAGTCCCACCCTGAAAACCCACATGGAAACGATAGCAATAATCATACAGGCTCTCGCATCTCCTGAAGCCCTAAATGTCGCGGGCAGATTAAATGCCAATGGCCATAAAACGAGCGCTCCGATGCTGTGAAGCTCAATAATTCTCCTGACTAAAACGCCCGTTTGCTCAGAGAGATTATAAATTCGGATAATAAATGGTAACGCAAGCAAAATGGCGCCTACCGTTATCAGCATACAAATGTGCGAAACAATTATCAATTTCTTATTATAGTGCTTAACCTGCTCGTAATCTCCCGCGCCTACGCATCGCGAGACTACAGTCGTTATAGCCATGCCCATGGCAATTCCCGGGAGAATCTGGAATATAGCAAGCACATTGCAAACCGCGTTCGCCGCAATGGCAAATGTCCCAAATGAGGATACGAGGCTAATGACTATTATCTTCCCGAGTTGGAACATGCTGTTTTCAAGACCATTGGGGATTCCTATACTGAGCATTTTCTTTATCAGGAACCAATCGGGCTTATAACGAAAAGTTCTTTCTAATTGAATGACATTCGCACTTCCGGTTTCATTTTTTGCTTCGTTTCGTGCGCCATTTGCGCCCTTCTTCCCTGACTTTTTAAGAAGCAGTGCGATAATTACAAAAGAAGCAACCATACGCGAAACCAATGTCGGAATCGCAACACCTTCTGCCTCCATCTTAAAGCCGTAAATCAAAATCGCATTGCCCGCGACGTTAATCGCGTTCATGAGCATCGACACCTGCATCGTTACCCGTGAATTTCCCATAGAACGGAAAATGGCGGCACCGGCATTGTAAAGTGC
The DNA here is from genome assembly GCA_031272985.1 of Lachnospiraceae bacterium. Classification (GTDB taxonomy): domain Bacteria; phylum Bacillota; class Clostridia; order Lachnospirales; family Lachnospiraceae; genus JAISSU01. Next base: position 191,520 of record JAISSU010000029.1, on the reverse strand, counting down.
TATAAAAGGAATTGACGAAGTCACAATCATCAAGTAGACATTCGCATGCCGCCTGACTTCATCGTCTATCTGCCCGAATACTCCATGCAGAATCGGATATTTACATAAATAAATCGCTATGGTCACGCCAATGGCAATAATCGTTATAAACCAGCATAGTTGGGTGGACGCCCTGCCTGCTTCCTCTTTGTGCCTCTGACCCAAATACTGGCCGACTACTACGGCGCCACCGGTGGCCAAGGCAGCGAAAACATTGATCATTAAAATCATTATCTGATCAACTAAAGAGACGCCGGAAACCGCCGCCTCTCCTACATTTGCTATCATTACCGAATCTGCCATTCCGACCAGAATCGAAAGAAATTGTTCTATTATGAGCGGTACTATCAACCCCGCTAAAGCCTTGTTTGAAAACAGGTAATTATTTGGCCTAACCTTCGTCACTTGATGTGTCATCTCCTGTTGTTTCTGTGGATTTAACCATGGTGCAATGTTCGACTAACCACGCTCTTACTACTTCCATCTGGGCAACATTGCGAAGCTCCTCCTCAGGATAAGCTCCCGTAAAATCCTCTGTGGTTTCATATCCGTATTCTAATGCAATCTCAGCTATTTTTACCTCATACTCATCATCCGAGAGGATGAGATTTTCAGCTTCGGATATCGCAGTAATAATCATCTCATTTTTTTGTTCTTCCTGAGCGGAACTCTTTGATTCGGAGTCAAATTGCTCCTGAGTCATACCCCACTGCGTCAATAAATCGGCAAATTCCATTCCATAATAGGTGGCGGCCTCCTGATAGTATTGATTTATCTGATCAACAAGCTCCTGAGTCCTGGTTTCGTCATATTTTTTAACCTCGGTATTTTCCACTACAACAGCCCATACCGCGTCTTCGACTTCACTATTATATTCGCTTAATGAATCTTCCTCCAATTGCTTTCTGATCTCTTCCCTGTATTCATCTGTTGTCTTTGAAACAGATGAAACCTTTTGAACAAATTCGTCATTAAACTCCGGGGTTACATACTGTAGGATACTATTAACGGTAATAGTGAAAACGACATCCTTTCCGGCATATTCCTCTGCGCCATAATCATCCGGGAATTTCCCCTCCCAATCAAAGGTATCTCCGACATTATGCCCGATAATGCTGTCCTCAAAACCTGCTATGAAATAATTTGAGCCAATCTCAAGCTCATAATTATCGGCGCTTCCGCCGTCAAAAGCCTCTCCGTCCATTTTTCCTACGAAATTAATATCTACTATATCGCCTGTTTCAACGGCTCTGTCAGATATTTCGATTGTCTCTTGATTAGATGTTAAATTATAATCAATTTCGGACTGAACCTCGTCGTCTGTAATGGGCTCCGGTTTCGCTATTTCCTCTATCTCGATATTTTTATAACCCGTAATCTTAATCTCATCGGTGTCTATGAGCCCGGTGCTCTCCTGACATCCCGAAAGGACCATCGCAGCTGTCAAAAGCATTGCGATAAGTAACGATATTCTCTTCTTCATCTCTGATCTCCGTTTCTATTACCGCAATGCGGTTTTTTTCGTGAGTACTCCATATTGTAACACGACTGTTCACAAATGAAAACACCAAATAAAAACAATTATTGCGTATGAACTGAAAGAATGTTACAATTATTTTCACGATTTCAAGGTGATAACTATTTTGGTCTGACAGGTCTTTGGACTTTTCCTGAAATTGACCAACACTTATTCTATACTTAATTTGTGACAAAAATGTGTTATCAGCGTGATATAATACGTTTTATTCGGGAGGTTTATTATGAACACTGTTACAATAGTTTTACTGTGTGTATTGGGAGTACTGATTGCGGCCGCCGTAACACTTTATATTTTGGGCAAAAAAGCCGAGAAAAAGCAAGCTGCTCAGAAGGAACAAATGGACGCGGTCGCGCAGACTGTCAGTATGCTTGTTATTGATAAAGCAAAAATGAGACTTAAAGACGCGGGATTTCCTGCCGTTGTTGTTGAAAGTACATCGAAAATCATGCGCCGCACGAAGGTCCCCGTAGTTAAAGGGAAAGTGGGTCCAAAGGTAATGACATTCATGTGCGACCCGCAGGTCTACCCCCTTATTCCCGTTAAAAAGGAAGTGAAGGCCACTATTAGCGGAATCTATATCTCACATGTTAAGGGTCTTCGCGGACCATTGGAGGCACCGGCGAAAAAGAAGGGGCTGTTTGCGAGATTACGAGGAAAATAAGGCTGATTTCGTCAGGCATAATAGTAATACTTAATAACCGCCGTTGTTAATTCATTACGATACGGCGGTTACTTTCATCTTGATGTGGCAATTACTTATCATTTCTCCGTTTATTTCCAATTCATAGAGTATCAGGACGTCGATTTCATCAGGGGTTTCGGTTATTCTCAGATCTTTCGTGTGAATTCCGACATTTAGTTCCCCGTAGGGAATGTGGTATTTTGCAATATTAATTTTGGAATTCTCGAAAATCAGGGATGAATTTGTTATCCCTTTTTTTCGTATTTCAACCTTATCCTCACTTATGATAACGGTATTCTTTATACTCCCGTTAAATCCTTCAACGAATTCCTCATAAGTGATGTAGTGCTTTTTCGAACGAAAAACATAGCGGGCCGGCGTGATGACCTCGATAATGTCATTTTCCGCGCCCGCTCCGATATTCTTAATGATTCCGACCTCGTAATGAAGCCCCGAAATACTGATAAGAACGTTTTTTGTCATAAGGCTAAGTCCTGAGCGATTTTGTACTGGAAATCCGGGAATGGCTTAGTGGCATTGAGAGCCTCGTCAATATCCATATCCATGAATTCGCCTTTATTGTAGCAGATAATGCGATTTCGCCTGCCTTCCAAGAGAACCTTCACCGCAAAAGCCCCCATCGTGGAAGCATAGACTCTGTCGCGGCATGTGGGACTGCCGCCCCTTTGCATATGTCCTAATATCGTAGCTCTCGTACTGATTCCGGTAGCCTTTTCAATACGTTTCGCCATGTTAGTCGAGTCTCCGATGCTCTCGGCATTAATAATAATATAGTTCTTTTTTCCGCGTTTGCGACATTCGGCGATATCGTCAATAATTGCCGCTTCATTAAAGTCCTGTTCCTCGGGCATGAGAATCTTTTCGGCTCCGTTACCTATGCCGCACCAAAGCGCTAAATATCCTGCTCCTCTTCCCATAACCTCGATAATTGAGCAGCGCTCGTGAGATGTGGATGTGTCACGGATTTTATCTATCGCTTCCATAGCTGTATTTACTGCCGTATCAAATCCGATAGTGTATTCCGTGCAGGGGATGTCTAAATCAATGGTACCCGGAATTCCTATAACATTGACTCCGAGCTTTGACAATGCCAGCGCTCCTCTGTATGAACCATCTCCTCCGATTACGACGAGTCCGTCAATCTCGTATTTTTTGATAATTGCAGCGGCTTCCTGAACCCCTTCCTTCTGGAACATCTCGGGGCACCTCGCCGTATAGAGTATAGTTCCGCCCCTTTGTATGGTATCCGAAACATCTCTGGCGGATAAATCTATGATGTCTTCAGCCAATAACCCCTCATAACCCCTGCGGATGCCACGCACATTTAAGCCGTTTCCGAGTGCTGTTCGTACGACGGCGCGAATAGCCGCATTCATCCCCGGAGCGTCCCCTCCGCTCGTTAAGACAGCTACCGTTCTTAATTTCTTTGCAACCATGTCATTCCCTCCAAGAAAAGTCTATTATAGTCAGTCACAATTTTAATAAATCTATATTTATAATTTTACCGCGAGTTACATTTGCTGTAAACAATAAAAGTAAAAAGTTATGTCGCATATTTATTATTTGCGAAGCTTAATATTAGCCTCTCCGAAGCAATTAGCCAGAATCCCGATGAGAGGCTCTTCTGTGAGGATTCCTGCGCCTTCTGTCATATTTTTCATCTGTCTCTCTTTTTTTAGCCAGACAAAAAGTTCTCCCGCCCCGGGAAAGCGATTTATTTGTTCTATCAAGAAGGCTTCATTTTCGTAATAATCAGTCCTGCTTTCGAATTGTACCCAAATCCGAGGAATAACTACACCCTGTGAAGCACTTTTTTCTAATGAGCCCTCAGATACGTCCGGAAAAGGGTATATAGTCTCTGCAATCAGTTTTGAATCCGCCTCGTCTTCCACAGAGACTTTGCCTTCCACAAATAATTTATTATCTGCGTCCAGAAACATCCTGCTCTTTTCGTAAACTGTCGGGAAGATCAGCACCTCTACGCTGCCTACTGGGTCTTCAAGCGTAATAACAGCCATTGCCTGTTTCTTTTTAGTGAATTTAATCTGTTTATGCGTGACCATCCCACCGATTGTCACTTTGGCATTATCGGTTAGTTTTCCGTTTTCCCCGCTTTCATCCCACCTGAAATCCGTTGTTTTATTGGTGACACGCCTTTCCCACAATTCCATGTATTCTTCAATAGGATGTCCCGATAAATAGACTCCGAGGACTTCTTTTTCAAATCCGAGCAGCTGCTCCTTATCATATTCACCTATATCAGGCAGGACGACTTCAAAGCGGCTTTTTTCCGTAGGATCCATTAAATCAAAAAGCGACATCTGTCCTGAAAGAGTCGACTTTTTCTCTCTGTTTACCTGCTCCATCAAGGGAATATACATTGCCATACACTGCTTTCTGGTAATATTCAAGGTATCAAAGACGCCCGCCTTAATAAATGATTCAATGGTTCGTTTATTTACTTCCTTTGTGGTTGTCCGCAACAAGAAATCCTTAAGATCCTTGTAGTTACCGTTTTCTCTTCTCTCTTTTATAATACCTTCAATGACAGGTCTGCCCACGCTTCTTAAGGCCACAAGCCCGTAACGTATTTTACCTTCTTGTACACAAAACATGCCCTCACTCTCATTGATATCAGGCGGTAAAATAGAAATATTCATCTCCCTGCATGTATAAATATACTCCGCAATCTTCCCCGCGTTATCAATAAACGAATTCATCAATGCCGCCATAAATTCCGTTGGATAATACACCTTAAGCCATGCGGTCTGATAAGCGACCACCGCATAAGCGGCGGCATGTGATTTATTAAAAGCGTAATTCGCAAAATCCGTCATTTCATCAAAAATGTGATTGGCAACTTTTTCGGAAATCCCGTTTTTAAGGCAACCCGGGACACTCTCGCCGTCGCCGAATAAAAAGATCTGCCTCTCCTTTTCCATTACGTCGCCCTTTTTCTTTGACATAGCGCGTCGTACAAGGTCGCTTCGACCCAGAGAATAACCGGCTAAATCACGCACAATCTGCATTACCTGCTCCTGATAGACCATGCACCCGTAGGTAGGCTTTAGAATCGGCTCAAGCTGCGGGCATTCATAGGTGACATCCTCGGGATGATTATGAAATTTTACATATTTCGGGATAAAATCCATCGGCCCGGGACGGTACAAAGAGATTCCGGCTATTATGTCTTCAAGAGATTTAGGCCGCAAGTCCTTCATAAAGCGCTTCATCCCTTCGCTTTCAAGCTGAAACACGCCCTCTGTCTTTGCGCTTCCGATTAGATTAAAAACCTGCGGATCATCATAACTTAGATTCTTTATGTCAATCTTTTTTCCGATTGACCTTTCCGCCATCTTAGAGGCATTATCTATTACCGTAAGAGTCCGAAGACCCAGAAAATCCATTTTCAAAAGCCCCAGACGCTCCAGTGTCCCCATAGGGAATTGGGTAATAACGCTCCCGTCCGCTCCGAGTGCCAATGGGACATATTCATCCACGCTTTCCTCGCAAATAACGACTCCCGCGGCGTGCATGGACGCGTGTCTGGGCAGGCCTTCCAGTCGCATTGCCATATCGACTAAGAGATGCACTTCCTCATCACTTTCATATCTGCGAAGGAATTCAGGGTTTTCCTCCATCGCCTTTTTAAGGGTCATATCCAGTGCAAAGGGTATCATTTTCGCCACAGTATCCACCATGGCATAAGGCAAATCCATCACTCTTCCCACATCGCGGATAACGCTTCTGGCTCCCATTGTTCCGAAAGTAATTATCTGAACGACTTTATCTTTTCCGTATTTTCTGACGACATAGTCAATGATCTCCTGCCTTCGCTCAAAGCAGAAATCTATGTCAATATCGGGCATACTAATGCGTTCGGGATTTAAGAATCTCTCAAATAGAAGCGAGTATTTAATAGGGTCAATGTCCGTTATCCCAAGGCAATACGAAACGATACTGCCTGCTGCCGAGCCACGCCCCGGGCCTACCGGAATGTCATGTTCCTTAGCGTAATGAATAAAATCCCAGACCACGAGGAAATAGTCTACGTAACCCATTTTCGCAATCATAGAAAGCTCATAATCCATGCGCTTACGTAGACCTACCAAAACAGAGGACATTGCCATATCGGCTTTTTTCAATTCATTGATTTCGATTGATTCATTGTTTTCAAACGAAGTTTCCTTATTTGAATACCTCAGACCGAAACCTTCTTCGCAGATTTTTCTTAAATATTCACAAGCCGTGTAACCAGGCGGCACATTGTACTTTGGAAGTTTATTTTCGCCAAAAGAAAGCTCGACATTGCAGCGCTTTGCAATCGTTTCCGTATTATCTATTGCTTCGATAGCATAAGGAAAGAGCGCTCTCATTTCCTCTTCTGATTTAAGATAATACTGCCCGCCTTCATAGCGCATTCTGTCGGTGTCGGAGAGTTTTTTCCCCGTCTGAATACATAATAAAATATCGTGCGGCTTTTCATCCTCGGCGTAAGTATAATGTATGTCGTTAGTGGCGACAAGCGCAATGCCGGTATCCGCTGATAACTGCACCATCGAGATATTGACCTTTCTTTCCTCGGGCAATCCGTGGTCCTGTATTTCAAGAAAAAAATTGCCCTCGCCGAAAATGTCGAGATAGCGAAGCGCCGCCGCCTTTGCCTCGTCATATAAGTCACGCCGCAGATTCCTTGAGACCTCGCCGGAAATACAGGCCGAAAGAGCAATTATTCCTTCATGAAATTCCCGCAATACCTCGTAATCGACACGCGGACGATAGTAATATCCTTCGGTAAAGCCGCGGGAAACAATCTTAATAAGATTATGATAGCCTTTGAGATTTTCTGCCAATAAAACGAGGTGAAAATACCTTTCCTCACCATGCCCGAGCGCTTCTTTTTTAAAGCGGGACTCGGGAGCTACATAGACTTCACATCCAAATATCGGGCGGATCCCCGCCTTTTTCGCTTCATTATAAAAATCAATCACCCCATACATGACGCCATGGTCGGTGATAGCGATAGAATCCATTCCCAATTCTTTTGTGCGGGCTATGCATTCACTTATTTTATTTGAGCCGTCCAGCAGCGAATACTCGGTATGGACGTGCAGATGCGCAAAGCTCATTAAAATCTCCTGTCTTTAATAACCGGAAATTCCTCGCGGTATCGTTTTATTTCCGATAAATCAATGTCTTCAAAAAGAACTCCGGGCTTTTCATCACCTTCGGCAATAATCCTGCCATCGGGGGCGCATATCATACTGTGCCCGCCGCCCGTTACGCCATTTTGGGTACCGGCACAATTGCATGAAATCAAAAAAGACTGATTTTCTAAAGCTCTAACCTGATTAAAGAGCCTCCAGTGATTAAGCCTCTCATACGGCCATGCTGCGCAAACGAGGAAAATCTCCGTGCCCGAATTCAACATCATCCGATAAATCTCCGGAAAACGCAAATCATAACAAGTAGTAATCCCCACTTTACCGAAATCAGTATCAACAACGCAAAATGCCTCTCCGCTTTTTAGGAGCTTCGTCTCCAAAGACCTATAACCAAATAGATGAATCTTATTGTATGTTCCGAGAACTTCGCCGCGAGGATCAATTAAGGCTGATGTATTATAAAGCGAATAACTGCCGTCATTATTTTCTGCTTTCTCCAAAAAGCTCCCTGTCATAATATGCGCCTTTAAATTTTTCGCCCATTCACTCATAAAGCTAATAGTATCCCCGTAGAGATCCTCGGCATTTTCTTTATATTTATCGAACGCAAAAAAACCGCAACCCCAAATCTCCGGCAGGAGAATCAGGTCGGGGCGACGGCTTTCAACTAAAAAATTTTCAAAAATCGCTCTGACATTATTAATCTGCTCTATATGATTCCCTGATTTACCTAAATCAGTCTGAATCGCCGCGATTCGCATATTAAATGCCCCTTCAATCGTAAAAAATCTATGGGACTATGGTACACGAAAACTCGCAGGAATGCAATTATAAGAATAGTTTCATATCCTTATCCTTCGCTAACTGCTCCATATGCGCTATACCCGCAAGGCTCCTATTGTCCACGACTACGAAATTTTTTGCGAGTGCGTCCGAAAGTAAATCATAAAAGAGCATATTGGCTCCCGCCTCTATGGACGCCATATTCCCTTCATATGTGGCGAGGCCTTTTGAAGGATCTGATGATGGCTGCTGGGCGGTGATTTTTATATCGGGTAACAGGATCCTGGTCAGAGATATTTCCTTATATAATAGTGACAGCCTACCGGGTCCGCCCTCATTCGCAAGCGGTGTGCCTACTGCCGGAAGAAATGGTAATAACGGCGCCCAACTGATATTTAGCTCTTTCATCAGCCATATGTCATCCGCCAATTGCTCTAAGGTCTGTCCCGGAAAGTCAATAATATTGCCGGAGGCTAAGTAAAGAGAGGCTTCCTTTATCCATCCGATGGATTCCATTCGGTGCTCAAAGCTCGTCGAAGGGTTCAATCTGTTAAAAGTCTCGGGGTCTGACATCTCGAATTTAAGGACATATTCATCCAGACCATGTTCTTTCATCTCAAAGAATTGAGACCTGTTCCACTCGCCACCCGCGAGGCTAACGAAAAGCCCCGCGGATTTTGCGCTGTCGATTATTTTAAGTACATTTTCAAAGCCGTAGCCCAAGTCCTCTCCCGAGACAAAGAAGATATTCGAAAATCCGAGCTCTTTTGCCTGCGTGATACTCATTTCCACCTCGGGAGGGGTCAGCCTATAGCGTTTTATGCCGGAATTCGGAGCCCTCATGCCGCAATAAAGGCATTTACAACGGCAAATATTACTATAACCCAGCATGGCGGCGCCATAAAGTGTGTTTTGAGCCTTGTCTTTAAGTAATTCCACCGCTTTTGGTCTGATGGTGCGGTTGAATTCATCATCGGGCATTTTTAATAATTCCAGCACTTCGTTACGAGTGTTAATTGTCATAATAATGCTATACCCTTTCCGCTTTATTATGTGTCAGGAGCAAGCCTTACTCCCCTATGTAATAGAAATCCGAAGCAGGCATTGCCCCGCCCACCGCCTTTATATTCTGGTCGGCGAGAGTCTGTAAATAGCCCTCCAGCATTGTCTTCATTTCAGTTCCCGTAATGCATGTGATATTACAATAGGGTATGGCTTTTTCGGCAATAGGCGCCTTTACTATGTCAAATGACTCTACCAAAAGTGATGCCTCTATCGGATTTGCGTTAACATAATCCGTCGATTCCTTGTATTCCTTAAAAAACTGCGCCACCGCACTTGGATGCTCTTCTAAAAAGGCACTTCTGGCAACCATGACTCCCGTTATTAATGTGCCGCCATCTGAAACTTTTTCCCATTCCTTATTTAAATCAAGCGCGACCTTAAGATCCGGAAGCTGCGACTGAGCGACCGTCACAAATGGCTGTGGCATCATAGCGATTCCTCCCTCTTTTGCGAGAGTGGTCACCGACTCCGTGGCCTCCGTTTTCCATTCAATCGTTACGTCTTTATCGGGATCAAGTCCGTTCTTTTCGAGGATGTAACGAAGCGTATACTCCGGAGTAGAACCTTTTCCGTTTGCGTAAATCGTCTTCCCTTTTAGATCTGCAACCGAAGATATCTCTCCGGTGGTATCCACAATATATAGGATTCCGAGTGTATTAACCGCGACGACCTTTATTTCGCCTTTTGTATTATTGTAGAGAACCGCAGCTAAATTAGACGGGACAGCGGCAATATCAAGCTCACCTTGAACCAGCTTTGGCGTGACCTCATCAGGTGATGCCATAAATCCGTCAAAGGTGTAGTTATTTTCAGTCTTTCCCTCATTAGCATCGTCAATCAGCTTTACCAGACCAATCCCCGTAGGTCCTTTCAGACCGCCGATTTTAATTGAATAATCATCTGTCACAACTTCTTCGGTGCTTTCTGTATCCGCAGCGTTATCAGTTTCAATCGCTTCTTCTGAATCGTCTTTAATCGTCTCTGCCGTAGAATCTGTCTCGCCTTGCGGGTCAGCTTGTTTCTTGCAACCCGAAAAAAGTGTTACCGCAAGAGTCAAAATCAATAAAATACTTAATAGTTTTTTCATAATAATCTTCCCTTCCTTTTGTATTGTACCTTTGTACATGAAAAAAATAGCCTATCGTCGCAAGACGCAAGGCTATCAGTATAATAATCGGTAGTCTTATGCGCCTTCTCACTCAGGTGTGAACCTTCGTTTTCAGAACGATTTGTTACGCTTAGAAAGATAACAGAGTCCAATAAAAAAAGCAAGTAAAATCTCAACTTTTCCCTAAAACTCATCAATAAACAAAAATACGAGATAATCACTTCTTTAAAAAATTCTTAATTACGATAAAAAAGTGTAAAAAAATCTACGATAAACGGTTGTAATACACCCACAAAATATGGTATGCTACAAAAAGTTAAGAACTTATTGCGACTAATTAAGCATCGTAAACAGGTCTTAATTTCTTAAATTTTAATATTTATTATTTCATAAGAGGCGCTTCGGGCGCCATATTAATAGTGTTTTTTTTTTTTTTTAAGATTAATAAATGTATAACAAAATTCAGGCAGGGAGAGATAAGAAATGAGGAAAAAATTACTTGCAAGTTGCTTAGTCGTTGCTTTAATGACGGGAATGGTGATTCCGCAGCTTTTTGCGGATGCGGGCAGCACGGAAACAGGAAACGAAACGCAAGAAGCTTCGCAGGCTAATATCGCTACGGCAGGAAATGAAGAAATTTCAGAAACAGTTCAGGTGATCTTCTTAGATGGCGAAAGAGAAATTTTCTTTGACGCTGACGGAGATGAAATCATATCCGATAATGACGAAGACACAGAGTCCGATACCACTTTATCATCGGAAGAAATCAAAGCCATTAAAGAAGAAAAGGCGCTAACGCTTCGGCTTAATATAGCAAAAGGAACGACGCTTACATTACCGGCAGCTCCGATTAAGGAAGGATATCACTTTGAAGGATGGTTTACCGATGAGGAACTTTCGGTACCTTTCGATTCCTCCGCAATCATCACCGAAGATACGAAATTATATGCGTGGTTTTCGCAACCGGATAACGGCGCTACGGTAACGGATGATGCTATAACTACTGACGAAAGCAACGCAGGATCTATTAATGGCAATGAATCTCAAGAACAAACTCAAGATAACACGGCAGATTTGCCCATAGTTGACGCGTTTACCACAGCCCCCGAAGAGACCGCGACTTACACACCTGATGACGACGCCGAACTGGTGATTGAACCTATCACTTCCGGAGAATTGTACGACTTAGCTGTAAATGCGCTACCTGATGCGGAGAAAATCGCGGTATATGATATCAATCTGGTAAAAGACGGTGAGAATATTCAGCCGGAGGGACTCATGGAAGTCACAATACCCTTTCCGGAAGGATTTGATCCCGAAAAGACTTCATTTTATTACATAGCACCTGACGGAACGACGCAGGAATTCTATTATACGGTAGATTTAGCAAATAAGACTCTGACGTTTGAAACGACACATTTCAGTGGCTATGCGATTACGCAACACGGATCGACACCTGCAAAGGTTCAACCAAAGCTCACATACACTGCTCACGTTCAAAATTACGCGTGGCAGAGCTATATAGCAGCAAATGACAGCAGTAAATACGCAGGGACAACAGGAAGATCTCTTCGCCTCGAGGCCCTAAGTATTCGATTATTCCCGGGTGACTACAAAGGCGGCATTAAAGTAGAAACCCATGTTCAGAATATAGGCTGGCAGTCTGCGGCGGATGCCAATATCGTAACTTTGGATAAGCTTAGCGGTGCCTATGTGTCTACGGACAAATTCGCGGGAACAACAGGAAAATCCCTTCGCGCCGAGGCAATTAAGATTAAACTTACCGATGAACTTGCATCAAATTTTGATATCTTCTATCGCGTGCATATTCAGAACATTGGATGGACGCCATGGACTTCAAACGGCGAACCCGCCGGGACAGCTGCTATGTCATTTCGTATGGAAGCTCTTGAATTAAAGCTCCTTCCCAAAGGTGATACGAGTGCTCCCAAGACCGCTTTAGCGTATTTTGGCGGAAGTGCGACTGTCTCTTATTCGGTTAAAGCTAATAAAGCTACCGCTTTTACGGGTGCGGTCTCAAACGGAGCCACAGCAGGTAAGGAAAAATCAAACGTGGCGCTTGAATACCTGAAGGTTTCGCCCGTGACTACGATGTTTACGGGAAATATTGAATATTCTCTTCATACTCAGGATGTCGGCTGGACTTCTTTTAAGGCGAGCGGTACGGAACTGGGAACGACCAATAAGCGTATGGAAGCCGTAAAGATCCGCCTGACAGGTACTCTGGCGACTTTCCTTGATATCTATTACAGGGTATATGTCCCTCAATGGAACGGCTGGACAGGATGGGCCAGAAACGGCGACCCTGTCGGAAGCGCAGGACAGTCCTACAGAGTCGAAGCAATTCAAATTAAGCTGGTGACGAAATCAACTGCGTTTAGCATGGGAAGTAATCAATATTTGAACATCAGTGCCGAAAAACAGGCTCTCTTTAACAGAATAGCAAAGCTCGGCGCAGGCAATACCTTGGCTGAGAGATATAATTGGATTAAGAGAAATATACGTCTCGGAAAAGCCTCCGGCGGTGCAGGAGGAAGACCTACTTCCAATAATGGATGGCAGGTAAAATATGCGAGCAGGCTTCTGGATGTACGAAAAGGAAATTGCCATATGTTCGCGGCTCTTATGGGTATGATGGCGGAGCAATTGGGTTATAAGGTTGAGTATCATGTCGGTTGGTGCAAGGCAGCTCGCGGCGGATTAACGGGACATGGATGGGTACAGATAAACGGACTCGTCTATGACCCTGATCTCGGAAAATATCTTGGTAATTTCTGCGGCGTAAACAGGGCGGCGACAGGCATGGGATATAAAGATGAAAGAATATTCTAGGAGGATATCATGGCAGATACACCAAAAGATGAAGAAGTAATAAAGACAGAAACTGAGACAACTGCCGAGGCTACGGCGCAAGCTACTGAAGAAGCTGCAGAAGCGACTGCTGAGGCTACGACTGAAGCTACCGAAGCTGTTGAAGAGGCTACGAAAGAAACAACGCAGTCAACCGCAGAGGCGGCAGAAACCGTAGCCGAGAGCGCAAAAGCCGCGACAGAAACGACTGCCGAGGCGGCAACTGAGGCCACTGAAACTGCAGAGACGGCAGAAATAGCGGCTGAGACGACCGCTGAAACTGCTGCAACGGCCGCATCCGAGGCGGAGGCCACTGCGCAGGCAACTTCGGAAAACACCGAAGAAGGCGCAACCGAAGCCGTGGCAGAGGCAACTGCTACAGAAGAAACAGCATCTTCTGAAAAGAAATCGAAAAAGGGATTGGTTATAGGGATCGTCATTGCGGCAGTGGTCATTGCAGGCGCTGGTGTAGCATTTTATTTATCACAACAGCCTAATATCGGGGGCAAAGAAGCTTTTTCAACCCCGGCATATGCCACCAAAAACGGTGTCAAAGACTATATTGATGCGGTTATCGCCGAAGAAGAACGTATCGCAAAAGAAAACGCCGAGAAAGCTGCGGCGGTGCGCGAAAGCGTCGAGGCTATCGAAGAGGTAACGACCGAAAATTACGAGGCTATTATCGAGGAAATTAATGCAGCAAAGGAAGCTTACGAAGGATTAACAGACGACCAGAAAGCTTTGGTCACGGATTTGCAGGCAAAGCTCGATGAAAAAGAAGAACAATATAATGAAGTAAAAAAAGCCGAAGACGAGCGAAAAGCAAAAGAAGAAGCAGCAAGAAAAGCGGCGGAAGCAAGGAAAAACGCACGTACCACTGCGAAATCTTACGTCGGACGCAGTATTAAGAGCCTCGTAGCAGCGGTAGGAAATTACCGTTCGGTTGATACAGGATGCGGCGCATGGACAGTGGAGTATCATTTCAGCGGATTCACCGCAGTATGTAATGCAAATGGTACTATCATACAAATCTATTAAAGGGGACATGGATATGAAAATAAACAAATGGGTTTTGTGCCTAATCACCGTTGTAGCGGGAGTATTCCTCCTAAGCGGGTGTGCAAAAGCAGATGAACTGACCGACACCACCTGGACGGCTGTTAGCGCTAAGTACAGGGATCGGACACTAAAAGGCGAAGAATTAGATGAAGCGCTCGGCGGGCAGGCACAGATATACTTCAACAAAAAACACGTGGCTGAGATGAAATTCCTTGAAGACGCGGGATATGCTACTTACGAAATCGCTGATGGCATCGTGACTATTACTACTAAAGATGGAGAAATATTTACCGCGACACTTGATGGTGAAAAATTGATACTCGATTTCGGAGATACACAAATAACATTTGAACAAGCAGAAACTCCCCAGACGGCTAACCAAGCGTCTGGGGATATTAAACAAGAGAATAATATCGAAAATGACGGAGCTGTTGTTTTTACAGCTTCTTTTGATACAGGGAACTATATCTGTGGGGTTGATTTTCCGGCAGGCACCTACACAATAACAGCCACAAACGGAATAGGCAGCATTGCATACGGACAATTAAACGATGAGCTGCCAAGAACAACACGCATGTCATTAGAAAAGCAAGATCTGACCGAAACGGAAATAACCGCAACGTTCACAAAAGATATGCGTTTGATGGTTACAGGCGCACTTTCGATTAAATGTGAAAGCAGGGATGCCGATCCAAATGAAGAAATACTCGGAAGACCCGAGAATAAAGACCAAGCACAGGTGACACTGACCACAGGCGAATATGTCGCAGGACGTGATTTTGAGGCCGGCGAATATGATATAATAGCCCAAGGACCCGAAGGTCAGGTTTACACTGAAGGATTTTATTTCGGCGGCGTGAGCGAGATGCTAAGCATAAACGGCGAGGAAAATACGGTTAAAGAAGTTAAAAATGTGGTTCTTAATGAGGAAACACGCATAATAGTTGACGGGACTACAATATTACTAAGGTAGGGGTATAAAAATGCATAAAACACGCAAAATTATTGCCGTCGCCATTTCGGCAGTTTTAAGTCTCTTTTTTGTCTTAGCAGGTATGGCTTTACTCTGGATGAATAAAACTTGGGGCGCTCTAACAACCGAAGAGTTCTTTTATACAATTACTACTGCGGGCGCCGGCACGAGTAAATCGATGGTTCAATCATACATTAAATTCGCGCTTGTTGCTGCAATTCCACTGCTGATTGTACTCGCAGGCGGTTTTATTCTATTTTGGAAAAAGAAAAAACCTTTTCGCTTATTTGCGATTTTTTTGCCTATAGCTGCTTTTGTTTTCTTGGGAATCGAAGGCTGGGCCTCCTGGCAAAAGCTCGGTGTGACGGATTATCTTGAGAATCAGGGGATAATCGGGAATTCAAATGACAATAATGACACAGGCGCTGGTAACGACAATAATTCCGCTGAAGCTTCTTCGGATGTTTCGGCCCCTAAGTCATTTATTGATGCTAATTATGTCGAACCGGATTCCGTAGATTTAGTGTTTCCCCAAAAGAAGCGTAACCTCATTTATATATATCTGGAATCTATGGAAGTGACCTCCATGGACGAGGCTAATGGCGGTGCGCTTCCGGTTAATACGATTCCTGAACTGACAGAACTTGCCCGCAAGAATGAAACCTTTTCAGGTGCGGATGCAAAAACAGGAAAAGACACGCTGACAGGCGGTTTTTCTGCTTATGGCTCCACATGGACTGTAGGCGCGATGTTCGCACAGTCCTCGGGTCTGCCTTTATCTCTCCCATTCCTTAATGAGACAGGTATGCGAGATCAGGATACATTCTTCCCCAGCGCCGAAATATTAGGCGATATTTTGGAGGATGAGGGCTATACACAGCAGATAATCTTCGGCTCAGATAAGGCGTTCGGCGGGCGCGATAAAATGTACCGCGACCACGGAAATTTCGATATACATGACTATTACTGGGCCATTGATACCGGGAAACTCCCTAAGGATTATTACGTTTGGTGGGGCTATGAAGATGAGGTAATGTTCGACTTTGCCAAAGAGGATTTAGCAAATCTTTCTAAGAGCGGCGAGCCTTTTAATTACACAATGCTGACGGTGGACACACACTTCGTCGGAGGTTATCTCTGCCCTGACTGTCCTGATACCTTTGATACAAAATATGCGAATGTAATGGCTTGCTCGTCGAAACGCGTCGCTGATTTTGTGGCATGGATTATGCAGCAAGATTTCTATGAAAATACCACTGTAATTCTGGCAGGAGATCACCCTACCATGGATATGGATTATTTCCACATTGATGATTCATATGACAGGCGAACATACTTTACCATTATTAACGGGGCCGAAACACCCGTATCTGACAAAAAGCGTGATTATTCTACAATGGATATTTTTCCGACGACTCTTGCGAGCCTCGGTGTAAAGATTCCGGGAGAGCGCTTAGCCCTCGGAACGAATCTATACAGCGATGAAGAAACTCTTTTGGAAAAATATGGCAGGGAGGAACTGGATAAGCAACTCGCGAAGAAATCCGATCTGATGACCGCACTCTCATCAGATGTAGTTCTGGATAAAACACCTCCCGATTACAGTATTACGATTGCTGAGGCTTCCGAATCCGAAAACGGGATTTACCCGGTAACAATAACCTCCCCTGAAACACGTGAGTTAGGAACATTTATGCTTAGGGTCTGGGGTGAAAACCAGACAGAGGATGATGCGATATGGTATACTCCTGTTAAGACTAAAAACCCTGATGGTGACGGAGAGATTTATACTGTTAATATTGATTTGAGTTTGCACGGGGGAGTTTCGGGTATGTATCAGATGGATTTGTACTGGCGTAATGACGCAGGAAAAGATAAGTTTTTGATGACTTCGTTTGGAGTCTTTTAAATAAAAAGGTTTGGTGACAGGAGGGTATACACAAATGAAAAGGAAATTGGGGAAAGTCGTTGCCGTAGCTATATCGGCGGTGTTTTGTGTGTTTTTTATGCTCGCAGGGATGGCACTGCTCTGGATGAACCGGACATGGGGCGCGCTGACGACAGAAGAATTTTTTTATACAATAAGCACAGCGGGAACCGGCACGAGTAAATCTATGGTTCTCTCCTACACGAGGTTTTCATTAATCGCGGCAATACCACTTCTGATATTGCTGATTGTGGGTTTTGCTTACCTTTGGAAAAAGAAAAAGCCGTTTCGTATTTTTGCACTTACTTTACCATTAGTGACGCTGATCTTTCTTGGTATAGCAGGGTGGGCATCCTGGCAAAAGCTGGGAGTGTCGGATTATCTTTATAATCAGGGACTAATCGGGGGAAACGGCGCGGGAAATGCGGGTGTCGCCGGAAGCGGCGCAAACTCCGAGGATTCCGGCAGTAGCAGTGACGTGGCTTCGTCATTTATAGATGCGAATTATGTAGATCCGGCTACAGTAGATTTACAATTCCCCGAAAAGAAACGCAATCTGATATATATATTCATTGAGTCCATGGAAGTGACATCTATGGATGAGGCAAACGGCGGAGCTTTGAGCGTAAATACAATCCCCGAACTGACAAATCTTGCTCGCGAAAATGAAACTTTTTCGGGCACTACTGTTTCCGCCCCCCCTACACTCGAAAATGCGCCTATTGTCGGAGGGTTTTCGGCTTTGGGCTCTACATGGACTGTGGGTGCTATGTTCGCGCAGTCTTCCGGACTGCCTTTGCTTTTGCCGTTTCAAAATAACGGAATGAGCGATCAGGATACCTTCCTTCCGGGAGCCACGCTTATAGGAGACATTCTTGAAGAAGAGGGATATACACAGCAAATAATATTCGGTTCAGATAAGGCTTTCGGAGGCCGCGACAATATGTACCGCGATCATGGGAATTTTGATATCCATGATTATTACTGGGCGATTGATAATGGGAAAATCCCGAAGGACTATTACGTTTGGTGGGGCTTTGAGGATTCAAAGATGTTTGATTTTGCCAAAGAGGATTTAGCTGCCCTTTCAAAGAGCGACGAGCCCTTTAATTACACTCTGCTGACAGCCGATACACATTTTGTAGGCGGGTATCTCTGTCCTGACTGCCCTGATACTTTTGAAGACCAATATGCTAATGTAATGGCATGTTCTTCAAAGAAGGTTTCTTCTTTCGTCGAATGGCTAAAAAAGCAGGATTTTTATGAGAATACGACAATCGTTTTGGCAGGAGATCATCCGACTATGGACGGGGAATACTTCCATATTGATGAGTCATATGACAGGAGGGTTTATTTCACAATAATCAATGGAGCCGCAACTCCCGAAATAACTGAAAAGAGAGATTATTCCACCATGGATATTTTCCCCACGACGCTCGCAAGCCTCGGAGTAACAATACCCGGTGATAGACTCGGACTGGGTACTAATCTTTACGGTACGAAGAAGACTCTTTTAGAAGAATACGGCGAGGAAGAACTGGACATTAAATTGGCAGTGAAATCGAATCTCATGACCGAGATGACAAAGGATATAGACATTGAAAAAGTCCAACCTGATTATACGATTGACTTCCAAGAAAAAAATGAAGAAACCGGAGGATATCCGTATATAATAACCGCAGTCGCGAAACGAGAATATGGAACCTTTGTCTTAAAAGTCTGGAATAGTGATGAGAGCGAAGATACCGCTGTTGAATATATACCTGAAAAAACAGCCGGTGAAATGCCGGAAGAGGAAATATATAGTACGGAACTCAATATAAACCGACATGGCAATAAAGCCGGTTTGTACGAGATTGACTTAATATGGCGCGACAGGGACGGCGAAGATAAGCTAATATCAAGTACCTTCGTCATGCTGGAATAGTTAACTGCTGCTTACCTATACAGCAGCAGTTCTCCCTCTTGCGAGGTGTCTATCGTCACGCTGTCGACGACGTGATTGTTTTGATTGTCATAAACCACTATGTTTAAGCCCTTTTGGTTTAATAAATACTCTGTGCCTGCGATTATGACTGAAGTGGCTTCACCTAAGTCATTTTCTGCCTTGTATACAGTGTAGTCCTCTTTCTCTAATGCGGCGACCCGGCTTAGGTACTCTACCCCGTCCCAGACTCGCGTCAGATCTTCATTTAAACGTTCTCTGTTAAACCTCGCTAAACTCTCATCAAGCCACGGATAAAGCCCTTTTAAGCGCCCATCTTTAAATGCTGCAAATTCAGAAGCCTTCAAAGCGAGATACGACGAGACCTCTATGGCTCCATTAGTATTTGTATGTGTCGGATCAGCCATGTCAACAGAAAAATCGAATCCTGTTTCATCTATTACTTCTTTCATTCGGAAATCGATGAAAGGCACACCTGCTTCGTCGGCGAATTTCTGTACGGTATTGTGTTTTTCTTTGCTCCAGTCTACCTCGGGACCCTTATATAGTATTACCTGAATACCCTTTGAGCGGCATAAATCAGTTATCTTTTTTAAATATTTGTAATTTAGTTCTACGAAATCGTATAACTCGGAGCCCGTTGAAGTCCATCCCGATATTTCCTCATCGGGATAATATGTCTGATTATTCATGACAAAGCCTTCGAAATAAAGTGGGTGCTCAGTGGCATTAAATTCGGTAAGCTGAGCTTTATTTATATCCTTCCAGCCGGTATGATACATATATAAAGGAAAAACGTAGCTTAATAACGAAGAAGAGCCATCCATCTTTGAACGTTCTTTTATTGCTTCCCATTTATTGGATGAGAGTTTCATATAGTCAAAAGCTTTTCGGTACATTGCTTCATTATTGGAATCGTCAAAAAGCCCCCAAACCTCGACATATACTACCTTTGGCGATTGGTTACGAAGAAATTCCTTGAGCAAATAATATGAGCCCATCATGGGCTGAGCCTCGGTGGCGAGATTATACGCGCTGATGCCGTATTCTTCGTAAAATGTCAAAGGAGAAAAGCCACGCAGCGTTATACTCGTTCCAAGTCCCAGAGCTTCTATGCTGTCTTTTGGTAAATCATACATTCCCGAAACATTAGGAGTGCTGAACCAGTTTTCATTCCAACGCGGCTTACAAAGTAAGTTTAAGCCCCATATCAGCGCTACCGCCAATATCAGGAATAGTATTGTTTTTGTCAATGCCTGCAGCTTTTTCTGCATATATTTTCCTTCCGTAGTTTTCAGTTCGCTAAACATATATTTGAACCTTCTTTTACCAGTTATCGGGAATTACTTAAGTTATCAATGTTAGCTTTAATAATTTCCGTAAATAAAGTCCTGAGGATTATATCCTTCTCCATACATTCCAAATAATACAATAGCTGATAATAGTAAGAGCCACAAAGCCCAACGCCAAGCGATATTCTGCCGCGAAATCGTCTTTCGTACCGGTTCTATTCGCTGTCTCATGGATACTATCACCAGTAACACAAAAGTAAATACCAATACCCATAAATCCTTTACATCAAGCCCCAATCCCGTTAACGAACCATCAAATAGCACCCATGGGTTCCAAGTAAAAGCCTTGCTCCACATTTTGAAACCGCCCTTTAAACTGCTCGCCCTTTGAAAAGAACCTGCCACGATAAACAATAGAGCAGTCCGAAGCCTTCCCCACCATATCCATCCGCGGGTATTTGTATTGATGTGTAAAATACGAATCATCCATTCAAATACCGGTTTTAAGAGCATTCCGCCGGCTATTATCATAAAGAAAAAGAGACCTGCTCCGAATATCAGCTTCCAATCACCTCCATGCCAGAAACCAATCAAAGACCATGTCATGAACATACCGATATATGTAGGAATCTCTTTTGCCGCCTTTTTGGAAAGCTTCTTTGAGCCGGCTTTACGAATTTTTCCCATCCATGAGGATTTCAAAACGGGATACATAATATAGTCCTTAAGCCAAAGGCCAAGAGTAATATGCCAGTTTCTCCAAAACTCGGCGATGCTCGTTGCGTAGAAAGGTGTCGTGAAATTCTCAGGCAAGGGTACCCCGAAAACCTGTGCTACGCCGATTACTATATCCATGCAACCGCCGAAATCCGTATAAACTAAAAAGCAATATGCCGCTGCCGCAATCCAGACATATACTCCGTCATAGGAAGTCGCGCTTCCTGTCTCCCCATATAAAGTACTTACAAGAACAGCTAACCTGTCGGCAATAACCAGCTTCTTAAACAATCCCCAAAGCACTCTTTGGGCACCAAAAGCTATATTTCGACTATCAAAACGATTCCCTTCAAATAAACGAGCGGAAATCTGTCTGTAACGCGTAATGGGACCTGAGGTCATCTGCGGAAAAAATCCCGCAAACAAAAGAAGTTTAAGCGGATTCTTTTGCGCTTCACTGATTCCCCATGCCACGTCCGTTAAATATGAAATCAATGCTAATGTGTAATAAGAGATTCCCAGAGGGGCTACCCATGAAGGAGGCTTCACATCAAACGAACCCCCGAAAGCTCGAACAATCTTGCCTGTATTATTGATAAAAAAGGCATTTTCTTTAAATATGATAAGTGTCAGCGCCAGCAGGCCAATTGCAAGCCCCAAAACCATATTCTTTCGCGAAGATTTAGTGATTAACAATGCCGCCCCCCAAGCAACCAATACCATTGCGACAAAGATGGGGAATCTCGCAAGCCCACAACCCCAGATAAAAAAAACAAGGCTCGCCGCAAGCAGCACCAACCAGCGAAATTTCAACGGTAATATATAGTAAAGCGCGGCGGAAGCGAGCACAAATATAAAAAACAATAAAGAAATGATTGACAAGTAATTTGTCCTCTCTTTCGAAAAACAGTATTTAACGCAATGCGTCAGGCCTTATCTTTTTCGGCAGGTATCATTATTTTTAATTCACGATGAAGATTCTGAATGACGACATTTTTATGGCGCCCCCCGTCTTCACCGTCTAAAGTCCACGGAACTTCGCCTTCGGATTCAAATTCCATGTGAGCACTCTTAAACGTCAGCACATGCTTTGAGTCTATTTGTCTGGTAATAACAGCCATTAAAGTTTCCTGCAGCTCTACGGCGTTTTTAGGGGTCTTTACGAGAGTCACCTCGAACACTCCGTCATCAAAGACGACATTCTTTCCGATTATCTGCCTGAAACCACCTACCGAGCGTGAATTAGTCACCATTCCCAGAATAAATTCATCTTCAATAATTCCGTCGTCATAGGTAAGTCTGACCTTATAAGATGGAACGTTAAAAACCCGCTTTGCGCCTTCTAAAACATACGCCAGATGACCGAGCAAATTTTTTGCTTCCTGCGTCGTCTGATAGGATACATCGGTGAACAAACCGAAAGCCGCGACGTACACAAAATATCCTTCATTGAATTTCCCTACGTCACATGGAAAAATCTGTCCGTTTACCACTGTATTTGCGGCTTCTAATATATTAGTCGGAAGCTTTAGGCTGTTAGCAAAATCATTCGTACTTCCTGCCGGTATAAAGCCGATAACGCTTTTTTCATTTCTTTTCATCATTGCGGTAACGACCTCATCTAACGTACCATCGCCCCCGCTGCAAGCCACCATATCATAAGCGCCATCAGCATAATCCAAAACCTTCTGGTAAGCATCACGGAACTCCTGTGAGGGATGAATGGTAACTTCAAAACCCGCCTTAACAAAGACATCAATTATCTTGCTTAAGGCGCCATGAATCTGCCCCCTTCCGGCCTTAGGATTATATACAAATAACATCTTTTTCATGAGTTTTTTTGAAATTAACCTCTTACCAAAAAGCTCTCCACACCTTCTAATGCCTCTTTTTCATCTTCGCCGTCAGCTGTTACCGAAAGATTCTCTCCACCGGCTAACTGAAGGCTCATCATGCCCATAATACTCTTTGCATTGATTTTCTTGTTTTCTACTTCAATATAGATTTGACTTACGTATTGACTTGCTTCCTGCACCAGATGTGCAGTCGGACGGCTTTCTTTTAGTAATCCGTCCCGTACTCTTACTTCTTTCTTAATCATAATCTCCTCCTTGCCTCACTTTATCCGCGAGCTTTGAAAGCTTGCGAAGCCTGTGATTTACGCCCGATTTCCCTATCGGAGTTTTCATTAAAGTCCCCAACTCGCTAAGGGTCGCATCCGGATTCTCCAGCCGGATAAGCGCCATTTCCGATAAACCTTGCGGCAAAGCCGATAGCCCTATTGTTTCCCGAAGCAATATGGCATCTTCCGTTTGTTTCATGGCCGCTGAGACGGTTTTACGGATATTTGCGGTCTCGCAATTTACCTTACGATTAACACTCCCGCGCATTTCTTTTATAATTCTCACATTTTCAAATTCCAACAAAGCGATGTGCGCTCCCATTACTTTTAAAGCATCCGCAATTCCGGCTCCATCCTTAATATATACGATGAAAGCTTTTTTTCGCGCGGCAGTTTTCGCCGAAATCGAAAATGTATCAAAAAGTTCCCGAAGGAAGGAAGCCTTTTCAAGGCTGTCACACACTATTTCGAAATGGTAAGGTTTTTCCGGTTCATTTATATATCCTGCGGCTAAAAACGCGCCCCTGATCCATGCCCTTTTACAGCAGTTTCCCGATGTATCTGCTGTAATAAAATCCGTTAAGTGACAATCCTTGATGCATAATTCATATCTGCTTTTAACAGTTTTATGATTCCTTCTATCGGAAGTATCAGCCATAATATTATATGTTTTTCTAAGTAATGTAAAGAACTTTCTTAAAACGCCCTCCCTGTCGGTGCTCAGAATAACCGTATTTACGCCGTTTTCGGCTAACTCAATGCCCGATAAGCTAAAAGCTCCCGCTATCTCAGCCTTTTTGCAATGCAATGCTTTTGAGGGCACATTTTCCAGCTCTTCTTTTACAATGTCTGTGAATGACAAGGTAATTCTCCTTTTATGTTGTTAAACCTTTGTATCAGGCTGTCACGACTTAATATGGACAACTCTTTAGGCAAAATGGAACGGGGCAGCGGATATCCGGTCGCCTAAAACTCACCAAGAAATTTAATCTCCGGACTTAAATTTACTCCGGAGTTTCTAAAAACCCGCTCCTGAACGCCTTTGATCACATCATAAACATCTTTTGCAGTCGCATTCCCCGCATTGATAACAAAGCCACAATGCTTTTCGGAAACGCAAGCGCCTCCAATTCGAAAACCTGAAAGCCCTGCCTCCTGAATTAGTTTCCCCGCGAAATATCCTTCGGGTCTTTTAAATGTGCTCCCGGCGCTCGGATACTCCAAAGGCTGCTTAGACTTGCGACGGCTTTGGAAATCATCCATCTTTGCCTTAATCTGCGCAGTGTCGCCTTTTTTCAAAGAAAATACCGCCTCCAGCACAATATCATTTTCTTTAGAAATCCTGCTGGTACGATATCCGAATTCCATTTCTTCGCATGAAAAAACCCTAATCTCGTGCTCTTTTGTAAGAACACGTACGCTTTCAATGACATTTTTAAGTTCGGAATCATAAGCTCCGGCATTCATAACACAGGCTCCGCCAATGGTCCCCGGAATACCGAAAGCGAATTCAAGACCGGTAAGCCCGGCTTCAAGAGCCTTTAAAGAAACATTCTTTAATAATGCCCCGCTTTGGGCTTTTATTTTCTCTTCGAATACATTTATTTCCGAGTAGTTCTCCAAAAATCGTATTATTACGCCTCTAAAGCCCTTATCCGAAACCAAAAGGTCACTTCCGTTACCAATAATATAAAAGGGCACTGAAGCCTCTTTACAGAGCGATAAAACGCCAATCAGTTCGTCCTCGGAATTAGGGTTGACCAAAAAATCAGCAGGTCCCCCCACTTTAAAAGTCGTATGGTTTTTCATTGGTTCATTAATCAGTATTTGGCTATCCGATAAAAACTCTGACAGCCGGTTGTGAATACTATTATTCATGCCGCCTCTTTCATTACTTATATTAATTCTATTGTACCTTTTCTTGGGTTTTAGTGCAAGATTATTGACGTGTCTTCGACAATCAACTTAATACCATTGCTCAATAAGACGTTTTTTGCTTCTTTAACTGCCGCTTCCTCACCATCAGTACTAAAGACCTCATTTAAACATCCAACGTAGAATCCTTCGGTGTACACATGCCCTATATGTCCTGCCGCCTTAATCGTATATTCCCCCTCAGGAAAATCGATTCCCGCAAAATACTCACCGGGCCCGAGTGTTTTATCTGTCCTGTCCTTAGGCAATGCCCTTGTTGAAACAAAATTTTCATCCGCGTCGTCGCTGCCGCACCTCACTGTAAGATGCCCGATTATCATCATTCTCTGATCTTTTGAAAAACTCATATCAGTAGAACTTAACGTAAAAAGCCCCTCGAATTCTTCCGTAGATAAAAGAACCGCAGGTAAGGGGTCTTGCCCCAATTCACCTGATTGAACGGAGCCTGTTCCTTCCTGCGCTTCTATAGTGTATGTCCCTTCCGGAAAGTCTATTCCGCAGATGTAAGTTCCTGTGGAGAGACTTATTTCATATTTAAAATCCGTTTTCACAGCCACCTTTTCTTCTTTAGGCGGTGATTCGCCATTACTCGCCGTATCATCATCCTCGCTGCTATCCCCTTCGCTTGGTATGCTGTCACTCTTTACAAAGTCGAGTTTCATTCCCCCTAATTCAAGCGTAAGCACATCCTCTTCAAGAGTAGCCGAAAAAGTGTCGCCCGAGGTGGTAATCGTAATAATTCCTTCTTCTATAGTATAAGAGCCCTTCGCTACAAAATCCCGTATATGAATCGAAACAGCCAGTTTGTCATCAAAAGTAAGTGTAGCATTCCCGCCTAACGCGATAGAAAGCTCCTCGCCCTCCACTACACGGTCCTGAACAACCGCCTTTATTGCTACCCAATCAGTCTCGGCGAGCGCGTCTTTCTTTCCACAACCTATCAATAGACTTAAAGTCCCTGTTAGTATAGATAAACTAATTAAAATAATTCTATATTTATTATTCATCCTAATATGACCTGCCTCTTTATTATTTTTCTTAGATTACCTCTGCAAGTCACTCCTCAATTGTGCTTAATATCTTAACATTTTTTTAGCAATAAAACCAGAGAGAAATGTACCCACTGCCCCTCATTTTAATTCAACTGAGGGGCAGTTATTTGGTCTCTTTATACCTATTGTTGCATTTATCTCAATAATTATTGCTGTTTAATAGCCGCCTGGGCCGCCGCAAGTCTCGCAATCGGTACCCTGAATGGTGAACAGGATACATAATCGAGTCCCAATGTATTACAGAACTCTACGGAACTCGGGTCTCCGCCGTGCTCTCCGCAGATTCCGATATGGAGTTTCGGATTTACGGGTTTGCCGAGTTTGATTGTCATTTCCATGAGCTTTCCTACGCCGACCTGGTCCAATTTCGCGAACGGATCATTTTCGAAGATCTTTGTGTCATAATATGCGTCAAGGAATTTACCCGCGTCATCTCGCGAAAATCCATAGGTCATCTGGGTCAAATCATTCGTACCGAAACAGAAGAAATCAGCGGATTTTGCGATCTCATCGGCTACGAGACAGGCTCTGGGAATCTCGATCATCGTTCCGACCTGATATTTAATCTTTGTGTCGGATGCGGCTATTTCAGCATCAGCCGTCTCAACGACTATCTTCTTAACGAATTCGAATTCCTTTGTGTCGCCGATAAGAGGAATCATAATTTCGGGTTCCATCTCCCACTCGGGGTGAGCCTTTTGGACATTAATCGCGGCACGGATAACAGCCTTTGTCTGCATAACTCCGATTTCAGGATAAGTAACCGTCAGACGGCATCCTCTGTGACCCATCATCGGATTGAATTCATGGAGTGAATCAATGATAGCCTTTATCTGTTCAACGCTCTTTCCCTGAGATTTCGCGAGTTTCTCGATGTCCTCTTCCTCGGTAGGTACAAATTCATGAAGCGGAGGATCAAGGAAACGAACCGTAACAGGTGTTCCTTCCATAGCGACATAAATCTTTTCGAAATCACCCTGTTGAAGCGGCAATAATTTCTCAAGTGCTTTTTCTCTTTCCTCAAGAGTATCCGCGCAAATCATCTCACGGAAGGCCTCTATTCTGTCACCTTCAAAGAACATGTGCTCTGTGCGGCAAAGTCCGATGCCTTCCGCTCCGAGTTCTCTGGCTTTTGCGGAATCATTGGGAGTATCGGCATTCGTGCGTACTTTCATCGTGCGATATTTATCTGCCCATGACATTATGCGTCCAAATGTCCCCGCTATCGACGCAGGAACAGTAGGAATCAATCCGTCGTAAATCTTTCCTGTAGAGCCGTCGAGCGAAAGGAAATCACCTTCGTGGTATTCTTTGCCTCCGAGTGTGAATTTCTTATTTGCTTCATCCATGACGATTTCCGAGCATCCCGATACACAGCAGGTTCCCATGCCTCTGGCAACGACAGCCGCGTGAGATGTCATGCCGCCTCTGACTGTTAAAATGCCCTGCGCAGCCTTCATGCCTTCGATGTCCTCAGGTGAAGTCTCGAGACGAACGAGCACGACTTTCTCGCCCTTTTGTGCCCAAGCTTTTGCATCCTCTGCAGTGAATACGATTTTACCGCAGGCAGCGCCCGGAGATGCGGCGAGTGCTTTTCCTATCGGCTCAGCCTTTTTAAGTGCGGCAGCATCGAACTGCGGATGAAGCAGGGTGTCTAAATTACGCGGGTCAATCATGGAGACTGCGCGTTTCTCATCAATTACGCCTTCGTCCACTAAATCACAGGCAATTTGTAAAGCGGCCTGCGCCGTCCTCTTTCCATTACGGGTCTGAAGCATGTATAATTTACGATCTTCAATGGTGAATTCCATATCCTGCATATCGCGGTAATGGTCTTCCAATGTAGTACAAATCCCAACGAACTGCTCGTATACTTCAGGCATAACCTCTTTTAACTGGTCAATCTTTTGAGGGGTGCGCACTCCTGCCACCACGTCCTCGCCCTGAGCATTCATAAGGAATTCGCCCATGAGGTGCTTTTCTCCTGTAGCGGGGTCACGTGTAAAAGCGACGCCGGTACCTGAAGTATCACCCATATTGCCAAAGGCCATCATCTGAACATTAACGGCTGTGCCCCATGAATATGGGATATCGTTATCGCGGCGGTAAACATTAGCACGGGGATTATCCCATGAACGAAATACCGCTTTTATGGCTTCCATTAACTGAACTTTCGGGTCTGTGGGGAAGTCTGTGCCGATTTTTTCTTTGTATTCGGCTTTGAATTGATTTGCGAGTTCTTTGAGATCATCGGCTGTAAGCTCAACATCCTGGCTCACGCCTTTTTCTTTTTTCATTTTATCGATTAATTCTTCGAAATACTTCTTTCCGACTTCCATAACGACATCGGAGAACATTTGGATAAATCTTCTGTAGCAGTCCCAAGCCCATCTGGGATTTCCTGATTTCGCTGCCAGTACTTCGACTACATCCTCATTTAAACCAAGATTAAGAATCGTATCCATCATTCCCGGCATAGATGCGCGGGCACCGGAGCGAACCGAGACGAGGAGCGGATTTTCGGTGTCGCCGAACTTCTTTCCGGTAATACCTTCCATCTTTACGATGGCTTCCATTATCTGAGCCATTATCTCGTCGTTAATCTTTTTACCATCGTCGTAATACTGCGTACAAGCCTCTGTGGTGATAGTGAAGCCCTGCGGAACCGGAAGATTTAAATTAGTCATTTCTGCGAGATTCGCGCCCTTACCTCCTAAGAGATTGCGCATATCCGCATTACCTTCCGTAAACATATAGACCCATTTTGTCATGTTTTTTAGCACCTCCAAATAATAATCCATTGTACTTTTGCCTTCCCGGCGTAACCTTTATTTTACCTTTTTACTTATTAATAGTCAAGGTAAATGAATTCAAATAAAGGGCTTAAAAAAAGGGCTTACGCCCTCTCTTTGTAATGATGTGCTTCCTCAAGCATCATATCCTTAACTTTCATTAAACGAATCTGTGAACTGCGTTCATTTTCGTCGAGTTTCATGGTGATATATTTAATACTGCGGCGAGCCTCCGGAATGATAACGTGCTCCAAGGCATTGACACGGCGCCTCGTTTTTTCGATTTCGGCGGCCATTAATTGACAGCCTTTTTCGATTTCAGCGAGCTTTAGCATATCGGGCAAAATGTCGGAAAGAGATTTTACCGCCTCGTCCAAATCTCCGGATGTAAAAGCAAAGCCGTAAGAATAAATATCATTGGGGTCTGCCGTACGTGTCTTAGTCGTGTAGGAAGGAATATTGACGCTCATGACGTTTTTCTCCGTCACATTAAGCTCTACTTCCTGCTTCGGTGCCATTAATGCCGCATTAAGTGTTTGTTCGTCCATGCCGGCTTTGGCAATGACAAAATTGACATTCGCACGACGTATGCCATCTTCCACTTTTTTACGAAGCTCCATATTCTCTCTGACTAAATCCAGAAACTGGCGCATCAATTCGTCGCGTTTATCCTTTAATAGCTTGTGCCCGCGAGTCGCAGTAACGAGCTTTTTCTTTAAACGCGTTAATTCCATTCGGGTCGGTGTAACCTGAGCAGTCGCCATACCAATTGCCCCTTTCGAAAACACATTAATTCTATTACTTAGTAAATCCTATGTTAATTAACTTCATATGCGAGCCTCTACAGAAAAGCCGCATATAATTCGATTATTGTTCGTCTAAATAATACAAATCCAAATATCTATCATCTATACGCTTTAATTCAGCTCTGGGAAGCATTGATAAGAGCTTCCAGCCTATTTCTAAGGTCTCTTCAATCGAGCGGTCAGTCTGATAGCCCTGAGATACGTATTCTTTCTCGAAAGCATCAGCGAATTTAGCGTATATCAAATCTATTTCGGTAAGCGCAGCCTCACCTAAGATAACCATTAGTTCTTTCGCGTCTTTTCCTCTGGCGTAAGCGGCAAAGAGCTGGTTCAAGGTATTCGAATGATCGGCTCTGGTTTTTCCTTCGCCGATACCCTTATCCTTAAGACGTGAAAGCGAAGGCAAAACGTCAATAGGAGGCTGTATACCCTTACGATAGAGATCACGGCTCAAGATAATCTGACCTTCCGTAATGTAGCCTGTGAGATCCGGAATCGGGTGAGTCTTATCATCCTCTGGCATGGTCAGAATAGGAATCATCGTGATACTGCCGGTTTTTCCGTGCTGACGACCCGCTCTCTCATAAAGCGAGGCTAAGTCTGTGTACATATATCCCGGATAACCACGTCTGCCTGGTACTTCCTTTCTCGCGGCGGAAACCTCACGCAAAGCATCGGCATAATTCGTAATATCCGTGAGGATAACGAGAACGTGCATCCCTTTTTCAAATGCCAAATACTCTGCCGCAGTCAGCGCCATACGCGGTGTGGCGATACGCTCAATAGCGGGGTCATTGGCGAGATTTACAAATAATACCGTCCTGTCTATAGCCCCTGTTTCCTTAAAGGATTCAACGAAGAAGTTTGATTCCTCAAAAGTAATACCCATTGCGGCAAATACAACGGCGAAATTTTCATCGGTGCCGCGAACCTTTGCCTGTCTCGCAATCTGAGCGGCGAGATTCGAGTGAGGAAGGCCGGAAGCCGAGAAAATAGGCAGTTTCTGACCACGAACGAGTGTATTCAAACCGTCAATTGCCGAAACTCCTGTCTGAATGAATTCCTGCGGGTAACTTCTGGCAGCCGGATTCATCGGGAGCCCGTTTATATCACGACGCTCCTCAGGCAAAATCTGCGGACCGTCATCAATAGGCCTGCCCAGACCATCGAAGACCCTCCCGAGCATATCGCCTGAAACCCCAAGCTCCATTGAGCGACCGAGGAATCTTACTTTTGAATTGCTGAGATTGATACCCGTCGCACTCTCAAATAACTGCACCAGAGCATCTGAGCCATTAATTTCCAATACCTTGCAACGGCGGGTCTCTCCGTTCGCGAGCTCTATTTCTCCGAGCTCATCATAGGAAACCTCTTCCACACCGCGAACCAGCATCAGAGGTCCTGCCACTTCCTGAATAGTTCTATATTCTTTAGGCATTTAAAAGTCCTCCTTCCCGAAAGCTTTTGCGGTCTGCGCTGCAAGCTCACCTGAAATCTTTTCATATTCCTTTTCAATGTCGTTATCCAAAGTATATTTATAACGCCCGATTCTTTCTCTTACTTCCATATTGATGAGTTTATTCATGTCCGCGCCCTTTTGGAGTGCCGCCAATGCCTCGTCATAGAATGCCAGAACCAGATTCATCATGAGGTACTGCTTACGCAACGACGTATATGTGTCGACCTCATGGAAAGAATTCTGATGAAGGAAGTCCTCGCGGATAGAGCGAGCAGCTTCCATTTTCAGTCTGTCAGTCGGAGAAAGCGCGTCCATACCGACCATCTTTACTATTTCATCCAGTTCCGCCTCTTCCTGCAAAAGCCCCATCATACGCTGACGATTGCTCATCCAATCGGCTGCGACCTCGGCATTGAACCATTTCTCCATATCATCGAGATAGAGTGAATAGCTCGTAAGCCAGTTAATGGCAGGGAAATGTCTCTTATAGGCGAGTGCCGAATCCAATCCCCAGAACACCTTTACGATACGAAGCGTAGCCTGAGAAACGGGCTCGGAAATATCGCCGCCCGGCGGGGACACCGCTCCGATAACCGAAAGCGCGCCTTCTCTTTTATCTTTGCCGAGGGAGATAACATGACCTGCCCTCTCATAGAACTGTGCCAAACGACTGCCAAGGTAAGCCGGGTAACCCTCTTCACCTGGCATCTCTTCCAAACGACCCGACATCTCACGAAGGGCCTCTGCCCAGCGAGAGGTGGAATCCGCCATCAAAGCTACCGAATACCCCATATCCCTAAAGTATTCGGCAATCGTAATACCTGTATAAATAGAGGCCTCGCGGGCAGCAACAGGCATATCAGATGTATTAGCAATGAGAACTGTTCTCTCCATCAGTGATTGACCGGTTTTAGGATCTTTAAGCTCCGGGAATTCATTGAGAACGTCCGTCATTTCATTTCCGCGCTCCCCGCAGCCAATATAAACAACTATATCGGCCTCAGCCCATTTCGCGAGCTGATGCTGTATAACAGTCTTTCCGCTGCCGAAAGGTCCCGGAACCGCCGCCACGCCACCTTTGGCAATGGGGAAGAAAGTATCGACGACTCTTTGTCCCGTTACAAGGGGCATCTCGGGCGGAAGCTTTTTAACATAGGGACGTCCGCGCCTTACAGGCCATTTTTGCATCATTGTAAGCTCGATATCCTTGCCCTCTGACGATATAACAGCCACTATTTCCTCTACGGTAAATTCTCCGGATTTTATTTCCTTAACGGTACCTTTGATTCCGTAGGGTACCATTATTTTTTGCTGAACAATAATGGATTCTTGAACTGTTCCGAGAACATCTCCGGCCTCGAGTTCATCTCCGACTTTAGCTACGGGCTCGAATTTCCATTTTTTATCCCGCTTTAAAGATGCGACTTCGACGCCGCGTTGGAGATTATTCCCTGAAATCTTCATTATGTCATCCAAGGGTCTTTGGATACCGTCATAAATGCTCGCGATTAGTCCGGGTCCCAACTCTACGGACATAGGAACATCCATAGACTCAACAGGCTCACCGGGTCCTAAGCCCGATGTCTCCTCGTAAACCTGAATCGACGCCTCATCGCCGTGGATTTCGATTATTTCTCCGATCAAACGCCGGTTACTGACTCGCACCACGTCGAACATATTCGCGTCGCGCATGCCTTCGGCAATAACCAACGGACCCGCCACTTTTTTAATCTTTCCAATACTCATTGAAACGAATCACCTCCTAATGATTGCTGAACAGTATGTCAGAACCGACCGCCTGCTCCACACTTTTCTTCACACCCTCTACCGCGGCTCCTGTATTCCCTGAAATCCCGGGTATCTGAATAATCGCGGGAGTTATCCTGCCGGCGTACTGTGCTATCTGCGTTTTCAGAAGCGCAGCCATGGCCTCGGTTATATATATTATTCCGTAATCGGAATCGGAAAGAGCTTCGAGTTTACGGGAGGCTTCCATCTGGTCTTGAACAGGAAATGTATCCAGCCCCAATGTAGCAAAGCCGTATATGCTGTCGTAATCTCCGAGAACCGCTATTTTAAACATACATCTCCCTTACCCTTTCCCGAATGGACTCTTCTGAAAGCATGTTTTGCTTTCCCGAAAGCACTATCCGAACTGTTTTTATTTCGTTTTGTCTCGCAATAACATAAGCTATAACGGGACCTATAGTAAATGACTGGTATTTTTGGGGCTTTATAGTCTCAATAACGCGATTATCGCACCATCTCTCAAATGCCGATGGGGAAACCATCAGTGCCTGCGCACCTTCGGCGTAGGCAGTACCCGACAGGTACTCTCTAAGCGAATCCACGCCGCTGCCCGCAGCCTTTGCCAGAGCATCAACACTGATGCTCTCGCAAGGGGCTAAAGCCCTTTTCAGGAAATCAAGTGTTTTCCCGGTTTTAGCAGCACGTACCGCTATTCTGATATCAGCAACCGCCACGACGCTTTCGGCATAGTCTTTTATTATTTTCTCATTTGAGCTTTTCCCGGCTTCGTAAACCGCATCCAAAGCTGCCCTGTCTATAATAATGTCACAAAGCTGTCCGTCACGCGTGTGAAGAAGAGTTTCGAAAGCCTCCTGCGCGCACTTTTGCATAACAGCAGGCAGTTTAAAAAACTCCTTCTCGCGAATAAGCTCCAGCATAGTATCGCCCGGAATCTCTGCATCATCATAAAAAAGATGAGGGTGTTTTTCTTCGGTGCATATTTCCTTAATGGCCGCTTTTAAATTATGGAAAAGCTTCGGGTAAGATAGCACTTTAAAGTATTCTTTATCAACTGCGAGTTCTTTAACGACCTCCCAGATCTTTTCTTCTTCGCGCCCTAAAATCGCCTCCGCCTCCAAAGGAGTATCGGAATCACCCCAGCCTTTTTCAGTTAAAAACTGTATACTCGCGGGATAGTCCCTGCAGGCGATGAGCTGGTCAATCAAAGCATTTGTTAACAAACCCACTTCCAGCGCACGAACCCTCGCAACCGCATAGGCATACGTTTCGCTCATATTATTGTCTCCTCGTTTGCCTTTTTTCTAAAACAAAGTCTTATAAACAATATCGGACAACTCATCTGCCTTTGCATCGAAAACCGCCTTAAGAGTGCAATTTTCCTCGATGCCTCCGTAGATAAGTATGAATCCGTTATCAATAGCCTTTCCCTGTGAGCTGATAGTAAGCTCGCCGCCCTTTTCGGAAGCGATACGGGTAATCTCTGCCGCGTATCCTTCGGGAAGTCTGGCTAAATCAGCCGCGCTAAAGCAAATTTCACCTTTTCTTTGCAAAGCATACTTAGAAAGAAGTTTTAATAGCAAATCGAAATATTCCTTTGTGGGAAGATTCTTTGCTCTTTCGTATGCCTTTGCCAAAACATCGGAAATAATCTCCTGTTTCGTAGAAAGAAGTCTTGTTCGTTTCTGTAAATCAATAGAAGAAGCCATTCTTTCATGGTAGTTTTTAGTTTCCGTCTTTGCCTTTTCGGCAATGGTCTCGGAATGTTTTTTTGCGTCGGCTTCGGCTTTTTTAATTATTTCATCGCTTTTATCCCGCGCATTCTGAAGAATGCCATCGGCTTCGGCTTTCGCCTCGTCCAATATCTGATTCTTCATCTTCTCCAATCCGGTCATATCCGCCTCCATGTTTCCTTTTCATTTAAAAACCCATCAAAATAAACAGATACTAATATCCGTAATTATTTGGGAAGGACAGCGGTAACGGCGAGTATGGAGATCAAAAGCGCAAGTATGGCGTAAGTTTCAACCATCGCGGGGAAGAGCATAGCCTTTCCGAACTGATCCGGCTTTTTCGCTACAATCCCTATAGCCGCTGCGGATGTCTGTCCCTGAGCTCTCCCGGAAATCAGTCCGACGACTCCGATAGGAAGACATGCTGCCAATATCAAAAGCCCTGTCTTTACCGTAACTTCTTTCGGATCTCCGCCTAAAACACCTATACCGGAAAGCGTAATAAAGCCTACCAACAGACCGTAAATACCCTGAGTGCCCGGCAGAAGCTGCAAAAGCAGAACCTTTGCGAATTTACTGGGGTCCTCTGTGACGACGCCTGAGGCCGCCTGACCCGCTATACCTACACCGATTGCTGAGCCGCAGCCTGCCAGAAGCGCCGAAAGAGCCGCTCCGAGTAACGCATACACTAATCCTAATTCCTGTAACATTTATCTTTCCTCCTTAACATCTATATATTTTGTATTGGTTACAAAAGGTTCAAAATTACGCCCCCCGCCCTCGTAGAATTTTCCAAAAAATTCAACAAATTGGAGACGGTTTGTGTGGACATATGCCCCGAGAAGATTAATCGCGAGGTTGAAAAGCTGTCCGAAAATGAATATTGCAATGAATAAAATAACTCCCAATACGCTGTCGCCGAACATACTCGCCATCTGATTAATAACCGAAGCGATAACACCCGTGGCCAATCCCAAGGCTAAGAGCCTCGAATATGACAACACATCGGAGAGCCACCCTGTGACATTGTAAAGATCATATGCGCCAAGCGCAATTCGAAGCCCAAAATTCTTTGATGAACGCCCAGACATCAGCACAATGCCCGCCGCACCCGCGATAGCGAGCCATTTCGCAAGCGTATTAACAGCCGGCGGAAATACTATATTCATATTCGACATGGATCTGAAGATCCCGCTCGGTAAGAGCATAAGCAAAAGACCAATCAGGAATACAAACCATAAAATACAGTCGCAGAAAAAATCCAAATATTTTTTATCCCGCAGGCATATATAGCCCTTAATTCCAAGACCGGTGAACAAGTGTATGACACCGAACAGCATTGAGAATACAAGCATCTTCATCGGGTCTTTTAAAGGCTCAAACCAAACCGGCGGAATACTGACATTTTCTTTATGGAAAAACACCCTCGCTACGACGCTTACAACATCTCCGAAATAACCTCCGAGTAAAATACCCCAGACCATAGTGGAAATACCGCAGTACATGAACATCTTAAGGGATTTCTGCATCCCTTTACTCATGCGAGGATATTTTTTAACAATAATAAAACATGCCAGAAACAGAATCGCGCCATATGCCGCGTCCGATAGCATCAGTCCGAAGAAGAATACATAAAAGAAAGACATTATCGTGGTCGGGTCAAATTCGCCTTTTTGGGGCAGACCGTAAGACTCGACTATCCCCTCGTAATTCTCCGAAAATCCATTATTCTCAAGAACTGTCGGCATATCTTCGTCATCAGAAATCTCCTCAATGTCGAGCGCACAATCAAATCTGTTTCCGATTTCGCTCTCAATGAGACCAACCGCCTTTTCGGGGATATAGCCGCTAAGCACAAATGTCGTCTTTGATTGGGGTAATTTCCCGAGGACATCATATTTCGCCGAACGCATACGGAAATAATCCGAAAGTCGCTTTAAGTCGGTACGGTTTTCAGCCTCTTTTCTGATTTTCTCTTCCAGAGCGGCTATATGCTTTTCGGTCTTTTCTATTGTCTGCTGTAATCTCTCGATTTTATCTGCCGGCGTCCTGTGTGTAAGCTGTGATGTGCGCGTAAAACCTACTGCGCGAAGCGCTTCTTCAACCTTTGATTCGTCTTTTCTGAGACAAATTATACTAAGATATAGTGCATCCTTATCAGTGCTGATAACATTAACATCTATATCAATTCCGTTTTCTACCGCCTCATATACGGTCTGCGCCGTAGACTCAGGCGGTAATGTGCCGATAAAAACCTTTGATTTAAGTGTGCCCTGACTGTTCATGGGTATATCAAGCGAAACCCATGGCTTTAGGGCTTCAACCTGATTTTCAAGCTTTACGACAGCCGCTCTTTGTTCGGTAATTTCTTTACCTGCCGAAATGATGCGATTCGCGGTTTCTGTGATGTCTCCCATCCTCGCGATAACGTCTAAAAAGTCCTTTTCCTCGACCAGATCCTTTCCCGCCAAAGATGCGAGCATGGAAGTCTTCTGAGGCGCATATGTATCAAGCACACCAAGCGCCGTCTCCGCCTGTGTGGCATTTTTCGCAAACCCGCTGCTTTGATAAGCGGTATCCATCTTTTCAAAAGTATCATCATCAACGCCATGGAAATTAATCTCCAATACGCCCAAATTCTGTACCTTTTCAAGTATGGCTTTTCTGTCTTTCTTAAGTGCGCAGATACTTATCCTTTGCATCTTAAGTACCGCCATAACACCTTACCTCCTGCCTATAGAATAACTATCTTACCAGTGCTTCAAGCACCGCTTCAATTGCTCCATCCTCTTTTGCTTTTGAGGCTTCTTTTAGTGCGGCGATTTGAGAATCAACCTCCGCCGCTTTTTCCTCTTCTGATTTTTTAGCTTCTGCTTTGGCTTTATCCATGCTTTGAGCGGCCGCCTTTTCAGCTAACATAACAACGGATTTCGCCAGCTCCTGCGCCTTTATTTTCGAGTCTTCGACCAAATTCTGCGCAGTGAGTTTCGCTGCCGATACTATTTCCTGAGCCTCTCCTTCTGCATCTTTTATGCTCTGAAGCGTATCTTTAACCATCGTCTATCCTCCTTAGCAAATCCCTTAAAGCTCACATTTGTGCAATGTTCGGGATAATTTCGTTATTTATATAATGTATTATTTTTCGGAAATAATTTATAATTATAAATAATCACTGTTAAGTAAAACTTTTTCAAGTCCGTCAATGTTTAAGATTATAGCATAGCATATTGCCGTTGTCCACTGATTTATGGACTTTTAAAGGACAAAATCGGTTCAAAAAATATACAATTTGTTATTAAATTATCACAGCCGCTTTTTATGGATTATTCTTCCAATCAAGCCTATGCAACTGTCCGAAAAGCCGCATTCCTTCGAAGTTTTTCTGCCTTAACGCCTCGTACAATACAATAGAAAC
The DNA here is from genome assembly GCA_031272985.1 of Lachnospiraceae bacterium. Lineage (GTDB taxonomy): Bacteria > Bacillota > Clostridia > Lachnospirales > Lachnospiraceae > JAISSU01. The sequence continues at coordinate 153,252 of JAISSU010000029.1, read as the reverse complement.
AGCATTCGAAAGATTGAGTGAGCGGCTGTCTCCAATCATCGGAATACGTACACATCTGTCCTCATTATCAATAAGGATTTCCTCAGGAATGCCCGCACTTTCCTTACCAAACACCAAAAAAGCGCCGTCATCATATGATATTTCCGTATAGAGCTTGTGAGCCTTGGTAGTTAAATAGTAGCATTTTGCGTCTGCATTTCTACTCAGAAAATCTGAATAGTCTATGTAGGTTGTGAAAGATAAGTCTTTCCAATAATCCATCCCTGCCCGTTCAAGGTTCTTTTCATTTAGGCGAAATCCAAGAGGTTCGACAAGGTGAAGATTTGAGCCGCAAGCCACGCATGTGCGTCCGATATTACCCGTATTTGCAGGGATTTCAGGCTCCAATAATACAACATTAAAAGGTATCACGTCTATTGCCCCGCTTCACGTACGACCGCCTTTGCCTCGGCTATGGCGGCGTCTATTGTAGGTTTATCCTGAGTGCGTATTGCGTTACGCACAATATTCGCCGCTGCTGCGACATTAGTCTGTGTCCCTACTTCGACGATTTCATTTGAAACCTTGTATTGACTCTTGTTAACTATTTCGCGGCTTTGCTCTTCGCCGTTTAGGTATACTATTTTCCATAATTGCGCGAGCATCCCATTATGCGGACTGCCTGTCTTTTCAAGCTTTCCTAAGGGTGATTCTTTGTTTTCTTTATATGTAACGCCGTAATCTTCCTGCTCCAATATTTCGCTTTGATATTTTATTGTGCGGTTCGGGTCGCGATATTCCTTTCCGAAAATGGTAAAGCGAAGTATGTTACTGTCGTCTATCTCACCGGCAATATAAATCGGATATCCTGTATTATTAACGAAACGGAAATCCTTTACGTCTCCGGCAATGGCTGCGTCTTTAGAAGGATCGGCGTAAGTTACGAGCATCGTGTGTGAATGTCGTTCTCTTACCTCCAACTCCGCCAAAATCACCGCATTATACAGGGTCGTAGAAACCTGACAAATCCCGCCTCCGTAAGATTCTTCGACAGTATTCCCCGCAAATGACGGAGCAATCACGTAACCATTCTCCGCATCAAAGGGGACACAGGCATCGTGCACCGAAAATATCTCACCCGGCATTACTATGGAGCCGTTTATCTTTGACATACCCGTCTGGAGGTTCTGCCAGCGCTCTCCGCCGCCGGCATTCGTTCCGAATGTTCCCAGAATATCCTTTACGTCCGTCAACTGACTGGCGTATATGGTCGGTTGATCGACCATTTCCTCAACCGCAAGCGTAAAATTCGTACGGGTCCAGTCGGTGTTTAGGAAATTAACGATCTTTGCAACTGTTTCTTCTATATTAACAGTGGTTCCGGATTCTTCGGGATTAATAGTGAGCCCGTTTCCAAGCTTTGTAATCGTCGCGTTTTTTGCGTGATTGGCAAGAGGCACCGCCCTTTCCTGTATAAGGACTTTCGCTGCCGCCTCATTTATGGCAAATGTCTCAGCAAAAACCATCGGCTTTTTGGCCAGCTTTTTCATAAGGAAATAGCGTGAGAAAATATTCCCGCTTTTTCCGTAATTCATAGCTTCGGTGGCAAGCTTTGATACGTCTTCATAACGAATAGCGATTTCAGAGAGGTTTATAAGCGCACTTTTCCCATTGACGTTTAAAGCAATCTGCATCTGGCTGTATCTGTCGAGATTACTTTGCAAGGCGACTTCCATTTGAGAAAGCGTCATATTGCTGACATCGGTCGTGCCTATAAAGACATTCCCCAGCACCTGATCTTTGGGGATTTTTGAGATTTTGCTCCAAAGACTAAAGTAAATAGCGCCATATGCAATAGCGAGCGCAAAAAAAGAGCCAAGAATGATGAATAATCTTCTTCGCCTGCGGGCGCGTTCGATACGATTTTTGCGTAGTTTTCTTTGCAGATCCCTGTCATATTTAAGCTTTGGTATGTCGGCACTTTTAGACGCCGATACACTTACACTGCTTCTGTTTGAAACTTTGCTGCCTGCCGCCCTGCTCGCAGTCCTCGTCATGTTCCTTTGTCTCAAGTCTGTTGTGTCACGAACTGCCATGTTCTCTCCTTTAAGACATGAACATCGGTAAGACCGAAGTCACCACCATGGCCGCAATAACAACAATTATAATAATCGCAAGGATTTTTTTCATTTTAGGATTGTGGAAATTCATGATTTCTCCTTATCAAACCTTTTTCAAACCTATTTTAGACTCTTTGCAGTAATTTTGCAAGAAGCATAACTCACACTTTGGTTGCCTCGCAGTACATATTTCTCTGCCGAAGGCAATAATCTGGATGTTAAACAAAATCCATTTATCTTTAGGAAGCTCTTTCATAAGGTCGTATTCGATTTTTTCAGGGTCTTGTTGCTTTGTAAACCCAAGCCTATTTGATATCCGCTTTACATGCGTATCCACGACAACGCTGGGGTCATTATAAACATTCCCTCTGATAACATTCGCAGTCTTTCGTCCCACTCCCGGAAGCGAAGTCAAATCTTCTATGGAAGTCGGAATCTCGCCGCCAAACCTGTGCAGAATGTCTCGCATGCAGGCGATAATATTTTTCGCCTTATTATGATAAAATCCGGTGGACTTAATGTCGGACTCCAATTCCTCCTGATTAGCTTTTGCAAAAGCCTCAATTGAAGGATATTTCTTAAACAAATCGGGTGTCACCATATTAACTCTGGCATCCGTACACTGAGCGCTGAGAATAGTCGCCACTAAAAGTTGCCATGCATTTTCATGGTGCAGATAGCAAGAGAGGTCAGTTCCGTATTTTTCATCCAAAAGGGCGAGAATTTCGCCCGTGCGTTTTTTCATGGTTATTGTTCCTTGCACATTTTTCATAGTTTATTATAATAGAAATTACACATTTTCCATAGATACAATAAACTAAAATCACAAATTTTTCATAGATACAATAAATCACAATTACACATTTTCCATAGATGCATTACTTTGCAAAAACATTTATCTGTAGCAATAGACATACTATCAATAATAGCGCTGTCGATAAGAATCCGATTTTTGCATTTGTCTTTTCCATTATTAAGCTGAATATCGGAGGTCCTGCCGTCATTCCTATTGCGACGGCTGTCTGAAATATGCCTACCGCCAAAGTTCTGTGTTTTTTATCTACCGTGCTGGACGCTAACCCCATCAGTATGCCAAAAAGGCTCGCGCTGGCCGCTCCAGCAATAAATGATAACAGTAGTATTAACAAGCCCGATTTTACATTTGGCAATATCAAGATATATGAAATAAAAGCACTAAAGTAAATAAATAAGAGCTTTCTATTCGAAATGTATTTAGACAGCACAAACGTCGATAACAGTGGAAACACTCCCATTCCAAAGAGTAATAAAAACGACGCCGGGCCGATGAATGCCTCTCCTGCCTGCTTTTCTATTAAGTCGCTTGAATATGAATAAACCGTTGAGAAAACGACCATCTGGTCGAGCATTATTATAAATGAACAGCGAATAAGCATTTTATTGCGAAGCAATGCAAAAACATCCCTAAAAGCAAATTGCCCGTGCGTTACCTTTGTTTCCTTTAGCCAAAACACCGCGATAAACGCAGGGATTGTCGCAAGAAAGCTCGCCAAAAAAATGCTGCGTATTGAAACATATGTAAAAAGAATCAATGCCGCTAATACCCCCAGCATCTTCCCAAGTGAAGTAATGGCCGTGATTGTCGATGCCCCTCTTACCTTTTTTTCGGCTTCATAATTCCCCTGATATAGCGCGATAAAGCAAATCCAAAACGAAGATGAGACTCCCGTAAGCGTCCTTCCTAAAAGAATCATAATCGGGTTCCGGGCAAATGCCAGAAAGAAAGACGCCACAACAAGAGTCGCCATCTCAATAATCAAAAAAGCTTTCATTCTTCCTGCCCTATCAGCTAATAATCCGATGGGAATACGAAGAATCATCTGAAACAAACCATAAGAAGCAAGTACAAACCCGATTACCGTATATGAAGAGTTAAGATCTTTAAGGTATGGAACCAAATACGGTGTATAAGAATACTCCGCAAACCATACACAGATCATAAGGATCAGGTAAATTAATTGCTGCTTAAGACTGCCATTATTATTTTTTTTACATAAATCATTTTCCTGCTGCACTTTCATACAGCTTCCAGTATTCAGTATTTTCGATCGTTTGTCCAGGTATAATTTCGGTTTCGGCGCCATAGGTTTCCAATTCGGCCATAAAATTATTTGCGCCTACAAATACAGCGAGGTTACATCCTCCGAATGGATAGGCATATAACGGATTGTAAGGCGAATATTTTTCAAAGACATAATCGCCGCATTCAAGCATTACCCTGCCCTTAGGCGCCAAAAGGACACGTTTCAGGACTCTGCCTTTCGGGGTCACCACGAGATCATTACCTTCAAAGACTGCCTGATCATCTTCTAAACTCGAAACATTACCGGCAAAAACCCTGGGAATGATCACCTTTACCACATCCCAAGTAGAGTCATCTTTTCCAAGAGGAACCCGAAGCTTCCTTGCGTCCGGAACCACGCAGGTAGGCGACCACACGCCGCCCGAGTAAATGAGAGCGCCGTCGTTCTTAATGAAATTCGTAACGCGAAGACTCCCACCTTCCATGATTTCAAGTTCCATTCCTTTAGTCAACTGATTTACAGGATGTGCGGGAGCTGTCGCTCTAACCATCGTCCCGTCGATAATCAGTTCGCAAGGTGCGTTATCGGAAAGATAAGTATCCTCAGATTCGTCGGCTAACGGCCTTGTAATCCATACTCTGTGCCCTCCGTAGAGCTTCCAGTCCCCTCGAATCATATCATCTTTTTTCCAATAGAGGAGGTTTTCACCGTCAGGCTTTCCAAACCATGCTATTCTCGGTCCCACGCTATAGACAAGAATCGCCTTCCATACCTTTGTCTTTAATTCAACTGCATCAAAACCATCGAATTCGACTTTATTTATCTCATATCCCATAAGGTTTCCCCCGCCAAATTATACATAATCCATAATTTGCTGTTATAAACGTTGATATATTATTTCAAATATTCATTTACGCTGTATACTCGAAGCTGTCTACTCGGATATGAGGCTACAAAGAAAGCTTGTAGATCTCGTATACCTCTTCGCGCGTAATCGGTGGGATGCTGGCTAATGTCCCGTCGGCCGAGAAAGACACATCCACCACGCCTTGCGTCAGCTCTTCCAATGAGTCTTCACTGCAACCAAACTGCGAAATCCTCGTTTGCACATTGAAGCTCTTAATCTTTTCTTCAAATATATCAGCGGCTTTTAATAGATCATTTGTGTCAAACATCCACCTCGTAAATTTCACAAAGCGCTCGTTTTGTTTCTTTGTGGCAAAGTAACGCATCCACGCAAGCATCATGCAGGCCAGAGTCGCCCCATGCGTCGCTTTATAATGCGAAGAAAGGACGTGTCCCATCTGATGCATCGGCGTCCATCCTTGAGTTCCGCAGGTCAGCCACCCGTTTAAGCCAACAGTAGCGGAAAATTGCATGAGTCCTCGTAATTCAAGATCATTTGGGTTCTCCAGCACTTTAGGGATATTATCATAGATTGCCCTTATGACGCCAAACTGCATATGGTCATGTAATTCCAAATTTCCGTAAGTCGCCTCGTCGCTGAAAAAGAAGGGTTCTACCACATGGCTCACAGCGTCTATAGCGCCGCAGGCTGTCTGATAAGCAGGTAAGGTAAGAGTGAGTACGGGATCCAAAATCGAAGTCTTCGGATAAAGACAGGCCGGTTCCCAGACATAGCTCTTTCTAAGCGTATCATCATCGGTAATAACTGCGGTAGCGTTCATTTCCGATGCAGTCGCAGGAAGCGTCGGTACCATTATAATCGGAAGAGCCTGCGTCGGTGGAATGAACCAAGAATCGTCACTATGACTGAACTTGATCATTCTTTTTAAATCATGCGGATAGAGAATGCCTGCGGCAATAACCTTTGATAAATCCATCGCGCTGCCGCCGCCTACGCCTATTACAGTATCGACCTCTTCCTTTTTGCCGAGCTCAATCCCCTTTACGGCCTCGCTTATTTTCGGGTTTGCGGTCGCCCCGAAATAGTCCGCATAAGCGACACCATTCTCACGTAATTTTACGTGTATTCTATCAAATAAATCTCCGTAAAAACTCACATCATCATACGAAACAATTAATGCTTTTTTTCCGTATTTTGAGACTTCAATGCCTATCTGCTCGACACTGCCTACACCGAATACGATTTTAACCGGATTATAAAATTCAAAGCTATTCATATTTTAACAAACCTGCCTTTCCTCTGTTTTTACGTTGTCCAAGTGCAGCTATAACTATACCGATAACTAATAAAACGCCCTTTGTAATCTGTGATGTCGCAAAAGACGCACCTAATTGCGTGAGCCCGTTTACAACAATCGCAAGCATTATCCCTCCAAGAAAAGTTCCCACAACGTTGGTCTTTCCAAGCTTCATTACCATTGCCCCCAGGAAAACGACCGTAAAGCCATCGAGGAAGAAGGCTGAACCCATCTTTGGCTGTCCGCTTCCGTAAACAACAAATACCATTAAAATACCTGACAGCGCCGCAAAAAACGCTGAAGTGATAAATACACCGGTTAGGACCTTTCCCGTCTTTATTCCTGCTTCCTGTACTGCCACTCGATTTTCTCCGAGCGCGTAAACATACTGACCATAACGGGTTTTCTCCTGAATAATAAACAGCACCGCGTATATTGCTACCGCAATAATAAAAATCACAGGAATACCTGCCAGATACGAATTAACGAACTTATAAAAACCGGTTGATTTTATTACCGGAACGCTTAGGGGCATGCCGCCATAAAGCGCCGCCGCGACCGATTTAGCTATCGTGGATACGGCAATTGTAGTAATAAGCGAATGATATTTAAACCGAACCACCAAAATGCTTGTTAATACCCCGCATAAAATACCCGAAAGCATGGCTATAATAAATGAGACGAGCACACTGTAACCGTGAAACGCAAGCCACGCGAATACCATGCTGGCGCATGCCGCCACATCGGGAAAAGAGCAATCCATTTCATTGGTCGCGATTACCCATGTAAGCCCCAGCACCATCAGCGCCATATAGGAAGCATTTTTAAGCACATTCATTAAATTCCCGAAACTGACAAACGCCGGCTGCATTATCCAAAAGAATATGATTGCCAGAAGAATCAGCCAAAACAAGGCGTATTCGGGTTGAAAAATTGTGAGGATTCCTTTTTTCTTTTTCATGCCTGCGCCACCTGCCCTTCCGCCTTATCATCGGGCTTTGCTATATCAGATTCTTTGCTCTTAAACTGCATTTTAGAAAGCCCTATTGCGAGAATCAATACGCCCGCCATTGTCAAATCGCTGTAGTAATACGGGATTGACATTACCGTAAAGCCCGTCGTAATAACGGTCGAAATGAGGGCTCCAAAAAATGTGCCGATTACACACGGTTTTTTAAACACGCTCCAGCCAATATATATTGCGGAAAAGCAAGGCATAAGGAAGTTCATTCCGATTTTTACATTTCCTTGACCTTGCGCGGCGTCATAAATTATCGCAGCCAAAGCTGCCAGCACACCTGACACAATAAAGGCCGCTATTATTACCTGATTGACTCTGACCCCCGAAAAGAATGCCGCCCTCTTATTTGCGCCGGTCGAATAAAACCAGCGACCGATTTTCGAGCGGTCAAGCGCAAAATAAGCAATAATATACAAAACAAGCATGATCCAAACCGAAACGGTGATTCCCAAAAATCTGTGTTCTGAAAGGTTGATTATGCCGGAGGTATGAAATTCTTCATAAATAAACGCTCCGTCAGAGAAAACATACGCCGCACCGAAGGCAATCGAGCCTATGGCTATGGTTGAGATAATATCAGGAAGCTTGAATTTCCCTACGGCAATGCCGGAAATTCCTCCCCAGATAAAGCCCATTAGAAGTCCTCCGGCCACGGCAATTATCGGATGTATTTTCAGTGAGATCAGCCATGCCATAAACATCGAAGAAAAGCAACTCGTCATATAAAACGAGATATCCGAGTGGCTGACTACTATTACAAAAGTAAGCCCCAATGCAGCAATTGCGGTAGTCGCGCCTGTTTTTAGCATTGTGGTAACGCTGTCCCAAGTCAGGAAGGTCGGCTCAAAAATCTGGAAAGTGATTGCGACAGCAGCAAAGAGGACGAAAAATGCCGCAATGGTTATCGCTTCTCCTTTATTATCTTTTCTGATTATTCGCATATAAACCCCCTTACTGATTTGATGTGGCTTTCACGAGCATTTGCTTAAGCGTCGTTTCTTTATCTGCGCATTGAAGTGTAATTCGACCTTGATTTAAAACAATGATTCTGTCCGCATTGCCGAGGACCTCTTCCGGGTCTGACGAGAGAATTATCACCGCCGAATCTTTTGCCAGACCTCGCATTATCTCATATATGCCACTCTTTGCTCCGACATCAACTCCTACTGTCGGCTCGCAGAAAACATAAACCTTTGCCTGCGAAAAAAGGCCTTTGCCGATAACGACCTTTTGTTGATTGCCGCCTGATAACTCCTGAACCTTCTTGTAGCCATCCGGCGTAGCAATGGAAAGCGTATTTATTAATTCACCTGATAGTTTCTGTTCTTCAGATCTTTTTACGAGTCCAAGCTTATCCAGAACTCTGGAGAGCTTCGCCAAAGTAATGTTTTCGGCAATGGAAAGATTTCCGATTTGACCTTCGGTTTTACGATTTCCGGGGACAAGGTAAATCCCATGTTCAATCGCCGATTCCGTATTCTTTAATTTTACGAACTCTCCCGCGATTTTCAAAGAGCCTTCCGAATAATCCATCGCACCGTACATAATCTTTGACAATTCATCAATCCCCGAGCCTACCAATCCGAAAATTCCGAGTATTTCGCCTTTCCTGGCAGAAAAACCGATATCGTTTAGTTTCTCTGACAGTGAAATCCCCTCGCAGGAAAATGCCTCATCCGCCGGGCTTGCGTTTTTTTCGGGATAGAATCGGCTCAACTTTTCGCCTATCATTAGCTCCGCAATGTGATTAACATCCACTTTCCCGCCTATGACATTTTCACTTGCGACTGTTTTACCGTTTCTGAAAATAGTATAGGAGTCGCAAATAGTGGAAACTTCATCTAAATGGTGTGTAATATAGATTATGGAGACCCCTTTTCCTTTTAATTCCCTGATACAATCAAAAAGGATTTGTTTTTCTTTTTCGGTAAGAATAGAGGTGGGCTCATCCAGAATCAATATATCGCATTTTCTGGCAATAGCGCGAAGAAGCGCAATTATTTCACGTTCGATTGCGCTCAACAAGGAGACCGGCTTTTCCAAATCTATATCCAACGGGTACTGTTCCAGAAGCTTTTTCGCTTCATCCCTCATCTTCTTTCGTGAAATCGGCGAAATATCGGACTTGCTCTCATTTTCCATTCCGAGATAAATATTCTCGTAACCCGTAAAGCTATCAATCATCTGCGGGTCCTGATAAACGGTCGAGATTCCAAGCGCTATCGCATCCTGTGCGTTTTTTATCACAACAGGCTTTCCGTCCATTAGGATTTCTCCGCTGTCTTTGGAATAAATGCCTGAAATGATTTTGATAAGGGTGGATTTGCCTGCCCCATTTATACCCAAAAGCCCGTGAACCTCGCCTCTTTTAAGAAAAAAATCAGCGGTATCAAGTGCTTTTACGGCTGTAAATGTTTTGTTTATCCCAATTAGTTCAAGACGGTTTTCTTCCATAAATATTGCTCCTGTTATTTTTAGTGAAGGGAACACCCTCGACACCCATTGGCCTATACTTTAACAGCGGACACGCCGGATGGAATTACCACCCGGCATAACCCGCGCTTATGATAAATGTGCCTGCTTAAATCTCAGGTACCCATCCGGGATCAAGCCCGTTCTTTTCCAGGACCTCATTAAGAGCATCTGTGTAACCGGGTAAATCATAATCAAGAGCAAGCTCCCAAGCTGTCTTTGTCTCGCCATTTACGGTAGTCGTCTTATCCTTAATTGAATATACATCCAAAATCATGTCGCTCGTAATCGCATAGCCCGCGCTCATAACGATACGGGGAACTCTTCCGCCGTTAATAGACGTCATCGCGTATCCAACCAATTGATTGGGCATAGCATAAACAGACTCAGCCAAGGTCATAACAAATTGTTCCGGATACTGCTGCATTTTCTTATAACATTCCTCGCCGCCGTCGGAACCGGTATACATGATTTCAGGTCTCGTCGTCGCAGTAACAGCCAAACCTTCAAATGCCGCTCCGTCCCATGCACACCAGATAGCCTTAATTTCTTTCTTTGTATCAGCTGCCATCCATGAGCTTATCGTATCAGTCGGAGTAACGGCACCCGTAGAATCCCAGGGCCATTCCTGAATAACTTTAATCCTGGAATACTTCTCCTGAGAGAGAATATAGTCCGCACCATGCTCACGTGCATCCCAGCCTTCGTTTGAAGGAAGCGTAATCATCGCGATTCCGATATCGCCGCTTGGATATTTCTCTAAAAGCAGATCCCCGAGATGCTTCATAGTGGCCATACCACCTGCATAATTGTCGAACATAACACTGGAAACTACTTCGGCGCCAGGCACATAGCCGTCAGAACAAAACACCTTGATTCCGGCTTCCGCTGCTTTTTTGGTCGCTTCCGCAATACCGACGGGATCCGACGGAGTAATAAACAAAGCATCCGGCTTCTTTGCGATAAAAGCCTCGATTTGCTCGGATTGCTTCTTTGCGTCGTAATTAGCATCCACAATGTCAAAATTCGTGACGCCGTTCTCTGCAAAAGCACTCTCAAACGAGAATTTCTGACGCTGACCGGACGCATTCTCCATCCAGCCTAAAGATACCGCAAAGTACAGTTCGTCTGCGCTTTTTGCAGTAGTAGTGCCCGTATCCGTCGTAGTTCCGGATGAATCTCCCCCTTGCGTACATCCCGCGAGAGCCGCAATCATGACGATCACGAGCAAAACGCTTAACAGGGAATAAACTTTTTTCTTCATGTTTCTTTTCCTCCTCTTTTAATTTGCACTTGAAATCTTAACAACAGTTTCCTACTCGCTTATATAATTAAATTACTAATTATTACCTTTTATCACGGTTGTTATTCTTATCCTTGTTCTTCCTATTATTGTTCTTCTTATTATTGTTCGCCTTATTGTTGTTCCGCTTTAACTTCATCAGTCTTCACTGATTTTGCGAATTCTGCAATCTCACTTTGCAACGCATTCACATGCATAAAGACTTTAAATAAGGACTCATAAAGTTTTACATTTTCACTTTGCGGCTTCACTTCGCTAATAGGATGATTAATCTCTTTTAAAGGCGAGAAATCCTTCCAAATTCCTATTCCGATTGCCGCGCAAGCAAAGGCGCCTAACGAACCCGCATCTTCCTGCACTGCCGATTCCGTAATTGTGACGTTATAAACGTCCGCAAACATTTGTCTCCAATACGCACTTTTCGCACCGCCTCCGACAATGAGGATTTCATCCGCTATCGTCACGTATCTGCGAAGTACTTCCAAAGCATTCTTAAGTCCGAAACATATTCCTTCCAATGCGCACCTGATTATATCTGCTCGGGAGTGCTTTAAATCCAATCCTGTAATGGCGCCCTTAGCGTCCACGCTGTCATCAAGAGCATTGCCTCCCGCAAGTGTGGGGACAAATATGAGCCCATTCGAACCGATTGGCGATTCCATGGCTAATCTATCCATAACTACGTAAGCATTTTCACCGCCCTCATCTTCTTTGCTTTTTATGTCCTGACAAAGCGTATCCCTCACCCATCTGTAAGTATTTCCTGCCGAAAAGATTGATTCCGCCGAAACATACATCCCTTTTATCAGATGCCCGAAAACATAGGGTCTGGTTTTATCATTCAGCACGGGTTTCCTCGAAGTCACTGCCACCCAGGCCGACGTTCCCAAAGACGTATACGCCATTCCTTCTTCCACACATCCCGCCCCCGCAGACATACAGGCATTATCCACGCCACCTGCGGCGACCATTACATTTTCGCCAAGACCCAGTTCCTTTGCCGCCCGGGGCAATATTTTTCCGATCAGCTGTGATGATTCGAGTAAATACGGAAATTTTTCTTTTTCAAGACCAAATGTTTCTATTAGTTTTTTATCGTAGTCTAATGCTTCCAGATCATAGACCCCGCTCCCCGTAGCATATGAGTGGTCTGTTGCGATTACGCCTGTAAGTTTAAAATTTAAGAAGTCCTTCGTACCTATAAACTTATAGGTTTTATCATAAATATCGGGCATATTGCGTTTGTACCAGAGAATCTTAAAAGCCGAGTACAAATGAGCGGGGAAGCCATTTCCTGTCTTTAAATACCATTCTTCCTCAGTCATATTCGAAAAAACCTGTTCGGAAAGTTTCGCGGCTCTCGCGTCGGTCCAAATGGGGACTTGAGTAAGAAGCAATTCTCCGTCACTGCTTAAGGGAACCACTCCGAGGCTATGTCCCGAACAGGCTAACGCCGCGATATCATTTGGCTCTACATCCACCGATGAGAGCAAATCTTTGGTAGAGCGCACCACAAGCTCCCACCAGTCGGAGGGCTTTTGCTCGCGAAAGTCCATTTGCGGGTATAGAGTCTCACATTGCCCGAAAACGCTTTTGATTTTTTTGCCTTTCTCATCAAACAAAGACGTTTTAATTCCGCCCGTCCCCAGATCGTATGCAATTATGTAGGTATTTTTTGTTGCCAAACCAAACACCCTCTCTTATTTTGCTTTTCATTTAAATCAGTTACTTTTCTATAACACCCGGTTAGCCACGCTAAAATGACTTATTTGAATTCGACACCGTCCCTGTCATAAGCCTCTTTCAGAATGTTAAGCGCGGAGTTCATGCTGATTCCGAATCTCTCGCAGCCTGCCTCAGCCATAGCTTCTAAGTCATTTAAGGTCCTAACACCGCCCGCAGCTTTAATTTTCGCGGTATTTCCGACAGCTTTTTTCATTAATTCAATTGTTTCGACAATAGTGGGTTTACTCGCCCAACCGGTGCCGGATTTTACAAAAGTCACACCGCCCTTAACCGCAGCTTTACAGCCCCTTATTATCTCATCATCCGTAAGATATGCGATTTCAAGTATAGACTTAACGGGAATACCATCCGCAGCCTCCACGACTTTTTCGATTTCCTCCGAAACGAAAGCATCGTCCCTCGAGCGTAGCGCCCCGACGTTAATAACCATATCAATCTCATCACATCCGAGTGACTTCATGTACTTAGCGCAATCAATTTTTTGTTGCATCGTATCGGCGCCGCTTGGGAATCCCACGACTCCTCCGAGCATGACATTTGAGCCTAACAGATATTCTTTAAGCATCTTAGTAAAACACGGCATCGCAAAAGCACAAATAAAACCGTATTTTATGGAACACAGCGCCATAGCCTTTATTTCTTCATATGTCACATCCGTGCGGACGCAACTGACATCTATCATTTTCGGGATATCCTTATAGCTGATTCGCATATTCATCCTCCGACAAGAGTCAAAATAGATAATTATGTTTCGCATTTGAATAATATCATAATTATCTTTTAGCGTCAACGATGTTTCATCTGATTTCCTCTGTCATAGTGACGAATTTTTATGTCCATTATTTGTATTAAATTGATAATAACAGTCATCTTTTTAAACATTATGCACAAAAAAAGAGGCGGGATTTCTACATGTTGTCCGTCTCAAAGTGGTTTGCCTTACCCCAATTTAGGCATATTATTCATCATGATATTTCGCATGAATTGTCTAAAAAGTGTATTTTGTTTAACAAAATCTGTAATTTATAATTATCTTTGCTTAGTTTTCGCTGCGCTGTCTTCCGACTCCGAAGATCTCAAGCTGATATCTGTCCGCTCTTACTGTGCTCACATCATAAGTCACGGGCTTATTCCCCGAATATGTGACACGATGTAAAATCAGAAGTGCAGTTTCGGGCTTTACATCCAGCATTTGCGACTCCTTAAAATCAGCGTTCTTAGCCGAAATAACGTCCTCTGAGCGGTCGATTTCCAATCCGTACTCCTTTTCCAAAAAGGCATACAGAGACACGATTTGAGATGACTTTAATTCCAGATTCGGGGCGAGTCGCGTATCGATATAATTCTCTAGAATGGCAGTAGGAATACCATCGGCCAACTGAACCCTCTGAACTCTGTAAAGTGGTGTTTTAACAGGCACTTGCAAACGTTCAGAGCGTCTTTTGCTCGCCTCCACCACATCCACATATATACCCTTAGTGGTGACGGTATGCCCTCTTTGAGTCATGGTTTCGGAAATAGAAGTAACAAAATTAAGATTCTGCAGATGTCCGCCGTGCGCCTCGAGAACCTTCGTACCACGTCCCTGGCGCACCTCAAGGAACCCTTCGGATGCGAGCTTTTCAACGGCTTTACGTATCGTGGTGCGTGACACACCATAAATTTCCTCCAGTTTACTCTCCACGGGAAGAAAATCATTCGGCGCATATTCGCCGTCAGCTATTTGTTTTTTAAGGCTCTGATAAACAGTCTGATATCTCGGGTATCTGGACATGGCAAAATCCTCGGTTGATAGTCGAAACGATAAACATCACGATAAAACGCAAACATCATTATCTTTCGAAGTAAATATAAGACATCCCGAGGACAATGTCAATAAAATAATCTAAAATAATCCTGCGAAAAAATCATTTGCACATTTTCATAGTTATCGCCTTTTTCTTCTGTATTCTCGTATGCGCTTTTCCCTCCTTATCCTGTTTAGATAGTGCATTTTCACTACTCCTGCTCCGAAAAGCAACGATGAAAGGAACATGATAAGTCATTTCCAGACCTGTCTTTTCCGCCATAATAAACTTTGAGTACCACTGGGCCATCCCCGCAATGTCAGGATCTTGATAGTAGTCGGATGCGGCGCTGTTCCCGGGTTTGTTCCACATATAAGCCCCGCCATCAGTTAGAAGAATAAGATATTTATTGCCGTCAGGCGCAAAGGTCGTGTCGGCCGCGAGCATACCCCGCCCGGCACACTCGGGTCGTCGTCAGCCTGATAATATATTTCGCCAGATGAAATATTATTATTAAGATTCGCTGCTACCCCCCTGTAATTTAATGCAACTACAAGAAGGATAGCAAGAATAGCGGACACTATCCGCCGTAATAAATAGTATTTACTTTGCAATAGTTTTTATCCAACCATATTCACCGGCTTTCCATTCACAAAAGCACGCAAATTATCCACGGCTATTCCCAGTAGCCTCTCGCGGCTTTCATGGGCTGCCCAGCTGATATGCGGCGTTATTATGCAATTGGGCGCTTTTAATAGCGGATTATCACCCTTTATGGGTTCTGATGATACCACGTCCACGGCCGCGGCATAGACCTTTTTGCTTTCAAGTGCTTTTGCCAGATCATTTTCATTGATCAATGGACCGCGGCTGTTATTGATGATAATAACCCCGTCTTTCATTTTTGCAATATTTTCTTTATTTATTATGCCTTCGGTTTCAGGAAAAAGCGGGCAGTGAAGCACCACAACATCTGATTCGCCAAAAATCGTATCCAAGTCCACATACTTTGCTATGGCTTTTCCTGCATCGTTTTGGTATTTATCATTGGCAATGACTTTCATGCCCATTGCTTTTGCAATACGACCGGTCACCTGCCCGATACGCCCGAACCCTATGATTCCCATTGTCTTACCTTTTAATTCAATCAGCGGATAATCCCAGAAGCAAAAATCAGGGCAGCTCTCCCAACGCCCCTTTGACACTGCTTCTGAATGATGCCCTATGTGATGGCAGATTTCTAAAAGCAGAGCTATCGCAAATTGCCCGACCACATCAGTGCCATATGTTGGAATATTCGTTACAACAATCCCTTTTTCTTTAGCGAAAGTAACATCCACCACATTGTACCCTGTAGCCAATACCCCGATGTATTTAATAGCAGGGGCTTCCCTCAGGACGCTTTCCCGAAGCGGTGTTTTATTCGTGAAAATAATCTCCGCTTCTCCGATTCTTTCCAATATTTCAGCGTCGTCATTCAGTGCCGTTCTGTCATACACTGTGAGTTCTCCGAACTCCTGCAGCGCTTCCCAGCTTAAATCGCCGGGGTTTTCGGTATAACCGTCAAGAATTACGATTTTCATACTAACCTCGATTCTGTACATTATTCACTATACAATCAGGGCGTTCTCCCGCGGCGATTTTAGCGACGTTTTCCCACATATGCTTCTGGGCTCGTCTCATGCCCTGTATTGTGATGCCTCCAAAATGCGGTGAATATATGACCTTTTCGCGGATGCCTTCCGGTAAGTCCACCACGGGATTATCGGCTGTGGTCGGCTCAGGGTATATCGTATCCAGACCTGCTCCCGCGATTTTCCCTTCTATTAAGGCTTCTCTTAAGGCCTCATTATCCACTATTTCGCCACGAGCTGTATTTATCAGGTAGGCACCCTCTTTCATTAATCCAAGGAATTCCTTTCCTACCATGCCTGTCGTCTCGTAAGTCACCGCAGTGTGAATGCTTACAATATCAGATTGTGCGGCGAGTTCATTTAGCTCCAGATATGTGACTCCCAATTCTTCTTCAACTGATTTTTCGCATCTATTAGGTTTATAATAATACACAGTGCACCCAAAAGCCCTCAATAATTTCGCTGTCGCACGTCCAATATCGCCAAACCCGAGAAGTCCCACTTTGCAGGCCGAAAGCTCGGTGATTCCATTAACCATGGCCGCGTGTTTCGCCTGTATTTGCAGACCGGCTCTGACCTTAGCATCACCGACCACGGTATTTCTGAGCAATGCCAACATCAGTAACACCGCCTGTTCCGCTACGGCTTTTGCGTTGCAGCCTTTATTATTGCAGACATAAATCCCGCGTTTCGTGGCAGCCTCTAAATCTATGCCGTCAAAACCCACGCCTTCGGAATGCAACATCTTTAAATTAGGCATATTATCAATAAGATATGCGCTGATTTTTACTATTGCATCCAACAGGACAATCTCTGCGTCAGAATCGTTCTTTAATAATTCATCGTCGGTCGCTTCCAAAGGATGAAAGGATAAAATCGCGCCATCGGGCACTTTATATATGTCCGCGTTTTTAAGGTATCTTTTTTCATCGCCGATAACTAATATTTTCATATTCTCGTATCCTCATGTAGTAATGTCACTTTACTCTATTGCCGACTTAAAATGATTTCGGTAAATTTTTGCTGTTAACGAAACTTGCTATCTATGTACTATCATAAACCTGCGGCAATAATATTATCTCCGATTAATGCCATCAAAGGTATTGTCAAAATGCTTAAGAGCGCTGTAAACAATATACATTTCGCCGACTCGTGGCTGTCACCACCGAACATTTCCGAAAACATTATCACACTCGAAGCCGTAGGCATCCCCATTATCATAAACATCGAAACCACAGTAAGGCTTCCAATCGGAAAAATTCTTTCAACGCCGAGCATTATGGCAAGAGTAACTGCCGGCACCACAATAAGTTTAATAAACGCGCTCAAATAGACCCTTCCTGAGGTGAATATTTCCTTTGGCTTAATCTCAGCTAACCTGATTCCCAATATTATCAAGGAAAGCGGCGTCGTAAGGCCCCCAATCGTATCAAGAGCCCCTAATACCATACTCGGCAACGATACCTTTAAAAAGAAAAGCGGTAAGGCAATCAAAAGCACTAAGGATGGTGGATTAAGAAATGCTCGTTTAATGCTCATGAACTCCTTTTTGCCTGTCAGCGTATATACTAATAATGTCCACGTAATAATATTGAATATTACTCCAAAAACCACTGCGTAAATTACAGGCTCGTTACTGTCAGGAAAGAAAACCTGCAAAACCGGTATCCCCATAAAAGCGCAATTATTAAGGTATCCGGATGAGACAAGAGCGCCTTTTGCAGCGTCATCCTTCCATTTTGAAAACGCTAATTTGCTGATAATAAAAGCCAATGGCAGAAGTATAGCCGACAACAAAAGAACGACACTCATTTTCATCAGAAGCTGCGGCTCATAAGGAGTTTTAACAAACGTGGTAACCGTTAGAACCGGCAGGGTCACATATAAAATCAATGTCGTAAGCCCTCCCGAAAAGCTCTCGGGAAGCTTTTTTAACTTTTGCAAGATAAATCCAGGTATTGCCAGAGCAACCAAAAGAAACACTCTGACTATAGCAGATATAAATTCCATAAACTATGCTTCGTTTAATAAATCCGAAACTTCCTCCTCGGTCACGGGTTTACTCTTTTTTTGAAATTTGTTGACAACGTCAGGAACCATGTCGAGCAGTTTAGTCATAGTGTCTTGATTCTTAATATTGACGAGCTTTGTCTGCCCGTCTTTTATGACCAATACGGCACAAGGGGTCATCTTTCCGCCTATTCCACCTGCTCCCCTGTCCTTTGCGTCGGCCTGAAAGGCACCTGCCCCAATAGCAAAAGATACATCCACCAATGGCAAAATAATTGTATCATTGACATGAATCGCATCCCCGACGACTGTTTTCGTTGTGATAACTCCGTTTAAGCCACCGAATAATGCCTCTACAGTCCCTTTAAAATTTTCGTTTGCCATGTCATCCTCCTCACACTTTTAGCTTTTTGAAATCAGTATATGTCTTTCTTACGTCCTTATTCCAGAAAATCTTCCAAGCCAGAATCACAGCGGCTATCACTCGCAACTTTCCCTTAAGCAATATATTCCCCTCAAACAATTTTTTCTCAAAATCGGGAGTTATTCTGATACCCTCTCCCATCCAAGGAAAAATAACGGATAAACCAGCCAGTACCGACCCCGTAGTATACGGATCCTCAAAACCGAATTTCAAATCCGCATTTAGGGTTTTTGGTTTAATGCGTATGAAGAATCTCTTCAACTGCAAAAGTACGAATTTCAGTGCCCGTTTATGAATCTCACTTTCTATAAATCCAAGCCACAAATCCTTCTTCTTTAGCAGTTTCTTAATCTTAACATAGATTTCTTTGATTGTACAATTTAACTTTATGAAAAATGACTTAAGCTTATTCTTAATGCCCTTAAGCCATCCAACATAGCCTTTGACGGATTTCCCACGGGTTCGGTCTTTCCATGATTTACGATCGGATTTTTCATCCACTATTGGCAGATTATCATCTTCGCCCATGAACTCATCGTCATAGATCTCTGAAATCTCAATTTCTTCGGCATCATCCTCGGAAATCACCTGTTCATCTAAGTCATCCTCCCGGGAATCGACATCTGCCGAACTTTCAAACGTGTTCGTATCATACGTATTGGCATCCACGTTATTGGCGCTAACATTTTCGTTTTCGGTCGTCTTTTCGGTTTCAGACTTTCCGAAACATTTCTCCCCTTCGGACAAGGTTTTCCATAGGAGCTTTACCTTCCAATGTGCGTTCTTTCCCTGAAACTGCGCTTTAACGCGAATGATAAAAAAGAGATAGCTCGCTTTAAGCTTGGCGTCAAGCCCTTCAAAAGTGCCGTTTGCCAAAACCTTAACATTATAACTAATCGGAGCAAATAGCACGAGTAAAACCAGCAACAGTATAAGACCTATCACCGATGCCAGCACTATTCCTATGATTTTCAAAATCAACAGAACTACATGCAAATCTTTTCCCTCTTAATCGTGACTTTTTGCCCTTATTAGTTTAGAGACATCCGGTTTTCCGAACATTTCATTTGCATCCGTAATTATCTGTTTTGCGAGATTAATAGCGTCCTCATATCCCTTTGCTAAACCCACCACAAATAGAGAATCTTTCGGATAGTCCTTTTGCAAAAGCATGATTGAATTAATGATATCAAGCTGATCTTTAGGGTTTGCAGCCCTCGTAATCAAATGGATATTAGGCTGGAATTTATCCTTAATCAGTTTTTCGATAACCTTGTCTTTTTTCTTTTTAAGACCTTCGGAAACATATAATTCACTCATGAATTTCATATTAAGAAGCCCCCTTCTTATCAATAGTTATCGAATACTTCCTTTGCGACATTCACTGCTCTGGCTGTTCCGTCCGAGCCTTCGATTATGACCGCAATGACCAGATCGGGATTATCCACATTACGTATTCCCACAAACCAGGAGTGGTCTTTTTCTTTATCGGAACTGTATTCCGCAGTTCCGGTCTTTCCCGCGGCAGTGTAACTACGCCCTTTGAGCGTGGATGCGGTTCCGTTCTCGACGACACCTCTCATTAATTCCTTTAAAGCAAAGGCTTCGCCCGAAGTCATAAGCTCAGCGTATTTCTTTGGCTTTGTCTTATTAATCTCACTGCCTGTATAATTCGTTACTTTATCGACTAAATACGGCTTCATCAATACTCCGCCATTGGCGATGGCGCAGGTTATAAGCGCTAAATGATACGGACTCACCTGAGTCAATCCCTGACCCATTGCCGTCATCATCTTCTCGGCGTCGCTTGAGCTTTCGGTTAATTGGAATTTGCTCGTAACATAAGGCACATCACCGGGGAGCTTTTCCCCGAAAAGCAGCTCTTTTGCGGTTTCCTGAAAAGATTTTACATTTAATTGGACCCCAATATTCGAAAAAGAAGTATTGCACGAATTCGCAAACGACGACGCCAAATCTTCCTCGCCGTGTACGCGATTCCCGTAGCAATGTATTACCACGTCTCCTACCCCGATCTCTCCCGTACAAGTATATCTGTAATCGGAGTAATTGGGATTTTCCCGCATATACTCAAGTGCTGTCACTATTTTAAAAGTCGAACCGGGAGCATATTGTCCCTGCGTAGCCCGATTAAGCAGATTCCCGTTTTCATCATCCTTAATAGAGTCCCAAATCGAAGAGATGGTATTCGGATCAAAATCCGGCTTTGAGACCATAGCCAATATTTTCCCGGTAGAAGGCTCCAAAACGATTACCGCCCCCTTGTAATTTCCCAGGGCATTTGAGGCGACTTTCTGCAGATTTACATTTAATGTGGTAACTACCGTATCACCGTAATTTTTCCTGTCCTTAATTTCGTTCTTAAATTTCTCGATGAAAAAAGCATTAGAGGTCAAAAGTGTAAAATTCTCAGTTGACTCCAATCCCGATTTTCCATTACTCGCAAATCCGACCACATGCGCAAAAAGCGAGCCATAAGGATAAACTCTGCTTTCCGCTCCGCCCTCACCTACTTCGGTTTTTGCCAGAACTTCACCGCCTGATGCCACAATATTGCCCCTGATGACATTTTCTGCAAATGAATCCTGTCTGGCATTATAAGGGCTTCGCACGATTTCCCTTGAGCGAACTGCCTGAAAATATACCATATATCCGATTAACGCCAAAAACAAACCGACAAACGCGTAAGCCATTATTGCAAATTCTTTATTTTGGCTTCGCTTTTTCTTTTTCTCGGCTTTCTCCTGCTCGAAATCGGTTTTTCTTTCGTTACGAGACATTTCGAGAAGTTCGAGTTCCTTATCCAAGTCTCTTAATGCTTCTTTGCGCTCGTAACCTTTCCTCTTTTTTTCGTTCAATATCTTCTTCCTCGTCCTCCCTGACTATATACAATCCCTGAATAATGGCAAACATAATAAACGTGCTCAATATAGAGCTTCCGCCGTAACTGACAAAGGGCAGAGTAACTCCGGTGGATGGTATAAATTTTACCGCTCCTCCGACTGTCAAAAATACCTGAAAAATGTAGCAGGTACCAAGTCCCAACGCAATGTATTTATAAAAGCGTCTGCGAAGCTCCATGGCAATATTTAAAATCATTACATAACAGCTGACGCAAATAAGTACCGTACAAATCGCAAAAATGAGTCCCATCTCCTCGGAAATAGCCGAGAAAATAAAATCCTTTTCGACCACGGGAATCGTCTGCGGTGCTCCTTTAAAAAGCCCCATTCCAAACCAGCTGCCGGTACCTATGGCAAAGAGTGATTGCGCCACCTGATAACCCCCGGTTTCATAAAGAGCAAAAGGATCGCGCCACACCTCAACACGGGTCTTAACATGGCTAAATAGTTTATATCCGACATATGAGGCTCCCGCTCCGCCCACAATGCCTGCCGCGAGGTAAACCCATTGCTTCGTAGCCACATAAAGCATGACAATGTAAACGATAACTATGATAAGCGCACTACCAAGGTCTGTAGATGCAACAAGAATGAGTACATGCGCCGCAGCTATTGCCGAAGTCAGTACGACGTTTTTAAAGGAAGTTGATATGCGAAAACTCGCTGCCACGAAGAAAACAAATACAATCTTTACAAGCTCGGAAGGCTGAATGCTGATCCCCATAATCTCAAACCCAAGCTTTGCTCCGTAGGAAATCCGCCCCGCGACAAATACCGCGCCCAAAGAAGCAAGCCCAATTAACGCATAGATCCAGCGAAGCTTTGCCAGAGTCGTCATCTTTCTTATGATAACTGGAACTACCAGCGAACCGGCGACCGCGCAAGCGGAAATCAAAAACTGCTTCATTGCGTATGAATAATTAAGCCTTGTCAGCATTATCATTCCGATGCAAAGGAGCATACACATATTATTGACCACCAGCCTGGAGACCTTTGGGTAAATATTGACATAAAGAATAATTGTCGCTAAAAAAAGCGCAAACTGCATCCCGTAAAAAATAAGCATCTTCTTTTCGCCGGTCTGCAGAAACATTACGCCGAAAGCGACAATTTGAATCATAAACATTACCACGCTTTGCTGCGTAAGCATACTGTTTTTGCGGTATGGATCTTCTATGCCGAACACTCCGAAGCACAAATATGTATAAACCGCAACCAATATGATCAACAGATATTTAGACAGTTCAACTATTATGTTTTCCAAAACTCACCTACTTTACTCCCCTGTTAAAATGTCCCCCCGTATGAGGAGAATCAGGTATTGCGTATTGCTCTTCTTCGCAGAAGACTCTGCAAAATATATCGAGCATTGCGCGGGTATTCGCAGGCGTTTCAATAGTAAATTGCAAACGCAAACCCGAAGGCATAAGTCTATTTATTTCCGCCTTTTCCTTTGCCAGATTTAATGGCACACAATTATAGATAACATTATAACAGTATTTGCAAGAATTTTTAACAGTAAATTTTTCGTTGCGCCTGTCGGTCAGCGAACAAAGCCCATCTTTTTTGTCGCAACCCTTTGTGGTTTTTTTTAGACAATTAGCGCTTATCATCAGCGCAATATGCCCGTATACCACTAATTCCATGTCCTTTAATCCAAGTTTTTGAAGCTCATGCCGGTTTAATTCAAGAGGCGCGGTGAGAGTCTTGCAACCATTTTTTAACCAAAAGTTCTTTGATTTTTCATTAAATGCATACAGTCCGGCATCACCCACTATTAATCCTTCATATCTTTTTTGAATAAAATAACCCAGTGAATCAATTCCCCGAACCAAGATCCCATCATAATGTTCTATGATTTTGTCATATGAATCATCAATAAAGCGTACGGCGTCATCCCTGAACACATGGGGCATTGCTATAATCAGCTTTGGGCTTTGTTCATTTCTGATGTTTGACACATATTCTCCAATACAAGATAGTGTCTCTTCTTCCAAACCAAAATCACTTTCAACATAAACAGCTGATAAACAGCCTTTTTCATTATTGAAATCCAGAGTGGTTCTCAATTGATTAATATTTGAAACGAGTACAGTTAGCCGCAGGGCACCTGATTCATTACAGGATACTTTTGCATCATGTTCTCTTACTGTGATATCGGCCGTAACAACTTCTCTTTTGTATTTATAAAGTAGAGTTTCGCGAAAATCTGTAATCGCATTGCGTCGCAACTCATTTAAATCCTTGACGCCCATAAAAGCATCATCGGATAATATTATATCAAGGCTTTCCCACTCAAAATCCGTATCTCCGAGCTTATTAAGCTGTTTTCTTACAGTGTCTGAATCAAGGGCATGATTAATTGCACCCGCTACTTTTGCTCCTTTCGTTTTCCATTCCTTATTTTTATTTTCATTTGGAAAACTAATAATTATTTGCGCTTGTTTTCCCGTCTCTATTATCGCTTTTCCCGCTATCGCAATTTTCGTCTTTCGAGTAATTTCTGTATCATTTTCCGGGTGATCTTCAGGCTGCGGTCTGGATAGTGATATCATTCCTGCATCATTATGATTATGGAAATACCCTTCGTGATAGCCTCTGCGTCTGTATGCCGATTCCAGCGACTCCAAATCTTTTTTATCTACCTTATAATCCGCTGCTTTCAAACCTTTTCTTTCATTTTCAAAGAGTAAATCAATATATTTACGATAAATAGAAACCACAGTATGGACATATGAGGGCGGTTTCATCCTGCCTTCAATTTTAAGCGAATCTACACCGGCGCCGGCTATTTCGGGAAGCAGAAAAATCCCATTAAGGTCTTTCATGCTAAGCAAGTCTTTTTCTTTTATTTTCCCACATGAATACGCCAATCTGCATGTCCCCGCACACTGACCGCGATTACCGCTTCTGCCCCCTAAGAAACTGCTGAAAAGGCACTGCCCCGAATAACAATAACACATTGCCCCGTGTATGAAGCACTCGATTTCCAATTCCGAATCTCTTTTCATCTTTTTAAGTTCAGGAAGCAATAGTTCCCTCGCGGGAATTATTCTTTTTACTCCCGATTCTTTTAGGAAATCAGCACCATACGCATGGGCAATGCCCATCTGAGTGCTGGCATGTATATCTATATCGGGAAAGTTATCTTTAATGAAACATAATACCCCTAAATCCTGAACGATGACAGCGTCCAAACCATTGCGATAAAAAGGAAGCAAAAACGAATACAACTCATTCATTTCCGCCTCTTTTAAGAGAGTATTGATCGTTAGGTATAATTTTTTATTCCGCAAATGCAGATAATCCAGACCGCGAAGAATCTCATCTTCGGTTAGATTCCCCGCAAAAGCTCTCGCTCCGAATTTCGTGCCTCCCGCATAAATGGCATCTGCTCCGGCATTTACCGCCGCCAAGAGACTTAAATATGTTCCGGCGGGAGCGAGAAGTTCTATTTTATTACCTTTTAAGTTTGACATTGTTTAAATTTTTTATTTCTGTCTCCAATTGGACGATTTTCATCTGTAAGTGTTTATTCTCGGATTTTAAATCGTCCATATTTTTATCAGCATTCTCCAGCTTTATCTGAGTGGAAATAAGCTCGTGTTTTAAATCATAGAGCTCCTTGTCTTTCCCTTCAATATCAGTCTCAAGAGTACTGCCCTGCTTTCTGGCTTTGAAGTAATCATCCGCGATATTGAGAGCCAAAAGCACACTTCTGGTCTCGGCGTTCTGTCTGCGATACCCCTCACTCGACTGGCATTCTTCTAATTTATGGTTCAGGTATGTAGAGACCTTTTGAAGATAGTCCTCACTTTCGAACCCGCTCAATGTAAAGATTTTCCCGCCGATTAATACTTCCGTGTAATTCTTTGAAGATGCCATAACCGTCCTCCTAAAAAATCCCCTCAATACTTTGTTAACAATTATAACCTAAAGATATAGAAATTCCAATACTTTTTATCAGGGTGCAAGCGGCAACATCCCAAAATGCGTATAAGTTTTTGCCATGACTACCCTTCCGCGCGGAGTGCGGGAGATGAAACCGTTTTTCAGAAGGTAAGGTTCATAGACATCCTCTATCGTACCGGCGTCCTCGCCGATAGCCGCCGCAAGGGTATCTAACCCCACAGGACCACCCGTAAATTTTTCTATCATTGTAACGAGTATCTCCCTGTCTGTTTGGTCCAAACCGAATTTATCCACACCGAGTAAGTCAAGGACTTCTTCGGCTACTTCATGGGTTATTTTTCCATCATAGCATACCAAAGCATAGTCAAATACCCTTTTCAACAAACGATTGGCAAGTCTCGGTGTACCACGTGAGCGCTTAGCAAGAGCCATTGAACCTTTTTTCTCAATATCAACTCCCAGAACCTTAGCGGAGCGCATCAATATTACTTCCAGTTCCTCATCAGTATAAAAATCCAGCTTACTCACTATTCCGAATCGATCCCTTAAAGGAGCCGTAAGCATACCGGCACGTGTGGTGGCGCCCACCAATGTAAATTTCGGTAAATCAAGTCGGATGGAGCGGGCGCTCGAGCCTTTCCCTATCATTAAGTCAATACCGAAATCTTCCATAGCAGGGTAAAGAACCTCTTCAACCTGCCGATTGAGCCTGTGGATTTCGTCAATGAACAGCACGTCATTTTCCTGTAAGTTATTAAGGATTGCGGCGAGCTCTCCGGGCTTTTCAATAGCGGGACCCGAGGTAATTTTCATATTGACCCCGAGCTCATTGGCAATGATTCCCGCAAGTGTTGTTTTACCAAGACCCGGAGGACCATAAAATAAGCAATGATCAAGAGGCTCTTTTCGCTGTTTGGCAGCTTTTATGTAAACCTCGAGCGCCTCCTTAACTTTTGCCTGCCCGATATAGTCCTTTAACAGCTGCGGACGAAGGGTTTTTTCTATTTTATTGTCTTCTTCGAGATTATCTCCCGTAATAATGCGTCTTCCCATTATGCTCCTTAGCAATTTATTATTCTGTAAAAAGTCCTATGCAAAGACTTTGATTTATATTTTAGTAAACTTGAAAAATTTCAGTGCTTAAGCCAAGTATTTCAAGGCTTGTTTTATTATATCCTGTGCTGTGGCGACATTTGCCATGTTGACATTTTTCACTGCCCTGAAGCTGTCCGTACCCGAGTATCCGAGGGCAACGAGTGCCGCTATCGCGTCATTCTTAATGTCGTCATCACCTGCAATTTGAACCTTTGTAATATTATCTTCATCCGAGTAAATTAAATCCTCAGGCTTTAATTTATCTCTCAATTCAAGAATCAGCTTTTCTGCCGTCTTTTTACCTATTCCGGGTGATGCGGCTATAGATTTTGCATCTCCTGATAGAATCGCCATTTGAAGTTCATCCGTATGCAAAGTCGATAATATAGAAAGACCGCCTTTAGGTCCGATTCCGCTGACATTTATTATCATTTTAAACAGACGCAGCGACTCCTGTGAAAGAAACCCGAAGAGCTTCATGGAATCTTCCTTTACACTCAAGTATGTGTAAATCTTAACTTCGCTTCCAATTTCGGGTAGCGCTCCTATTGCCGTCGCAGGCATAAAAATACCGTATCCGACGCCGCCCACATCTACGATAACGTGCTCGGCTGTTATGGTGATTAGCTCACCTCTTATAAAGGCGATCATATTAATCTGCCGTCTCCTTATTCTAATTTTTCATGTTTATATGAGTGATTCGCTTTAATATTTCATTAGCGCAAATTCCTATTAAAAGCCCTGTCACAAGTCCCGCCACCAATAGCACCGGAAAATAGTATCCCACACTGTAGGTCTGTACCACAAACACCGCCACTATAAGCTGTCCCATATTATGGCTTACGCCTCCGGCAATACTCACTCCGGGGACACTGAACTTTTCAGTCTTTTTAAGTCCAATCATCACAAATACGGATAATATTGCCCCTGCAAGCCCGTATATGATACTGAAATAATTTCCGAAAATGAAGCCAGCCAATAATACACGAATGATCGCCAATATCACGACTTCTTTCCCGCGCATTTTATATAAAGCTACCACACAAACAAGATTTGCCAGACCAAGCTTTACTCCCGGAATTCCTATTTGAATGGGCAACAGGCTCTCAACATAGCTCAAAATCAGCGCCAGTGTTAAAAATATACCGTAATACCCTACTTTTGTTTTCACAATTATTCCTTAAACGACGTTTATTGATCCGATCAATTAGTCATCGCGTCGATTCCGCTTTCATTGCCGGTGACTGTCTGCACGACCACTTTATTAGGAAGGCAGATAATGCTCTCATGCGCCGCTGAAATTTCTTTTTGGTGCACGCATAATTGGTCAGGACAATCGGCCTCTATCATCTTTGCCTTGCCATCTTCAATCTTTAAAACATTCGTACCGCCATTAATCACAATCTCCTGATCTTCAGAAAGTGAATATGTACCTTCAATAACTCCGTCCACCTTAACCTCGACATAATTGCCCTCGGGCGGAGCAATATAATAATGCGCACAATATGCACAAGCAGCAATAACGAGAATAATAAAAATAAGAAAGATATCCTGTTTTTTCATATGCGGTAACCCGTCCCCTGCCAAATATATTGTAAACTTCTTCATTATACTTATTTCCGGGATATATTGTCAAATGACACAAAAAATGCTTGAACTTGCAACGAAAATATCATATACTAACTTTCGCAAGACTTCTACGGGGGCATAGCTCAGCTGGGAGAGCGCGTGGTTCGCAATCACGAGGTCAGGGGTTCGATCCCCCTTGTCTCCACTAAATAAGGAAAGCAATGAACATTGAAGCAGGTACCCGCAGTAATATCTGATCAGGATAGAGATCCTGCTGCGTCTCTTAACAATGCGTACCATGGCAGGGTCTTTTTTTTGGAGGAATAATGACCGCCGCGGTATTTTATCACCGCGGCGGTCATTTTTTGCTAATATCTATATTGGAGTTTCGTTTCTACAGTAGTCCCCCGATTTTCAAGAACAGAGGGGCGAATACGAGTGATACTATTGTCATCAGTTTTATGAGGATATTGATTGACGGACCGGAGGTGTCCTTAAAGGGATCGCCAACGGTATCGCCTACTACAGCTGCCTTATGGGCTTCTGAGCCTTTTCCGCCGTGATTTCCATCCTCGATATATTTCTTTGCGTTATCCCAGGCGCCGCCAGAATTCGACATGAATATAGCGAGCAATACACCTGTGACAACAGCTCCTGCCAGCATTCCGCCAAGGGCTGCGGGACCTAATATTACACCCACCAAGACCGGCACCAAAACCGCCATTATACCGGGAACGAGCATTTCTTTAAGCGCAGCCGTCGTAGAAATCGCGACGCATGATTTATAGTCCGGCTTTCCTGTGCCTTCCATGATTCCGGGTATTGTCTTAAACTGACGCCTTACTTCCTCTATCATCTTATACGCCGCTTTTGAAACGGATTCCATTGACAATGCTGAAAAGAGGAATGGCAGCATACCGCCGATGAAGAGCCCAACGATTACATAACTGTCTTTAATGTCAATCTGAGATAGCTTCACCTCTTCCGAATATGAGACAAAAAGCGCAAGCGCGGTAAGCGCCGCCGAACCTATTGCAAATCCCTTTCCAATAGCGGCTGTAGTATTACCCACTGCATCTAATTTATCGGTAATCTTTCTGACGTCTTTATCAAGGCCTGACATCTCTGCAATACCACCCGCATTGTCCGCAATAGGTCCATAAGTATCCACTGCCACGGTAATACTCGTAGTCGATAACATTCCGACAGCAGCAAGAGCAATGCCATACAAACCATCGGCTTTAAAAGCCACAAAAATACCCGCGCCAATCAATAAAATAGGTATCGCGGTCGATTTCATCCCGACAGCGAGTCCGCTGATTATAGTGGTCGCGGCACCAGTTTCCGACTGAGCACTGATGCCTTTAACGTGTTTATAGTCTCCAGAGGTGTAAATCTCAGTAATAATACCGATCGCAATGCCTACAATTAATCCGGCTACTATCGCAATGGCGGCTTTGAAATTATCAAAGCAAAGCTTGCTGAAAATAAAGGATATGATGACAACTATGATTCCGGCGACATAAGTGCCTGTCTTAAGAGCTTTATGAGGATTGGACTTCTCATCGCCCTTTACAAAGAAGGTAGCTATTATGGAACCTAAAAGTCCGCATCCAGATATTACTAACGGGAACACAATTCCGCTGTTTCCGGCACCTGTAGCTGTCGCAACGCCCAATGTAAGAGCCGAAACCAATGAACCTACATAAGATTCAAACAAGTCCGCTCCCATTCCGGCAACATCACCGACATTGTCACCTACATTATCTGCTATTACCGCAGGATTTCTGGGATCATCTTCGGGGATACCCGCCTCGACCTTCCCTACTAAGTCCGCGCCGACATCTGCAGCTTTCGTGTAAATACCGCCGCCTACTCTCGCAAAAAGTGCTATAGAAGACGCTCCCAGTGAAAATCCGAAAAGCACGCCGGTATTTTTTGTAATAAGGTAAATCACACTGATTCCGAAAACACCGAATCCCGCAACGCACATTCCCATGACTGCGCCGCCGGAAAAAGCAACGGAAAGGGCTTTATTCATACCGCCTGTCCTCGCGGCATTAGCTGTGCGGACATTAGCCTGCACCGCCACTCTCATTCCAAAATAACCCGCCAAAGTGGAAAAAACAGCCCCTACAACGAAACATATGGCTGTCACCCAATTACCTATACCTATACCTATAAGTGTAAACATAATGATAATGAAGAATACAAGAATCTTATACTCCGAGGTCAGAAATGCCTGAGCGCCCTCGCTGATTGCCGCTGCAATCTCCTTCATTTTTTCCGTTCCTGCGTCCTGTTTCTTTACTTTCATCGCCAGATAAACCGCAAAAAGCAAGGCAATGACCCCGGAAACCGGTACCAATTTCAATAACAAATCCATGATAGTTCCTCCCAAAATAATTAATACTAATAGCAGGTAGTGTTAGTATTTTACTCCGTAAACGTTTGCGTGTAAAGCATTTTTGTAAATGTTTTTCTTTTTGTACAATTATTTTCGGGATTTTATGCAAAAAAATCGTTATTTGGTCTTATAAAAAAACCAAATTTTGTGGAAAATATACATATAGGAATTTTCATGTACGCATTTAATATTCATCTTTTTCGTAAGCAATTCTTACAAGGACCAGACCCTTTGCGGAAGCGGTAAGCCTCCCCGGAAGTCGAGTTTTAGATTCCAGCATATCACCTATTATTTCAGGTTCATAGAAGCCTCTTCCTATCCTGATAAGGGTTCCCGCTATAAGACGAACCATGTTATAAAGGAATCCATCTCCCGATACGTGAATTATTATTTCATCATCGTTTCTATTTACCCCGATATCTGTTATTGTTCGCACTGTTGTTAAAGAGGAATTTTTTGTATTGCAAAAGCAGATAAAATCATGGGTCCCCAAAAGATAGCTCGCACCTTTCCTCATTTGTTCCAAATCAAGGGAAAAGGATATGTGAGCATAGGTGCGGATTTTTAAAGGATCGGGCGTCTTTGCATTATCAATCCGATACTCATACGTTTTAATTATATTGTTTTGGTAACGCGGATGCCATGAAAGCGGCACTTCGCGGGAGTCTTTTATGACGATATCATCAGGCAAAAATCTATTCAGTCCGGACAAAAATTTCTCCGGCGGTATATCGCTGCCTGTGTCAAATACCGCCACATTTCCGAGGGCATGGACTCCGGAATCGGTTCTGGAGGCTCCAATCAGAGTTATGTTTTCTCCGGTCAGCGAAAAAAGTGCTTTCTTAAGCACCTCTTCGATAGCAAGCCCGTTTTTTTGGATCTGCCACCCGCAGTAATTTGTTCCGTCATAGGCGACGATGATTTTGATTCGGCGCACGTTTTTCTCCAATCATTGTTTTATCCGTTCCGGCCAAAAAGATTATGCGGGATTAAAATAACCACAGGTGCAGCGGAACAAAGCGTCCGATAACGATCACGGCCGATAAATAGACCACCACAATCGCATAAGCGATGTAATCGGATCGCTTATATTTCAATGGTTTCATTTTAGTCCTGCCATCTCCGCCGTGATAACATCTGGCTTCCATTGCGAGAGCCAAATCGTTTGCCCTTCTGAATGCCGCCACAAAAAGCGGGACGAGGATAGGCACCATGTTTTTTGCCCTACTGAAAATATTTCCTTTTTCAAGCTGAGCGCCACGTGCCATCTGTGCCTTTATTATTTTATTGGTTTCTTCCATAAGAACAGGGATAAATCTAAGTGCAATCGACATCATCATGGCTATCTCATGCACGGGAATTCTTATCTTTTTAAGAGGCGAAAGTCCCTTTTCCATGCCATCTGTAAGTGAATTGGGCGTAGTTGTAAATGTCATAAGCGACGAACCGATTATCAAATATATAAGTCTCACCGCCATATAAAAGGCCGTTCGAACACCATTTTCGGAGATCTTGAATTTCCATAATCTAACCAAAACTTCACCGCCATCAGTTAAAAAAAGATTAAATAGAACAGTAATCGTAAGCAAAACAAAAATCGGCCTTAAGCCCTTTAAAATAAATTTAAGCGGTACCTTTGACAAAAATATAATCCAGCCGAGAAATACTGTCGTTATTAAGTAGCCCGAAATGCTTTTAAATAAGAAAAGCGAAATCAGGTAAAGCAGGGTGGAAAGGAGCTTTACCCTTGGATCCAATCGATGAATGGCGCTGTCAACGGGATAGTATTGACCAATTGTGATATCTCTTAGCATGTGGGAGTATCGCCTCCCTCCATGCGCGTTTTTAACGCATCTGCTATCGCTTTTGCAGCCTCAAAGACTGATCCGGCGGATGTGTCTACACGAAGCCCTTTTTCCTTAAGGGCATTAAGTATGTATGTAACCGCAGGAGCGCAAAGCCCGACCTCTTCCAGTCTCCGGTAATGCGAAAACACTTCTTTTGGTGCGGCATCATAAAGGATTTCACCTTCATTTAATACGATAATTCTGTCAACGTATTTAGCAATTTCCTCCATACTGTGAGACACTAAAATGACTGTAATTCCCTTTTCCTTATGTAATCTGTCAATAAGAGACAGGATATCATCGCGTCCTTTGGGGTCCAGTCCTGCTGTCGGCTCATCCAGTATCAGGACATCCGGCTCCATGGCCAATATTCCCGCAATAGCCACCCGCCTTTTCTGTCCCCCCGATAGCTCAAACGGCGAAGCATTATCATATTTTTCATCCATTCCGACCGCTCTTAATGCCCAAATGGCTTTATTAGCGCTTTCTTCCTTTGACAATCCCTTGTTTTTAGGGCCGAAGCAGACATCACTTAATACATCACTTTCAAATAGCTGATATTCGGGGTACTGAAAAACCAGTCCGACTTTTTGGCGCAGAGTACGCAAATCAAAGTCATTCGCGTATATATTAGTACCACGAAAAAAAATGCTGCCGCTTGAAGCTTTTAATAGACCGTTGAGGTGCTGAATAAGTGTGGATTTCCCCGAACCGGTGTGACCTATTATCCCGATAAACTCTCTCTCGCCAATTTCAAAATCTATATCTTTAAGAGCCTGTTTTTCGTAAGCGGTTTGCGGATTATATGTATAATTAAGATGTTCGATTCTTAACATAATGCCTCCGCCAGCTCATTTATTTCAATGATATTATCAGGCAATATAATACCATATTCCTTAAGTGCCTCCGCCACCAATGTAACCTGGGGCACATCCAAATGCCAGTTCTTCATATCAGCAGCATGCGAAAATACCTCTTTGGGACTTCCTGCCAATACTATTTTCCCCTCGTTCATAACAAGGATTTTATCAGCACATGTGGCCTCTTCCATGAAATGTGTAATTAAAAGGACGGTAACGTTTTTTTCCTTTTGCAAGGTGCGTACCGTCATGAGAACTTCTTTTCTTCCAATGGGATCAAGCATGGCAGTGGGTTCGTCAAGGACAATGCATTTGGGCTCCATCGCCAAAACACCGGCTATGGCTACCCTTTGCTTCTGCCCTCCCGAGAGATGATTGGGGGATTTATCACGCTCTCCTATCATCTTTACACTATTAAGACTTTCGTCGACTCGGGTCCATATTTCTTCGGTGGGAATTCCGATATTTTCAGGTCCGAATGCGACATCCTCCTCCACAATTGAGCCGATAATCTGATTATCAGGGTTTTGAAAAACCATCCCCGCACATTGCCTTATTTCCCAGAGCAGTTTTTCATTTTTAGTATCTTTCCCGTCTACCCAGACCGTGCCTTTGGTGGGTACCAAAAGAGCATTTATCTGCCTTGCGAGGGTGGATTTCCCGGATCCATTTGCTCCTAAAATCGCGACGAATTCACCTGCATTCACCTCGAAATCCACGCTGTCTATAGCGCGGGAAACGCCAATTACTTTTCCTTGCTCATCGCGTTTTACATAATCGTATGAAACACCCTCGGCTCTTATCATATGCCCTTTCGTTACACCAATAAATCGGCGTAAATTTCCTATTTTTTAATCGGGTCAGGATAGGTGACCCCTTTCGTATCTATCGTAACAGATTTCATCTTTTGCTCTTCATAGGGCTTATCCCTGAAATCCGTATCTTCATTGGCGATTCTGTCAACTACTCCCATACCTTCGATCACCTTACCGAAAGCAGCGTAAGCTCCGTCCAGATGCGGTGAATCCTTATGCATTATAAAAAACTGACTCCCCGCCGAATCCGGGTCAGCGGCTCTGGCCATCGACAATACACCTTCCGTGTGGCACAATTCGTTATTAAACCCATTCTGAGAAAATTCTCCCGCTATATGGTATCCGGGACCTCCCATTCCTGTTCCGTCCGGACAACCGCCCTGAATCATAAAACCGGGAATTATCCTGTGGAAGACCAATCCGTCATAGTAGCCATTCTTAACGAGTGATATAAAGTTATTGACAGTGTTCGGAGCGATTTCGGGATAAAGTTCGGCCTTAATAATATCGCCGTTTTCCATTTCAAAAGTAACAATTGGGTTTGACATAAATAATAATTCCTCTCTCTAAAGTAAAGTCAAATCTGTGACCGCAGGAAAAACCTACCCGTATATTTTACTGATTTTATGCTCTAAAGTAAAGGAAAATAATATTTTGCTATTTTGTCTTAAACAGAATCATCCCGCCCTTTTCGGGAAAACCGGTATCCCATATTTTCTTTAAAGAACAGATTTGGCGCATGCCGTAGGTCGCAAAGTAAATCAGTATATCATCATCCGCCTCCTCATAACC
The DNA here is from genome assembly GCA_031272985.1 of Lachnospiraceae bacterium. Classification (GTDB taxonomy): domain Bacteria; phylum Bacillota; class Clostridia; order Lachnospirales; family Lachnospiraceae; genus JAISSU01. The sequence goes on along the minus strand of JAISSU010000029.1, from coordinate 118,310 downwards.
TATCACGAGAAACCAGTGCCAGGTGATTTCCGAAAACTCCTTATCAACGTGGCGAAGCAAAAGGTAGGGAACGGGAAAACCACTGTCAATTTGCTTTATTAGTGTTTCGCGCGCCTGCGAAAAATCATGTAAGCCAGAGAACGCTTCCATTTGAAGCGGGCAATAATCAAGGTCAGTCATATATTTTGAGAAACCGCTTATGAACCAGTCCGTTTTCCGAACTCCCCCGACTCTGGGTCTGATATACGGCTTCATTATTTGGCTAAACGCAATGTAATCATCCTTAGTAAGATTCATAGCATCAAAAGGACAGAGCCTCTTAAAACCAAATTCGCGTGCAAAATAAATGGAAGAATCGCAGGCAGTCGCGGCACCGCAACCGCCTATATGCATCACCACATTGGTGAACCAGTCCTGACTGCCCCCGAATGAATCACCGATCTTAAAATAGTTTAATTCTTTGCCCAAACCATTACCTTTCTGAATGCGATTTCATCTTCAATAATTAATCTCGATTATTTTACACTAATATTCAATTATCGTAAACAAAGTTTTTTATACAAAAGAACGCCCGCAACGTGCGAGCGCTCTTAATTTCCTTTTAGACTATCTGCTTTCTGCGAATTTCTTTATATTGGAAGCATTCGCGTACTTCTCGACTTTATTATTTCCGATGACTACCAGCGTCGGTGCCTGTAGAATCCTGTATTCTTTGGCTAAATCCTTATGCTCTTCGGCATCTATTATCTCATAATCCACTGCCGCATCATTCAGCGTATTCTTTGCCAAAACGCAATTGGGGCAGGTCTTTGAAGTAAATAGGAGGATTTTCGCACCGGTATTTAAGTCTGTTTCCTTAGTATCTGCTACTCCGTCACGCAAAATCTCGTCAATGCGTTTATTGGGCGATTCGCCGACACAAGCGCGAAAGGAATTGCTCGTAACATCGTAGACTTTTCTGTCTTTAAATTCTTGGGCTTTCCCGTCATTCCAATTCTGCACAGGTCTGTAATATCCGGTAATTCTGCTGTAAACCTCTGTATGCTCACCGCATTTCGGGCAGCTGTATTGCTCGCCGGTTAAGTATCCGTGATTCTTACAAATCGAATACGTCGGTGACATCGTATAGTAGGGTAGCTTATAGTTTTTCGCAATCGTACGTACCAGTGCCGCCGCCGACTCCCAATCCGGAAGCTTTTCTCCGAGGAACGCATGGAAAACCGTACCCGAGGTATAGAGCGTCTGTAATTCATCCTGCGCATCAAGGGCGGTGAATATATCCTCCGTGTAACCTACAGGCAGATTTGAGCTGTTCGTGTAGTAAGGAGTGCCATCCATTGAAGCGGTGATAATCTCAGGGAACTGCTCCACATCATGTTTAGCGAACCGGTAAGCCGTAGACTCAGCAGGGGTAGCCTCTAAATTATAGAGATCTCCGTACTCCTCCTGATAATTACTTAAGCGCTCGCGCATATGATTTAAAACCTTCTGCGAAAAAGCAATGGTCTCCGGATGGGTCATGTCTTTATTAAGCCAATTGGCATTCAGTCCCGCTTCATTCATTCCCACAAGACCAATCGTCGAAAAATGATTCTCAAACGTTCCGAGATAACGTTTCGTATAGGGATAAAGTCCTTCATCCAAAAGCTTTGTGATAACAGTGCGCTTCGTGTGAAGTGAACGGGCTGCAATATCCATTAATTCATCAAGTCTTTCGAAGAAATTATCCTCATCCGTCGCCTGATATGCAATGCGAGGCATATTAATCGTAACCACACCTACACTGCCTGTGCTTTCGCCGCTTCCAAAGAAGCCGCCTGATTTCTTGCGCAATTCGCGCAAATCAAGCCTTAACCGGCAGCACATGCTGCGTACGTCTCCCGGATCCATGTCACTGTTTATATAATTCGAGAAATAAGGCGTCCCGTATTTAGCCGTCATCTCAAAAAGTAATCTGTTATTTTCAGTATCACTCCAGTCAAAATCGCTCGTAATGGAATAGGTCGGAATCGGATACTGGAATCCGCGTCCGTGTGCGTCGCCTTCAATCATGATTTCAATGAAGGCTTTATTGACCATGTCCATCTCTTTTTTGCAATCTCCGTAGGTAAAATCCGTATCCTTTCCGCCCACAATCGCCTGTACATTCGCTAAATCCGGAGGTACGGTCCAATCCAAGGTAATATTGGAAAACGGTGCCTGAGTGCCCCATCTCGAGGGCGTATTTACTCCGTAGATAAATGACTCAATGCACTTTTTCACCTCGTCGTAATCGAGATTATCTACCTTCACAAAAGGTGCAAGGTATGTGTCAAATGAGGAAAACGCCTGCGCTCCCGCCCATTCATTTTGCATGATGCCAAGGAAATTAACCATCTGATTACATAAGACACTCAGATGCTTCGCGGGCGAAGATGATATCTTACCTGGAATTCCGCCCAAGCCTTCCCTGATTAGCTGACGAAGCGACCATCCGGCGCAATAACCAGTCAGCATGGAAAGATCGTGGATGTGAATTTCCGCGTTCCTATGTGCCTTTCCTACTTCCTCGTCATAAATTTCAGATAACCAGTAATTAGCTGTGATAGCACCCGAATTACTCAAGATCAGCCCGCCTACGGAATAAGTGACGGTGGAATTCTCCTTTACACGCCAGTCTGTAACTTTAACGTAGCTGTTTACGATTTCCCTGTAGTCCAGCATGGTGGACTTAAGATTACGTATCTTTTCTCTTTGCTTTCTGTAGAGGATATAGCCCTTTGCGACATCGGCGTAACCCGCCTTGATTAATACAGCTTCGGCGCTGTCCTGAATGTCCTCTACCTGTATCAGTCCGTCCTTGATTTTCGGCTCGTAATCAGCCGTGACCTTTAGTGCGAGCAAATCGATTATATCTTGATTGTATTCCCTATGCTGCGCTTCAAATGCCTTTCTTACCGCTTCACTGATTTTAGCAATATTAAAATCAGCGACCTGTCCGTCTCTTTTTAATACCCGGTACATTCTTCCATCTCCTTTATAAATGCTCATCCCTTACTTCCACCCCCCTGCGGAAGATTCGGCTTTTTGATATTACGATCCACCAAGCCACGACATCCGGGTAGTCTCGCAATGAATAAATTATAGCATGGTACTTGGATTTCGACAAGAGAAAATTACAAGATATTGGTACTTTTTTTCGAACAAACACAACATATAGTAATTATTTCAATTTTATAATTTTTTTCATCGTTTATTAATTATCAAATATAACTAAAAAATAAAGAATTTATAATAATTTCAAGTACTTATTTAGAAGTAAAAGGCTCCCGCATTTGAGCCGGAGCCTTGGTAATATCAGCTTTAATTTAAGCTTGGCCCGCGCATCCCAAAACATGTATGAGCTTGTGCGTAACCACTTCTTTAATGGCATCTCTGGCAGGTCCTAAATACTGTCTCGGATCAAAGTGCTCCGGATGCTCTACGAAATACTTACGGATGCTCGCTGTCATCGCCAGACGAAGGTCTGTATCAATATTAATCTTACATACCGCGAGTCTTGCGGCTTCGCGAAGCATATCCTCAGGGCAGCCTTGGGCTCCGCCTAAATTCCCGCCGTATTGATTACACATGGCGACATATTCAGGCATAACGCTGGATGCTCCGTGCAATACAATCGGAAAACCGGGGAGTTTATCCTGTACTTTCTGAAGGATGTCAAGACGAAGCTTAGCCTCTCCTTTGAATTTATATGCTCCGTGGCTCGTGCCGATTGCGATAGCAAGTGAGTCAACACCTGTCCTGCCAACGAAATCCTGTACCTGATCGGGATCCGTAAAAGCAGCATCTCCCGCCGCCACTACGACAGCATCCTCGATTCCGGCCAAACGTCCGAGCTCGGCCTCTACCACAACACCTTTATCGTGAGCATATTCAACTACCTTTTTCGTAAGCTCAATGTTCTCTTCGTATGGTTTTGAACTGGCGTCAATCATGACAGACGTGAAACCGCCGTCAATACAAGATTTGCAAAGTTCGAATGAATCGCCGTGATCCAGATGAAGGCAGATGTCAATCCCTGTTTCCTCCATAGCTGCCTCAACGAGGTGCACCAGATAAGACTGTTTCGCATATTTTCTCGCTCCGGCTGATACCTGTAAAATTAACGGCGCTTTTTGATCCTGACAGGCTTCTGTAATGCCCTGGATAATCTCCATATTGTTTACATTAAATGCACCTACCGCATACCCGCCCTCATATGCTTTCTTAAACATTTCTTTTGTTGTTACAAATGCCATTTTATAACTCCTTTCTGCTCCTGCTTCTTATGTCAAAACTATTGTTATAACTTTGTCTATTATATACCAAGGGTTTGAACAATAAAAGGGTAAATATTATTATTCTTCGTCAAAGTTCACAATTACCTGTGGTGCGCGGATAAGGCAGCACATCACGAATATTGCCTATTCCGGTCACGTACATAACCACTCGTTCAAATCCCAGTCCAAATCCGGCGTGGCGGGTGGAACCGTACTTGCGCAAATCCAAGTAAAAATCATAATCAGAAGGGTTAAGCCCCATTTCATTCATTCGGTTAAGAAGCTTTTTCTCGTCATCTTCTCTCTGGCTTCCGCCAACAATCTCTCCGACTGCCGGCACAAGTAAATCCATCGCGGCAACGGTTTTTCCATCGTCGTTTTGCTTCATATAGAAAGCCTTAATTTCCTTTGGATAATCCGTTACAAAAACAGGCCTTTCATATACTTCTTCGGTCAAATAACGCTCATGTTCGGTCTGTAAATCAGCTCCCCATGATACTGGATATACAAATCTTTCTTTTACTTTTTCGAGAATTTCAATTGCTTGCGTATAAGAGATTCTCGCAAAGTCCGAGCCTGCTACGCTAATCAGTCTTTCCTTTAGTCCGGTATCAATGTGAGCATTGAAAAATTCAACTTCTTCGGGAGCATTCTCCAGAATGTAACGAATCACATATTTAAGCAAATCCTCGGCTATTTGCATATTATCCTCTAAATCCGCAAAGGCCATTTCCGGCTCAATCATCCAAAATTCCGCCCCGTGTCTGGGCGTATTGGAATTCTCGGCTCTGAAAGTGGGTCCGAAAGTATAAATATTCTTAAAAGCCATCGCATATGTTTCTCCGTAGAGCTGCCCGCTGACAGTCAGATTAGTTTCTTTTCCGAAGAAATCAAGCGAAAAATCAGGTTTCCCATTCTCATCCTTTGGGACATCCTCCAGATCAAGAGTCGTAACGCGAAACATCTCTCCGGCTCCCTCGCAGTCATTTCCTGTGATTATCGGCGTGTGAACGTAGACAAAACCCCTCTCCTGAAAGAACTGATGAATCGCAAATGCCACTAAAGAACGAACGCGAAAAACGGCCTGAAAAGTATTTGTTCTGGCTCTTAAGTGCGGGATTGTTCTTAAGAATTCCAACGAGTGGCGTTTTTTCTGAAGAGGAAAATCCGGAGTGGACGTCCCTTCTATTACAACCGTTTTTGCCTGTATTTCAAAGGGCTGCTTCGCCTGCGGAGTAAGTGTCAGCGTACCCGAAACAATAACTGATGTTCCCACATTTAGCGCGGCAATTTCTTTAAAATTGTCCATTGTGTCGCTTATTACCACCTGTACGGGAGAAAAACATGAGCCATCGTGCACAGTCAAAAACCCGAATGTCTTTGAATCGCGCACACTTCTTATCCAACCGCCGATTTGTACTTCCTTTCCGCTTAATTCATTAGCCTTTTGATTCAATTCTTTTACCGTAATTAGCCGAATCATTTCTGCCTCCTAAAAATTAATTCTTCTGAAATCTCATAATACGTGATACAATGTATCCCGGTGGATAAAGTAGCTTAGTGCTTTGCTCACCGCGATACATCGGATAAAAGTCAGTTCGAGACCTTCCTGACTTAAAACAAAACTAAAGGAGCCTTCTAAAATGCAAAACAAAAAAGTATTCTTTCTCACCCGAGCGGCTTTAATTGCCGCTGTCTATGTAGTGCTGACACTCGTATTCGCCCCCATATCATTCGGACAGATTCAGGTAAGAATAGCTGAAGCCTTAACTATACTGCCTGTATTTACATCCGCCGCAGTGCCGGGACTTTTTATAGGATGCCTGCTCGGCAATATCTTTGGCGGAGCCATTCTTACCGATATCGTCTTTGGCAGTATCGCGACACTTATCGGGGCACTCGGAACATACTATATAGGTAAATTCGCCAAGGAATCAGCGAGTATGCCTTTTCTTGCGGCATTGCCCCCGATAGTGGCAAATGTGATTGCGGTACCGCTAATATTACGCTATGCCTATGGCGTCGACCTTCCGCTAATATTCCTTATGGCTACAATAGGAATGGGAGAATTCCTCTCCTGCGGAGTCTTAGGCGTCGGGCTTTATTACCTGCTTCGCAAACGCAAGAACATTTTCGTGTACTCGTAAAACATTGTGTAAGCTTCCCGATATTGAAACACCTTTTCGCCGATTATCATATGTACTTTGAAACGGTAAATTTATTGCACGGCGGCTTCCCGCATGGCATCAGTAGGCAGCATCCCGATGTAGGCATTGCCCGTAGACGCAGTCATCGCGGGCAGTTCTTCTATCGGCACATAGCCCGATTCGCCTGTCTTTGGGCTAACATATGTGAATATGCTCTGGGTATAACCTGTTAATATTATCCCTTCGGTTTCGGAAGTCATGGCAATCACCGGAGTGTTTTGGTTCAGGATGTAATAGAGCTCCTCCGGCGTGCACCCCGTTAAATCCATTCCTTTTCCGTCCGAATATTCATTGGCTATGGCCAGCGGGGCTTCTTTTGCTTTCATTTTCGAAGCCATTTTAGCAATCAGCTGATCCTGACCTATGATGGCGTATTCGGATGCGCGCACCCCGCGAATCCAGACATATTCCTGTTTCGATGTAATGACTAAACCCGAGGCCTCATCCGCCTCGTTTATTGCCACGCCTGCTTGTTCCTTGACCGAGAGTAATTCCCCGTTTGCATATACATAATAGTAGTTTTTTGAATCGTAACTGTCAAATGTTATCTGCAGAGGCGAATTCAGCAAGGCTTGCTTGGGCCTTAGTATCTTGGGATCCTTATCCGAGATTCCGTCGGCAAAGGTAATTCTATATTGGTAAAGTTTTTTATCACTTGTATATTTTTCAAGGAAGATATTACTCTCGTCATCCTTTTTATTATTGGTGATATATTCATCGGTAATACTCTGGTATCTGCCGTCTGTCAGCTTTGCACGATTAATGGATACCAGATTTTCATCAATCTGCGCTCCCAGAATGTAGACGTTATTGGCCTCATAAGTCTTTAAGGCATTGTCATTTTGGTCTTCGACAATGACTTTATACATGGGGCGCACTTCTTCGCCGGTAACGGTAAGACCCGCGTCTTTTGAGCGACCTACCCCGTACACCAAATCCCTCTTAACAAAACCAAGCGGATGCAATTCCTCCCCGGCATTGCAGGTAATATCCCATTCCTGGGCGGTGCTCAAATCCCGTACCTTTAAAAGCGTTGCGCCGCCCTCGTCATTAAACTTCGCCTCGTATACAATAAGGCGCCCGTCGCTTGAGTATGCATAATGTCCTTCTTTAAGATTCTCTGCCAAAGTAATCCTCGAGCCTTCGGACGTTATTTCAAAGAGACCTTCTTCTGAAAGAACACTTAAAGACTGACGAGTATCACTGTAGTAGACTGTTCTTGCGAATTTCATTGCCATGTATTCATAAGATTTATTGCTCGAGATGAAAGCCTTTTCATCGGTTACATTTTTCTTAATATCATAGGTGTAAATCGCCACTCCCACTTCACCTTCGTGGCTGCCGCGGTTCATGTATCCATAAACACCGAAAGTGGTATTTCCTTCTTCATCCATTGATAATATTCTTATCTCATGTTTTCTAATCATATTTCTCTGGTCGGGATTTCCCGAATCCCTAAAGCCAAATACCAATGATATTTCATCAGCGTCGCGGTTATAATTCCATAATTCGTCTGCTATAACAAACGAAACCACCGACCCGTCGGCATTTACTTTATATTCCGGTTCTTTCCCCGAAATACCCAGAAGAACACCTTTTTCGCTCAGCATTACCGAAGAAGTATCCATAATCTGTTCCAAGACCCTGTCATAATTAAGCAGATACATACGTTTGTAGGTTTCGTCATATCTCACCCTGTAAAATTCCCTGACAAGATATGAATCATTTCCTTGAGTATCCCCTTCACAATTTACCATGTATTCCAAAGTGGCTGACATGAAGGTCGCGTTTAGTTCCTTAATTGTTACTCTTACATCTCCGTCGACAATAGGTTTCAGCGTACCCCATGTTACCATTTTATAGCTTGAATGAATGTTCACATGACCGAAAGAGGAATTGTCAGCCTCCTCATTCGGCTCCAGAACCTGACTGATTACAGCACCCTCAATTTTATTAAGAGTATTTTCATGGAAACCGTTGATGTAGCTAATACATTCCGCAAATCTTCCTTCGGTAGCGTCCAAAATCCGAGTATAAAAATAGACAGTTATTCCTCGTCTTAAGCTAAGTGAAATCTCCAGCATCTTTTCTGAGGCAATAATGTCAGCGTCTCTGAAATCAAGAGTAGTTTCATTGGATGATAGTATGGCATCGCCTTCGAGATATGTCTTTGTACCATCTAACGAATATACCTTATATGACATTCTTCGGACTTCATTTCCATAGGGAGTGACGGTCACATGCAATTGACTGTCAATAATGGGAGTGATTGAATCATGCATACTGGCGATATCTCGCTGCCTGCCATATCCCGATAATAGATTAATATCCGCACCCTGGCTCGTAAAGGAAATCTGCGGGTAAGTCGCCTCACCGATGTCGACGGCGGTAGAGTCCCTGCCTTGATTAATCACAAGTTCGAAAAAAATAACAGATACAACAAAAACACCCAGCAGAATCGCTGCTTGTGCAAGAATCTTTCCAATCCTAACAGGTGGCTTTCTAATAAACCGCTTCTGGTTTTTCTTCATCTGCGGCGTTTTAATCATGAAAAATCTCCCTGTGCATTCCTTCGCAAATCAAATTGCGACCGGTTGTCCTTGCACATTGTATATGATTTCTGGGAAAAACACAATAAAAAGGGCGGAATGCCCGCCCTTTTTACTTCTTAATTATGCGTTTGTTTCCGCTTTCTTTTTCTTTTTCTTCTGAACCACGACGATTATTATTGCTACTGCCGCGATTAATACCACGGCGCCGCCTATGTACCAATACGCTACCGCAACAGTGCCGCCTGATTGGACGGTGGTTGTTTTATTTCCTGTGCCGGCAACATATGTCCCGTTCTTTACAGAAAGGCTTTCAGTTAGTTCTATTCCGTCGATTTCCGTGAAATCATTAAAGGTCTCCTCTAACGTATCATCTCCCGCTTCGCTAAGCTGATATGATTTGACCGATATTCCGGTATCGCTGACTGATACATAAGTGAAATACTGGCGGCGGTCCTTTACTCCGCCTGTCTGGAAGTCTATGAAATCATCGGGGACTTGACCTTCGACGAAATCATCGAATTTTCTCCCCATTGGGCTCGTGGTAATATAGGTCGTGCCCTCTCCGGTGGCAGCATGTGCGCCGTCTCTGGCGGTTATTCTGTAGTAATCATGAATATGACCATTGAAATACAAATCAACATCCAGTTCATCGCACATTTTCTCGATAAATTCGGTCGCTTCCAAATCGTCTTGGACTAATCCTGCATGCGCTCCTATAATACGCCACTTGCACCCTGAAGCCTCAAAAACGCTCTTTGCCCATTCTTTTTGAGCTTCGTAGAATGCGCGCTTATCGGCGAGTGTATCAGCGCCTTCTTTTCCCGAATAGGGATCTGTATTCAGGATTACAAAGCAAACATCACCCACAACAAAGCTCGCTGTCGTATCACCTATGGATTCCTCATCCATTGTACCCGGCTGATTTGTGTGTCCCTTAAACAGCGAGTACAAAAGGTCCTGTTTGTTCTCGTGATTACCTGCGGTGAAAGCTGTGATTGTATTGGCGTAGCTCTCGCTTAAAGTGTCAAACATATACTGCCACTCCGGAATAGACCCGCCTTCAGTTAAATCGCCGAGATTGAGATAAAAATCCGTCCCTCCCAAGGTGTTTTTAATAAACGCATTCTGTGCGTTAAGGAAGGGCAGATAACCCTCTGCATTCGTAGACTGCAAATCAGAAACCGCTATGAAATTAAATTCATTAGTATCCGGCAATGTCGTAAATGAGGCCACTGAAGATTCAAATAGCTCTCCCTCGCTGTCGGTGACTGCCTGATATTCATAAGCAGTCTTTGGTTTAAGTCCCGAAAGCGTAACGGCATAGGTCGTAAAGACATAGGCTCCGCTTAAATCGGTAGGCGTAATATCTTCTACATTAACTTCAGTCCAATCGGAAGTTCCGGCTTCGCGGTAACGAACAATCGCATCTAAACCTTCTTCGTCGGTTATCCAATTGATGCCGATTTTATCATAAGTCTCACCCGGGCTTACCGTAATATGCTTAGGTGAGCGAATTATTGTAACAGGTACAATCTGTAAGGGTATGCACTGCTTTACGTCGCTCGGGAATGTGATTTCTTTTCCTCCCACGGTCGCTGAAAGGTAGTAATACCAATTACTCTCCGAATCAGTTTTCGGGAAATCTCCTTTGTAAAGTCCATCTCCTGAAAGTTTTAATTCAACGGAATCTTTAAATGACGCTCCATCCTTATCGCTGCCATAGAAAAGTGTGACCTTTTCGGCTGAAACACCCTCGGGAAGTGTGAGAGTAGCCGCTATTTCGCATGGCTCACCGATATATCCCGTGGTCGTCATGGGCTCCGAAGGACGAAGAACGGGTTCGGTAACAACCAAATCCTCGGCGATTTTATTACCTATAGCATTAGTGACCACCTCTGAAGTTCCAAAAGGTGCGGGAAGAGGATAACCCCCTTCGTCAGCTCCGACCCAATTCCAGGCATCTGTCATATCCCAACCGATTCCGTTTGCGTAGAAGCTCTTTGATTGTAGGGACGCTGCGTCAATCGAGGCAAACGCCGCTGCAGCCGGGTGCGCGGGAGCTACGAGTCCGGTCATGGTAGTCCCTTCCCAGACGTAATCAGAGCCTAAGTGCGCTCCGGTTTCACCGGAATAATCACCTGCCAAAAGCCCAATATTAATACCATCTTCTACAGCTATTTTACGAAGCGCAACGATACTGCCCTGCAATGCTTCACTCGCTTTTAAAGCTCCGCTGATACCGCCCACGGCATCTGCGCCTTCACCCTCTACGGTGATACTGCCTAAGGCAATGCAATTGTATACTCGCCCGCCGTCGGAATTGGCTGCTGTAATACCGCCTGCGGCACCATTCTCACTGCCCTGACCATGTACTACCGTATCGCAATAAACAAAGCAGTTTCTGGCGGTTCCGAGGTTACCATTTTCATTTTTCTTAATTTTCCCGGCGAGACCGCCCGCGGTTTTCTCCTGCAAATCCAATGAGCCTATTACCACGACATTGTCCACGTCCCCGTAAAGACCGCCTACAAGGAGGCCTGCGGAGGCAACGCACTCTACTTTGATATTGACAAGTGCAAGATTCTTTAATGAACCCACGCCATAATCATAGCCGATATTTCCGAAAAGACCGGCGTATTTATTGTTAAAACGCTTTATTACTATATTGCTGATAGTATGTCCCTGTCCGTCGAAATCTCCGAAAAACGCACAGCGTACGCCTCCTTTTTCGGGTGTCTCGGATGTCTCTGTCGCTATCGGGGGCATGTAACCTTCAGTCGTCTTCCCTGAGGCTTTGGTGAGTGCCTGCCCTATGCTCTTCATAAGATTTGACATATCCAAGTCCGCAGTCAAAACATATTTCCCGTCACAAGGTGCATCAGGTGCCCCGTCGCTATTGGTATCATCATTACTCCAGGCTCCGCTTAAGTATAGGAGCTGCTCGGGTGTAGATATCTCATACTGATCGGCTGATTTATTATATGTGGGTATTTCAGCGCCCAATTCCACGAGCTTTTCCTTTTCCCATGTGTCTTCTTCCCACCAATTGCCATCGGCCTTTACAGGTAGGTTTACAAACACAAAGCTCGAGGTTATAACCAATGCAAAGGCTATAAATAAAGCCGCTGCTTTCTTAAAATTTTTCATTTTATACCTCTCATTTTGATTTAGATGATGTTTCTTTTGTGCACAAAGAGGATACGGACAGCCGCATCCTCCCTATCTGCTGTTTCTTCCGGCTGTCACCGGCTTAAATTAATTAAAATCTTTTCTAGTACGTCGGATACCATTTATCCAGCGGAATACCTGCGGCAATAGCGTCCTTTATGTACTGTAAGGGCTCCGGATCGCCGTCATCATAGGATACTTCGGTAAGGTCGGGATCCACTGCATCTTTCATTGAAATCTCATTACTTAAGAAGCCATCTCCATTGGGTTTCAAAAGATCGATATCTGTGATTTCAAGTGTCTCACCATCATCAAATACGAGATTAACGGTATAGGAATCAGCTGTAGGACGAATGAAGAATCCGAATGCATAGAGTCCGCCTTTGCCGGCTACCCATTTTTCGATATTATTTCCGTCTTCGTCAACGAGGCAGGGTACCATGTTATTGTACTGAGTGGTCGAACCTGCTTCCGAGAAATAGTACTCGGTAACGTCTTTGCCGGTTTTATTCTTTAGTTCAAGACCTAAGATTTCATATCCCGGATAGTAATTATCGGTGGTTTTTCCTTCGGCTACAACTGCATCCATTTCTTCCCAATCCTCTTCATCAGCTGGCTCTTGCTCCCATGTGGAGGGGTCGGGACCATTCTTTAACGAGAATTTGTCGTGATTGGCTACGGTAAGTCCTTCCCATGTGGCATTTGTGCCATCTGCGAATTCTACATAGATCTCGTATGAATCCGCTACCGGACGTACGATGTAGGTGAAGAGCTCATAAAATTCTTCATTGGGGTCGTTATCCTGATCGATCCACTCTGCGGGGCAAATGCTATTGCCTTTTTCAGCGGCTCCGGTGGGATAGAGATAAAGACCTGAAATCGACTTTCCTGTTTTGTTCTTAAAATCAATTGCCAGAGGTACGTAAGTCTCAGCTGCAGGCTCAGTGGTTTCTTCTGCAACTTCTTCAGGCTCCTCAGTCTCCGGTTCTTCGGCAGTTTCCTCGGTTTTGTCTTCGGCGGCGGGTGTTTCTTTTGTACCACAAGCCATCATAACGAAAACCAGCGATGCTACTAATAATACAGCAATCAGTTTCTTTTTCATGACATGTTTCCTCCCTATTATTGTTTTGGGTAAAATTTCTATATCAAGCCTCCACGAAAGCTTTTGGTGGGGGTTATGATTAGTGTAACAGTGCTTTATCGGTATTTCTGTATTTCATTATTTCATGCTTTCAAGAGATATGTTATCTCTCCGTCGTCACTTATTTCAAAGCATACAGCGTCATAAGCAGCAGCTTTAAGGCGCTTTACATCGGGATTCTCGGTGCATACCACGTTTTCAACATTGTCAAAGAGTATGTCCATCGCAGCCTCTGAAGGTCTGTCTTTCTTAGCCGGTGAATCATTCTGGCAACTGATGACCGCGTACTTTGGAGAAACCGATTTTACGGCCTTTTCGGTAATTGATTTCGGATCGCCATGGTGTGGGACTTTTAATATGTCGCAATGCTCATATCCCCTGTCCTCCCAGTAAACTCCGTATGAATCACCGGTGAGTAAAATGCTTGCGCCCGCGTATTCCACTCTCGCAACGATACTCGAGCAATTCCTATCTTTTGATATCGCGCTTAATAGCTCCTCGCTGAATTTCTCCCTATGGTACAGTCCGTCGAAAATCAGTCTTTGCCTATCCATTAGCTCGTTATCCGGATAAAAAATCTCTATCCCGAGATTTTCGGTAAGCATCCGTTTTCCTTCAGGAGCTTTAATGCAGTCTGTTCCGAGCGTATCAGCTATCCTTATGGTATCGTTAAATAAATTCAATGCGTCACACATACTGATCGGGCTTTTAACCAAAGTATCGGGTCTTTCCACCCACATTGCAGTCTTAGGCGGTAAATATCCTGCCTCCAGAACATATATGGGGATGTGCCTTAAGATACCCAGCACTCCGCCGAAATGGTCAAAGTGCAAATGACTAATCAGCAATGTATCAATGTGGTCAACACCAAGCGTTTTTAAGTATAGTAGTGCGGTCTTCCTCTTTGAGCCTTTGATATACTCCACATGCGGGCGACCGCTGTCAACGAGTAGCACATAGTCAGGCTTTCCGGCTCTTTTCTCCCTTAAGAGTATTGCATCACCGTCGCCGACATTTATAATGTCAATTAATAACATGCTTAATCTTAATTCCTTTACCTGTAATATCCGATAATGATGCCTATTATGTCTGTCGGGCATTTAGTCGCTTAGTTTTCCAAGTGCTTTATCATTTTGGTCTTCCTTAAGCTTCCACTTTCGGTAAATAATCTGAGTACAAACAATCCCGCTTATAAGGCCCACCGGTACTAGCCTTACAAAAAAGTACCAGAAAATCCTGAATACCTCCAAATCGTCAAGACAGACAAAGTACATGCCCGCCAGGCTCAAAATCGACAAAATTCCGAGCCATACATAGGCTACCGGCAGGATGCGTTTGTCCTTTGTCAGAAACCAGAACAAAAGACAAACGGCAGTCCCGATTAGACCCGGAAGCAGTGTCATTAAGGCGTTTTTAAACCACACTGCGTTTATACTCTTTAGAAGGTACTCCAGTCCGTCAATCAGAAAATAATATGACAGACCATATAAAGCAAATAGCACAAAGCATAGGCAAAAAGCATACATCAACATCGCGCTTTTAGGGCGTCCCTCAGGTGTGAGGAACAATGTTACCCAAAATCTGTCAAGCCTTTTTCTCCAGACGCTTGGTTCTGCTTTTTTAGCCGTTTTTTTATCCATCTTTACCTCAATAAATCAACAATTTCTATTAGACCTTATTTCGGAGCTTGATCTCTCCAGTAAATCCAGTATGCCTTAACATTGGGATAGTATCCGTAAATCTCATCAAAGTCAGGAGCTTTAAGATTTACTTCCTCGGCTGTGTAAGGTGTCTTATCGAAGACAACGTCATCACGGATAGACCATTTTCCGATACCATTGTAGGCATCCTGACAACCGCTCGCACCGTCATCACCGCCTAATGCGAAGTTTACAAACAATCTCGCGCCTGCCGGATTATCGCATTGATTAACAACATAGATATAATCGCAGGCAAGGAACGCAGTGTACGGCTCAAGACCGGTGACCCACATGATATTCATGCCGTTATTGATATTATCAAGCTTTGATCCCGAGCAAAGTCCTAAGGTCGGACCATTTAAGGATTCGTCAACAGCCGAAACCACCTGATCGCCGTCATCC
This sequence comes from Lachnospiraceae bacterium, assembly GCA_031272985.1. Classification (GTDB taxonomy): domain Bacteria; phylum Bacillota; class Clostridia; order Lachnospirales; family Lachnospiraceae; genus JAISSU01. Next base: position 102,842 of record JAISSU010000029.1, on the reverse strand, counting down.
AGCTCAGTTTGCTTCATCTGGGTAAATCTCCAAAGAAGCTCGACACCGCCGTTATTTTCGGGGAATTCCATAACGCCAGGCTGATTATTGAGGTGATCCATATAGGTAAATTTAAGCGGTTCGCCGTATTGCTTTTCATATTGTTCGGTCATCGCATCCCCGTCTACTATGAGCTGTGCCCACAAAGCAGCGTAAGAAGCCGAAGTGATATCCTTTGTGTAAATCGTCCAGAACTGATCCGTGAACTTTCCGGTCTCCTGATCATATCCCTGAACGATATCCCACCAGCTCTCTATCGGGCATCCATCCGGATACATCAAAGTATTATAGTACCAGGGGCTGTATGTAGCCGATACCGGCATGCCGTATTTTAACAGCTCGGGATCAATGTGTTTAATGATTTCTTTTGGTTGATAGATGTCAAGGTAATCATATAAAACCAACTGATTGTAAATCTCACCGCTGTTATCCTTTACCTCAAGGACATCGGCATTAACATTTCCTGTCTCGGATTCCGTCTCGATACGATTCGCAACCGTACTCGTATCCGACTCAATGTACTCAATCGGTAGATCAGGATAGGCTTTCTTGAATTTCTTTACGGCAATATCCGCCGAAGAAGTGGTGGAATATACCGTGATGGTGCCCGTTTCCTGCTTTGCAAGGTCATAAAGCTCTTCCATTGTCATGCTCGCATAGTCGGGACCGTCTGACTCTTCATCCGCGACATCGGCAGCACCGCCGCCCGTGTCTGCAGCGCCGTTTGAGCCCTTATTTCCGCATCCCCAAAGAAGGGAGAGCGAACATACCACGCAAAGCAGTACCGCAACGTATTTCTTTTTCATTTTACTTTTCCTCCTTAATACTGTAGCTTCCTTACACTAAAATCAATGTATATATAAACTCCTGTCATATAACTATCAAATTATAATATATTTCTCAAACGATTCATAGGTTTATTTATTTGAGGTCTTAAGTGCAGCAAGCTTTATAAGTCTTCCGGAATCCTTATTGAAGACGTTCATTTTCTCGGGATTTAAGACCACCCACACCTTTTGGTTAATGGCGTAATCCGCTATGCTCTTCTGGATGGCGAGGAACTCGGCTTTCCCCGCTGTCAGAGCCACTATCGTCTCACTGCCCGCAGGCTGACTCGCGTATATAGAGCATTCCACGGTAAATGGTACACCCGGGTCTTGCTCAACGATGTCGACATTTTCGGGTCTGACTCCCAAAACACAAGCAAATTCTGTGCCTACCGGCCATTCTTCGCCTTCTTTCATGGTGTCTTTTCCGAATTCATAATTACCTAAATCACTTTTTACTTTAAGAGTATCATTTTCATAAATCGCGGTAGCGTCAATGAAATTAATACGCGGATTTCCTATGAAATCAGCTGCGACCAGATCCACAGGATTTGTGTAAATCTCGAGCGGCGTGGCAATCTGAGCGATTTCGCCCTCTTTAAATAGAGCTATCCTCGTAGACATTGTCATAGCCTCTACTTGATCATGCGTAACATAAATTATGGTCGTGCCCGTTTCCTGATGCATACGCTTTAATTCGGCTCGCATGTCTATACGAAGTCTCGCGTCCAGATTCGAAAGAGGCTCATCAAGGAGCAGCAGCTTGGGATTAGTGGCAATGGCTCTCGCAATCGCAACTCTCTGCTGCTGTCCTCCTGAAAGCTCATTCGGATAACGCCCGCGATATTCCTCGATACGCATAGTCTTTAGCGCTGTCATAACCTTTTCTTCGATTTCTTTGCGGCTGAATTTCTTTATGCGAAGTCCGAATGCCACATTCTCAAAAACTGTCATATGCGGCCACAACGCATAGCTCTGGAATACTAAGTTCAGTCCGCGTTTGCTCGGTTCCTCGTAAAATTCTTCATTCGCATTGATAACCACATGGTCATCCATCTTCATGATGCCTTCCTGCGGAGCTTCCAGACCCGAAATGACACGAAGCGTAGTCGTCTTTCCGCAGCCTGACGGTCCTAAAAGCGTCATGAATTCGCCGTCCTCAATCGTGAGATTAATATCTCTCAGGACGTGATTGTCTCCATAATATTTGTCAATGTGTTCTAATTCTATTCGACTCATCGGTTTCCTCCTTAACCCCAACTCTTACTGATATCTGCACCGAATCTATTAGCTATCCTGTAACAGAGTAGTATAAACAACAACATAACTATAGCTATAGCATCCGCGCACTGCGGCATCAGACTCTTTGAATATTCAAACGCCAGATATGACAGTGTGTAATTTCGCGGCGTCATCAGGATGGCAATCAAATCCAGTTCCTTTGCGATACTGATGAACACAAGCATAAATCCCGAAACAAAGCCATTTTTTGCAAGCGGAATAACTATCTTTCCGATTCGGCGCCAGAAGCTCGCTCCCGCTATCTCCGCGGCTTCCTCAAGCTCCGTAGAAATCTGTAGCATATTAGCTGTCCCCGAACGACTCGCAAATGGGAAGTGCTTCACCACAGAGACCAAAAGTATCAGAGCGAATGTCCCGTATAATGAAGGGATAAGGCCTCCCAGACGCTTTTGGGAGAACATCGCAAAATATATAGCCGCAAAAGCCACCGCAGGCATCAGATAAGGGATGAATACCAATTGCTCTACTAAAGTACCGTACCATTTCCCGCGTCCTCTGGTGGAAATGTATCCTAAGAACTGGCCTGAAAACGCGGTAAGTATGGATGCGATAATCGAGAGTTTTATTGTATTAAGCAAGGCTCTTATAAACTCCGAGTTCTTAAATATACCATTATAAGCATAGGCTTCCAGCGGTGCCTTATCGAGTGAACCAATCCAGGCATAAAGCGATAGATTAGAAAGCCCATAACCGCCGCCTGTGTATATCTGGAAACTCTCCATGACCAATACAAATGTAGGCATGACCATAGCTATTACAAGGAAACCTGCGATAAATACCAGAAGACCGTATTTTGCCTTTCCTATTTTAATAAGATTACTCCTCGTCCCCTTACCGCCAATAGTAGCGTAAGATTTTCGGACACCGACCATTTTTTGATTCGCAAATATCGTCCCGCAGGCTAATAGAATCATAAGAAGACTCATTGCGTAGCCGACGCCCTTCGGGCTGTCATTTATGAACTCTTTCATACGCGTGGCAAGAACATAATAACTGATACGATTGCCAAGGTTCGCCGCCACACCGTATGACCCAATGGATTTTGAAATGGTCATGATGGCTGCAGATAAAATAGCCGGCAACACCAATGGGAAAGTAATTTTTCTTAAGATCTGGACTTTATTCGCACCCTGAATCTCTCCCATCTCCTCAAGCTCTGAATTAATCGAGCGCAACGACCCCGACACCATTATATAAGAGAAGGCATAATAGTGCATAACCATAACGGCTATGATGGCAAATGGCCCGTAAGCCATCCAGTCGGGTATGGGTATCCCCAGTCCCGTGAGCAGTCCCTTACTGCCCGAGGTGGCGTTTCGAAAGACAGCCAACCACGACAGCGCCTTGCACCATGAAGGAATCATATAAGGTACAATAATGAGCAGGCTCAATAATTTCTTCCCGGGTATATCCGAACGAATCATAAGCCATGCAAGAACAGCGCCTAAAGGAATGGCGATAACGGTAACGAAAAAGCCGATAATCAATGAATGCAGAAACGGCTGCCACAGAATGGATTTCGTAAGCGGGCTCGCTAATAGGTACTTCCAGTAAAACAGCGTATAATCACCGAGCTGTGCTCCCGGTATGCTGCGAAGCTCCGCCTTCGCAACTACAAATGTGGTTTGCAGCATCGTCAGAACCGGGATCACTATCAAACAGAACAACATAATCAAACTGAAAAATACGATTACATTGAACGGATTCCCTAACACATTAAGCACGTAATTCTTTAAACGAACTTTGGTCAAAGGTTTTCTTCGCGGTCCTTCTTTTTTTTGTTTTGACATACTCTCACTCCCGTCTTGTACTTCTTTATATTACGTCTTTACAAACCATTCCAAGTAAGCGAATCTGAGAAGAAAAATAGGGCTTGTAAACGTTTGCGTTAATATAAATAGAATATATCAAATCGCCAATTAACTGTCAAGATATAATTTTATTTGTATCTTCACGACTATTTTATTGTGCAAATTAGACAATATTATTCCTTTTAAATTGTTCAAAATCCTATTGAAATATTTTACTCAAAAAACCGAAAATATTCGTAAAAATTTTCGGTGTAATCAGCTTCGCAAAATTTATTAGTTTCATCCGGTCTTCTGAAAAACCGAACTCTCGGCGAAATAGTTCCGCAAACGTTTGCGTTAAACCTCTATTAAACTGATTATATTTCTTTACGTTTATTTTTCTTGATGGTACAATGATTGCAAATGAGGAACGTATTATTCTTAGAATGAGCAAGGGGGAAAACAAAATGGCGGGGAACAGACCCACTGGAAGAAAAACGAATGTAACAGGCGGTGGAAGCGGAAATCTCGGACGTCGCGGCAGCGGACTGGGCGGGGGACCGGTCGGAAACGCAAATAGACCCGGCTTTGGCAGTAGCGGCAGCTCGGGTACGGGTTCGGGTAACCGAGGCTCATCCGGAGGCGGCGGCTTAGGTTGTCTATTGGCGGGACTTTTAGGGAGCATCCTATTAAAGAAAAACTCATCCGGTACTGCCACTACGGCCAAAAAATCCGGCTGTCTTACTAAAATAATAATTCTCGTGATTGTAATAGTCATAGGTTATTTTTTATTTAAGTCTTGCGGCAGCGGTATTATGGACGCGATCCAAAACATTACAGGCTCGTCTTCGTCCTCAAATGATCTATTGAGCCTCGTAACAGGCAGCAATACGGATACCGACACGGACACATCTTCTTCCGGATCCGATTTGCTGAGTCTTTTTACCGGCAGCACCGGTGACGCTACCTCTACAACGAGTTCAGGAAATACCACATCATCCTCCGATTATAAGGCTCATGCGGCTGTTACCGAAGTTTCATCCAAGGCACGCGAAAAGTATACAAAATTAAAAGGAAACGGACAGGATACAGTTACAGTACTTATTTATATGTGCGGGACGGATTTAGAGTCCGAGGGCGGAATGGCGACCGCCGATTTACAGGAGATAGTACATTCCGAGCTCTCCGATAATGTTAATGTCATTATTGAGACAGGAGGAGCCAAAAAATGGAATAATACTATAATGAGCTCTTCGTCCAATCAGATTTACCAGATCACCGCAAATGCCCAAAAGACAGGAAACGGGCTGCTTTGCCTCGAAAAGAATCTGGGGAAAAAATCCATGACCGACCCGGCGACTCTTTCCGAATTTATTAAATACGGTAAAACAAATTTTGCGGCAGATCGCTATTTCCTCATTCTTTGGGATCATGGCGGCGGCTCTATTTCAGGTTATGGATATGATGAATTATTCCCGTCAGGGACGATGACGATAGACGAAATCAGCACCGCACTTAAAGACGGAGGCGTGAAGTTTGATTTCGTCGGTTTCGACGCCTGCCTTATGGCGACTCTTGAGACGGCTCTCGTAATAGAACCTTACTCGGATTATATGATCGCCTCAGAAGCCACCGAGCCCGGCACAGGGTGGTATTACACGACCTGGCTTTCTGCAGTTTCAGCTAATACCTCCCTTTCTACAGTGGAAATAGGAAAAACTATTATTGACGATTTCATTACTGACAGTGCTAAAAAGGATCCCACGAGCAAAGCGACACTATCCTTAATCGATTTAGCGGAATTAAAAGGCACTGTCCCTTCCTCGTTTAAGACTTTCGCTCAGTCGACGAGTGCTCTTCTTAATTCGGATGACTATCAGAAGGTTTCGGATGCGAGGAGTTCGGCTCGCGATTTTTCGTCTTCTACAAAAATCAATCAGATAGATTTAATACATTTTGCTGAGAATTTAAACACCGAAGAATCAAGTGAATTAGCGCAAACCTTGCGAGGCTGTATAAAGTATAATCGCATTTGCGCAAGCATGACCAACGCAAACGGAATCTCCATCTACTTTCCGTATCAATCGCTCGGAAAGGTAAACAATGCGCTTAGCACCTACAGTAAAATCGGCATGGATGAGGAATACACTGACTGCATAAAGAGCTTCGCATCTCTCGCGGCAGGTGGGCAAATAGTAGCATCCGAATCAAACCCGGGGACGAGTCTTTTTGATATGCTCTCCGGCAGTGAATCCTCAGGCGGATTGGGCAGCCTTTTAGGGGGGCTGACAGGTTCCACCGGCTCAGGCACATCCGTCCTTTCATCAGATACCGTATCTACCCTTTTAGGGTCATTTCTCGGAAGCTCTTCATCTACTACTTCCGGCGACAATGGCTTTTCTGCGGGTGATATCTTGAGCTGGTTTAATAAGGACCGCGCATTGGAGGCTTCCGAATACTACGCCCAAAATTCCATTACTGCCGATGACTTCGCTTACTCCGATGAAGACGGCAAAGCCATACTGATTTTACCCGAAGAAAAATGGTCTCTTGTTACTTCGGTCGCAGTCAGCGCCTTTATTGACGACGGCGAAGGCTATATTGACTTAGGGGTCGATAATGTATACGAATACACGGCTGCCGGTGACTTAATACTTGATTATTCGGGAAATTGGATAGCCATAAACGGACAGGTTACTCCATATTATTTACTAAGTGAAGAAACCGAAGGAGATACTTATTGTTATACGGGTTACGTCCCTGCCATGCTCAATGGTACGAGAGTGAACCTTTTGATAGTCTTCGACAATAACCACCCAGATGGAGCGATTGCGGGAGCGATAACAGACTATCAGGATACGACAGAAGCTGTGGCAAAGGTTAATATGTCTTTGAATCCCGGCGATACAATCGATTTGCTCTGCGATTATTATGACTATGACGGAAATTACGACGACTCCTATATGTTCGGGGATCAGATAATTGTTCCTGAGGACGGCGCTCTTATTATCAGCAATGTTTCGACCGGCGACGCACCGATTATCTCAATGATGAGACTTACTGATATTTACGGAAATGAAATATGGACACAGGGATTAAGAAACTGACTAAATCCCCCTTAGTTTTGCCTCTTTTACATAAGGACTAACCACTGACAGGGCGCTGGTCATAACGGACTTATCGTAGCCATGCAGTCCCTGTGAGAGTAAATCACCTGAATCCTTAAAATGCTGCAAGAAATACTTATCCGCACCTCTTATCCATTCCCCGATGGATATGAGGTCGGATTTTTGATGGAATTCGCGAACTATTGTTGTGCGAAACTCATAAGAGATATTGCCATTCATCAGTATACGCACACTCTCTTCTATAGGCGTGATATCGAGATCCTTTACCCCGGCAGTTCGGGCATAATTTTCTTTTGAATTCTTAATATCCATTGCCACCATGTCAATGAGATTTTTTTCGATTAAGCTTTTTAGTTTTTGAGGAAAGCTCCCGTTTGTATCAAGCTTTATCAATAAGCCCATTTCTTTTATTGATGTGAGAAATCCTTCGAGGTCATTTTGAAGAAGAGGCTCTCCGCCTGTGACGCAGACACCCTGCAGGATTCCCTTTCGCAACGCCAGAAAATCTATGATATCTGCGCAAGGTATCGAAGCTCCCGAAAAATCCCCCGTCACTAAGGATGCATTATGGCAGAAAGGACAACGAAAGTTGCAGCCGGCAGTAAACACCGTGCACGCAACTTTCCCGGGATAATCCAACAATGTGAGCTTTTGTAAACCTTTTATTATCATTGCGCCCTCATCAGGCACTGCCTGTCGCCTGATTGCGAATACCGAAATTTACGTCAATTAATCTGCAATACTCTTCAAAAGCGGGTATACCCGAAAACGTTTCAAACAAAGCGTCGCGAATACCCATGTAATACCAGCCAATCATCGCCTTATCTTTCATCCGGAAACGTTTCCAAAGATTTTCTCCCTCAATGGGATAGTCTCTGTCAATGTCGCGCATATTCGATAATTTATCAGCCAGCCCAATCATCTGAATTTCACGGCAGGCGTTTCGGATTCGAAAAATCGTAGTGGACTTTCTTTCTATCCATGACTTTGATTTATCTTCGCTTTCACCCGCGACGATTTCGGCAATACGTTCCCCGAAATTTCTCTCCAGCAATTCCTTTGTAATATCCCTACAGTCCTCAATGGTATCGTGCAGAACCGCCGCGCAAATCACTTCTTCGTCTTTAGTCATCGTAGCTACAATATCGGCTACTTCAATCGGATGAACTATGTAAGGTCTTTTCGTGCCTTTTCTGTACTGTCCCTGATGTGCGTTAGTTGCAAATTCAATAGCCCGGTCTAACAATGTCATGTGATGTACCTTTCTCCCCTTAGCCATTACATGACTATTCTACCTCATTTTCGGCGACAGGCAACCCTTTTTTCTTACGATTTTGTTTTTTATTATCCGATTTCGGGTCGTTTTGCGATGATTCTACGGAATCCGATTCGGAATCATGGTTTTGATTGTCGTTCGTATCCGATTTCGGGTCGTTTTGCGATGATTCTACGGAATCCGATTCAGAATCATGGTTTTGATTGTCGTCATAATTATCGAAATCGGATTTCTCGTCCCCGGTGGCTGTTTTCACCTTTTTTTGAGGGTGGAAGATCATGTATATGCATGGTACGACCAGTAAGGTCAGTAGCGTCCCATATAGTAGACCTCCGATAGTGACTATGGCCATTGGCTGAACCATGTCTGCTCCCATTCCAAAGCCTGCTGCCATTGTCGAAAGACCTAAGATGGTGGTGACGGCAGTCATTAATATAGGGCGAAGCCTCGTTTTTCCGGCCTCTATGAGCGCCTGTTTTTGCTCCATGCCTTCGGCAATCAATATATTCGTATAATCAACAAAGACAATTCCGTTATTTACAATAATGCCCGCAAGCATTATAAATCCTATCATGGCAACAACGCTTAATGGCTTTGCCGTAAGCGTAAGTGCCAGCATACCTCCCGTGAACGCAAGAGGCACTGTAAACATAACGATAAACGGCGATAATAGGGACTGGAACTGAGCCACCATTATCAGATACATAAAGGCTAAAGCAAGAACAAGCATCAGGTAAAGATCATCCATAGCCTCGGCAATAGTCGAGTCCTCGCCCACCATTTCTATATCATATCCCGCAGGCACATCATAAGATTCTAATGCCTCCGAAACTTTTGCGCTAACCAGGCCGATATTATCATCTTCGGCTACGTCCGCGCTTATTTGCGTGTACCTGCTTTGATCCTGACGGTTTATTGCCCTGAATCCTACCGTATTTTCAAAGTCGGCTACATCCGATAATTTTACTTCTTCGGTTGAACCATCCTGTTTCGTAACATTAAAGGTAAGAGCCTTTATATCGGCGCGTGTAAGCTCGGCTTTCGTATCTTCTTTTACATACACACTGTAATCCTGCGACTGCGTAGTTAGCGTAGTGGCAGATTGGGTGGAACCTACCCTTTGATAGACCTCGTTGAATACCTGCGCTACGGTGAGACCATGGTCCATTGCCTTATCTTTATCGACCGTGATTTTCAGTTCTTCTTTTACATCGTCCAAACCATCGTAGACATTTTCGACTCCGTCAACCTTTTCTACGATTTCTCTTACATCCTTTGTGATTTCACGTAGCTTATCCAAGTCCTTTCCGCGAATCTGAACCACTATACCGGTAGAACCCAAAGCACTCATGTCCATCGCCGCCATTTCCACGGTGACGGTGCCCTTTATATCCTTTGTTAGCTCCTCTATTTCCTTAACGAGCTCCCTGTTTGAGAGCTTTGCGTTTTCCTTTGCTATCGCGTAAAACTGGACAGTCTGCCCCGAACTTCCTCCGATCCCCAAGAGATTTCCTGAGGAAAGAAGACCTCCCACGTCCTCTATATCGTCCAAAGTCAGAACTCTCTCGGATATTTTATCCGCCTCTTTCGTCAATTCCTCAAAATCACTGCCCTCTTCCATTTCAAGGCTAATCGTAATTTGGGTATTTTCCATTGAAGGTAGGAATTCAGTTCCGTTGCGAAACTCAATATAGATACTCCCGACAAAAAGCACCAAAGTAATAATCAAAACCAACGCTTTCATATTCAAGACTCTAGAAAGCAGTCTTCCGTACCAATCACGGAATCTTACAAAGAACTTAAATTCGCGCTGTTTTGAATTCTTAAGAAGTCCCGCCGACATCATCGGCACCACAGTCAGAGCAACTAAAAGGCTCGCCATCAGTGAATATGTAATAGTCAGCCCGAAATCAACAAAGAGCTGTCTCGTAATCCCTTGAGTAAAAACGATGGGAAGGAAAACACAAACCGTCGTCAAAGTCGAAGCAATAATAGCACCCGCGATTTGCTTTGCGCCCTCAATGGCAGCCGTTCCCGCACTTTTCCCTTCTTCGTTTCGCATACGGAAAATATTTTCGATAACGACAATGGAATTATCCACGAGCATTCCTACTCCGAGTGCGAGCCCCGAAAGCGATAATACGTTTAGCGTAACACCGGAGAAGTACATGGCTACTACCGCCGCTACAACGCTGATTGGGATGGAAAAGGCAATAACCAAAGTCGGTCTTATGCTTCGTAGGAAAACCAGCAGGATAAGTATCGCGAGAATCCCGCCGAAAAGAAGATTCTCAAGAACCGAATTCGTCACCATGTCAATATAAACGCCCTGATCCATTAAAGCTACTGCCTTCATCCCCGGCACTTCATCTTCCAATTCGCTTAAGCGGTTAAGAATTCTGTCACTCACATCGCCCGTGGAGTACCCTGTCTGCTTTTGGATCTGTAACAAAATACCGGATTCGCCGTTTAGTTTGGCGTAGGTTTTATCCGCATTATTGACGAATTTCACAGTAGCGACATTTTCCAAATAAACAGGGTCAGCTCCTTCTATTGACAGGAGTTTAAGGTTTTTAATGTCATTAATTGTTTTAAATTTATCCCCCACTCTAATCTGGTAGGAAATCCCGTTTTCTGTGACATTCCCCGCAGGCATACTGAAGTTCTCTGCCGCGAGAATTGTCTTAACGAGGCTCGCATTAAGTATTGAATCCAAATTGACAGCCGCAGATGCTTGCTCTTCCATGGCGTCCACCTGCGCCTCCTGAGCTGTCAGCATAGCCTCACCGGCCGCTAATTTAGACATGCCCTCAGAAAGGCTCGTTACGGCATTTATTTGGGCGGATGTGAGGGCTCCTCTGGCCTGGGCGAGGGTCATAGCCCCGCTGTTAACCTGAGACTTTAGAGCTTCAAGCTGGTTCTTCCCTTCATCGAGCTGTTTCTTTGAATCATTAAGAGTCGCTTCCTGTTCCAGAATGGGTTTTAAGGCATCGTCCAAAGCACTCATAGCGGAATCATAATTTTGAAGAAGTAAGAGATTTCCGCTGAGTTCCGCCATCTGACGGGTTTCCTCATCGGTTAGTGCCACCCCTGAGGTCACTTTATTTTGGAGCGCGTCAAAGGCGCTTTGCATTTCAGTTTCTTTTGATTTTAAAGTCTGTAACTGCGTTTTCTGCTCAACTAAAGGTGCCTTTACAGACTGGAGGGACGCCGACAATTGCGCAAGCTGAGTGGAGGCCACATTTAATTCTGCCTCTTTTGAGGCTATTTCAAGCTGAGCCTGCTTTAATTCTTCGGATTTAACCGCATATTCCTCTTCTGCCTTCTGTAAGCCTTCGGTCGCCTTCTTTTTGCCGCTTGCAAGTGCCGCCTGACCCTTTTTTACCTGAGCTTTAGCATCTGCCAAAGCCTCCTTTGCCTCGTCGACTTTTTCGGTCAATTGCGAGGTCAATCTTTCATTTTCGCTTTTTAGCTTATTATGGTCTACGATTACCTCAACATATTCACTAACCTCTCCGAAGGTGTCCACCTCTGCCACACCTTCGAGACTTTCGATTTCGGGCACTACTTCATCAACGATTTTTCTGCCCGCCTCGATTTGGTCTTCACCCTCCATGCTGACCGCTACGACAAGCACCGGCAGCATATCGGGATTAATGCGCATAATAATGGGATTACCTACCTCATCAGGCCAATAACCCTTAATCTGGTCGAGTTTATCTCGCATTTCGATTGTGACGGAGTCCATATTGGCGGTCTGCGCAAATTCCAAAATCACAACGGAAGTATTTTCATTGGATATTGATTGAAGCTCTTTAATATTGCTGACAGTCGCCATGGACTGCTCGATAGGTCTGGAAATGGTCTGCTCGACTGATTCAGGGCTCGCGCCGGGATAAGTGGTAATGACAATCGCGTACGGTAGATTCATATTCGGCAATAGATCAACCGACATATTCATAAAAGACACTACACCCAGAATCAGAACAAGTACAATTCCAACGACAACAGTGTAAGGTTTTCTGACGCTGAGTTTTGAAAGCATGATATAAATTACTCCTTGTTAGCCAAAAATAAATATGAAGAGATAGTACCACCGTACAGATAAAATAACAATAAAAACGCAAATATGCAGGTGTGAAATTTCTGTGTCCCCTGATATTTGCGAAAATCTTATTGTAAGAGCCCTGTATCAAAGGGAGCGCGTACGATTCCTTTTTCCGTAATTATTGCGGTTATAAGCTCGTGATCAATAATATCAAACGCGGGATTATAGAGATTAATACCCGAAGGAGCAATTGGTTCACTGAAATATTTTTCGCTTATTTCTTCACCTGAGCGAAGCTCTATCGGAATATCGTCACCACTTCTGCAGGAAAAATCAATAGTACTCGTAGGTCCCATTACATAAAAAGGTATATTATAATGCTTTGCGAGTATCGCGACGCCGCTTGACCCGATTTTATTGGCACAATCCCCGTTTGAAGCTATTCTGTCACAGCCTACCATGCAAGCCTGAATCCAGCCGTTTTTCATGACAATACTCGCCATATTATCACAGATTAACGTAACAGGAACCCCCGCTTTATGAAGCTCATAGGCGGTCAACCTCGCTCCTTGCAAAAGAGGTCTCGTCTCATCTGCAAAAACCTTAATGTTTATACCTCTTTCATGCCCTAAAAGTGCAGGACCCAGAGCAGTTCCATAGTGTGAGGTCGCAAGCGGACCCGCATTGCAATGTGTCAGAATCCCATCTCCGTCTTTTAAGAGGCTTAATCCGTATTCTGAAATTGCTTTGCACATGGAGATGTCTTCATACTGAATTTTGCAAGCCTCGCCGATTAAGCGGTTTACAATGCTGCTCGCAGAATCAATGGTTAATTCACAGTCTTTTGGTAATTCTTCTACCTCTGCTAAAAGCGCTTTCTCCATTCTTTCAAGAGCCCAGAAAAGATTAACTGCTGTCGGCCTGCAAGAAGCAAGATATTTCTTGAACGTAAACAATTCATTCAAAAACAATTCCCTGCAGACGGGATTTTTCCCAAGACGCTCCTCGGCAAATGCCTCGCTAAAAAACAAATTCGCATAGACAGCGTAACAAAAAGCCGCACAGATGCCTATTGCAGGTGCTCCGCGAACCTTTAGCTTTAGTATCGCCTGATACATATCCTCTTTCGTTACTAAATCAATGAATTCAGTGTGATTCGGAAGTTTTGACTGATCTAAAATGATTACAGCCTTATAATCCTTTCTGAACCTGACATTTATCGGTCTTTCTATTAGTAAAATATCCCCTGTTGTCATGATTACTCCTGTCCATTATTATCATAGAAATCAAATATAAGCCTTCATACTTACAAAGGCTACAAGTCAGCCACTTTTATTAACTAAGAACCGTTTTGCGGTAAGCTTCGCTCTCCCAGTTTCCGATAAAGTCCATCGCCGAATCGTCCATACCGCGAATCGTTTCGTTATTATTTATAATAACATGATGTATAAAACTAACAGCTGCAAATATCTCTTGCTGCACATCGCCAAGTGACATATAAACCTGCTGGTCCGGGTAAAGAGTTTTCGCAGCGTCTTTTGCAAAGGCGTCAAAATCCCCTTCCTTTATACCATACTCCATTGCAATCAGCTCATTTATTTTCTCGTGTATCTCAAGGCACTTTTCGGCCGTATCCGCTGAAACCACGAGTCCGTGATTTTGCATGAAGACTGCTATCGGTCTTCTATTTGAGTCCTCATCAGTATAATCAAACTCCTCCTCATGGTCGGGAATTACTGCCTGGGGGATAGCTTCAGTCAAGCCTTTTTTCATATAATCAGCCAGTTCTTTGCCCGGATTAATATAGGGCAAAATCAGATATGACGCATCAATTTCTTTCATTATCTTTATAATTCGCGCTGTCCCCTCAATCGAACAAAGCGGGATATTCGCATAAACCGGATGCGTATGGCAGACAAATTTTTTCAGAAGCACGTGGAAAGATGCCTCTACCGACGGACGTAACGGGTCATATCCGAAATCCGCCGTCACATCCTTTAGATCACTTACCTGAACTACGGCAAAGCCCTTGTTTTCAGTCATCTGACTAAGTCTCGTTCCCGAGGCCTTTATTGCCATATAGCCATTATCCAGCTTTACTGAGGTATTGCCGCCGCCGCCCTGAGTGTAATCTACGCGACTCCCCACCTTTATCGACATTTCGGCTAATTCTCTTAGTGATTGTATGTCCTTAAGCGCCATCAGCTCATCTCCATTTTTCATAAAATTTGAATTTCTCTTCCAATGAAAGCTTTAGCTTAGGAAAGCTATTATTAATATCCTCTGCCGCCGCCTTTTCCTGCTCAATTAATAGCCAAGTCGTATCCAACAGATTCGAAAACAGCGGATCCCGAAGTGATTCGCAAATAAATTTCTGCCTCGGAGAATTAATATCCTCCCCACTCACCTGAAGAAGATTATACTTTTCGCAAAGAGCGCGAATCCGCAACAACTGCGCCCTCGTATTTCTGGAGGGCATATAAGAGATAGCTTTAAAGCCCAAACCAACGACTGTTTCGATTAATTCGTCCAGGAACTCATCCTCGAATTTAGCGGCCTTTTTATCTCCCGTAACAGATTGCCCTATATCCCCCAAATATGCGTACGTGACTATTATACCATTTTCATCTGCAAATTTAATACAATTTTCCATTTTAGGGCATTCTATTTCATTTGCGGGCACATAAAACTTTTCGACCAAATCGGCTTTTAATGCCCCCATCAAGTCATATTCGTAGAAAATACTCTGTGTGTCGGACAAATATTTCTCTACTTTCGGATCTAAAGTGATTAGACCCTTTAGATAAGAAATCAGAGCTTCGCCTTTTCCATGCTCTAAGACCATGCGCTTTGCCACCGCAAAAAGAAGATGCCTCTCGGTAACAGAACCGCCGTATTTACTCTGTGAAAGTGTGGCGACATCCCTGTCATAATCCATGTCAAAGCCCAATAAGTTATTGAGGTTAGCGCACATTTTGCGGTTTCTCTCATCACGTGCTTTGTGAACGGGTTTTAAAAACTCCTCTACATTAGGGATGACGGTAGCGGGCAGTCCGTGAAAGGTCAGATATGAGATTCCTCCCTGATCGGGATTATTGGTTTTGCGCATACCGATAGCTGTGTGCGAGTGAGTCGACCGAAGCTCAAACCCCGAGGTGGTCGGAAAATTCATGATTTTTCCCGCCTCAGCGAATTCCCTCACTCCGCCTACAGAATCATGGTCGATAATTCCGGCTGTACAAAGCCCGGCCTTCCATGCCTCAAAGACGGCCTTAGTCGGAGAATAGGGCGAAAAGGAAAAAGTCGTGTGTATGTGGTTATTGACATCACTACCCGTTTCAGGACTTTCAATCTTTTTCTCATCTATCAACTTCTTTAATTCCTGCAACGCACCTAAGCGCTCTTCTTTTTCGGGCGCGTTAAGATTTATTACTAAATCATCAATTTTCATTTCAGACATATCCCCCGTTAATTTCCTTTTTATTGAAATTTAACAATAATATTATTCACTTAAACTATTGGCATTGTCAAGTAGATATTTTTCCGCTTCAATCGTCCAAAGTCCTTTCGGGCAAAGCTCGGAAAGTTTCGCATAAAGCGGTTCAGACTTTCCTTTTTCGGCAAAGTCCGAAATAGCGGTTAAAGGCATCGAAATATGGGTATAAATCAGCTTTTTACCTCCCGGAATTTCGGGAAGATGCATGGTGGCCTCCTTTGTGCAATCAAGTCCTCCGATATGGGTAACTAAAATAGCGGGATTAATGAGTCCTTTTGTCGCCATTTCAAGTCCTTCTATCATGTCATCGGTATTGCCTCCGGAAGTCCCTGTAATATGTGTCATATTGTAATGCACATTATAGAAATTAAACGGTGCCGAAAAAGCCGTATTGGACGGACCCGCAAAGAAATTCAGGCAACCGTCGTATGCAAGAAGAGCGTCTGCCTGCTGCACGACCGCTGAAACGGGCGCAAAACAAAACACATCATCAAAACCCTCACCGCCGTTTAAGGCCTTTATCGCCGCGACAGGATCCTCTAAATCCTTTGTGTTAATGAATACCAATTCGACTCCGAGCTTTTTTGCTTCTTCAGGTTTCAGGATGCTTTCGGCTCTCTTAAGTCTCTCATCGTCAATATCAGTAGCCACTAATAGTCTCGGATGATTCTCTCTATGTATCAGATAGTCAAGCATCGCAAGTCCCATGGGACCCGCCGAGGCCAATGCAACGCAAGCCCCGTTTGGTTTTAAATCCATGATATGCGTATATTCGCCCTGATGAGTATGATAATTCGCATGTGTCGCTCCGATTACGCAGCTTAGCGGCTCGGTTAGGGAACCATGGAAATAGGCCTCTCCGTCATAGGGGAGCACATTTCCCGATTCCATGTATATCGCGGGGATGATTCCGTAAGTCATGTCGCCGCCCATGTATTTAAAGCTGTAGCCTACGGCGTCGTAAGTTCCTTTAAGAGCGGGCTGAATGACGAAACGCTGCCCTTCATGGTATTTCTCTTTTAGCTTTACGCCTACCTCTATGATTTCGCCGCAGAATTCATGCCCCAAAACCGTCGGATTTTCGGCGATATCATTCGGGATGCGTTTGTGCTCTTGCCCTTGCGTGGCAGCTTTGTATGACGACATACAAAGGCTGTCACTTATTATTTTTACTAATAATTCATCATCTTTAATCGGCGGCAGTTCAAAACTCTCAAGCCGCAAATCATTTTTTCCATATATTCGAAGTGCAGTTGTTTTCATGATGATTCCTCCTGGTTAATTACATTTTTATAAAGACCTTTAGGGCACACTTGGCGTTACACACCGAGTTTGGCGCGCCGCAATTGTTCGGCGCTCAAAAAATTATTGACGGTCGGTGTGTGTCCCTTAAGCGGCAGGATTTTCTCGTGTATCGCATCAATGATCCAACCGGCCTGCGGGAAGAAGAATTCATCGAATTCGAACGGTGGTGTTATCCAGTTCTGCGCACCCACCACTACCGGCGGTCCGTCCAAATGATCAAACGCAAGCTCAGTTATATTTCTGGCCACTTCGTTCATAAACGAGCCTCTCGCACAGGCATCACCCGCGATTACAACGCGTCCCGTCTTTTTCACAGATTCAATGATCTTCGTATAATCAAGCGGCACGAGAGAGTGAAGGTTTATTACCTCTGCGGATACCCCATATTTCTCTTCGAGAATCTTTGCCGCCTCGATGGCTTTATAGAGTGTTGCTCCAATCGTGAGAATCGTTACATCCTGCCCCGTCCTCACCGTATTTACATCGCCGAAAGCAATCTCATAAGACTCTTTCGGAACGCCGCCTTCATTAAATTCCTCGCCCTTGTCGTAAATTCTCTGACTCTCAAAGAAGACCACAGGGTCGCTGCCGTTTAAAGCCGTCGTCATCAGTCCCTTAGCCTCGTAAGGAGTAGCGGGGAAACATACCTTTAATCCGGGGATATGCGCACATAGTGCCGTCCAATCCTGCGAATGCTGAGCTCCGTATTTCGCCCCGACAGAAACCCTTAGTATCAAAGGCATTTTAAGGATTCCCGCGCTCATTGCCTGCCATTTGGACATCTGGTTAAAGACCTCATCTCCGGCACGCCCGATGAAATCGCAGTACATAAGTTCCACTACAGCCCTGCCTCCGCAAAGCGCATAACCTACTCCCGTACCTACGATAGCTGCCTCTGAAATCGGAGCATTAAATAACCTATTGTGCGGCAGCACCTCTTTTAAACCGCGATAAACCGCAAAAGCTCCGCCCCAATCTCTGACATCCTCACCATAGGTAATGAGGCTTGAATCCTCGTAGAATTTATCCAGCATCGGCTCAAAAATGGCATCTCGAATATTATATGTTTTCATTTTAGAGACGGCTTTCCCGTCCTTATCAAAAGCAAAGCGGCTCTTTCCTTCGATTTGTTTTACGCGTGAGCAATCTTCCTTCTTTATAAGAACCTCCGGCTTTTCGCTGCCATATGAAGCCACTTTTTCCTCGGAGAACATTGTCCTCTCAACAAATCCGGGGTCATTTACAAAATCAGCGTAAGGCGAAGTCTCCTTATCAGATGCCCATGCGCAAACTCTCGTCATGCGCTCATTCGTTTCATTCCACATTTCATCAAAGAAACTATCGGGCGCGACTTTTGCGTCCACGAGCTCTTTTCTGAATGTAAGCACGGGATCGGCATTTGCCCATTCCTCGAGCTCCTCCTTTGAGCGATAGGCATTCTGGTCTGAGGTAGAGTGTCCCGAAAGTCTGTAAGTAAGCACATCGAGGAATATCGGTCCTTCTTTCTTTGCGAGAAGCTCTTTTTTGCGACGGTAAACGTCAATAACAGCGAGAGGATTGTGCCCCCACACGCGCTCTGCGTGCATCTGGGAAGGTTCGACACCCGCGCCGATTCTGGCGAGCATATCATAGGCCATAGTCTCTCCTGAGGTCTGGCCGCCCATGCCGTATCCATTATTGAAAATATTAAAGATAATGGGAAGTCCTCCGGCATTATTACCATCCTCCCAGAGTGTTTTATATTGACCCATAGCCGCGAAATTCAATGCCTCCCATACGGGACCGCAGCCCAGTGACCCGTCGCCTATATTGCAAATTACTAAGCCATCTTTATGGTTTACTCTCTTATAGAGCGCTCCGCCTGCGGCAATCGTCCCGGAGCCGCCTACAATGGCATTATTCGGATAGACTCCGAAGGGAAGGAAGAAAGCATGCATTGAACCGCCCATTCCGCGATGAAAACCTGTTTCTCTGGCAAAAATCTCGCTCAGTGTTCCGTAAAGAAGGAAATGTATGGCGAGATCTTTTGTGTCCTTAGCTTTATAAACGCTCTCGAGCGCCTTTAACGTCTTCCCTCCCATAAAGGAGGACATAATATCGTAAAGCGTGGAATCGTCCAGCTTATTGATTGCGGATAGCGATTTCGCTAAAATTTCACTGTGGCTTCTGTGGCTCCCGAACATTACATCGTGTGTGTCTAACAAGTAGGCCTGCCCTACCGCGGCCGATTCCTGCCCCAATGAAAGATGCGCAGGACCGGGGTATGTGGTCTCGATTCCGTTATAAACACCTTGGGTCTTTATCTGATTCAGCATACTCTCGAAAGCCCGAAGAATCGTGATATCACGGTAAATCCTCTTTAAATCATCATCGGAGTAATTCTTTCTTTCTTCTTTTACGGTCTTTTGGTAGGCATTGACCGGTATGTCCGTAAAATGAATCGCTCCTTTTTCTTTAAGTGTATCCGGATGAATAAACATTGTATCAGGCATGACTTTTCTCCTTTATTTCGTTTAGTTTGATTAATATCTGTACGCTAATATTAATATTCATTATCGCTTACGAAAAGAGCACTTCCCTTAATATTTCCCCTACCGTCGGGTGAGCGAACACTACCTTTTGTAGTGATTCTACCGGGAGGGTACTCTCAATCATAAGACCCGCCGAAAGAATAAGTTCCGAGGCGTAATTGCCGATCATTTGCACCCCGATAATTCTGCTAGACTTCTTTTCAATAATAACTTTGCAGAATCCGTCGCCGTCTTTTGTCTCTGCGAGGTAACGTCCCGAATACATTAGCGGAAGCTTTTTGATGATTATCTCCAATCCCTTTTCTTTAGCGGTATTTTCGGTCTCCCCAACACTCGCGGTCTCCGGCGTAGTGTAAATAATCGAGGGAATGACGTCATATCGCATAATGTCCTTTTTCCCCAGGATATTGGCGATAGCCACCTCTGCCTCTCTGTATGCGGTGTGAGCGAGCATGGATTTCGCATTAATATCACCTGCGGCATAAACTCCGGGAAGATTCGTCGCCATGCGCTCATCCGTAGCGACTGCGCCTCTCTCGGTATAAACTCCTATCGTTTCCAGTCCTAAATCCGACGACGCGGCTCTTCTTCCTATGCATAAGAGGGCTTTTTCGGACTTAAGTACAGTCGTTTTCCCATCCTTTTCAAAAGCGATGCTTCCGTCCTTAACTTCTGTCACCTTTGCATTGAGATAAAATTTGATTCCGAGCTTTTCAAGATTCTTCTGAAGATTAGCAGAAAGCTCATCATCAAAGGGTCCCGCGATTTTCCCTAACATTTCAACGACAGTCACTTCGCTACCCGCAATGGCAAAATACTCCGCCATTTCAAGTCCAATCACGCCTCCTCCTACGATAACAAGACTCTTTGGTACCTTTTCGATATCGAGGATCTCGCGGCTGGTAAGTGCATACCCGCTTTCTATTGCCTCTTTTAATCCCGCAATGGGCGGTATCACAGGCACGGAACCCGCGCAAATCAAAAGATTAGTGCTTACATATTCCTTCTCGCCATCCGTTACAATATAGCCGTCACTTAACTTCCCCTTAATAGTCGCCCTTTTTGAAACAAGTGTGGCCCCGCTTTTTCTGACAGCACTCTTAACACCCGCCACGAGGGATTTTACGACTTCGTTTTTGCGTGAAATTACGTCTTTATGATTTAGCTTTATTTCTTCCACGTCGACTCCGTAGTCCTTTCCATGAAGAGCTTTTGCATAGATTTTCGCCGAGTTCAAAAGGCTCTTTGTCGGAATGCAGCCCTCATTTAAGCAGGTCCCCCCGAGGGAACGCTCCTCGAAAAGAACAGTTGTTAAACCGCCATGTCCGGCTCTCTCGGCTGCCAAGTACCCCGCAGGTCCTCCTCCGATTATGATTAAATCATACTTTTCCAATTCTTTAATTCCTTTCCGCTGATAAAAATTCCCGCATGAATTATTGGATAAACATCTAAAAATTCGTAGTCTGAATTATTGTACTTTAAAGCTTCGTGATCATTTGCCTGCGAGTATGAGCGTAAACTGCTCAAGGTTCTTTGCCAGCGCCTGAGCAAATCTCGAGGCCGGTGCCCCGTCTACCGCGCGATGATCGTATGTAAGTGAAAGTCCCATCGCCGGGTAAACTTCGATGCCATTAGCCCCTTCTCTAACTCTGTTTACGACTCCGGCTACGCCGAGGATCCCTACCTGCGGAGGATTCAATATAGGTGTAAATACCTCCACGCCCGTGGTTCCCAAGTTAGAAACGGTGAAAGTGCCTCCTTGCAATAAATCGGGGCTGATATTGCCTGCCCTGCAGGCACTCGCGAGCGCTTTTACCTCGTCGCTGATTTCTTTAAGGGATTTTAGATTCGCGTCAAACACCGTAGGTACCATGAGTCCACGCGGGGTATCCACCGCCACGCCCAAGTTCACATTTTTATAAGTACGAATTACTTTTCCTTCGTCAATAAGAAGGGCATTCAGATACGGGAAATCAGGCAGAGTACGGCTCACCGCAAAAAGTACCATATCTCCCAATGAAATACCCGAGTAATTCTCATCCCCCGCCTTTAGAAGTTTCCTATAAGCAAGAATAGCCGAGGCATCAAATGAATGATGATTCGTAAGCTGCGCGGCACTTTGGAGGGAATTAATCATTGCGGAAGCTATGACGCTGCGGATTTTAGTTAGTTTTTCATCCGTGTAAGCTTCACCCAAATCCGTCTCCTTTTCGGAAACTTCGGAAGATTTTCCGAGCACAGCTCCCGAAGTTGCAATATCGGTTGATTTAGTTGCTGCCTCGTATTTACTGTCGAAAGCCGCCTTTGCCAGTGTTTCAACATCCCTCGCAATAACTCTGCCCTCGGGCCCTGTTCCGGTCGCGTCCGCAATATTCACTCCCAGTTTTTCTGCAAGGTTTTTAGCTTTCGGAGACGCTTTTGCTGACGACTCTTCCTTTTTGCCTGAGGTTGCCTCGCAAGTGGCTGTATTTTCAGATTCAGAAGCATTCAAATCAGTTTTCGTTGCTTCTTCATCCGAGGTACTCGTTTCGCTCACAGATATCGTACCGGCTGATGTAGGATTTAAGGCTTTAACATCCTCGCCTGCCGCACCCACGGCGCACACAGGCTTTAATACTTCCACCTCATCTCCATCCCCGAAGAATATCTCCAATAGGACGCCTTCGGCTGTGGACTCACATTCAAATGAGGCCTTATCCGTTTCATAATCAAATAAAATATCTCCGATTTTCACTTCATCGCCGACTTTTTTCTTCCAATTTCCGATAATACAGCTCTCTACGGAAATTCCTGATTTCGGCATCAATACTGTCTCTGCCATATTTACCCTCCATTTTCATTTTAGTCAGGGGACACCCCCCGACTTTTCCTCGTTCCAACGGGAGTGTTCCTCTTGCTAAGCTCGAAAAAACCTCGCTAATCAGGTCGGAATCGCCTCGCAACGGGTTCGTTAACTGAGCATCACCTGACCGCCGGTGACCGGTACGGCCTGTCCCGTCTCGTATTTCTGTAATACTATATATTCGGCGGCTCTTACGACATCTTCGATTTCGCAGCCGCGCCCGAGCGGCACCTGACCTTCGTAATATGCCCTCACATCCGCTATCGTCTTTGCGCCCTTTACCTTTCCGGTATCCAAATATTGCTTAAAAAGCCCTCTTTCAGGATCGCTCCAAAGCGGCCCGTCCAAAAGATTCCCGGGGCAAATGGCATTGACCTTAATCCCATATGGCGCGAGTTCCAGTGCGAAACTCTGGGTAAGACCAATTCCTCCGAATTTACTCCCGGCGTAGGCAAAATTCATTTTGCTGCCCGCCAGACCACTTTTGGAATTAATCTCGATAATATCAAACATCCGGGTCTCATCGGTCTTTCGTTCCTCTTTCATAACCGCGCTCGCGTATTTCGCGCACAGAAAATAACCGGTATAATTAACCGCGGTCACTCTTTCGAATTGCTCCTTAGAAAGCACATCCAAAGCACCCGCTGTCAAAATACCGGCACATGATATAAACACATCCAGGCTACCCATAAAAGCCACAGCCTTTTCAACCATTTCCTTAACCGATTTCTCATCAGATACATTCGCCCCGATGCCAATCGCTTTAACCCCATATGTATCTTCGATTTCTTTAGCCTTTGTGACTGCCCCGGCCTCGTTCATATCAGCCAGAGCAACAGACGCGCCCCTCGCCGCAAAACCCTTTGCGAGGCCTTCTCCAAACCCCGAAGCTCCGCCTGTGATAATCGCGCATTTGCCTTCCAATGTAGGAAATACCATGGCCATCCAAAACACCGCCTTTCAAACATTTTCAATACGAAAACAATAGGAAAATATCTGAAAACCAGTTTACCACAAACGAAAAAATATTCAATATATGGCGAAAAATTTGCTCATTTGCAACTATTGTTTCTCGTAATGTTCAAAAAATGATTGAAAGTGAGCATATTCGAGCTCAACTATTTCTGACATTAGTTAATATTCAACAGTCCCAGCTCTCTCGACTTTAATACCGCGTCGGCGGCATTGTGCACGCCGAGCTTTTCGTAAGCCAGCATTAGGTGACCTTTTACGGTGGGGATTGAGAGTTTCGTGATTTCGGCTATTTTCGCATTGCCGTAGCCGCAGGCGAGGAGCTCTACCATGCGGCGCTGCTGTTTTGAAAGCTTTACGGGTTTTGCGCTTTGGATGAATCCGGCAGTAATGCCTTTTTGTTTGCGTGCTACTTGGTTTGCTGACCAAAGGGTCTCCATAAGGAAGTTTTTGTCTATTGTCATTTCTTCGGATAATTCGCTTTCTGATGCTTTGCTAACAATGATTTTATTAGTACCGGCTTTGAATTCTCCCGCGATTATTTTCTTTAGTATTGGGATCACTGCCTGGCCTTCTCCCGCTACGACGCGTATGTATGACTTCGCCTGCAAATCATGAAGCACCGTTTTCAGGCGTTTCGCGGCGTCATTCTTTTTACCCATTGACCAATCTAAAATGCTGAGCAAAACACGGGCTTCCGCGGTAGCAGTAGGTCGGCGAAACTCTATTGCGAGTTTTTCAATCTTTACGGCAAACTCTCGTGCTTTTTCCAATTGGTTAAGCACAATGAGCGCACGTATTGTGGTAAAATATTGCGACAGCTTATATATGGGAATGGCATCGTCAATAATCGGCCAGCGTGAGAGGAATTCCGTGGCGACATTTTTATCGGCGTCAAATAAGAGCAGCCTGGTGCGGAAAGCGTCAAAATTACGGTTTAGGAATCCGGAATCCGTGTCCTCTATATATTTCTTAATTTCATTAAAAGCAGCATTCATTTTATAAGTCTCACCGAGAGCATGGTAAACAACGGCAAGATGACATTGCACCGCAAAGAAAAATTCGCCCGTAGTCGACTCGGATATACTCGATTTCGCTTCAAGCGCCTTCTCAAGCGCACTTTCCAAACGATTCTGCTCGAAACAAACTCCGGAAGTGACGCAAGGCTTTGCGACCGCCCATTGATCCCTTATCAGCTTTGCACATATATCTGAGTATTTTTCAATCAGCGCTTCATCGGCTAATTCCATGTAATCTCTGTTGCACCTGTGAAGCAGCGGCATCTGTACGGTAAGACTCCACCCCTTCTGAACCGAGCTATGAAGGTTAATATATGGCAGAGCATTAAATGCATCAGAAAGTTCGAGTGCCGATCTGCGATAGTCAAGCGAAAGCAGCATCACGGCAATCTCGGAAAACTGAGGATATTTTATCAAAATAAGCTCTTTGTGCGCGTGAAGCTTATCAAGGTAGTATTCAGTGGTCTTGGCGTCACCCGATAAAAACGCGGTATACATATGAGAACAATATAAAAACGGATAACGTTCGCACAATTCCTCCATCCTCGTTTCCAGATTCATTGTGCGCGCATAAGCTAAGTACTCTTCAAATGAAGGATTCGCATATAATAATATCTGATAGCTTACATCTATTATGGTTCGCTCATCGTGGCTTCGAAAGGCATATTTTCCGGCAATAAAATAATCCTTCCTTGCTAAATAATAGAGCGCTGCCGCTTTATACATTTCATCAGTGTAAACGCCTTTTTCATTAGCGATTTCCCGCAAGAAATCCAGAAATAAATGATGATAATGGTAGTCATCCTTCCCGACACGGCTTACGAAAATATTCTCCGCGCAAAGCTGTAACAAAAGAGCATAGCTGTCAGCCCTGCCGGTCAGCAGCATCACAAGAGCCTCAGTCATTTCGTCGACGAGTGAAGTTTTTAGGAGAAAATCCTTAAGACTTTCGTCCCAATTATCCCAAAGATACTCTCTCATAAATTCGCCGAAGGCCACTCCCGCGTGTTTGGGAAGGGAACTTCCTTTTTTAGCGAGCGCGTTAACCACAATAGGAAAGCCTCCGGTGGCGGCATAGGCGAATTCGCCTTCTTCATTAGATAGGCGTATTCCGGAACCCGCAAAATACTGCCTGATTTCCTTTTCGGAGAACAGCAGATCATTCTGGCTGATTAGCGCGACCTTCCCTTCATCCCAAAACGGCATCAGTTCTTTGGGGAATTCATTTCTGGAAAGCAGTATTACTTTTATAGAATATGAAAGCCTCTTTAATACAAGGGGCAAAGTATGTAATATTTCGGGATTATTAATTGCGTGAAAATCTTCGAGGACTAATGCGAACTCTCGCCCGTCGGGCTGCCATTCTGTTATGAGACGAATCGTAGATTCTACGGTGGCGGAAGAAAATCCCGTATCGGTCAATATTTTTTGCATATTGAGATTATGCGGCTGTGCCATACAAAGTCCCGCCGCGAACAATTTATAAAAAATAGCGGGCTCATTGTCGTAGATATCTAAATTAATCCAAATCGGAATACGTCTGCTTAGATCTATCCAGAGCAGAGTGGATACCGTCTTCCCGCTGCCTGCCGGTGCACTGACATACAAAAGCCAGTCCTTTGCGGCTTCTTTGAAACGCGAAAGGAGCTGTGTGCGCGGTATACAATTTTCAGGAAGATGCGGCAAAGAGTATTTGTCATTTAACAGAGCAAGCATTCATGCTACCCCCTTCCCAGCCGATTCCATAATAGCATGCTTTTTCTGAATTGACAATAAAAACCCAATACTTGGTATTAAAATGACACAAAAAATTTTCTTTGAAACCCAATACCGTATTATTGTCACTATTTAGTTTATTGTCTACAATACACTTGTTTGGTATGGGTATTAATAAGGTATGTTATTGGGAGGTGACCGGGTGTTTGGTTTTAAGTATAAAACCATCGCCCGATTCGCCGTTTATGGGGATATGTTTATCGGAAATCAAACCCCGCTTTAAAACCCGTATCTTCAAAGGCTTTCTTAAATTCCTCTACCGGAAATAACGTAATCGCAGGACAGGTGATCAAACCTTTTTTAAGCAGATTAAGCGCAGGTTCAAAGGGACCGCAGCGGCTTCCTTTTATCGTTAGCTCTCTTACGACCACTTCACTTAAGTCAATGTCGATCTTCCCGGCGTAAGTGCTTTTTAATATCAATAAACCGCAGGAACGTACCAATTTAAATGCCGTTTGCATCCCCGAAGGAGAACCGGAGGCTTCTATTACGGTTTCGAATGTATCGGGAACGCCATTTATGGAGATTTTGTCAATATTTTCATTGATAAGTACCGTTTTTGCAAAGGGAGCAAACATAGATAACTTTTCCTCATGCTTCCCAAATACCGTAACGCCACTCCCGTTTAGAGACAGAACCTGTGCTATCAGAAAGCTAAGCCTTCCGTCTCCTATTATAGCCACCTCCTGCGAGGGCCTTAAGTGATTTTGTTCTAATACTTCCACAGCCGCAGCCAATGGTTCGGTAAAAACAGCCTTTTCATCGGGCAGATCATCGGGAATTACATGCAGTAATTTATCAGGCACCGCGATAAATCCCGCAAAGCACCCATCCATATGAGAAAGCCCAGGGACGCGCCTTTTTATGCAATGGTGCGGGCGTCCTGTATTACAGTAAAGGCATTCTTCGCAATTATCATTAATTTCACAGACCACGCGTTTTCCTAAGAGATCAGAATTATCTGATTCCACGACCACACCGGTAAATTCATGTCCCATAATGCCCTTAAATCCGCTTTTGTAGCCCTTAATCACCTCTTTATCGGTATTACAAATAGCGGCGATATTGACCCTAATCAGGCTCTCGTCCGCTTTTCTGGCGGGTTTGGGCAAATCCGCTCGGTATTGCGGTTTTTCATCAAAGTATAGTCCCTTCACAATAGTTCTCCGAATTCTTTAATTGTTTGTATCACCAGCTTTTCAAATTTAGGCCCGCTAAGAGCCGCCATTTCATTGACATCTTCGGATGAAAGGGGCTTATCCGACAGCCCGCACCCTAAGTTTGAGATACAGGAAATCCCCGCGACCTTAATTCCCATATGATTAGCCGCCAAAGCCTCGCAGGCAGTACTCATGCCGACTGCGTCAGCCCCCAGAATACCTGCCATTTTCACTTCATGAGGAGTCTCAAAATTAGGTCCCGTAAACTGCAGATACACTCCTTCCCGCAGCGAAACTTTGAGTTTTCCTGCGGCATTTCGGATAGCTTCCTGTAATTCGCCGCGATAAATATTGCTCATATCAGGGAAGCGCACGCCCAGTTCGTCAATATTGGCACCCACCAAAGGTGATGGGGTGAAATTACTTATTTGGTCGGTAATGAGCATAAAATCACCGGGAAGATACTGTGGATTTACGCTACCCGAGGCATTGGTAAGAAGCAGAATCTCAATTCCCATCAACCCCATTAACCTAATCGGCAATACGACATCGGTAATGGCATAACCCTCGTAATAATGGACTCTGCCCTGCATAATTACGATTGGAATATCGTCAATTTTCGCAAAAACAAACCTGCCCTTATGCCCGGGTGCGGTAGAAACAGGAAAACCCTCAATTTCGGAATACGAAATCTCTGCGTCTATAGAAAGCGAATCAGCAAAGCCTCCGAGCCCGCTCCCTAATACTATGCCTATTTTCGGGTTATACGGAAGCTTATTCTCACAGGCTTTATAACATTTTAAGAGTTTTTCATATGCAGGGTTCATCACGTTCTCCTTGAAGTATTATCTTAATTCATTTCGCACTTTATGACGCCGGCATCTCTTTGATAACTAATCAATGCAGATGCTTATTGCTCATCTTATTTCCTTAGAATATTACCACCGTGGTGTATAAATCTCAAGTTGATGGTATAATAAAACTTGACTTCAAGATAAATTATCAGGAAATCCGGAGGTTATTGATGTCGGAATTAAAGCAAATAGCCCTCGTCACGGGATCGGGGCGCGGCATAGGAAAAGAAATAGCTAAAGCTTTGGCAGAATCGGGGTATTTCGTATATTTAAACTGCGATAAAGCTATTGATGAGCTAAATGAAACAGCGAAGGAACTTTGCAAAAAAAGCGGGGATTGCTGCATGGCGCTTGCCTGTGATGTTTCAAAGAGCGATGAAGTTCGCCGGATGTTTTCCGTAATCCGGAAAAATCATGCGGGCGTCGACGTACTGGTAAACAATGCAGGAATCTCACATTACGGGCTACTTGGCGACATGACTGACGAAGAATGGAATCATATTATTGGCATAAATCTGACTTCTGCATTTAATTGCTGCAAAGAAGCCATCCCCTACATGGTTTCAAAGAAATCCGGCAGAATATTAAATATCTCATCAGTCTGGGGAAATGTGGGAGCGTCGTGCGAGGTCGCGTACTCTGCCTCAAAGTCGGGGCTAAACGGGCTTACCCGCGCTCTTGCAAAGGAGCTTGCCCCATCAGGGATCGCCGTAAATGCTGCTGCTCTCGGAGTAATAGATACACAAATGAATTCGCATCTGGACCCTCAAGAAAAGGCGGCTCTTACGGAAAGTATCCCGGCGGGACGATTCGCTACTGCTAAAGAAGCCGCCGAAATGTGCGTGAATATATTAAAAATGCCAATCTACATGACTGGCCAGGTAATCACGATGGATGGGGGATGGATGGCATAGACCCCTTTACGGCATTCATTAAACACGTCCTTCGGGATTAGTTTTATTGTAATCGCAATAAAAAACGGAAGTATGAGCAAATCATCAAGATAGCCCAAGACAGGGATAAAATCCGGATCTTCATCAGATTCACTCAACTTAGCTCTAACTCCACGGGGCAATGATCTGACCCTTCTATTTCAGTGTGAATCTTCGCCCCTTTTAGGCGACCTTTTAAGCTTTCAGAGACTACGAAGTAGTCAATACGCCACCCCGCGTTCTTTTCTCTGGCTCTGAAGCGGTATGACCACCAAGAATATATGTCTGTCAAATCGGGATAGAAGTACCTGAAGGTATCAATAAAGCCCGCATTCAATATATTCGAAAATTTCCCGCGTTCCTCGTCAGTGAACCCCGCGTTTTTATGGTTGGTCTTAGGATTCTTTAAATCAATTTCCTTATGGGCGACATTTAAGTCTCCGCAGAATATCACGGGCTTTTTCTCCTCGAGCTTTTTTAAGAATGAAAGAAATGCGTCCTCCCACTCCATGCGGTAATCGAGACGTTTTAATTCATCCTGCGAATTCGGTACATAGACTGTGACGACATAATAATCCTTAAATTCCGCCGCAATTACTCTTCCCTCTTTATCATGCTCCTCTATCCCGATTCCGTAGGTCACACCAAGCGGCTCTTCTTTGGAAAAAAGAGCTGTCCCTGAATATCCCTTTTTTTCGGCATAATTCCAGTATTGATGATATCCCTCAAGTACGAGATCTATCTGCCCTGCCTGCAATTTAGTCTCCTGAAGACAAAACACGTCTGCGTCAAGGTCCCTGAATATTTCCTCAAAACCTTTTTGTACGCAGGCGCGAATCCCGTTTACATTCCATGAAACAAGCTTCATATAACGTCCTCCTGATAATACACCTTCCTAAGGAAAAGCCCTCTCGCAGGAGCTAAGAATCCTGCGGATTTTCGATCCTCCGCCGCGAAAACAACGGGCAGAAGAACACTTTCTCTTTTCCCCATTCCGATCTCCAAAAGTGTACCCATAATTATACGCACCGAATGATATAAAAATCCCGACCCATAAAAGGTAAAGCGAAATTTCTCACCCGTCCTTACGATTCCGATTTTAAAGACCTCTCTGAAAACACTCTTTTCAGCAGTTGAAATATCAGCATCCGTAAAGCTGGTAAAATTTTTAGTCCCGACAAAATACTCGGTCGCCTCACGCATCCTCTCTAAATCCAGCCTTTCGGGGAAGTGATAACAAAACCTGCGCGAAAAGACGTCCGGTTTTTCACGGCAGTCCACGTAATATTCGTATTTCTTTCCTTTTGCGTCCTTTCGGGCGTGAAACCCATTCGGCACCATTTCGACTTTCGCGATTCGGATATCATCCGGGAGATAGCGGTTAATCGACTCGCAAAGCTCCTTTTCGGGGATCATGCGCGAAAGCTCCACACTCGCGACCTGACCGCGTGCGTGGACTCCGGCGTCCGTCCTCCCCGCGCCGTCGATTTTAACGGGATAGCCCATCAACTGCCCTATAGAAAGCTCCAGAACGTGCTGAATGGTATTGTCCGTATTCGTCTGCCTCTGCCACCCCTGATAACGGGTGCCGTCATAGGCAATGGTTAATTTATAAGTGCGCATATTACCTCTTTAAACTTCTTCCATCTTTTTCCCTATATTAATAATTCTTAGAATAACTCCGCTTAAAACAATATTCACAAGGAATTCAAAAATAAAATTCCCACCGACGAGGCCGTAAATCATATATGTCCCCGCGTCCGCAAAGCCTAATGACCCTGCCCATTCGCGAATCGTAGGCATAAAGAAGAGCAAACATCCAATGAGGAAAAGCCCCGTATTAGCTATCGGCGCCGCCGCTGCCGCAGTAATAACCGCAGCATATTTATTCTTTGGATATAATGCCCTATAGACTATCCCCGCAACCAATCCCGCAGCGATTCCTTTAATGAAGACTACCGCAACGGTAGCCGCCGGATTAATGGCGAGGAAAGCCGCAGCATCACCCGATAAAAGTACTATTAATCCGAAAACCGCCCCGAGCCAGACTGCCGCCCAAATTCCGCAAAGTGCGGCACCGACCACTATCGGCACTAAAACTAACGAAACCGAAAACGGACCGAAACGGATAAAGCTGCCCAAGAACTGCAACAACACCACAATAGCGCTAAAAAGCGCAACCAACACCAGCCGCCTTGTCTTTCTTCCTGTATTCATCTTTTTTCCTCCTTGTTATCATTCCCGTCACTACGGGATACAATACAATACGGGATAATAAATTACTTCCCGGCGTCCAGCAAACGCTTAAGTTCTGTCATGAAGGTATTAACATCTTTGAATTCCCTATAGACCGAGGCGAAACGCACATAAGCCACCTCGTCGAGTGCTTTGAGCTCGTCCATAACGATTTCACCGATAACATTGCTCGGGATTTCCTTTGCCTCCAAAGAGAAGATCTTTTTTTCAATCGCGTCAATACATGCCTGAATACTCTCGGCGGTCGCGGGGCGCTTATAACAAGCCCGCAAAACACCTCTCTCGATTTTCCCTCGATTGTACTGCTCGCGATTATTATCTTTTTTGATAACAATCAGCGGAATGGTCTCCACCTTTTCATAAGTGGTAAACCTTCTGCCGCATTTGTCACAGGATCGTCTCCTGCGAATGGAATCATCATCTCCTGTAGGTCTGGAATCAATTACCCTCGTATCGGGCTGATTGCAATACGGACACTTCATACACGTCCCCCTCCCGCTTTTGCCAAACAAAGTTCATTAATTGCCCTGCTTAATAAGACAATATAACCAACTTCAAGAATAAGCGCAAAACCACAAAATGTCAAGATTATTTCGACGCGAATATACAATATATAGAAAAGAGCCAAAGTCTCTTGTTGTACTTCGGCTCCATATGGTTTTAATAATATTAGCTGACTTTTAACTGACTACGAGTTCATTATTTTCTCGCTATTGAATGCCTTTACTATGAGGAAGAGCCCTACAAATCCCAGTATTACCGTCTCCGCCAGGGCGATTCCGTAATGAAGCGGGGTTATTTCTCCCGTCAATATATCCTGCAGGCAAAGCGAATTATTATAAAGCGGAATCAAATACTTAAATATTGAGGTCTCCTTCCCTATCGGAAACATTACTATCATGCCGGAAACTAATACGACCATGTAGGCGGGCATACAATACGACTGCGCCTCTTTTGGGCTCCTCGCGTATGCCGCAATCAAAGCGACCACGACCGTATAAAAGAACGCAATAGCAACCATTAATGCAACGAGCAGCAATATCTGTAGCGGTGACATTTGGAAAAGGGCTGCAAAATCAGGCACTCCTGTCATTCCCGTACTGATACTCGAAGATGTGGCAGCGGTCATATCAAGGCCGGATGAAGATAGTTTTGCGAACATGGTGCCCACCATTATTCCGCCGCCAAGTCCCATCGAAAGGATGTAAATCACGGCTGAAATTGCCGAAAATACCATCAGCGCAAATACTTTTCCGAGCGCTATTGAGCTCCTTTTGATTGGCGATAGCAATAATGACGCCATCGTCCCTCGCTCCTTTTCGCCCGTTATCATATCAACGCCGAGTCCCATGGCTCCCGCGAAAAGCATGATTGTTATGAAATACGGAAGCATCATCCCTAAAGTCTTTCCCATTGCCTTTGTGGAATCCTGCTGCACAGACTCCGGGTTATCGGAATTTACCGTAAATATCTGAATATTATCCATATTTCCGACTCTCTGCCCTAAAAGCTTAAGCCTGTATTCCTCCAACACCCCTTGAGAAATAGTAGAATAAGCCTGAGACGAATAATCCTCAGAAGGATTGTAGTAGGTTTTCACTTGAGGAACTTTATCACCCTCATTATAGTCGGCGACCATGGCATCAAAATCCTTAGGGAACTCCACTACCAGGTCAATTTTGCCATTATAGACGTCTTCCAAAGCTGTCTGAAGGTCGCTGTCATCCGTTAGATAATAAACATTATATTCGGCTCCGATTTCTTCCAGATAAGATTTAAAACTATCCGGCTCATTCATCATCGCGACAAACGGAGTATGACCTTCGATGTCCGTCATCATTTTTGTCACGAGTTGCCCGACTATGGTCATTATTACGACCATGATAATCACCGGCAGTATAAACACCGAGAAAACCATTCGGCGATCTTTAAAGACACGCGCCATTTCTTTATTGAATATATTTCCTACGCCTCTCATGCGATAACCTCCATTTTTAGTCAGGGGACACCTCTTCCTACGATGGAAATGTTCCTCCTGCTAAGCTCAACACCGATTCACGCCACCTTATTTTTGTAGAGTTCGAAGAAGGCATCCTCCAGCTCATTCGTACCCGTAAGGGCAAGAAGTTCCGGCACCGTCCCTTCGGCCGCGAGTTTTCCGTCAATAATGATACCCACCCTGTCGCAGAGTTTTTGTGCCTCCGACATTACGTGAGTGGAGATCAAGACCAATCGGCCTTCGTCGCGCAGTTTCTTAAGGTAGTCGGTCACGCTTCTGGCTGTGATAATGTCAAGACCATTAGTCGGTTCATCAAAGATCACTATTGCCGGATCATGTACGAGGCTGACCGCAATGGCTGATTTTTGCTTCATGCCTGTAGAGAGTTCCTTAATTTTCTTTGAGGAAAAATCGCTGATTCCGAAATAAGAAAACAGCTCCTCTTTGCGTGAGCGCAATACATCACGCGGGACTTTGTGAAGCCTTCCGAAAAAATCAAACATATAATCCACGCTGAAATTTTCATCGAGCTTTATGTCACTGGTCAAAAATCCGATAATGTCCCTAACTTTTTCGGATTCCTTAACTACATCGTGTCCTTCAACGCTCACAGTGCCCGAAGTCGGCTTTATGAGTGTCGAAATACACCGAAGCGTGGTGGTTTTGCCCGCTCCGTTGGGTCCTAAAAGTCCGTATATTTCACCGTCATTGGCACGTATGCTCAAACCATCAACGGCGCGCTTAAGAGGATCCTTAGTTTTGGCTTCCATCATCTGCTTTTTATTAAGCTTGAAAACCTTTGTCAGATTGTTAATCTCAATCATGCTGTTTGCGCCCCCCTTTGTATTATTGTATTGCTTGCTTAATACAGTAAATCATAATTATTTATTTGTCAACACCTTTTTTAATTTCGGTGCGACATTTTTTTTGACAGGTGCACCGCTAATGAATCAGGCGGCTCGTAGCTTTCAACATTATTAATATTTCAGAATGGTTTATTCCCGAGGTATGCATCCTCCAATATTTCCTTTGCCTGCGAAAACGAGGGCTTAAGCGGCGAGAGATTCGCTGCCATCGAGGAATCCAGTCCCGACAGAAAATCGGAAATTTTCTCCATATATTCGGATTGTGCAATTCCGAGGTCCTTAAAGCACGTGGGAATACCGACACGAATATTAAAATTCCAAAGGTATTCAGAAAGTGCGGCGCAAGTTTCGGTATCAGTTGCTCCTGCCACGCCGAGTCGCTTAGCCAATTTTATATAAGTATCATGCGGCGAGTGAAATGCCGTCGTATAGGGGAGCAAAAGCCCGCATACGAGCCCGTGCGGAAGATTAAAATAAGGTCCCATCTGGTCGAGGGCATGAACGAGTCCCGCGCTGGAATTATTTATCGCGATTCCCGCAATCGTAGCGGCGTAGTGGCAGATTTCTCTTCCTGTCTTCTTTTTTTCCGGGGTAACATCCGCGCCAACCGAATCAGGAAGGTAATCGAATAAATCAAGAGCCGCCTCTATGGCGAGGCTCTTTACTATCGGAGTAGAAGCGACGCAAACTGCTGCCTCTATGGCGTGTGAAAGTGCGTCCATTCCTGTGTGTGCCGCTATTACATCAGGCAAGGTATCCGTAAAATCAGGATCGAGAATAGCATAGGCAGGGACAATCGGAAAGCCTAAGATCAATTGTTTTTGCGTGGTTTTCTCATTAACAAATACCGCGCAGCATGTAGTCTCTGACCCCGTCCCTGAGGTGGTGGGCAGGGCGGCTAAAATCGCTTTGCCTGTCGCCGGCGGAATCTGAAATGGCTTAAAAGCATCCTCAAATGACAATTCGGGGTGCTCATAAAACAACCAGGCTGCCTTTGCGGTATCTATTACCGAGCCCCCGCCTATCGCGGCGATCAAATCCGGCTCAAATTCCCGGACGGCTCCCAAAGCTCTTTCGATGTCGCCGAAAAACGGTTCATTTTGAATATCCGCGACAAAGCGGCACTCGCAGCCGCCTTTGTTAAGAATATTGGCGACGCGTTCCTTTTCTTTTTCTTTAAACACTCTGCCATCATAAAAAATGGCCGCCCTTTTCTTTCCCATTTCAGCCAGAAACGAAACCGAACCTCTGCCGGTCACTAATTGGCTCTGTGATAATAACTGATAACCCTTTTGCATAATACAACCTCCTTACAGATTCAGAACATCTTTTATCGAATAATATCCCGCGGGTTTCCCATATAGAAATGCCGCGCAGTCGCAGGCTCCCCTGGCAAAGCACTCCCAATTATATGAATGGTGAGTAATCTCCAGCCTCTCACCCAAAAATCCGAAATAGACTGTATGGCTACTCGGTATATTGCCCGCACGAAGCGAGTGATAACCTATAGTCCCGTCTACTCGCGGCGATACACCTTCCCTACCGTAGACGGCAATATCCTTTAGTTCTGTCCCGAGAGCATGCGCCATTACCTCACCCATCTCCTTTGAGGTGCCGGACGGTGCGTCCTTTTTCCAGCGATCATGCATCTCGAGAATTTCGATATCGGCATCCTTCCCCAGTTTTTCCGTAACAATCTCCAATAATTTATTCATGACATTGACGACCTTTGAAGTATTCGCGGCATAGAGCATGGGGATGGTCTCCCCTGCATTCTTGAAATTTTCCATTTCGCTCTCGGAAAATCCGGTGGTCCCGCAGACATAGGCTTTGTGATGTGATAAAGCCAAATCAAGCGCCTTTAGCGCCATTTCTTTCGTCGAAAAATCAATAATCACATCTCCGTTATCAATAACGGCTTCCAAATCGTCGGTAACCGCCACGCCTAAGTTTCGTCCAATCACCGCGACCTCGCCTAAATCCCTTCCGATATAGTCCCTTCCTTTCGGGGCAATCCCCGCGATGATTTCCATGTCATCACGCTCTGATGCAATCTTTGTAATCAATCTTCCCATTTTCCCTTTGGGGCCTACTACAATTATTTTCATTTTGAAAATCCTCCGATTTATTGCTGACTACATAATAACACAGAATCAATCCGACAAATATTATTTATCAAAAAACAGGAAAATTCGAAATCAAGAAAAATTTTCCTTGCAAATTCTTTGTACCTTACTTATAATGGGTTTTGCAACTGATTTAAATCATTTCGGTTACACTATCGGGGTATGGCTCAGTTTGGCTAGAGCGCACGGCTGGGGGCCGTGAGGTCGCAGGTTCAAATCCTGTTACCCCGATTTTTTATTGTTATATTGTCAATAAATCAATGATATAAAAAACCATGCCCAAAGACTCCCGAACAAGACACCTACGCAGGACACGATGATACCGCCCATTGAAACCCCGTAAGGCGCTCCGACTGCCTTTGATTTGTTTAAGCCTGTTATTGAAAGAATCAGACCCACTATTGCGCAGGCTAAGCCAATTAGAGGGACGAATATTCCCACGATACCTAATATCAGTCCCGCGATACCATAGCCCTGGCCCGGATTTAAATGTGAATTCGTAAACTGATTCTGATTCGCATATTGCACGGTTCCTTGAGGCTGCTGATAGGTATACTGCTGGGCGGTTTCGTTTATGTATTCGCTTGAAGTCTTAAGCGTACCATTGTTATGCTGATAATTGTATGGGGCGGCATTGTCAGTGACATACGGGGCATCGGATTGCTGAGCTACGTCATTATGGTGGTAAGTATATGGCGCGGCGGCATTCCCGTAAGCCGCTGCATTCGTATTGCCCTGATTATGCTGATAAGTATATGCCTGCTGCGGTGCCTCCAGCGGCTTATATAATTGCTTATATAGCTCGTAATTCGTATTTCCGTCGAATTCGGAGTCGTCATCCACCTCTTCCGGTTCCGTGGTAAATTGTCCCTGGGTAGCAGATTCCTTAGTTACCGTTTCATGTGCATCTGCCTGAGTATCCGCTAATGTATTAATCGACTCTTTAACTTCGGCTCCCGGTTCAGTGATTTCCTTCGTTGTAGTTTCCGGTGCAACGGTTTCCTGTACAATGGCTTCCTGCTCAACGTTATTTTCTATATTTTCACTCATGTTTCCTGCCTCCTGTTTCTATTATTATTTCCTCATTATTGTAAACCTTCGTTTCAATGAAAACCTTACTCCCAATATTCGTATTGATAAATTAAGACACGTGCTATTCTACCATATTCGGGACTCTTCTTACAAGATAAGTACTTTTCGAGGTACAATACTTTCGATTATTGCCAATATCTTAATTCCCGTTTATAATAATTCATGTCGGTTATCATTCCGATTAATATTATATGGCTAAAATGTGAGGGTATAATGTCGTTTCGAAGAAAATTTGCAGTCAGCCTGATTATTGCCTTAATACTAATTATTAATTCACTCATTTCCGGGTGTTCCATAATCCGCGGATACACGACGCAGAGCTTTACGGATATGTATTTCGATACTGTTGTTTCCGTGGATATTTTACAGCCGGTTTCAGAGGATGTCATTAATGGCTGCAGGGAAATCTGCGAGAAATATGACGAACTTTTCTCAAAGACCAGTCAAAACAGTGAAATTAGGAAGATCAATGAAGCTAAAGGCGCTGCGGTCACGGTTTCGGATGACACAATTACCCTCTTAAATAAAGGGATCTATTACGGTAAACTATCTAACGGGCTTTTTGATATCACAATCGGTCGGGTTACTAAATTGTGGAACTTCGAAACCAGTTATCATGGGCTTCCAAACAGTGATGAATTGGCGAATGCCCTGTCACACGTTGATTATAAAACAATAATCATTGAAGAAAATACGGTAAGGCTTGAAGACCCCGACGCCATGATTGACGTCGGCGCCATAGCAAAGGGTTTTATTGCGGATAAAATAAAAGCATATTTAGTCAGTAAGGGTGTGAGCCACGCTCTGATTAATCTCGGCGGAAACGTACTGGCCGTGGGCAATAAAACTGACGGGAGCGCATTTAATATCGGGATTCAAAAACCTTTCGACACTACAGGCGAGGCTCTTACCTCCGTACGAATAGAAAATAAATCTGTCGTGACCTCAGGTGACTATCAGAGATATTTTACACTCGGCGGAAAAGTCTACCACCATATAATAAACCCGGAAACCGGCTATCCTTCCGATACCGATTTAGACAGCGTCACCATTATCACCGATTCATCTCTGACTGCCGATGCGCTCTCTACGACCTGTTTTTTGATGGGGCTGGAGGAGGGAATGACACTTGTTAACCGCCTAAGTAACGTAGACGCCCTCTTTATCACGAAAGACGGCATCCTGCATTACTCTCCTAATTTCCAGAAATAAAATTAATTTTCGCGATTTCATGCTTAATGTGCATAAAATCTGCATTGATCCCCATTTATTCGCGCATAAAATCTGCATTAACTATTGGAAATTGCCATAAAATCTGCATTGACAGCCTTCCGATATATATGGCAATATTTTTATAATAAAAAAGGGCGACCACCGGGGCTGCCCTTACGTGAAAAATTTCGCGTTTCTTAATAATAGCTCGAGGCACTATTTATCAAACTGAGTATCAAGCCACTCATCGTGACTGATATGATAATGCTGATAATGACCTCCGCCAGCAATATTATCAGATATGCGCGACAGTAATTCCTGCGATTTACATTTCCTGTTGAGCCAAATGCCCAAACAAGATACAAAATAATACCTGCGCAAGGTATCAAAAGCGCGAGAATCGTGAGTACCCAATCCCCCAATGTCATAGGTGTCTCATCCATACCTGAGCCTGTATTAGCCGGAGGGGCATAATTATACTGCCCTTGCGGCGCCTGTGGTGCCGAATAACCTGTGTTTTGCTGATTGTAATCCCCTTCCATTCTGATTCCTCCTTTTCCCTTTTATAAATTAACCCTGCCATCACAAAGGGTTGCTCCTTTGCAACGACAGGGCTAATAACTAATTAATTATTGTATTACATAGCCTAAATTCAGGAATTGTAGTATATTGTTAATCTGCAATTTAAATGCCTGAAGCAGTATCACTGACATTATTATGGAGAATGCAAGCATTATCACCCAAAGAATCAGCCATGCACGGCAGTATCTCCTTCTGCTAAGATAACCATTGTGGTTAAATGCCCAAATCAGATACATGACTAATCCGACAATAGGTATCGCTCCAACTATCAGTGTGAGAATCCATTTAAATGTCGTCATCTGCGGACGGTCAGGGCGTAGCCTCGGAGACTGATCCCGCTCTCTGGAATCTGAATCCGCAACCGGTGTAATCTGTCCCGTAGAACGCTCGTCTCTTCTCCTGCCATCATAAGTGGATCTGCGAGTGCTCCCTTCTCTAAACGGAGGATCGGTATAAAGCGGTTCATCAAATACAGGCTCCGAATGGGAATCATCCGGTATATCATCATAATAATACGGATTCTCATCGCTTTGTGATGTGTAGACTGGCTCTCTTTCCTGATCCGAATATACGGGATATCTCTCCGGAACGGGAGCTGTGTAAACCGGCTCATTCTCAGGCTCTTTATGATATGAAGAAGAACGAGCGTCCAATCTCCCTGTATATGATCTGTCGGAGTCAGCATTACCGTAAATAGACTCCATGCCTACATTCTGTGTGTCATAAGAGCTGCGTCTGCCCGAATCATATGTCTCGGGTTCCTGACGCGGTGCTTCGTAACTTTGGCGTCTGGGCGCTTCGTAGCTCTCATACTCCTGACGAGGTGCCTCATAAACATTGCGTCTGGGTGCCTCATAGCTTTCGACTTCCTGGCGCGGTGGCTCGTAAGCTGCTGCGCGTCTGGGTGCCTCATAAGTCTCGCTCTCCTGTCTGGGAGGCTCGTAAGCCGCACGTCTGGGTGCCTCGTAACTCTCACTCTCCTGACGCGGAGGTTCGTAGCTACTATATCTGCCTGAATCATAAGTCTCAGGCTCCTGTCTGGGAGGCTCATAACTTTGGCGTCTGCCTAAATCCTGATAACCGTAAGAATTCTGAGTGGGTGCGCTTTCAGGTGCTCTGTAGGAATCCTGCGCAGGTGCACTCGCGTAAGGATTAGCACTATATGTAGGTGCGTTCTCCTGCTTATAAGCATTCTGAATATACGGATCCGGCGGATAATCATCGCTCTTAACCTGCTGGCCGGATAAATAAGCCCGCTCTAATTCCTCTAAATTAGCGTATTTAGGTCTACTTTGCTGCCCTGTCGGCTGCTGATAATATGAGCCTGATTCAGGTGCCGCCTGATAATCGGCTCTTCCTGAATTAGGTGCGCCATAATATGGCGCTCTATCTGAGCGCGGCGGTGTTTGCTGCTGATAGGTGGCGCCCCCTTGCGCATACGGATCCGGCTGCCGTCTGACGGAATTCTGACCGTACATTGGCCGGCCATCCGCGCGAACCACCCCTGAATTATTTACTCGATCGTCCATACCATACCCCTCCTGATTGGCGCTTAGATATATAAATAATATCATTTCGTGCGTGAAAACTCAATAATAATTGTGAACTATTCGCGGGATTTTGTCAACTATTACTCATTTTTTCACACTATTTTCTCAAAATCTTGTATAGGAAAGCGTCCTTATAGTAGACCATCGGCGTCACATCGGGGAAAAACACCAACATCCTGTATATGTAAAATCCCAACATTCCTACGATTAATAATATGCATAACCATTTAAATAATTCGGCATTTTTTTTCTGAATAACATAGCGTGAGATAAAAAGTGCAATCAGAATGAACGCAACGCCATAGATAAAAGGATGCATATGAAATGCGCCGTCAAGGTCTCCATGCAGTAGAAGTTTGCCCGCTCGCGTAAGTCCGCACCCCGGACATGGTATACCGGTGAAGGTGTAAACCGGACATAGATATGGCGAAAATTGCATAATTATGACAAAATAGGCGATTATTGCAATTATCGCCCATTTCATGTGTTTAACATCTTTTTTTAGTAGCTCAAAGCCCTTTGCGAGCCGTTCCTTTAAGGACATTATCCCTGTAATATGACCTTTCTCGGACATTTCAGTGCGCAAGCACCGCAATCCGTACATTTTTCAAGATCCATAACCGCCAGATTTCCCTGCATGGAGATAGCGTCGAATTTACATTGTCTCTGGCACATTTTACACCCGATACATCCGACCTTACATGCGGCCTGCACTTCTTTTCCTTTTTCTTCATTATTACAACGAATCAGGTGTTTGTGGTCATAGGGCACGAGACTTATTAAATGTCTCGGGCAAGCTGCCACACATTTACTGCAGGCTTTACAAGC
This sequence comes from Lachnospiraceae bacterium, assembly GCA_031272985.1. Lineage (GTDB taxonomy): Bacteria > Bacillota > Clostridia > Lachnospirales > Lachnospiraceae > JAISSU01. The sequence continues at coordinate 61,034 of JAISSU010000029.1, read as the reverse complement.
GTCCTTATCGACGATTGCCACACCATTTTCGACATGAATTGCGTCAAACGGACAGGCGGAAACACAATTCCCATCACCCAGGCATCCGTAATTACAGGTCTTAGGACCGCTGTTTTGCATCATATTAACTATCATACAGTCATGCAGTCCGTAATATTCATATTCGCGGTTCGTGACATCTTTAGAGCCTGCGCAGTGAACAAAAGCAACCATGTGCTTTGATTCTCCTGCGTCCTCACCCATAATATCGGCTACCTGCTTTGCGACACGTGCTCCGCCGACGGGGCAGGCATTTACGGGAGCATCGCCCTTAACGATGGCAGACGCCAGCCCGGAGCACCCGGCATATCCGCAACCACCGCAGTTATTCCCCGGCAAAACATCCAAAATGGCTTCTTCTCTTTCATCCACAACTACCGCAAATTTTTTCCCCGCAATCCCTAAGAAGACGCCTATGAAAAGCCCGGTTCCGCCTACCACCAAGGTGGCTATTAAAATTCCTGATAACATATTTTAGCGCCCTCCTATATAAGACCGGAGAATCCAAAGAATGCTATAGCCATCAGACTCGCGGTCAGAAGGGTGATTGGCATTCCTTTAAAGGATTCCGGTATATTATTGTATTCGGTTTTCTCGCGGATACCCGCCATAATGATTATGGCAATCGCAAACCCAAGCGCCACCGAGAAACCATTTATTGTGCTGTTTAAGATATTGTAATCTTTTTGAACATTAATAATAGCTACTCCCAAAACCGCGCAATTAGTGGTAATAAGCGGCAGGTAAACCCCCAGAGCCCTATATAGTCCCTGAACGGATTTTTTAAGGAACATCTCAACAAACTGAACGAGGGCGGCAATCAGAAGTATAAATACAATTGTCTGCAAATACTCGACCTTTAGGGGCACTAAAATGTAATTATAAACCACCGAGGCGAGCACAGAGGCGAGAGTGATAACAAAGATAACCGCTCCGCCCATTCCGCTGGCAGTCTCCACCCTCTTTGAAACTCCGAGGAAGGGACAAATCCCGAGGAACTGGCTCAATACGACGTTATTTACAAGCGCGGACCCTACGATAATGAGAATTATTTCTTTCATGCCAAAGCCTCCTTATCCGAAGCTTCATCTGTCTTGACTTCTGTTTTTGCTTCTGACTTTTCTTCTGTCGTCACTTCTTTTTTATTTTCCGTTTTTTCTGTCTTTTCTTCCGAAATGAGTGGCTTCCCGCAAATTTCATTGCCGCAGGCGGCGCAGCCATCCGCGCATGTCGCCGCGGGAATGGGTCTGTGCGCTCTCTTTGCGGCCTTTCTCTTTAAATAATTCTGAAAAGCTATGAGGAAAGCCAGCACCAAAAACGCCCCGGGTGCCAGTATGAATATCGTAACCGGTACATATCCGCCTTTACCCGCAGCGCTGTCCGCCACAGGTATTATCTGGCGGCCGAATGCCTGACCGGCCCCTATTAATTCTCTGATAAGCCCGATTATCGTAATAGCGAGTGTAAATCCGATTCCCATTCCTATTCCGTCGAAAATCGACATCATTACGGTATTTTTATAGGCATAAGCCTCAGCTCTGCCGAGGATAATACAATTAACAACGATCAATGGAATATATAGTCCCAGTGATTGATATACGCTCGGCACAAAGCCCTGTAAGAGGAACTGAACCATAGTAACAAAAGCCGCAACAATCACTATAAAAGCCGGAATTCGCACCGAATTCGGAATTATCTTTCGAAGCATTGCTATCAGCATATTTGAAAGAACGAGAACCGCCGTAGTCGAAAGTCCCATTCCTATGCCATTGCTGGCGCTCGTCGTAACGGCGAGCGTCGGGCACATTCCGAGAATCAGCACAAAGGTGGGATTCTCTTTTATGATACCGTTATAAATTCTTTCAAGCCAGTTTTTCATAATGATTTCCTCACCTCCTAAAATGCGCTGCGGTAGTAGGCAAGAGCCGTATTGACCGCTCCTGTCACCGCACGGGATGTAATGGTCGCTCCGCTGATGGCGTCTATTTTCTCACCTTCGCCGCCGTCTTTTGAAACGTAAAAGCTATCTGTCTTTTTGTTTGCGTATTGCTCATAAAACGAAGGCTCTTTGGCTTTCATACCAAGACCCGCTGTCTCTGAAAGCTCCAGAAATGAAATCCCGGTAACAGTTCCGTCTGAGGCTATGCCGACAGTGATTTGGACATCGCCGCCGTAGCCCTCTTTATCGGTGACAGTGATAACGTAGCCTTCATCTCCGCCTTTTACGGTGCAAACTTCGTCAATCAAAGCATTAGCATTAACCGACGCGGCGGCCTCTTTTGCCTTTTCCTCATCTACTTCGGTGGTCTCAAAATCAGCGAGTTCGGCTTTCGGAAAAACCTTCTGCCAGGCTTCTCTTTTTGCGTTTTCCTCGGCATTGGCAATCGGAACCTTCGTAATCTCATATACGAGTCCCAATGCCACTCCCGCTACTATGGTTATAACCGTGATAATAATCGCGTTTTTAATCATTTTACTCAAAACTTTTCCCCTCCTTTTCCAAACGGCTTAGGACGGGTGACGCGCTCAATGAGCGGCACCAGCATATTACTGATTAATATTGCATAGGACACACCCTCGGCTGAACCTCCGAACAACCTGAAAAGCCCTGTGAGGATTCCCATGCATATACCATATACGTACTGACCTTTCTTTGTGATGGGAGCAGTCACATAATCAGTGGCCATAAAGAATGCCCCCAGCATGAGTCCGCCTCCTGTAAGGTGAGCCGTGATATAAACCGGATCGAAAAACCCTACGGCTGCTTTTGTGAAATGTCCGAAAATCCCTATGAAAATTACGAAGGTAACAATATATGTCCCCGGTATTCGAATGTCAATGACCTCGGTCAATATAAGGAAAATCGCTCCCGCTACAATCGCTATTACGGAAGTCTCACCTATGGTTCCGGGAATCTTCCCAAGCATCATATTCATGGTGTTTAATTCCGTGAGGTTCCCCGCTTTTAATACCGCGAGCGGTGTGGCTCCCGTCACTCCGTCATATACGAAGCGTGTCATATAACCGGTAAATGAAATCAAAAGAAAACATCTGGCTGAGAGCGCGGGATTAAGGAAATTCTGTCCCAAACCCCCGAATAGCTGTTTGACAACTAATATGGCAAATACACTTCCTAACGCACCCATCCAATACGGCGCCGTAGGCGGCATATTAAGCCCCAGCAAAAGACCCGTTACCAAAGCGGAATAATCCGAAATCGTAACCGGCTTTTTCATTAATTTCTCATATAAATACTCAGTCAATACCGCAGTAGCTGTCGTCACAAGTAGCATAATTAGGGCACTAACGCCAAAATTATATACACCGAACGCAGACGCCGGCAACAGAGCTATAACTACACAGAGCATTATACTGCCCGTAGTCACCTTCGAACGCACATGGGGCGAAGATGACAAATTCAAATTCCTCTCACTCAACTTAATTCACCTCATCTTTCCGCGTTCTACTTTTTCTTTTTGGCCAGACAAACTTTACGCATGGCGGCAATTGATTGTTTTAATTGGCGTCTCGCGGGGCATACATAACTGCAGCAACCGCATTCGCAGCATTCCAGCCCGTCAAAATTAACGAAAGCTTCTTCGTCGTGCCTCTCGGCAATATCCGCAAGTCTCGCGGGCATTATCCTGCTCGGGCATGCTTCTACGCAGCGTCCGCAATTAATGCAAGCACTCGGCTCTTTTTCGGCTACGGCATCCTTTGAAAAAGCAAGAATAGACGAAGAAGTCTTTGTGATGGGGGTATCTATGGTAAACATAGCAAATCCCATCATCGGACCTCCGGATATGATCTTTTCAGGCTCAACCGCAAATCCTCCCGCTGCCTCTATTACTGTCTCGTGACTCACTCCATATGGCACTCTGAAATTACCGGGAGTCTTTATGGCATCACCGCTCACGGTGACCACCCTATCCATAGACGGTTTTCCCAATACCACAGCCTTATATATTTCAATGAGAGTCGCGACATTATCCACTATACAACCGACGTCGGCAGGCAGCATCGCCGCGTGTATGGCGCGCCCCGTGGTGGCATAAATCAGGTGCCGTTCACCGCCCTGCGGATACTTTGTTTTTACCTTTACCACCGAGATTCTGTCATCATCTTTTGTAAGTTCTTTAAGCTTTTCCACGCAATCAGGTTTATTGTCCTCGACTGCAAAAATCCCTTTTGCATTGTCAAAAAGCTTTAATACGACCTTCATTCCGCCGATTAATTCATCGCCGTTTTCTAAAATACTGCGATAATCCGCGGTGATAAAAGGCTCGCATTCTGCGCAATTAGCAATGATAAAATCAATTTTATCCGGCTCTTTCGGAGATAGCTTTACCCTCGTGGGAAATCCCGCGCCGCCCATGCCGACTATGCCGGCATCGGCTATCAAATTCAATATTTCTTCTTTTGAAAGCTCCGAAAGCGGCTTTACGTGCGGATATTCCACTTCCTTATATTCGCCGTCATTTTCAATAACAATGCTCATAACCTTTGTGCCTGTGGGATTAGTCCGAGGTGCGATGCCTGTGACTTTTCCTGATACGGTAGAATAGACGGGTGCGGAAACAAAACCCCCCGCTTCGGCTATTTTCTGTCCCTTTAAAACGGTATCACCCACTGCCACAATGGCTTTTGCGGGAGCGCCGATATGCTGGGAAAGCGGATAGACCAATTCATCCTTAGGCTGCACATCCGCTATCGCCATATCCTTCGCAAGTGATTTTCCGTCCTTGGGGTGAATACCGCCTCGAAACGTTAATAACGCCATATTACGCCCTTCCTCTCTTAAGTCTCTAAACTCAAAAATACTATACATGAAATTGTAAATCTAATCCATATTTTGAAATCAAATACATGTATATTTTGTCGTACATCTTGATTATAAATTAACGATTCACATAAGGAAAGATAGGAATCATATGACCCCTATCCCCTTCATTATTATACCGTTAACAATTCATTATTATTCGGCATCGGAAGCGGTTTCTGTATCATCCTTCGTTGTATCATCATTTGCTTCCTTAGCGTCTTCTGTTGTTTCTTCGACGGCCTCTTTTACTTCTTCTTTAGCTTCTTCGGCCGTCTCTTTAGTTCTTTCCTTTGCTTCTTCGACAGTCTCTTTAGCTTCTTCCTTTACTTCTTCAACAGCCTCTTTTACTTCTTCTTTTACTTCTTCTTTTGCTTCTTCGACGGCTTCCTTCGCTTCCTCTGCGGTTTCTTTTGCTTCATCGGCGGTCTCGAGCACACGCATGCTGAGGCTTATTTTCCTGTCAGCTTCAATGAAATCAACGATTCTCGCGGTGATTTCCTGACCGACTGATAATACATCCGAAGGTTTATTGACATGAGTCTTTGAAATCTGGGAAACGTGAAGCAACGCATCCACTCCCGGCGAAAGCTCTATGAAGGCTCCGAAATCCGTCATTCTGGCAACCTTCCCTGTTACTTCTTTTCCGATTTTGAATTCCTCGGCAGCTTTTACCCAAGGATTAGTCTCAGGGAATTTAAGAGTCAGCGCAATCTTTGTATTATTAATATCCTTTACAAGAACTTCTACTTCCTCTCCGGCTTTTAATTCCTTGCGCGGATCATCAATTCTGCCCCATGCCATTTCTGAAATATGAAGCAAACCGTCTATGCCGCCCAAATCAATAAATACGCCGAAATTCGTCACGTTCTTAACAATACCCACAACTCTGTCGCCGACCTTAAGTCTGCCTAAGAGCTCTTTTTGCTTTTCAGCCCGCTCGGCTGCTAAGAGCTGCCTGCGATCACCGATTATGCGGTTTCTTTTGGGATTGAATTCACTGATAACAAACTCAATCTCCTGATCCTTGTATTTACTCAGATCCTTTTCATAAGTATCCGAAACCAGACTGGAGGGTATGAAAACCCTCGCCTCGTCAACGACAACGCATATGCCGACGCCGAGGATTTGTACTACAGGAGCTTTAAGGACTTCATGATTTTCATAGGCTTCTCTGAGCTTTTCATTTCCCTTTTCCTGTATCAAACGTTTATAGGTCAGAAGTAATTGTCCCTCTCCGTCATTTACTTTCAGGACCTTAACCGTCATTTCATCCCCTACCGAAACAACCTGGGTCAAATCCACGTTTGATTCATTTGTGTATTCGCTCCTTGTCAGGATTCCGTCGGACTTATAGCCGATATTCAGGATAATTTCATCCGGCTTTACGTCAATGACTACGCCGTCAACAACCTCTCCGTTTCTGATTGTTTTGAAAGAATCCTCCAACATCTGTTCAAAAGTCAAGTCTGACATTATTTTGAACCTCCTCAATTATTTTATTGGGCGTGGATGCCCCTGCTGTAATACCCACTGTGTCCACGGACCGTAATTGACTCAAGTTCAAATCCTCTATAGTCTGGATAAAGTACGTAGTTTTACACACATTACTGCAGATATCATATAACTTTTGGGTGTTTGAGCTATGACTATCCCCTATCACAAGCATCGCGTCCACCCGGTTAGCGATGCGCTCCGCCTCCTCCTGACGTTTTAATGTAGCATCGCATATCGTATTTACAACAAGTGTATCATACTCCGTTTTTTCTATGATTTCAACTAATTCTTTAAATTTACGTGAATTAAATGTGGTCTGGGAAACCACGCAAATAGGCAACTTCGGGATTTTTTTATTTTTCTTTACCAAACTTTCATTGGCATTTAATGTTTTTTTATGCAAAAAATCCACTGCGTCCTCTTTGTTTTCAATGATCGAAACATTCTCTCCAGCCCATCCTTTTATGCCAATTACCTCAGGGTGTTTTGGGTCGCCCAAGATGACTATCTCATAACCTTCTTTACTTTTTTCCATAACAAGTCTGTGGATTTTTTTCACGAACGGGCAGGTGGCATCAATCACATTATGACCGGATTTCAGTAACCTTTCATGCTCTTCTCTGGTGATTCCGTGGGAGCGTATTATGATGGTGCCCGACGGCAATTTTTCAAGCTCTTTAATAGTGTCTGCCACAATAACGCCGCGAGCTTCCAAGTCTTTTTGAACTATTTCATTATGTATAATAGGACCATATGTGTATATGGGTCCGGCGGTCTTAAGTCCTGAGGGTGAATCCCCTCCCGCCTTATCATAAACCATCTTTACCGCACGCTTTACACCGAAACAAAAGCCCGCGGTCTTTGCGGTGATCACTTCGGGCATTTAACATTCTCCAATACCAAATCTACGACTTCTTCTATACTTAACATTGAGGAGTCAATCAAGATTGCATCATCTGCCACCCTTAAAGGTGCGATTTCTCTGTTCATATCCCTATCATCCCGCGCATTAATGTCACGCAGAACCTCGCCATATTTACAGGCAATGTTTTTCTCGCGCAGTTCCTTATAGCGCCGTCTGGCACGGACCTTAGGGTCTGCCGTTAAATATATTTTTAAATCCGCATCCGGTAATACCACAGTGGTAATGTCCCGACCTTCCATAACGCAATTCTCATTTTTGGCGAGATTTCGCTGTAATTCAAGGAGCTTTGCGCGTACCTGCGGTATCACGGAAGTGGCGGATGCCATATTGCCGACATCTTCGTTGCGAAGCTTAGAGTCCACATCCTCACCATTTAGGAAGACCTTTTGCATTCCATCCTTAAATCCTATTGTGACATCAGCATCCGCAAGAGCGGCAATGATGGAAGCGGTATCGGTACTTTTAAGTCCTTTCTCAAGGAAATGGACTGCCAAAGCCCGAAACATCGCTCCCGTATCAATATACAAAAATCCTTTTCGTTTTGCGATTTCCTTTGCGACGGAGCCCTTGCCTGAACCGGCCGGCCCGTCAATCGCAATATTATATGCCATATGAATTCCTTTAATAAATATTCCTTGTGATTACTTCACACCGTATTATGATAAAGTCATTTTAGGAGCTGTGAGCCTATTTATTATTGACATAATCATCTATGCTTCGTGCCGCTGCTTTCCCCGCTCCCATAGCGAGTATTACCGTAGCTGCTCCGCTGACTGCGTCTCCGCCCGCGAATACTCCCGTTTTTTTGGTGATTCCCGTGGATTCGTCCGCCACTATACAACCCCATTTATTAGTCTCAAGACCTTTGGTAGTAGAGGCAATGAGCGGATTCGGTGATGTCCCAAGCGCCATAATTACTGTATCGACTTCTATCTCAAATTCGGAACCGTCAATAACCACCGGGCGACGTCTGCCGGAAGCATCAGGTTCCCCAAGTTCCATCTTAACACAGGTCATCCCGCGTACCCAACCGTCTTCTCCGACCAAAATCTCAGTCGGATTCGTAAGAAGATTAAAGATAATCCCTTCTTCTTTAGCGTGATGAACTTCCTCGACTCTCGCAGGCAGTTCAGCCTCCGAACGGCGGTAAACAATATGTACCTCGGCGCCCAGACGAAGCGCTGTCCTTGCGGCATCCATTGCCACATTTCCGCCTCCGACTACGGCTACCTTTTTGCCTGCGGCAATCGGCGTATCATATTCGGGATCAAAGGCCTTCATGAGATTGCTCCTGGTGAGGTACTCATTCGCCGAAAATACCCCGCTCGCAGTCTCACCCGGAATACCCATAAACATGGGCAGACCTGCGCCTGAGCCCACGAAAACCGCTTCATAGCCTTCATCTTCAATTAATTGATCTATTGTAACCGAACGTCCTATTACAACATTAGTTTCAAACTCGACCCCGAGATCTTTTACCTTTTCGATTTCTTTGCGAACCACCGCCTCTTTGGGGAGACGAAATTCCGGTATGCCATATACCAAAACCCCTCCGAGCTCGTGCAGGGCTTCAAAAACTGTCACCAAATATCCCATCTTTGCCAGCTCTCCCGCACAGGTAAGACCCGCCGGTCCCGAGCCGATAACCGCGATTTTGTGACCGTTTGTCTTTTCAGGTTTTTTCGGAACGAGATTATTTTCCAGCGCGTAATCAGCGACGAATCGTTCAAGCTTTCCTATTGAGACCGGATCGCCTTTGATGCCTCTGATGCAGCGGCATTCGCACTGCGTCTCCTGTGGGCAGACCCTTCCGCATACCGCCGGAAGTGCACTCGCCGCACTTAAAACCTCATATGCCGCTTCTATATCACCATCCTTTACCTTTGAAACAAAGCCGGGGATATTAATCGCCACAGGACATCCCTCAATACACTTTGCGTTTTTACAATTAATACATCTGGCGGCCTCTTCTACCGCCTCTTCTTTATTATATCCGTAACAAACTTCTTCGAAATTTGTCGCCCGTACCTTTGCATCCTGCTCCCTTACAGGCACTCTTTTTAATACGTCCATATTGCCTCCATGCAATCGCCTTACGGCGTTATTTTGTCAAAATTAGTAGTTACACCGTTAAAGCTTTATCCCGCGCAAACTCCGCAACCGCCGTGGTGAGTATCACCTTCCTGCAGCTTTAGAAGAGCTTTTCCTTCCTGAGTAGCGTACATCCTTTGGCGCTTCATCGCCTCATCGAAATTAATCAAATGCCCGTCGAATTCCGGACCGTCCACGCAGGCAAATTTAACCTCTTCTCCAACGTGCAAACGGCACGCTCCGCACATTCCGGTGCCATCCACCATAGTAGGATTCATGCTGACAATAGTCGGGATTCCGAGTTTTTTCGTAGTCAGACAAGCGAATTTCATCATAATCATAGGACCAATTGCCACGCAAACATCGTAATGCTTTCCCTGTGCCGCCAATTCCTCGATTTTAGCCGTAACAAGACCTGCAAAACCGTAACTCCCATCATCAGTACAGGGATAGTAATTCCCCGCCACCTTTTTCATTTCTTCCTCAAGAATAATCAAATCCTTTGTCTTTGCTCCGACTATTACATCGGCATCTATTCCGTGCTCTTTTAACCATTTCACCTGCGGATAAACAGGGGCAGTCCCCAGACCTCCGCCTACGAATAAATATTTCTTTTTCTTTAATTCTTCGATATCTTCAAAAATGAATTCGGAAGGATTCCCTAAGGGTCCTACAAAATCGCGGAACTCGTCGCCCGTTTTAAGGCTGTTCATTCTCTGTGTCGAGGCGCCTATCGTCTGAATAACTATAGTTACCAGTCCTTTTTCCCTGTCGTAGTCGCAAATTGTTAACGGGATGCGCTCCCCCTTTTCATCGATCTTTACGATAACAAACTGCCCCGGGTAACAACGTTTGGCTACACGCGGTGCTTCAACTTCCATTAGGAAGATTTTGTCGGCAAGTTCTTTTGCCTTGTGAATTCTGTACATTCGCTTACCTCTCCTTTATACTGAAAAATAAATCTATCTTAAAATTCTCATTCATGCGAAAGCATCTGAGATTTTATTGCCAATTAATGCATCAACCCTCCGGCTCCTGCGCCGCCTGATCCGCATTTTCTTCGGGAGTTTCAGGCTCTATCTCGAGGTGATAATTACGCGTGGTAATCTGACTCATGCGCCCTCTGGCATTCACGAGGATTGCCTTTAATATTGTCTCACCCTCAGGCATATCGAAAGGCCCCTTGTACTGAGTGGAAGCACTCGTCGGGTCTGATTTATCGGTAGTATAATACGCTGTGAAGCCTTCGGGCACTTTTATTTCGATTTTAGTGGCTTGAGAGTATTGTCCGGTAGACGGCGATACTGCCGGCGCGTCGTCAATAGGGAATTCCACTTTGAAAATCTTTGTAACAGGCAAAGAAGGAATTCCGTCATCGTTAACAGCAATAGCCGAAATCAGTGACTCCCCTTCATCTATCGTGATAGGCGACAGGTACTGAGTACTTTGGGATGTAGGCTTTGTTCCGTCGGTCGTATAGAAAATCTTCATGTCATCAGCCGTCAGTTCGAGTTGTTGTACATCTTCGTAAGTCTTCCCTTCCTCTAAAGAAAAGACGGGTACGTCCACCGCATATTCCTTTAATTTACTGTACATATTGCCGGAAATACCATTCAACAAAATCGGTATTTTATCCTGCTGACCTGTCGCAATATAAAACTTGATAAACGCCTGAAATAAATCCGCATTTTCAGGCTGATTTGCTACCGCTCCCGAATAAACAAGCTCGGCCTTTGCGAGATCGTTTTTCTCGATTTGAATACTGGCAAGGCCGTCGTAGGCCTGCGCCTTTTTGGGATTTTTTTCTACGGCTTTTTGGTAGTACTGGGCCGCCTTGACATAATCGCCGTTATTAAAGGCCTTGTCTCCCTTATTAATAAGGCCGTTATAGCTGTTTGAAAAGAACAAAATAACACCGATTGCTATCGCCACCAGCAAAACACTGACTACGGATATTGCTATTACTCTGTTCCTTTTTTCTTCGGCAGCTCTTATTTGCGCCTCTCGTCTCATTTCACGTTCACGCTTACGACCTGAGCTCGTTCTTTGAGACACACCCTGTCTGCCTGTGGCACCATAGCCGCTGCTTCCATATCCCTGTCGATTCATGGAAGACGTCCTTCCATATTCGCGGGATCTGGTATTTTCCATGGAAGATGTTCTCCCATAATCACGTGATCTGGTATTGCCCATCTGCCGCGTATTTCCCGACGCACGGCGTCTTTGCTCTTCGTGAATCCGTCTCGCGGTATTATTTCTTTCCTGTCTGCTGACTGAGACCTTTACTTCTTCGGTCAGCACTTCATCTAATGGATTATAATCGGGTACTATCCTGACCTCTTCCCCGCATACCGGACAAATCAGCTTCCCTTCCGGTATATCATATCCGCAATGTCTGCACTTCATAGAATCCTCCAATTATTCAAACGCCGCGCCATATTGACGCTTAGCGGCTTTTACGCAATTATACATTAACATGGCAATGGTCATGGGACCGACCCCTCCGGGTACAGGGGTAATGGCAGATGCTTTACCTGAGACGCTATTAAAATCAACGTCCCCGCAGAGTTTATTATTTTCATCTCTGTTCATGCCGACATCAATTACGACTGCACCGTCTTTAATATATTCGCCTGTGAAAAATTTCGGCTTTCCGATTGCGGCAATAAAAATGTCCGCTCTCTTTGTGACTTCTTTCATATCTTTTGTTTTAGAGTGGGTAATCGTGACCGTAGAATTACCTTTTAACATAAGTAATGCCATCGGCTTTCCGACAATATTGCTTCGACCTGCAATAACGCACTCCTTGCCCACGGTATCAATGTTGTAATGCTTTAATAATTCCATGATTCCGGCCGGCGTACAGGAAACAAAGCCTTCTTTCCCCGTGCATAAATATCCCACATTTTCCGGATGGAACCCATCTACATCTTTATTTACATCAATCGCTTTGATTATTTCGCCCGAATCAATATGCGCAGGCAGAGGTAATTGTACCAGAATTCCGTTAACTGTCAAATCTTTATTAAGATTTTCTATAAGAGAAAGCAATTCTTCCTGCGTAATCGTTTCGGGAAGTTTGTGCATCAAGGACACTATCCCGAGGCTCTTGCAGGCTTTTTCTTTATTACCCACATAGACAGTGGAAGCCGGATCCTCCCCCACTTGGATTACAGCAAGACAAACCTTTTTTCCTTTGGCATTCATTAATTCTATTTCAGCTTTAAGCTCTGATTTTATTTTTTCGGAGACGGCTTTGCCGTCAATTAATTCAGGCATATTAAAATAACCCCGTTATCTTTCCGTTTTCGTTTAGATCTATATTATTTGCGGCAGGAACTTTAGGAAGACCCGGCATTGTCATAATAAGGCCTGTTAAAGCCACCACAAAGCCCGCTCCCGCACTTACGTAAACGTCTCTTACGTGAATGTCAAAATCCGTTGGCCTTCCGAGTTTATTCGGATCATCCGAGAGCGAGTACTGATTTTTAGCCATGCAAACGGGGAGTTTCCCAAATCCCATGGCTTCGATTTTGTCGAGTTGCTTTGCTGCTGCCGGTTCAAAGATAACGCCCCTTGCACCATAGATCTCTTTTGAAATAGTCTCAATCTTTTCCTTTAAGGACATTTCATCGGGATAAATGGGCGCAAATTCGCTCTTCTTAGTTTCTAGGGTGTTTAATACCTCTTTAGCCAGTGCAATGCCGCCTTCGCCGCCCTTTTCCCAAACTTCGGAAAGAGCGAAAGCGCAGCCTTTTTCCTCGCAAAATTCTCTGATGTAATCAAGCTCTTTTTCGGTATCAGTCACAAAAGCATTCAGTGCGACCACCACCGGCACTTTGAATTTCTGGACATTCTCTATATGTTTCTCCAGATTTACAATGCCTTTTTTAAGGGCTTCAAGGTTTTCTTTGCCGCAATCCGCTTTCGCAATGCCCCCATTATATTTTAATGCACGCGCCGTTGCAACCAAAACTATCGCATCGGGTTTAAGCCCCGCAATGCGGCACTTAATATCAAGGAATTTCTCCGCTCCCAAGTCGGCACCGAATCCTGCCTCTGTAACGGTAATATCGCTGAGTTTTAGGGCAGTTTTCGTAGCTCTGATACTATTGCAGCCATGCGCGATATTGGCAAACGGACCGCCATGCACCAAAGCAGGAGTATGCTCCAATGTCTGAATGAGGTTAGGTTTCATGGCGTCCTTTAATAGTGCAGCCATTGCCCCTGTGGCCTTTAAATCATCAGCCGTCACCGGTTCACCGGCGAAATTATATGCCACGATAATTCGTCCCAGACGATCTTTTAAATCCGAGATATTCTCAGACAGGCAGAGAATCGCCATAATCTCAGATGCCACGGTAATGACAAAATGGTCTTCCCTTACCATCCCGTCCGCTTTTGCACCCAGACCGATCACGATATTTCGTAAAGCTCTGTCATTCATATCGAGAGCACGTTTCCAGATTACCTGTCTCGGGTCGATTTTAAGCTCATTTCCCTGCTGAATATGATTATCAAGTAGCGCGGCTAAAAGATTATTAGCAGTGGTAATCGCGTGAAAATCTCCCGTAAAATGAAGATTTAAATCCTCCATAGGGACCACTTGAGCATATCCGCCGCCTGCTGCTCCCCCCTTTATTCCAAAGCAAGGCCCAAGCGACGGCTCGCGAAGCGCAATAATTGCCTTTTTGCCTAATTTTGAAAGCGCCTGCCCGAGTCCTATTGTGGTCGTTGTCTTCCCTTCTCCCGCGGGTGTCGGATTAATCGCGGTCACAAGAACGAGCTTCCCATCAGGTCGGTCTATTAATTTTTCTCCCACCTCATCTGAAAGCTTTGCCTTATATTTTCCGTAAAATTCAAGGTCATCTTCGGCAATACCTATTAAAGCTGCCACCTCTTTAATATGCAGCATTTTAGCTTCCTGAGCAATTTCAATATCAGATTTCATTGGCTCCTCCCAGTATTTCTTCTAATTGTTCATCAGGTATTTCCCACCCGTTTGCGCCTGCTATCTCTATATACTCCGAAACGCTAACCAGTGCTTTTTTGGGTTTTTTATCTTCCAGACCGCCGACCACGCCGGCCTCCACTAATGAGTCCATAATGCGGGCCGCCCTGTTAAATCCGATTTTGAATTTGCGTTGCAATAGTCCTATCGTTCCCTCACCTGCGACGACAAACATTAGCCCCGCTCTGCCGATATATGTGTCGGCATCATCAGATTTATTTATTGTCACTTCTTTTATTTTTTCCGAAACTGCGCTTTCATCTATCTGCGACGAAATTTCATCATCATATTGAACCTCAACAGCCTGTTCCTTAAGGAAATTAGCCACCTTCTCGATTTCCTCAGTAGAAACGTACGCTCCCTGAACCCTTAAAGGCTTTGAAAATCCGGACGGATAAAAGAGCATATCCCCGTTTCCGAGTAGCTTTTCGGCACCCACCATGTCCAATATAGTGCGGCTGTCCACGCCAGATGCAACGGAAAACGCTATCCTGGAAGGCATATTAGCTTTTATGAGACCGGTGATAACATCCACGGAAGGTCTCTGAGTAGCCACCACAAGATGGATTCCGGCAGCTCTTGCCAATTGCGCTAAACGGCAAATCGAATCCTCGACCTCTTTAGCCGCCACCATCATTAAATCCGCCAACTCATCCACTATTATTACGATTTTCGGCAATTTATCAGGCTTTACAACTTCTTCAGTTGTTTCATTATTTTCATTTTCAAGGTGTTTTTCACTTTCACAACGTTCCACCGCAAGATTGTACGCGTTAATATCCCTAACACCTGTAAGCGCGAATAACTCGTATCTTTTCTTCATCTCATGGACTGCCCAACTAAGGGCTCCCGCCGCTCTTCTCGGATCCGTAACGACAGGAACCAACAGATGCGGAATACGGTTATAGACATTGAGTTCGACTACCTTCGGGTCAATCATGATAAGCTTTACATCCTCAGGCTTAGATTTATATAAAATACTTAATATCATGCAGTTTATTCCGACTGATTTTCCGGAACCCGTAGTACCCGCGACTAAGAGGTGCGGCATTTTTGACAAATCTGCTATAACAGCCTGCCCTGCTACATCCTTTCCAATGGCTAAAGGAATACCCGCCTTTGAATCACAAAACTTCTCAGATTCCAGAATGCCTCTTAATAAAACGGGTGAAATTACTTTATTGGGTACCTCGATACCCACGGCGGCTTTCCCCGGAATCGGTGCCTCGATACGAATATCCGAAGCGGCTAAATTAAGCTTAATATCATCGGTCAATGCCACTATGCGGCTCACCTTTACTCCGGGTTCGGGAGCTAATTCAAAGCGCGTAACCGTAGGTCCGTAGTTGACATGAGTCACGCTCGCCCCTACGCCAAAGCTGCTTAATATCTCTCCCAATTCAATGCTTTTTTCGCGAAGCTCCTCATCTGAAGGTACATCTACGTCTTTGCCCACACTTAATAAATTTATGTCAGGCAGCTTGTAAACCTTTCCGGCGGTCTCCTCGGCATTTTCATCTATTTCACTGCTTATATCGAAGTTTTCCGGTTTTTCTTTATCTGTATTTTTATTAGTTAATTGTTTATTCTTAGATTCGGCTTTTGAGTTCGCCTTTTCCCTGTTAATTACTATATCAGCCTTTAAGGTTTCCCCGGCAGGCTTAAGTTTAATAGCCGCAGGATCTTCTTTCTCCCATGGCAGTAAAGCTCTGGTATTCTGAGTGTAACTAGGCGCACCATTAGCATCCGCTTTTGGTATTTCAATGTCTTTTATTCTGACTGTGGTTTTCGGGATTGACTCCTTTAAATTAGGGGGATTGACCCCGCGCACCTTTTGCTCGGCTCTTAATACCCTTTGATTTTCCGAATCCTGCAGACGTTCTCTTTCTTCTTGTTTGCGAGTGAGTGTTTCTTGAGCGCGTAGCTCTTTTTTAGTCTGCGAGTTAAGCGCCGCTTTCTGGAACTGCTCCGCACTTTTCTGTTTTAATTCATCACTCTTTTCGCGTACTTTCTGAGCAAAGGGATCCCCCGCTATTAAGAATATACATATAATAAAGAGAATAAAAATCAGAATAAAGCTCCCGATTTTACCGAATGGAGGCAAAATCCAGCCCGCGATCTTCTCTCCCGCTTTACCGCCTCCCGAGTGAATTAAGTCAAAAATTGCCGTCAGGCAAAAGAAAGAAAGCAAAGCCGGAATAATCTTCCAAAGACTGTAGCGGTTTAATCTACCAAAATACAAAAACAGTCCGAAAAACGCCACTGGAACAACCCATGCCGCCCAACCGAAAGCCCCTTTAACAGCCTTTGAAATCGCATCTCCCACGCTGCCGCCTTTTCCGAAGAAACTCACAAAAAAATAGATTGCGAGAGCAAAGATAAAAACAGCCGCAATGACATAGACTAAATTATCCGCGCCCCGGCTTATGTTTTTTTGGTTTGAATTTGTGCTACTTCGCTTTTTCTTTTTTGACGCAGCCAATTTATATTCCCCTAAAAATAATATTTCCCGAAGAGGCAATTCACCATATCGATGTAATTGCGTTTACATTCTTCGTTTTTACCCTTTTCAATCAAGCCCACACAAGGAGTAATCCAAGTATTCAGAATATCCTTATAAATCTCCTTTTTATCAGGTCTCATATCTATAGCCATGACAAGAGCGGGCGCCCTGTCGTAATAATCCGAAACCAGCGCTTTCCCGTCTTTTGTATTATTTAAGTAATCATCCCTGAAACCGCGAAGCGTACGTAATTCATAGCAGTCATCGGGTTTATTTTCGCTCTCGCATACCGCGGTCGTGATAAAGCAAAACCAATGCTTTTTAAAGCCTCCGGCAATCATTTCGTAATTGGACTTTGAGAGCTTTAGATCCTTTACTGCGATTTCATTCCAGAGCTTTATAGTCTTATCCGCCAGAACTTCCATATCGTCGCTCTTAGAAGATGTGAGAATAGGAATAACATAGGCTGCCATTGACATATTATAGTCAATAGTCATGCTGGCTTTTTTCGGTAATCCCGCGACATATTCAGGGAGTATTTTAGAGACTTCGTCAATGAGCGCGTCCTTATTATCGGATGCGGATATCATCTCTTCAATCTCAAAAACGACACCGCCGTCCTTTGCCTTTAATGCCTCATAGTCCTCCGAAAACGTACGTTTCCGAAAGTTTTTAATTATTGCATGCGCATCCGTAAATAACCGAATCAAACCCTCTTTGATTTCGTCCATCTCAATTATCGCTCCAATTTGTGTAGACATCCTGCACATCGTCGTCGTCATCCAAAATATCAAGAGTCTTTTGGATGCTTTGAATCTCTTTTTCGTCGGTTAAATCCACGTAAGTCTGAGGTATCATCGTAATTTCAGCTGCCGCCATCGGGATTTTTTCTTCTTCTAAGGCTAAACGCACAGCGCTGAAATCCTCCGGAGAAGTAAGTATTTCAAAACTGTCCTCTTCCTCGGAAAAATCATCGGCTCCCGCATCCAATGCCTTCATCATGAGATCATCTGCGTCGCCTTCGAAATCCTCTTTATCAATTATAATCTGTCCTTTTTTATCAAACATGAATGAGACGCAGCCGGGTGTTCCGACATTACCATTTCCTTTTGTGAAGGCATTCCTGACATTAGAAGCTGTGCGATTTTTATTATCGGTAAGAGCTTCTACGATAATTGCGGTGCCTCCGGGACCATAGCCCTCATATGTAACATGCTCGTAATCGGCGGGATCGGCATCAGCCTTTTTAATATTGCGCTCAATCGTGTCATTGGGCATATTATTTTGTTTTGCTTTCGCAATGACATCGCGGAGTCTGGAATTATTGACAGGATCCGCGCTGCCGCCTTCCTTTACCGCCACCGCCAGCTCTTTTCCGAGCTTTGTGAAAATCTTTCCTTTTGCGGCGTCATTTTTCTCTTTTCTATGCTTTATATTTGCAAATTTAGAATGACCTGACATACAATAACCTATCTCCTTTAACTATATCTGGTGTTTAACAAAAGCTTTATTAAATCAAAATATTATTGTAACATTTTCAAATGATTTTTTCAATCCTTACCCGACCAATCGTATTATTATGCACGGAAAGAACCGTAAATCTGTAACCTTCAAACTCTACGACAGGTTTCTCGGTAGGCGAAGGAATGTGCTCGAGATTATCAATAATAAATCCGTTAAGGGTTTCATATTCTTCTTTTTCGAACTTAACGGGTATCCATTCCTCCAATTCCTCCAAATCGACCATCCCATTTACCCGAAGTGAGCCATCCGGATTTTGTTTGATCATCTCTTCTTCCACATCGTGCTCATCCAAAATATTGCCCACGATTTCCTCAAGAATATCCTCCATCGTAACGAGTCCCGAGGTCTGCCCATATTCATCCAATACTACGGCAATATGGTATTTTTCTGCCTGCATTTCCCGAAACAGGGTATCAATGCTCTTCGTTTCCGGAATAAATGTGACAGGCGAAAGCCAAGTCTTTAAGTCCTTAACGGGTACCTTTCGCAAGTTTTCATTCAGATAACATGTAACTGTCTCTTTTAAATGAAAGATCCCGATGATTGAATCAATGTCTTCTTCGTAAATGGGAAATCTCGAGTAGCGCTCCCTAAGCATAATTTTAAGCGCATCTTCAAGAGTCTCCTCTGCGTCAATAGCTACGATGTTTTTGCGATGAGTCATTATGTCTTTTGCGTCCTCATCCAAATACCGGAATACATTGCGAATGAGATTCGCAGCCTCCTCGCGCATATCGTCGTCCAATTCTTCTTCAATATTCAGGATCTGCCTTAATCGTCGGTATAAACCGCCATCTTCCATAGAAACTAAAAATCCTCCTTTACCTTTCCCTTATAATGGTATACTCTGGGTATTCTCTTCCCTAAATCACAAACAAACTCATAGGGGAACCTCTCCGATAAATCAGCTGATATTTCAACCGGAAGACACTCATCCCCGTCATTCCCAATCAATGTGACCTTGTCGTTAAATTCTACGTCATCTATGCCCGTTACGTCCACCATAAACTGGTCCATGCAGACTCTGCCCAATATAGGAGCCTTTTTCCCTCTAATCAGCACGTAGCCCTTATTGCTTAGGGAACGCGGGTATCCGTCGCCGTAACCAACGGGAATCGTGGCTACTTTTGTACGTTTCTTTGTGATAAATGTGCCGCCGTAGCTAATCGGAGTCTCTTCTTCTATCCATTTTACATGGGCGACGTGGCTTATTAAAGTCATAGCGGGCTTAAGAGGAACATTTTCTTTTATTACTTCCTGTGAAGGATAGATCCCATATGTGGAAATGCCTGCTCTAACGAGATTTAAGTTCGCCTCTTTGCAATCAATGATGCCCGCGCTGTTGCAGGTGTGGTAGTATTTGAAAACCACTCCTTTTTCGGATAGCATATCCTTCATTCTGATGTATTCTTTGTATTGTTTTTCGGTAAATGTTTTATCAGTTTCATCGGCTTTTGCGAAATGGGTGAACATTCCCTCGATGCTTAAACCTTCCATTTTGCTTATTTCAGCGATAATGTCGGCGCTTTCTTCATCGACTAAAAATCCGAGCCTCGACATGCCTGTGTCTATCTTAATATGAATAATCGCTGTTTTCTTAAGCTTCCTCGCAAGCTCTGCGATGCCTAAAGCCGCACCTTTTGTATAAACAGTCATTCGAATATCGTTATTGATTGCCGCTTCCCAGCTATCAGGAAAAGCACATCCCAGCACTAATAAGGGCTTTTTTATTCCGCCTTCGCGCAAATCCAAGGACTCGTCCACCGTAGCGGTGGCAAAACCGAAGATATATTCCTTATCCTCTAAGATTTTCGCAATCGGCAATGCCCCATGACCGTAGCCATCTGCCTTTATTACCGAAAACATTTTCACATCTTTTTGTAAATTTTTATACATTGATTCGTAATTATATTCAACTGCATCCAAATCCACATGGGCGCAAACTCTCGTGGTACTTCTCATTATTGTACTACCTCTCAATCTTTTTAATAGCTGTGCCGACTTCATCGGCAATATTCCTGGCGAGAACACTGTATTCGCCGTATTTTTCGCTCGCAGCCTCTCCCGCAAGTCCATGTATATAAGTCGCTAAAATCGTGCTCTCCCAAACCGGACAATTCTGAGCAAGCAGTCCGCTTACTATGCCTGAGAGCACATCGCCCGATCCGGCCTTTGCCATGGCGGCACATCCGGATAAATTAATATAAGGCTTTTTCCCGAGGGCTGCGACTATCGTTCTGTCATCCTTTAAAATGCATGTAACTCCCGCACTTTGAGCGTAATCGCAAGCCTCCTCGATGCGATTGCGGGCGATTTCCTTAGGGTCAATCTGCAAAAGTCTCGCCATTTCTCCGATATGCGGTGTAATGATAATGTCTTTTCCTTTAATAATCGGTAAAAGCCAGCGTCTCTTTGCGAGCAGATTAATCCCATCGGCATCCAAAACCACAGGGCATTTAGCGGAAATGAGTGTTTCACGAAGGAGCTTTTCGGCAGGTTCAGCCGTTCCTAAGCCGGGGCCGAAACATACGACCGAAGCCTTTGAAACGAGCTCCTTTATTTCCTCATCCGGATATTCTCCCATGGGTTTAATTATTGCCTCCGGCAATAGGCTCTGTAAGATTACTCTATTTTCTTTCGGAGTGAAAATCGTAACAAGACCGGCACCTGTCCGATAGGCGGCTAAGGCGCTTAAGTAGGCGGCTCCCGCCATCCCGCTGCTGCCGGCTACCAAAAGGACATTGCCGAAGGTGCCTTTATGTGAGTCCTCAGGGCGCACCGGCAAAAGATATTTATATTCGCCTTCGTCAATCGAAAATGCCGTTTCTTTATCTGATGCGAAAATTGCTTCATCAATGCCAATGCGGGCGACCCTAATATCTCCGCAGACTTTTCTCGCGGGAGAAAGTAAAAGTCCGCATTTACACGCGCCAACTGTAATCGTAACATCAGCCTCCACTGCTTTTGCGAGAATCTGTCCGGTCGTTGCGCAAATCCCGCTCGGTACATCCACCGAAATCGCAGGGCACTTAAGGGAATTAATCCAATCAATTGCCGCCGCGTATTCTCCCGTCACCTCACGGGAGAGCCCGATTCCGAACAACGCATCAATAACAAGGGAAATTTCGCTTTCACCAATAAATGAATCCACAGGCGCCAACCCCGATAAGAGCTTTACATCTGATTCTTTTGCCTTTTCAAGCTGCGCGGCTGTCTCAGGAGTGCGGTTATGTTTATCACCGATTAAAACGCAGAAAACATTGTAGCCTTTTTCTTTAAGAATCCTCGCTATTGCGAGTCCGTCCCCGCCGTTATTACCGGTTCCGCACACTACGCAAACAAGAGACATATCAGGCGATAAATCCTCTATATGTCCCGTAATGGCTAACGCCGCGGTTTCCATTAATTCCAGAGAAGTAATCCCTTTTGAAATTATGGTTTCCGCGTCCGCTTCTTTCATTTGATTAGCGTTAGGCAAATGCCGCATATCGTTTCTATCCCCAATCTTTAATAAAATCGCGAATTATCCGCGTTTCGTATTGGCAATATTGTATGACAATCGCATAAGGCTTTCTGACAGGTGAACGTTCTCAACGAGCACATCTGACGGAACATGCAAATCGGTATGCGCGAAATTCCAAATCGCCTTAACTCCGCCATTCACGACGATTTTCGCAACATCCACGGCATTTGTCTTCGGCAATGTGAGAACCGCTATGTCAATTTTATTTTTATTCAGATAATCGGAAAGCTCCTCAATCATCCTGACAGGTATTCCCCTGATCGAAATACCGTGCAATCTGGGATTCGTATCGAACATGCTTTTAATGACGAAACCGCGCTTCTCAAAATTAGTGTAATTCGCGAGCGCCTGCCCCAGATTCCCCGCGCCAATGATAATAATATTGTGCTCAACATCAAGTCCCAGAATCTTTCCTATTTCAGTGTAAAGATACTTAACATTGTAGCCGTAGCCCTGCTGCCCGAAACCTCCGAAATTATTCAAATCCTGCCTAATCTGCGAAGCCGTCACCTTCATACGGACACTCAAGTCCAAAGAAGAAATCCTCTCAACACCGTTTTCCAATAATTCTCCCAGATACCGATAATAACGCGGGAGCCGCCTGATAATAGCCTGTGAAATCTTTCTTTCTGCCACGAAAACCTCCTAACACCCTGTGCCTTACCGGGTGTACGTTACTCACACCTTCGGACAAGGCACAAAAACAAGGAGGCGCCGTTGCCCTTCAAATGCATGAAAATATTATAGTAAATATGCTGGTAGAAGTCAAATTGGAAAGCGGATTGGTAAGTAAGTCTCCTTTATCATTCCCCAACAAATTTTCCATCTATAAACTCGCCTTCTTTTATGATTCCGTTCGCATACTTCAGGACACCTATTCCTTTAAGTTTGCCATCAACGAAATCTCCTTCATAGATATCACCGTTTGACCAAATATATTTACCTTTACCCGTTCGCTTATCTTCAATAAAGTCGCCTTCGTAGGAGTTTCCGCTTGTCCAGGTCATTTTGCCTTTCCCGGTGAGTTTATTGGCTATAAAGTCACCCTCATACACTACGCCGACTGCCCATGTGAATTTACCTTTTCCGGAACGCACATCTTCTACGAAGTCACCTTCATAAACGTCACCATTCGTCCAAATCAATTTCCCTTGTCCCATTCGCTTTCCATTCACATAATCCCCTTCGTAAACAACGCCGTTTGCCCAGGTCGTTTTCCCTTTTCCGGTACGCTGATCTTCTAGATAGTCGCCCTCATAGACATCTTTTGTTGTCCAAGTATATCTGCCTTTTCCAGTGCGTTTATCCTCAATAAAATCGCCTTCATAGACATCTCCTGTTGCCCAAACATATCTGCCTTTTCCGGTGCGCTTATTATCAATATAATCGCCTTCATAAACATCCCCCGGCCATTTACTTCTCTCAGACCAAACCTGCCTTCCCTTTCCGGTGCGTTTATCTTCAACAAAATCGCCTTCATAGGTAGTGCCGTCAGCCCATGTCATCTTCCCTTTTCCATGGCGCTTCCCGTCAACTATTTCTCCTTCATATACGCTGCCATTTGAGTACTCTATTCTTTTTTGCTCGGCATTCGTGGTTTTCGCTGCTTTTTCGTACCACCCTTTCATGAATGACTCCGAAGTCTCTTTTTCTTTGCTCTCTTCTTTGGCGGTTTCAGTCTTTGTTGTGGTTTTCTTTTCCGTAGGCGCAGTTTCTTTTTTGGGTATGTTTTTCTCTATCTGATCCACGAGCCCATCGAATTTCGTCAGCTCGGGGAATAATTCCACCCAGTGTATATTTAAGAGCAGATACTCTAAATCATCTCCGTAGATTATGTCCTCTATTTTGCATGGAATCACGATTTTACTGTTGCTCACCGCCAGTGTGACTTCTTTTATTACCTGTTCGGATTCGTTTGAATTCGTCGAAAAGATCAGCACGAATACAATACAATCTTTGATTGCCTTAGTGATTTGCGAAGGCCATGTCTTTCCCGGCTCTATGTCGCGTGGTGCCATCCAGCACGTTATTTTCCTGCTTTCGATTGCGTGACATGCCGCGTCCGCGACCGCCTTGTCTTTACTTGAATAGCTTATGAATACTTCGTGTGCCATTTTCCTATTCCTCTCCATTCTAGTCAGGGGACACCCCCGACTTTGCCTCGCTGCGACGGGAGTGGATCCCGTCTACGCTACTAAAGTTACGTAAGCTTTTATTCCTCGATTGCCGCCTTATCCACCCACATTGCGGGTCTTATTGTTATTATCATCGGTCCTATATGCCCTTTATCAAATGAGAATTCGTGCAGGAAGGCCACCGCCCCTCCGATTCCGACCTCATCTATGCTTCCGTCCTCCCAGACTCCTGCTATCCTATAATGTGTCGTGTACTTCGTTTTTTCAATGTATCCGGGTGTCCTTAGAAACCACCATGTCGCTTTTCCTCTAAACGCAATCCACCAAGACTCATCACCCGTATATTTTGCGATTCTGTCTTTATCATTGGCAAAATATTTTATTGCTTCATCAATACTCAATAAGAACACCTTGTCCTTTGTATCCTTCCCTCCATTACTCCCGTAAGTCGGGTTATCGTTATTCTTAAGTGTAGTCGTCAATATATGCTTCTTCTCTTCATCCGTAAATGAATTCAGAAATTCGTCATTTAACCACGCTCTGACATCGCTGTCCTCCCAAGTGACCTCCTCTCGCTCGTCGTGGTATTTATGATGCTCGAGACACTCGTTGGTAATCAGCAAAACCTTATCCCCTTCGCGTGCCAATATCCGCCATTTCAGAGGTTTGTCATTATACGTGCCATACGTAACCAACTCAGAGTCGGAATCGTCATCTTCATCAGAGTCATCAGTATCGACATCATCACCCGTTTCGGAATTTTTTGCTTCTTTATCTTCTTTCGCTGCTTTTGCGGCATTTTCCTTAGCTGTGGAAAGCATAAACGAGCCGTCCCCGAATAATACTGGATGTGCGACCCGCCCCGTAATATTTGGAAGTTCACCGGTAGTAAAAATTTTATACGTATTAATCAATGTCGTTAAATACTGCCCCATGTATTCAAATATTGTGTCAACATCCTGCTTTCCGTTTTTTGTTATCGCGTTTTCAAGCGCGGTCTGCGCGTCCGTGACATAGTTTCCCTTACTGTCCTTTTTTGTCAATTCCTCGAAAAATGTCTGACACATATCATTGCCATAGGACTGCAGTACCGCATAATCAAATCCCACCACGGTTTTCGCGCCGCAATAGGTAAGTGAATTTGCTAAAGTATTCGTCTCTCCGGCGTGACATGACGCAAAAAAGAAAACGCAGTCCGAAAAGTCTCCGGGTTCGTAATAATAATCAATAAATTTACTCGTTATTGCATAATATTGCGTAGATGTGTCGACTATCCTCTTTGCGGGATAATCTTCATAACGCGCTTTCCACTCGTTGCTTACTCCTACGCCGCCGGACGTTTCTATTTCAGAAATTGAGGCCTTCTTTTCACCCGTCAAAAGGATAGGTCCATATGTCTGTGAATAACCTCCGTGACCGCTCCAAATGACAATATCATGCCCTTTCAGCTCCTTTTCCAAAGCCTCCAGGGTAGTATTCTCGTTAAAAAGACCCGCTATGGAAAAATCATCAGTCGCCCTGATTGCATTTTCGGCAGATTCAACTCCTGAAATCAAATCATCGTTCCAATTAACACTCGGTGTAATAACTTCCAAAGCACTTCCCATTACCACCGAGGTCTTAGTCCCCGAGCCCGAGCTAAATAAAGCCAAATCATTGAAAATGGGCATGAATATATATGTAATCTGACTCGCGTAATTTACCTCAATAGAATCATCGTATATCCTGTAATTTTCAACTATCCCCTCTGCCTGCTGCTCCTTTATCACCATCAGAGCGTCATTCATCTGCTTTGCGGGATCATCTTTAAAATTTACCGCTTCTTCGATTTCACTCTCCGCCTCGTGCGTCTCCTTGATTGCTTCGGCGCTAATCGGTTCCACTTCTTTGGAACACCTTCCGAAGAAATTGGTCAGTATCGCAAAAATAAAAAACATTACGAGCGCAATGTAAAACAGATATTTTCCTGTTCCGGGTTTTTGATTTGATGAATTATAATGATAACCTGCCATTATAAAGCCCTCACGCCTTTATACTGTTTGAGACTATTTTTATAATAAAATACGAAACGAGAGCAATTCCGATTACGGTAAAAAACGTCGCCGGGCGCATCTGCTTTGAAGTATCAAGCATACTCGAAAGTATCGTAAGTCCGACCGCCGTAATAATATACCTGACGAGCTCGCCGGAAAATTTCCCCTGCTTCCAGACATCGCGACCCAGATTCTTTACATACCCTACCGAAAACAGCATCCATACAAAAAGCTGTATCGCCACTGCATACTGCAAAATGTATATTTGAGCGTCATAAAGATTTCTCCCGGCGCTGGGTATCCATAGCGGAAGAGCAACAAACGTCAGATAATACATAACCCTAATCACGGAAGCTGCCGCCACATAGGCTAACCAAAGACTCACAACAAAGTAAATAACGCGAAGTCCCCATGCCTTCGGGGATTTATCGTAATCTATATTCGAACCCGGAAATGGCATTATGCGACACCCCCTTCATAAATACCTGTGTAAAACGCTTTATTGGTGCCCCTGTCACTGATAAGCTGTTTCATTTTCTGTAAGGCCGCAGCTCCCCTCGCCACAGTATTGCCATTAATAACGGCTTCGAGTTTATCATCGGGGAAATCCTTTGCGAGCACGATTCCCAGAAGTGTCGCGACACGCCACTTTTCAAATTCCTCGACTTTCCTTGAAAGCTCTTCCTGATACTGCCGAAATTCAAGCCTGCGTGTCACTATATGTGAAGCTAAATTATCATATGAAACTCCTAGATTTTGTAGGTCGGGATAATTTTCCCTCAGGAACATCGGCATTCGCGAATCGGATATATTTTTATACCGCCCGGAAGTAACCTCTCCCATAATATTTGAAATAAAGCCTGCCTCTGCGCGCTCTACGCTCCTTAATTCTTTGAGGATTACATCGCCTAAAAACAGGCAGCTCTGGCAGCGCACATAATGAGCATTGAGCTCCACTTCCATCCTGCGCCCCTGCAGACGCGTTTTTATTATGAGACTTACAATGATTAACAAAACTGTGACTAAACAAACCGGGATCAGAATTAAAATAAGCGGTTTGAAAACATTGCCGATTTCGGTCATCGGGTTATTTGCATTGCTCATAAAAAGTCCCTCCTCTGATTATTTCACTCAGTTCCTCATAGAATGTACCGGAGCGGGTATTCGTCCTCCTCTGTTTATAAAGGCTGCGTTTCCAAACGGATTTACCGCCATAACGGGTCCGCTTCCTAAAAGCCCCCCGAATTCCACCGTATCCCCGACTTTAAGCCCTGGTGCGGGTATTATTCTCACAGCCGTAGTTTTATTGTTAATTACTCCAATAGCCATTTCATCGGCTATTATCGCGGAAATGGTCTCGTTTGGCGTATCTCCGGGAATTACGATCATATCTAAACCCACGGAACAAACACTCGTCATGGCCTCCAGTTTTTCTATGCTAAGAGCCCCCTTACAAACTGCCTGAATCATGCCATTATCTTCACTTACGGGGATAAAAGCTCCGCTCAAACCACCCACATGAGAGGATGCCATCAGCCCGCCTTTCTTAACCGCGTCATTAAGCATTGCAAGAGCCGCAGTCGAGCCATGCGCGCCGGCATACTCCAGACCCATTTCCTGTAATATCTCTGCCACAGAATCTCCTACTGCGGGTGTCGGTGCCAACGATAAATCCACTATACCAAATTCGGCTCCGAGGCGTTTTGAAGCCTCCACCGCCACTAATTGTCCCATCCTCGTGATTTTAAATGCAGCCTTTTTTATCGTCTCTGCCACATGTCCTAAATCTGCGTTTGGACGTTTCTCCAAAGCTCTCCTGACCACACCGGGTCCCGAGACACCCACATTAATTACACATTCCGCCTCACCGGGACCGTGAAACGCTCCCGCCATAAACGGATTATCATCGGGGGCATTTGCAAAAACCACTAATTTCGCACAGGCAAGTCCTCCCTGCGAGGCTGTAAGATTAGCGGCATCTTTAATTATTTTCCCCATCTGTTTTACGGCATCCATATTAATGCCGCTTCTGGTAGATGCGAGATTCACCGAAGAACAGACCTTCTGCGTCTTCGCCAAAGCCTCGGGTATTGAATCAATGAGCACCCTGTCGGAATCGGAGAATCCCTTTTGGACGAGAGCCGAATAACCCCCTATGAAATTAACTCCGACCTCTTTTGCGGCTTTATCCAGTGTCTTTGCAAATTTAACATAATCCTTTGATTTTGAAGCTGCGGCAATAAAGGAAATCGGCGTTACTGAGATTCTTTTATTGACTATATCAATTCCGTATTCTTTTTCAATTTGCTCTCCGACGGGCACTAAATCCTTGGCTCGTTTTGTAACCTTTTCGTATATTTTATCGCAAGCCGCATCAATATCAGGATCCGCACAATCATAGAGCGAAATCCCCATAGTTATAGTTCTTATATCTAAATGCTGCTCATCCAGCATCTGAATTGTCTCGTAAATTTCTTTTTGACCTATCATGTATGACCTCCGTCTTATTTTAGTCGGGGGGACACCCCCGACACCCCACGCTACGCCGGAAGTGAATTCCGGCTACGCTACTAAAGCTATAATGTAGACCTGACGGTCAAATAGTATGCATAGCTTTGAATATTTCTTCTTTTTGAATCCGGATTTGCATCTCGAGTTCCTTGCCCTTTTCGTTTAGTTTTCCTGACAGTTCTTCGAATGAAATCTCCATCTTTGATAAGTCTACCAGCATATACATCATAAAATAACCCTGCATAATAGTCTGGGAAATGTCCTCGATGTTAACCGACGCATTCATTAACACATTGCTGACATTTGCGATGATTCCTACTCTGTCCATTCCGATAACCGTGATAATTGCCTTCATCTGTTTCCTCCATGATGTGAGTTCATTATAATCCCGGGGCTCTCTCCTTAATGTTGCTATTAAGTGTATTCCCCTCTTTGCGGCTTACGTTTTATCTTATCTTCTTAAAATATGCATATCAGCGAGTCTTTCAAGTGCTTCCTTTAAAGTATCGTCCTTTTTCGCGAAATGAAGACGTATCAGGTGATTGACCGGCTCATTAAAGAAACTCGAGCCCGGAACTGCTCCGACGCCGACTTTCTTTGCCAAATCCATACAGAACTCAAGATCATCTGAATACCCATATTCCGAAATATCAAGCAGCACATAATAGGCGGCTTGGGGCGTGGTATGTGCAATCCCAAGTTCCTTTAATCCATTCAGAAATAAATCTTTTTTCTTTGTATATGTATCCAATAATTCTTCATAATATGAATCGGGAAATTTAAGCCCCGCTATGACTGCCTCCTGCAAAGGAGCCGCCGCGCCCACGGTCAGAAAATCGTGAACCTTCCTTGCGACCTCAATTATTTCCTTTGATGCAATAATATAACCTAAACGCCATCCGGTAATCGAGTAGGTCTTAGAAAGAGAACTGCATGAAAGCGTCCTCTCAAACATCCCCGGTAAAGAAGCGATATATGTATGTTTAAACGGTTTATACACAATATGCTCATAAACCTCGTCGGTTATAATATAAGTATCATACTTTTTTGCGAATTTGGCAATGATTTTTAATTCATCCTCCGAGAATACCTTCCCGCAGGGATTTGAAGGATTGCAAAGCACCAACGCCTTAGGACTCTGCTTAAATGCCGCCTCCAGCTCTTCGATTTTGAAATTAAATTCGGGCGGATACAGCGGTACATAGATGGGCAGGGCATCACAGAGTATGGTATCCGCGCCATAATTTTCATAAAACGGTGAGAATATGATGACTTTATCTCCCGGATTCGCCACGGTCATCATGGCGGTCATCATAGCCTCGGTACTCCCGCAAGTGGTCACGATTTCGGTCTCCGGGTCAATATCCATCCCCATGAAGTGACTTTGTTTTTTTGCTAATGCCTCTCTGAAATTAGGGGCACCCCAAGTAATAGAATACTGATGCGGTCCCGTGTCTGCCGCCTCCTTTAAGCGATCCAAAATCTCTTTCGGAGGCTCAAAATCAGGAAAACCCTGTGAGAGATTTATTGCCCCGTAATCTAATGAAACCCGCGTCATCCTTCGGATTATGGAATCTGTAAAGCTCTTCGTTCGTTTAGATAATTCTTGCATGATCCCCCTTCTTGAAAAACATTTAGATTCAGCGATATTTTGTAATTATCTCATTTGCTTTTGCATAAATTTCCTTTGGATCTTCGTCAATATTGAAAATCCCATCCTCATAGAGGGTTTTTCCGGCGACAATCGTCATCTTTACGTTTTGCTTGCTTCCCGAATATACAATATTTTTAGTAATATTATTTAACGGCTGCATATTGGGGCGATTCAAATCCAATACCACGATGTCGGCCTGTTTGCCCAAAGCCAAACAATCGCAATCATTTAGCCCCATTGCCAATGCTCCCGTATTCGTCGCACTTAAGAGCACATCATAAGCTGACATTGCAGCGGCGTCGTCTTCCTTTATTTTTTGCATGCCTGTCATCAGGAACATTTCACGGAAAAAGTCAAGGCAATTATTGCTCGCGGGCCCGTCCGTCCCTATACCGACAGAGATACCTTTTTCAAAGTACTTAACGAGAGGTGCGATCCCACTTGCAAGTTTCATATTGCTCCCCGGATTCGTGACCACGTAGATTCCTTTTTCTTTAAAAATATCCATGTCCTCATCATTAAGATGTACACAGTGATAGCATCCCCCGCCGTAGTCGAAAATATGCAGACTATCGAGCCATTTCGTAGGAGTAAGCCCCGTTCTTTCAATGCAACCTGCGACCTCTCCCCTCGTCTCTGAATTATGCGTATAAACAGGTTCTTTATATTTAGCGGCAATATTGGCTACTTTTTCCAGTAAAGCGCGACTGCAGGTATATTCCGCATGAAATCCGAGTTTTGCTGTAATCAGGGGATGGATTTTGCTTAATTCGAGGAAATCCGCCTCCATTTTTTCAGGTGAGCCCACAAAATCATTAAGCGCTCCGCAAAAAACCGTCCTAAAACCGCAATCCACGCTTGCTCTTGCGTGCTCCTGCGGATAAATATACATATCGAAATTCGCGGTTATTCCGCTCGTTAAATATTCCAAAATCGCGAGTTTAGAAAGCGGGTAAATATCCTCCCGCTTTAATTTGGCTTCCATTGGGAAGACCTGCATCTGCAACCAGTCAAGAAGGGGCAAATCATCGGCAAAGCTTCTCAGGAAGGTCATCGGCGAATGAGTATGAGCATTTTTAAAACCCGCAAGGACGAGACAATCCTCTAAATTGATTTCTTTATCGAACGCTATCCCCAAGTCCTTGACTTCTTTTTGCGCGTCCTTATCAGTCCCCACGAAGATTATCTTGTCATCTTCGTACCATACTTCGCCTTTTATAGCTTCCTTTGCGTTTTCATCTTCAGTATTCATTGTGCATACATAACAATTGTATAATCGCGTTTTCATTTAGCGTTTCCCCTTGTCGTAAATTTCTCCGAGCGCTCTGGGTGCGCGGTTGTTCTTTGAAAAGAATACCAATAGCAGCAATGTAAGTATATACGGAATTGTCATTGCCAAATCCGAAAAGCTGCTCGAAAGCTTCATATATTTTACTACCTGATATGCCCCCGAACGTGCAAATCCGAAAATCAGGCAGGCCAAAAAGGTAGGCATTATTTTCCAGTTTCCGAAAATCAAAGCGGAAATGGCGAGGTACCCCGCTCCCATATAAACAGCAGGGGAGAAATTCGTTGAAATCGAATAAGCAAAGCACATTCCGCCTATCCCCGAAAGTGCCCCTGAAAACAGTACGGCAATAAATCTTACTTTATTGACATTAATACCTGCAGTATCCACTGCCTGAGGATTGTCCCCGCAGGCGCGTAGGTGCATGCCGAAAGGCGTACAATACAGAATATACCAGCAGATTATTATTAAGACTATTATCAAGACCTCAAACGGATAAAAATCTTTAAATACCGCTCCGATTACGGGGATTTTACTAAGTCCCGGAATCGTTATTCGTTGGAATACGCTCAAGACAAATTTATCCGAAGGTTTTCCGAATACGCTCGTATTAATTTGGCTGGTCAGAAAGCCGGTTATTGCAACGGAAAGAATGTTAATTACCACACCGCTTATGACCTGATTGGCCTGAAATTTAATGCATAATAATGCATGAAGCATTGAATAAATCGCTCCGCCAATCATCGCGATTAAGAAGCTAAGCCAGATGAGTGTGGGCGAGGCGGGCGCAAAATATCCGCTCATAAGCGCCACAAAAAGACCTCCGCTAAAAGCACCGAAACCGAGCAAGCCCTCCAAAGCAAGGTTTGTAATTCCGCTTCTTTCACTGTAAATTCCGCCTACGGCAATTATCATTATCGGAAGAGCAAAGGAGAGTCCGTCAATTATTATTGTTTCCATTTTCGGCTCCTTTCTCTTTTGTGTATCTGTCCACAGTGTTTCTTATGTAAGCCCCGCAGGCAGAAAAAAGAAGTATCATTCCTATTATCAGTGATGCCACCTCATAGCGTACCCCTGCAGTGCTGCTCATATAAGTGCTGCCTTTTGAAAGCACGGTAATAAGAAAAGATGAGGCTAATATACCGATGGGATGTGAATTCCCCAGCAGCGAAACCGCAATAGAGTCAAATCCCGTGCTCGCCAGAGTATTAGGCTGGATGGACGAGAAATAACCCATATAGTAGGTGACTCCCGAAAGCCCCGCCAGTGCCCCCGAAAAAGTCATCGCAAGGACAATAGTCTTTCCTACCTTTATCCCCGCGTATTTAGAAGCTGTCACATTCCTCCCGACAGCATGAAACTCATATCCCTGTCTTGTTTTCTTAAAGAAAAACCAGACAAAAACCGCCGCAAAAACAGCAATAATTATGCAAATCGGAAGCTTCATTTTATAATCACCCGCGCTTACATTTTGAAGTGTAAGTCTGGCAGTGGCACTAACGTCCCTTGACTGGCGCGAGACAGGGTCCACATAGCGCGTATTAATAAAATAACTGATTATATACTGAAAAATATAATTGAGCATGATTGATGAGACGACTTCATTTATATTGAATTTATATTTCAAAAATCCAATCAGACACCCCGCAAGAGCACCTACCGCCGCACCCATAATGAGGCAAAGCGGTTTTGCAAGTCCCGCATTTAATGAGGAATAGCCAATCGTAATAGTGGTCAAGAATCCCGCCGCCAGCATCTGCCCTGATACGCCTATATTGAAAAGACCCGCACGAAACGCCACCGCGACGGCAAGAGCCGCAAAAATCATCGGAGTAAGCATATCGAGCATCTCAAGAAAATCGGTAATTATGCCTTTATGAGCCGCGTACTTGGGCTTTGGGAGTATACCGCTGCCCTGCAGCAAACTGTGAAAAGCCACTCCCGGGTTTTTCCCGATTAGCAGAATAATTAAAGTTATGGCAATGATGCTGCACAAAAATGCAAATACCGGTATTGTAATAAACTGCCATTTTTTATTTCCGAGAATTCTGATTAAAGGGTTTTTACTTTTTTTCATTCTTTTTTACCCCCATCATATATTCTCCTACCTCGCCCTCGGTCATCTCGTGAGCGGGCGCAATTTTCTGCATCTCTCCATTATACATTACACCTATCGTGTCGGCACAGGAAAGGACTTCATCCAATTCCAAAGAGATTAACAGAATTGCCTTTCCTTTGTTACGCTCTTCAATTATTTTTTCGCGGATACTCATAATGGCACCCACATCTAATCCCCGCGTCGGCTGGACAAATATCATCAGGGATCCGTCGATATCAATCTCCCTTGCAATAATAGCCTTTTGCTGATTGCCGCCGCTCATGGAGCGGGTAAGCGCATTCTCTCCCCCCGCGACTCTGATATCGTATTCTTCAATGAGACGTTTCGCATAGGAGGAAAATTCTCTCCTGTCTATCAGAGCACCGTTGCAAAACGGCTGCTTAAAGTACTTTTTCAGGACAAGATTTTCGGCAAGCGAAAAATCGAGAATCAATCCCACCTGCTGCCTGTCCTCAGGGATATATGAGATTCCTTTTTCATTGCGCTTGCGCACCTTTATGCCGGAGATGTTCTCCCCCAAAAATTTGATTTCGCCTTTTACGTGCTCGCTAAGTCCCGCAATGGCATCCGCCACCTCAACCTGACCATTACCTGATACTCCGGCAATAGCGAAAATTTCACCCTCACGTACCTTAAAGCTCACGTCATTAACGACTTTAAAGCGCTCGGAATTCCTGATGGTAAGATTATTAACTTCCAAAACGGTCTTTCCGAAATGCGCTTCGGGCTTATTGATTTCTAATGATAATTCGCGTCCCACCATGAGGTTTGCCATTTGATTGGTAGATGTTGAAGCAACATCAAGTACGGATATCAGCTTTCCGCGATTCAAAATAGCACATCTGTCGGCGACTTTTTTAATTTCTTCTAATTTATGTGTGATCAGGATGATTGTTTTACCACCCTCCTGCAATTTTCTTATTATATCCAAAAGGTATTCGATTTCCTGCGGTGTCAGGACGGCCGTGGGCTCATCAAAAATCAGAATCTCGGCCTCACGATAGAGCATCTTAAGGATTTCAACCCTCTGGCGGGCATATACTTTTAGATTTTCGATCTTACTTGACGGGTCTACTTCCAAACCATATTTCTTTGAAAGTTCAAGGATTTTCTTTGACGTAGTTTTCGTATCCACAACAGGAAAGACCCCAAGCAAACGCTTAATCGGCTCAATTCCCAGAATAATATTCTCAGTAACAGTGTAATTTTCTATTAATTTAAAGTGCTGATGTACCATGCCGATGTCGAGCTTTACCGCTTCATTCGGCGAGGTAATAGCCACTTTATTTCCGCGCACGAAAATTTCGCCGGAATCAGGCTCTATCATACCGAACAGCATACTCATCAGCGTAGATTTCCCTGCGCCATTCTCTCCCAATATAGCAAAAATCTCACCTTTCTTAATCCGGATTGTGACATCACTATTCGCCACAATACCCGGAAACCGCTTGGTGATATTTCGCATTTCAATGATGTAGGATTCGCTCATAGCGCCTCCAAAGTCGTATCGCTTATTTTTGATGCATACGGAAATTCGGATTCATTCCTCACTCGCCGGTCCTCAAATCACGAAACTCTACTACCCAAAAAAGTTTCAGCGTTTCGAGGACCAGAGAGAGAAAATCGACAATCTGATGTCCCATAAACCAATTCAAAACCAATTCAAAACCAGTTCAAAACTAATCCAATTCTATTTCAACCCCACGAAGTCATCCGGCGTACTTCCGTTGAAATTCGCCGCCGGTACTATCGTCCCGTTTTGAACGAGCGGATATACTTCAGCGAGTTTCGACAAAGCATCCGAGGAAAGCTGCTGTCTTCCATCGGCACTGACATAACCTGTGGAATCGGTGTCTGCTCCGAGCAGCGCATTCTCACCCTTAAATGTGCCTGCTGCAATAGCTTCAAGCTGACGCGTTACATTGATATCCATAACCTTAAGTGCAGATGTAAGGACAATATTGTCATCACCATTGGCTCCGTCATCATACTGATCAACGTCGCAGCCGATTACCTTAACATTACCCGCTTCTTTGGCAGCCGTAAAAACTCCGTTTCCTGATGCGCCCGCCGCGACTAAGATAACATCAACACCCTCATCAATGAGAGCTTTTCCGACGACCTTTCCTGTGGCTTCATCATCAAAAGTTCCGATGTAATTTCCGCCGACATTGACCCCTGTCACATCAGTCCCTGCGTAGGACGAAAGCTCAACGATTTCAGCTGATGTGCCATATTTCGCGTTTGAGTAATTAACACCTGACATAAAGCCGTACTGATAATTAACATTGGAAGGATAAGCAATGCCGTTTACTACGGCCACCTTATTGGTAAGAGTAGTAAGAGCTGCGGCAACACCCGCATAGAAACCGCTTTCCTGCTCCTTAAAGGTCATGGCGTATATATTGTCAAAAACAGTCTGCTCATCAATCGGATCAGGATCGGAATCCACTAATATAAAATACTTCTCGGGATTATCAAGCGCGACCTGTGAAATCCCCGCAAACTGATATCCGGGACAAACGATAACATCATAATCAGCGACAATGCTCTCAACTGTCGGAACGGAATTATTAACATCAGGCTCACGGATAGGTGTCACGGTAGCATCGGGATGACTCTCGATGAATGCCTGAATACCTTCGTAATTATTCTGGTTAAAAGAGCCGTCATCCACGCCCGAAGGACTGGAAACAATCGCGATCTTTAAGCCCTCGCTTTCGGCAGGCTCCGCTGCATTCTCAGACGGATTCTCCGCAACATCGGTAGTTTCTGAATCTGCCGAGGTCTCGCTCTTCTTACAAGCTGCAAAAACCATGGCGCTCATTGCCAGAACCAGCAACAATGAAATTAATTTTCTTACTCTCATAATACAACCTCCTTGGAATGAAATAGAATATGGCCGATGGCCACCATAGAGATACTATATCAAATTTCATGTGGTTTGGATATAGTAAAAAAACATAAACATCCTGCTTTTTTTACTTCGTTTCTGCATTGACTAAATTTTCAAAATAATGTATAAGACTCATTAGGAGACCCCTCCAACTATACCTTCCGGGGAGCTTTTTATGACACAAATTCCACCCATCACAAAGCAGCAGCAAAAATCCCTCGCCACAAAAAGGCGTATTTTCCATGCGGCGCGCGAGATTTTCCAAAGGGA
Organism: Lachnospiraceae bacterium; assembly: GCA_031272985.1. Taxonomy (GTDB): domain Bacteria; phylum Bacillota; class Clostridia; order Lachnospirales; family Lachnospiraceae; genus JAISSU01. The sequence continues at coordinate 24,196 of JAISSU010000029.1, read as the reverse complement.
TGGCTACGAGAATCTCTCTATTAAAAATATCTGCGCCGTGGCAGGAGTTTCGACAGGCAGTTTTTATCATCATTTTTCTTCCAAGGATGATTTATTGTCATATTATATCGAGGAACAACCGGGTATTGTCACTAATTCGCTTGCGATTCCAAAGACTTGGGGAGAGGCAAAGGATGCGATCATTGAGATTTACCTTAATTATGTCAAGTACTGCCGAGAGCTTGGTGTGGCGTTTGTCTCCAATTATTACACCCCGAAGAATCAGTCCTTAAATCCCGTGACCCGCTCGAAACGACCATATCCTATTTTATCGGTCAGAAGCTTTTTGGAAAAGGCGTTAAGTGATGGCGCTTTGACTCTAAAATACGATTTGGAGCAAACTCTGACCGATATTAGAATGATTGTCATCGGCAATGTCTTTGAATGGTGTCTGATGAACGGAGCAACTGATTTCGAAGGGAATATGAGCCGTTCTCTCGGGATATATTTAGACGGATTATTTCATTAATTATTCCCTTTTTTATGATTCTAATTTATAATAATTATGTGTAAAGACATTTATCGAATATTTCAGGAGGTCCGTAATGCTTAACTTTATTGTTAATCCCAATGCCCGTTCGGGTCTGGGCTCCAAAATCTGGGCAAAGCTTGAGGAGGTTTTAAAGGCGAGGGAGACCGAATATCAGGTTTTTTTCACTAAATATCAACGCCATGCCACCCTGATTGCGAGGGATATAACAGCTGACGGCTTGGAACACACCATCGTTGTGTTAGGCGGAGACGGCAGTGTTAATGAAACTGTCAACGGCATTAAGGATTTAACTAAAGTAACTTTCGGCTATATTCCGATTGGCTCCAGCAATGATTTCGCGAGAGGACTTTCGCTGACCCGCGACCCTATCCCTGCGCTTTTACATATTATCAGCCCCGAAGAATATAAGGAAATAAACATCGGAGTCCTTTCTTATGGAGAGAAAAAGAGGCGCTTCGTTAATAGTGCGGGAGCGGGTTTCGATGCCGGTGTCTGCCATCAGGTGGTGATCTCAAAGCTCAAAGCCGTCCTAAATAAATTAAAACTCGGAAAGCTCGTTTACGCAGGTGTCGCCTTTGACAGAATCGTGACATTGGATCCGAAAGACATGAGTATTACCTTGGACGGCACTAAAAAGATGGACTTTAAAAAGGTCGTGTTTGCGGCCGCAATGAATAATCGCTACGAGGGCGGGGGCTTCCTTTTCTGCCCGAAAGCCGGTCCCAGTGATGATATACTTGATATTATCGTAGTCGCGGATATGCCAAAAAGTAAAATATTAGCATTGCTTCCCTTGGCCTTTAAAGGCTGGCATGTCTTTTTTAAAGGTGTTCATATTTTCCAATGCAAGGAAGCGGAATTTGACAGCACCGTCGCTCTGCCGCTTCACACCGACGGAGAACCGATTTTCCTGCAACATAAACTAAAAGCCACTTTGGAAAGTACAAAACTAAAAGTGATTATTTCTTAAGATTTGCTTTAGAATTCATTATTTTTTATATTTTTGCTTGACTTGTTTTCATGCATTTGCTACGCTGTGATAACGAAGTTATCACTAAAGGGATAATACTTGTTGAGAGAACGGGGGAATAATTCAAAGGGGTCATTTTTATGAAATTATTTTCCGAGAGGTCTGTTCAGTTTTGTAAGAAATACAACCATGCTTTAATGTTTTTGTACGCAGGTTTCTACATTCCGATGTATTTCTGGTTGGAACACAGAGAATTTGCCACATATCATGTCATAGATACAAAGCTCGATCACTTAATTCCGTTCAGTGAATATTTCATTATTCCCTATCTGCTCTGGTTCGGATATATGGCAGTAGGATTTATCATTATGTTTTTCACGGATAAAAAGGAGTTTATTAAGATGGGATTCGTCTTGGGATTCGGGATGACTACCGCCATTATTATTAACTACTTTTATCCGACCATGGTCATACTTCGCCCGACTGTTATGCCTCGGGATAATTTCTTCACCGATTTGGTTATAGGTCTTTATAAGACCGACACTTCGACTAATGTATTCCCGAGCATACATGTTTTCAATGCCATTGCGGTCTTTATCGGCCTTTACCATAATGATAAAATGCGCAAACATAAGGCTTTTATGATTGGTACTTTTACACTTATGATACTGATAATTTTATCGACAATGTTCTGTAAGCAGCACTCTGTATTGGATATTTTAGGCTCTGTCTGCCTGATTGCCTTTATATATCCTTGTGTTTACATTGTGCCCACACTTGTGAAAAACAAAAAGCCCGTTATTGTATGGACCCGTCGCCCCGGGGGCGTTCTTTCCTCAATTATACGTAATTTGCTGGGATGATTATATTGCTTTGATTTGCAAAATACAGATTATTTCAGGACCAAAAGCAATACTTTATATCAGGACCTTCGAGAGGAAATCCTGTAGTCTTGGATTTTTAGGATTTTCAAAGAATTCCAAAGGAGCCGCCTGCTCCTTGATCTTGCCCTCATCCATAAATAGTACGCGAGTCGCCACCTCTTTTGCGAAACCCATTTCGTGAGTGACCACTACCATTGTCATTCCGTCTCTTGCGAGCTCTCGCATAAGATCGAGAACTTCGCCTACCATCTCAGGGTCAAGAGCTGATGTGGGCTCATCAAAGAGCATTACCTCCGGATTCATGGCAAGTGCGCGAACTATTGCGATTCTTTGTTTTTGACCGCCTGAAAGCTGAGAAGGATATGCCGTGGCTTTCTCCTGCAGACCAACTCTTTGAAGGAGTTTCATCCCCAGCTCATTTGCCTCTTCTTTTTTCATCCCCTGCAATATTACGGGCGCAAGAGTAATATTCTCTAAAATACTTTTGTGCGGAAAGAGATTAAAGTGCTGAAAAACCATTCCCATCTTCTGCCTGTGCCTATTTAAATCGGTTTTGGGGTCAGTAATATCCACTCCCGCAAAAATAATCTTGCCTGAAGTAGGTACCTCAAGTAGATTAAGCGAGCGTAAAAAAGTGGACTTCCCCGAGCCCGATGGACCGATTACCACTACCACCTCGCCTTTATATATCGTTTCGGTAATACCATCCAACGCGTGAAGCTCGTTGTAATGCTTATTTAAATTCTCAACTCGGATCAATTCAGCGCCATCCGCAATAACGACTTCTTTTGATTTTATTTCAGCGGTCACTCTTTCGAAGCCTCCTCTCTAAAAGCTTAACAAGCCTTGAAAAAATAATTACCATAATCAGATAAATTATGGCGACCGTAATCAGCGGAAAAAACGCGCTGAAAGTGCGGCTACGGATAATGTCCCCGCCTTTTGCGAGGTCTTGTAGGGCAATATAGCCTGCTACCGACGTCTCCTTTAGCAAAACTATAAACTCATTTCCAAGCGCCGGAAGTACATTTTTGAAAGCCTGAGGCATAACAATATAACGCATGGTCTGCACATATGAAAACCCGAGACTCCTGCCTGCTTCGAACTGTCCCTCGTCAATGGACATAATCCCCGAACGGAAGATTTCAGCCACGTAAGCACCTGAATTAATACCGAAAGCAATAATTGCCACGATAATTTTGCTGATATTGACAGAGCCGAAAATTACGAAATATATTATTAAGAGCTGCACAACTACGGGCGTACCTCGAATCACGGTAAGGTAGATGCTGCAAATAGCATTAGCGAATTTAAGCTTTCCTGTCTTATCGTAGGTGGAGCGTATAGTGGCTATCAGAAAACCAATTACGATACCGAGAATAACAGCGCTGAAAGTAATGACAAGTGTAGCCTTAAGACCGTTTGTAATATAGAGATAACGATCATCTTTAATGAAATTATCATAAATCTGACCCGAAAACCATGTCCATTTTTCCGCTACCCAAGCCTGCACTATTGTACACTCTCCCGTCTTTTTCCAATATTGACTATCACATCCAAAATGAATCGCCGAAGCGAAAAATGAAAGGCAGTCACGATACTAAATGACTGCCTTTAGTCTCAATAATTTTACTCCGCTTTGATATATTTTGCAACGATTTCATCTAATGTTCCATCGTCTTTAAGCTTCTTTAACGCGTCATTGATTTTTCCGAGCAGTTCTTCATTGCCTTTGGCTACCGCCAATGCGTATTCTTCATCGGTGAATGCTTCATCAAGAATAACAAGACCTTGAGTTTCCGCAATGAATGCCTTTGCGGGCTCAGAGTCTATGACCACTGCGTCAATTTTTCCTTGGGTAAGAGCCTGAACAGCCTCAAAGCCTTTATTATAGCGCTCGATGGTGGCCCCCTCGACATCCTCTACATAAATATCTCCGGTGGTCCCGAGCTGTACACCTATTGACTTTCCGGCTAAAGAATCAAAGCCTGTGATTTCACTGCCGTCTTTTACAATAATAACCTGTGTGGCCTGAGCGTAAGTATCAGAAAAATCAACGTTCTTCTTTCGATCTTCAGTCACAGTAAGCGCGGCGGCTCCAACATCAGCCTTTCCTCCCTGAACCGCTACTAAAACAGAATCAAAGGCCATATCTTCAATTTGCAATTCCATACCCAATTCTTCGGCGACGGCCTTCATAATATCGGCGTCGATACCTACAATCTCATCACCCTCATAATACTCATAAGGCGGGAATTCGGCATTAGTAGCCATAATGAGCTTCGTTTTTTCGTCTTTGCCTCCATTGCCGCAGGCTGCTAAAGAAAGCACCATCAAAATAGCTAATACGGCAGCCGTAAATCTCGTAATCTTCTTCATAATACTGTCCTCCTGTAGTCATAACTGTTTGTAAACCTCTCGCGTTGCATTTATGAACCCCGCCCTGTCAACTAAAAGCAAACAATGCAAGCGTTGCAACAAAAAGGTTTTAAGTATAATACCATGTTTTGAGGAAAGTGGAAACAAGAATTTAGAATCCGTTTTTATCGACTATAGTCGATAATATATTGCATTTTACTCGTATTATCGTTTATAATCGAAACAAATTCGTAAATGAGGAGAACGCGTCATGATTAAACGTGAACTATATTTGGACAGAATCAGGCCTTTCATAGGAAAGGATGTTATTAAAATAATAACCGGCCTGCGGCGCAGCGGTAAATCTGTTCTGCTTGATATGATTTGTCAGGAAGTTAATGATATGCAACATAGCATTTACATTAACTTTGAAAGCAAAAAAAACGAATGGCTCACTAATCAGGACGAATTATACAAATATGTACTTAATAAAGTTGGGGACAGCCAAGACAAATGGTATTTATTCTTTGATGAAATCCAAGAGGTTGCTTCTTGGGAAAAGGTAATCAATTCTTTCAGGGTTGATTTTGATTCTGATATTTATATCACGGGCTCAAATTCGAAACTCCTTTCCGGAGAGCTCGCTTCTTTAGTTTCAGGACGCTATGTGCAATTTGTTGTGTACCCTTTGTCTTACAATGAGTTCGTTCAATTAAACCCTGATAAATCCTTTGATGACTATTTGAAATTTGGCGGAATGCCATTTATCAGCAATATAATAAATGATGAAAATGCAGTCGCACTATATCTTGAAGATTTGTACAATTCGGTAGTACTAAAGGATATCGTCAAACGCAATAATATAAGAAACGTGGATTTATTAGAAAGGATTATTAGCTATGTTCTCAATAATGTTGCAATGACTTTTTCAGCGAATTCAATATCCAGATATTTTAAGAATGAGCACCGAAAAGTCAGCACTGATACAATTCTTAACTATTTGAAGTATTGCGAAGAAGCATATTTGTTCTGCAGGCTAAAAAGTCAGGATATCATCGGAAAAGAACTACTGAATGTATCGGAAAAATACTATGTCACCGATCACGGACTGCGCGAAGCAATATGCGCAAATAATTTAAAGGACCTGGAAAAAGTCCTTGAAAATATCGTCTGCCTTGAACTTTTTCGCCGCGGGTATTCGCTGAGCGTTGGCTCGCTTTCTGGAAAAGAAATAGACTTTATCGGTTCAAAGAAAAACGAAAAAATATATGTTCAGGTTACTTATGTGATGCCCAATATTGAAACACGCCAAAGAGAGTTCGGTAATCTGTTAAAAATCAATGACAACTACCCGAAATTTGTAGTTTCAATGGATCCGGTAAATTTGAGCCAAGATGGAATACTGCATTTTCATATAAAAGACTTCTTGCTTTCGGACGTTTTTTGATTTTAGTAATTAAAAAACAGATTGCCCCCTATAGTTATGCCTCCTCTGCCGTGAGATGCGGCGTATGACGCCGCCCAGAAATTATGTAATGCCGGCGGCCCTAATACCAGCGCGTGGCGTTTGCCCGCGAATATATCGTTTGCGGCCTGCCAGGACGAACTTCTGATATTGCCGGAATTAGCTATCAATTTATTTAAGGTGCCGTTTCCGGCAGGTGAAAACTGACTTTTAGCATAGACGACCGAACGTAAATCGGTATTGCTCCTGCTCATGCGATTTGTGATTACGGTGCCTACGGCAATCATTCCCTCATAGGAACTCCCCGCCTCCAGCTGCAATATCGCCGCCATTAAGACGAGATCCTCCGGTGTGGGGGACATGGCGCCCACATACGCATATGCGCCTTCGGTAACAGGCGTTTCAGGTTGAGTGGTCGACGAATTCCCTGTGTTAGTATTCGTAGTGCTTCCGGAATTTCCGGAAGAATTAGCAGGTGAGGAAGGTCCTACGACATTATTATTCTGAGCCGCTGCCAAGGCCGCCTCTGCTGCTTTTGCGCGTTCAAACTGTTTTTTATAATCAGCTATGGAAGCTGTTGTGCTCGAAATCTTTGAGTTTAGTGCGGCTTCCTTTTCGGCCAAATCCTTCTTTAGATCCTCCAGCTCGGCCTGTTTTGCGGCCAAGAGCGCTTCCTTTGCCTTTGCATTTTCAATCTGGCGGGAAAGCTCATTTAGCATATCTTTATCATAATTGGCTATTGTGGAGACATACTCGGCCTTATTTAGGAAATCAGCCATCGAATCCGCGGTAAAGAGGATTTCAAGAAGCTCGTAACTCCCCCCTTCGTAGACATAAATGATCCGGCTTTTCATTGTGTCGTACTGGCTCTTTATACCGAGATTAAGAACCGCCACCTCAAGCTTTATTTCCTCCGCCTCAGCCGAGACCTTTTCGATATTGGCGGAGGCCTCATCTATAGAAGCGCTTAGATCCGATAATTCCGAATTAAGCGAATCCAGCTCACCTTGAAGCTCATTGACTTTATTTCCTATCGCAGATGAAGAAGTCGCAAATGCGCTGATATAAGGAGTTTTTATAAGAGTTCCAACGAAAAATATCCCTGCGCACAGCAAGGCAACGGTACGTCGTATCCGTTTCGAAACAGGAGCAAATTTCATGCTTTTCTCCTTAAAACGCCGCGCTTCATTGTGACTGGTGCCAGCGTGCCATAAACACATTTCCGTTAATATCTGTTCCGACCATACCTTCCTGTGCCGCATAGTCGCGGGATACAAAATAATAGCAATTTATTACAGCGGCGTGACGTTTCCCCGCGAGTGCCTCTTTTGCGACTTTCATCGCCATCTCTGAGGGACCGCGCCGCAGGGTGGCATTTAAACTCCCGCTATATACAGGCTCGAACTGATTCACCGCATATACCACACCGCGTATCGTATTCGGAAAAGTCGGGCTCGCAACTCTATTTAAAATAACCGTGGCAACCGCGAGCATTCCTTCCTCGGTACTGCCCGCCTCACACTGTAAAATCGCTGCGAGCAAAACAGTATCTGAAGCTGATACATCCATCTCTCCCGCCTGAAAAATATCCTGATTTTCAAGCAGTTTATCCTTATATGAGCTTAAGTTTGCTCCCGAATTCTGAATAAGGGAGGCGACCTCCTGCTGCTGGGCTCTTAATGAGTCCTTTAAATCCGAGAGTTCCTGAGTCTTTGCCGTAAGCACAGCCTCTTTTTCCTCTATGTCCCTTCTGGTGGAGACTAAATCGCTCATCATATTCGCGTCATATTCGCTGATGCTTTGTACATACTCAGCATTATTCAAAAAATCTGACATTGAAGCCGATTTAAACAGCGTCTCAAGGAGTGAAACTCCTCCGCCCTCGTACAGAAATACGATCCTGTTTTTCATTGAGCCATACTGACTCTCCTCAACGAGCTTTGCGGCCGCGAGTTCATACTCGGCCTGTTCCATTTCACCGGCAACATTTAAAATGGCATCCGAAGTTTCCGAAATACTCTCATCCAATTCATCTAATCTCGCAAATAAGCTGGCCACACTGACGCTTCCCGAAGAAGAATCAGTGCCTGTTGCGCTCGAAGAAATGCCGAAGACAAAAAAACTAAGGACGGCATTCAACAAACAAACACCTGTTATTAACAGACGCTTATTGCAAAACGTTCTCATTTACATTTTCCCTTTCTTTATAGAAAGTAATGTCATTATACCCCAAACCTTTAGCTAAAGCAATATTTGCATACTCCCGAAACATTTGCTAAAATACCGAGGAGTCCGCTTTTCGGGATGTTTATTTTATCATACTAACAGGCGATTTGCAAGCAACGAAGGGATTTACAATATGAACATCGATCTGAAAGAATTTTCCAAAATAAAAATGATTGCAATGGACCTTGACGGGACTTTGCTTACCGGAGTTAAAGAAATCACACCGCGTACGCGAGAAGTGCTATTGCGGGCGAGCAAGGCAGGTTATATGATATTAGCCGCCACAGGCAGACCTGCTTCCGGCATTCCAAAAGTAATCGCCGAATTTCCCGGCATACGTTATGCCGTAACCTCAAACGGAGCGCGTATTGTGGATTTGATTGAAAATAAAGTATTGTCGCAGCATTTATTGTCGTATGAGAGTGCCGCATTTCTTATTGATTTGCTAAAGGATTACGACGCTCTTTCGGAAATCTACTATGATGGCTTGGGATTTGTGGAGGAATCACAGTTTAGAAGGCTCGAACATTATTTCAGAAAGGCCGCGCACATCAATTATTTCAGGACTACGAGGCTTAGTGTTCCCAATCTCATGGAAAAATTCGAAGCTGAGCACAGGGACCTTGATAAATTTCAGGCTGTTTTCGTAAATGAGTCTGACCGCGACGAAGTAATAGAGATATTAAAAGATCGCCCTGATGTGGAATGCAGTTCGTCATTGGAAAACAATATCGAGGTCAATGGCGGCGGAGTGCACAAGGGGATGGCTCTGATCGAGCTCGGGGAAATATTGGGCATAAAAAAAGACGAAATCCTTGCCTTTGGGGATGGCACGAATGATCGTCTTATGATATCAGAGGTGGGCATCGGCGTAGCCATGGGAAATGCCGATATCACCGTAAAAGAAGCCGCGGATTATGTGACACTAAGTAATGAAGAAGACGGGGTGGCGGCTTTCTTAGAAAAATTTATCTAAGCCACAACAGTCTTCGGTAAACGTCAGCTCCCCAGGTATGCAGCCTTTACCGTGGGTGAGGCTAAGAGTTCCTTGCCGGGTCCGCTCATCGTGATACGCCCGGTTTCCATGACATAGCCTACATCCGCGACGTGGAGCGCCATATTGGCATTCTGCTCGATGAGAAGGATTGTCACACCTTGCTTATTGATTTCCTTAATGATCGCAAATATATCACGCACGACGAGAGGAGCAAGTCCTAAAGAAGGCTCATCCATCATCATTAGCTTAGGTCTACTCATAAGGGCACGTGCAACTGCGAGCATCTGCTGCTCTCCGCCTGATAATGTCCCTCCGAGCTGCCAGCTGCGCTCTTTTAATCTCGGAAATAGGTCAAAGACCCATTTTATATCCTCTGTTAAATCGTCTTTTCGCAAATACGCGCCTATTTTAAGATTCTCCAAAACAGTCATGTCTGGGAAAATACGCCTGCCTTCAGGTACCATCGTAATGCCTTTTGAGACGATAAAATGAGCATCCTTTCCGGTGATATCATCACCTAAGAACTCGATTTTACCGCTCCTTTGCTTTACCAGTCCCGATATAGCCCTAAGCGTCGTGCTTTTGCCGGCACCATTCGCCCCTATAAGGGTGACAATACTCTTTTCCTGAACCTCAAAAGATATGCTTTTAACGGCCTCAATACCGCCGTAATTCACTTTTAAATCTGTAATCTTAAGCATCTTCAGCCACCCCCAGATACGCTTCTATAACCCGCTGATTATTCTGTATCTCTGCGGGTGTGCCTGTCGCAATGAGTTTTCCGAAATCGAGAACATAAATCCGCTCTGAAATATACATAACCAAATCCATATGATGTTCTATCATCAGTATTGTGAGGTTATACTTATCACGAATCTGCTTTATGAAATCCGAAAGCTCCTGCGTCTCCTGAGGATTCATTCCCGCTGCCGGTTCATCCAATAATAAAAGCTTCGGAGATGTCGCAAGGGCTCTCGCAATCTCGAGTCTCCTTTGAAGACCATAGGGAAGACCGGCGGCTAATTCATCCCTTAAATGAAGGAGTCCTTGCTCTTCCAATAAGCTCTCCGTTTCCATGCGGGCACGTTTTTCCTCCGCACGGTTAATGCGAAACGTCGCGGAAAATACGTTTTGTTTCATGTGCAGATGCTTTGCGATTAAGACATTTTCAAAAACCGTCATGGACTTAAAGAGACGGATGTTCTGAAATGTCCTCGCTATGCCAATCTTGGTGATTTTATCAGGCGTCTGACTAACGACATTTGAGTATTTTCCGTCATTTTCGCCGGTATAGAGCTTTTTCATCTTTCCCTGAGGGTGATTCTCAACGATTGTATTACCTAAGTAGGTAACTTTCCCATTCGTCGGCTCATAAACACCGGTTATGCAGTTAAAGGCAGTAGTCTTTCCGGCGCCGTTAGGTCCAATCAAAGCTACGATTTCGCCCTGATTTACTTCCAAATTCAAGTCATTAACGGCGATAACTCCACCGAATTGCATCGTCAGATCTTCTAATTTCAATACGCAATTATTGGTGCTTTTAGTCTCTTCGCTCATTTCTTTGCCTCTCCTTTCTTTTTATTGAATATTCTAAGAAAGAAGTTGCGGATTCCATATGCGGAAAACTCGTTTTCACCCATCAGACCTTTGCGATAGAATAGCACAATCGCCATAATTATTACCGCAAACACAACCTTTCTGAATCCCGATCTGAAAATAACGGGAGCATTTATCCCGAGGAATGTCCCCGAATCAAGACCTCTAAGCCACCATTCCGAACAGGCAATAAAGAGGAATGACCCTATGCAGCTTCCTGTGACCGATCCAATGCCGCCTATTACCACCACCAACAAAATCTCATACGTCATATTTGATTTAAAGGCCGATGCCTGTATAGTCATCTGATACATGGCTAAAAGCGCTCCGCCGACACCCGCGAAAAACGAGCTGATGACGAAAGACATTTCTTTATGCTTGAATAAATTAATACCCATTGCCTCCGCTGCTACTTCGTCGTCCCTGATCGCCTTAAAGGCTCTTCCGTAAGAGGAATTAATCAAAAGTACGATAATCAGCACGCAGATTCCCACAATAATAAATGGAACCAGCGTCGACATCCTGATAATGACAGCACCATTGGCATCCGTAATGTTAAAATCATTGAACGAAGGGAATTTACGAAGCAGATTCGAGCCGTTCGTGACGGGACCTAATTTATCCCACTGGAAAATGGCTCTTATAATCTCAGCAAAACCGAGGGTCGCTATCGCAAGATAATCGCTTTTCAGTCTCAAAACAGGTATCCCAATAAGCGCCGCAAAAACCGCTGCCGCCAGTCCCGCGAGTATCAGCGCGATCGGAACAGGCAGGGCGAATTTAATAATTCCGCCGTCAAAATACTGATAAACCGAGGCTCTTTCCAGCACCGGTATCGTAAATATCCCGTAGCAATAAGCGCCTATCAGCATGAAGCCCGCCTGACCTAAAGAGAAAAGACCGGTGAAGCCATTTAAGAGATTCATGGATACCGCGACCAACGCGTAAATCACACCTTTTTGTAAAACCGTAAAGAGCATGGCATTAGCAGGCAATATTTGTTCCAGTACAAAAACCAGTACAAACACACCGATTAGGATAAATATAGTAAGGAGGCTGTTCTTTTTATTATTAGTCTTCATGGCCGCCACCTATACCTTATCCGTCGCCTTTTCGCCGAACAAGCCCGTAGGCTTAACGAAAAGGATGACTATTAATAGCACGAATGTGAACGCGTCCGAAAACGTCGTCCAACTCGAGCCGCCGCTCTTTATAATATTCTCACAAATTCCGATTATAAACGCTCCGATAACCGCGCCGGGAATGGAGCCGATTCCTCCGAAAACAGCCGCCACAAAGGCCTTTAGCCCCGGCATTGCCCCGGATGTAGGCACTATGGCGGTGTAATTGGAAAAGTACAAAAGCGAACCGACCGCCGCGAGGAAGGTTCCGATAATAAACGTAACGCTGATAACCGTATTGATCTTTATTCCCATTAACTGGCTGGTGTCAAAATCCTTTGAGACAGCACGCATCGCCATGCCGATTTTAGTGGTTTTAATAAGCAAAACCAAGGCGGCTATCAGAACTACAGTCAATATAGGAGTAATAACGGTAACACGTTTAGTCGTGCTGCCGAAAATTTTTATTGTATCGCTGATCCACGGGATAGACGGATAGGTCTTTGCCAATCCACCCGTAACATAAAGCGCAAGATTCTGAATCAGGTAGCTTACGCCAATCGCACTTATCATTACAGACATTCTCGGAGCCGTCCTCAGCGGCTTATATGCCACACGCTCCACCGCAAATCCGATAAACACTGTAATAATAATGACAAATGGCAACGCTATTGCCAAAGGCATAGTAGCGGCAAGATAAATCATGATGAGCCCCGCCGCCATGAAGATATCTCCGTGCGCAAAATTTATGAGTCTTAAAATGCCGTAAACCATCGTGTAACCAATGGCAATAAGGGCATACTGACCTCCGACGGAAATGCCTGCAAGTATATACGGGAGGTACTTACTTATTAAGTCCATTTGAAACCCCCAAAATTTAGTAAATATAATGCGTAATGAGCGGAGAGCCCTTTTTTCGGACTCCCCCGCTCTATTATTAGTTAGAATTAAAGCTTTTGATGATTATTTGACTCCCTGCTGCGCGATGAATGTCCACTCGCCTGTCGCGGTATCAACCTGTTTTACATATGCCACGTCACGATTGGCATCGCCTGTCTCATTGAATGTAATCTTTCCGGAAACACCTGTGTAATCTACATTCCAAAGCGCGTCATTGATAGCTTTTGAATCGGTGGTTCCCGCTGCCTTTAAGGCCTCAAGCGCTACAAAGTAAGCGTCATAACCCATGGCAGAAACAGCTGCTATCATGTCATTGCCGTTATTGTTTGCCAGATTCGTTTTGTCAGCATTGATCCAATCTTTGATTCCACTGTCGAATTCCGGATTTCCGCCTTCTTGATAGAAGGTCGTTACATATACGGAAACGTCTTTGCCCTTAGCAGCTTCGGTAATAACATTAGAATCCCATGTGTCGCCTGCCAGGAGAGGAATATTAACTCCCTGAGCAGCTGACTGCTCAATGATAAGAGCCGCGGCTTCTGTGGAAACGGGTGCGAAAAATACATCCGCGTCAGCGTTTTTAGCATTGGTGATGTAAGAATTAAAGTCTGAATTTCCTTCGGGGAAGGTCTCCTGAACCACTTCTCCGCCGAGAGCCTTAAAAGCCTCTACGAAATAATTAACCAAACCTACCGAATAGTCATCGCCGAGTTTCGCGAGGCAATATGCCTTCTTTGCGGAAAATTGCTCTGAAGCAAAGTTCGCAAGAACGGTGCCCTGGAAAGGATCAAGGAAGCAGATACGGAAATAGTGAGTATTTCCTTCTGTTACCTGAGGATTCGTACAGGTTACGCCGATTACCGGGATGCCCGCGTCTTTAAATACGTCTGAACCGGCAATAGAAACGCCCGAGCCATATGAACCGAGAACTACAGAAACGCCCGCAGAAACGAGTGTCTGAGCAGCTGAAGCAGCCTTATCCGTAGATGATTCATTATCGGCTGCCACTAATTCGACATTATAGGTCTCTCCGCCGATTTCGACTGTAGGCTGTACTGAATTAGCATACTGAATACCGAGGGTCTCCTGCTTTCCACCGGCTCCATTATCACCTGATGCAGGTTCAAAAATACCAATCTTTACTGTTTTACCACTTGATGCTCCGCCTGAACTTTTGTCGCCGCAACCTGCGAATAAGCTGATCGCAAGGCAGCTTACCAGAATTACTGAAACTAACTTTTTCATTAAATCTCCCTCCAAACTATTTTATTGTTTTTACTGAAATGCTTAAACGGAGGTTATATGATCAATGCCCGATATCAACCTCCGACTTAAATGCATTATCGGAATTATAGCCTATAGTTTGAAGTTTTGCAAGAAAACGTTTAAAATGTTAATATCTTTCGGGAACATATTGTTATGATTGCGGAGATTTACATGAAATACAGTATTTTTATTATTGAAGATGACATAACCATACGAAATGAGCTGAGTACACTATTAAGTGCATATAAATATCAGGTGAGTATTATAGAAAATTTTGAAACGGCAGCCGAGGATGTAATTTCCCAATCTCCTCATTTAGTTTTGCTCGATTTGAATCTTCCGGGGGCGGACGGTTTCAGTATCTGCCGCGAAATCCGAAAATCCTCTCAGGTTCCTATTATTATTGTAACGAGCCGCGATTCGGATATGGATGAGCTGATGAGCCTTCACCTCGGAGCAGACCAATTCATTTCAAAACCCTATAACGTGCAGATTTTATTGGCGAAAATCAATGCGCTTATTAATCGCGCATACCCCGCCGAGGCCTCGCATATAGTGCGTTACGAGGACATCAGCCTCGATTTCTCAAGATGCGTTGTCTTAAATAAGGAAAAGGAAGTAGAGCTTACCAAAAATGAGATGCGAATATTGCAACTTCTTATCGAAAAGCAAGGACATATCGTTTCACGCGATGAAATCATGAATGCTCTCTGGCAAACTGATTCGTTTATTGATGATAATACCCTGACCGTCAATATTAACCGTCTTCGGGGGAAACTAAACGGAGTCGGGTCGGGTGATCTCATTAAAACGCGCAGGGGCCTGGGGTATTCTCTATGAAAATCAAAGAATATTTATCCGGTAAAATATTATATTTAACCATTTGTTTCACCACATCGATTTTCTGTGGTGTCTTTTTATGGCTCGTGCAAGCCGACCTTTCATTTACGCTTTTTCTTCCGGTTTTGTTTTTGTTGGGAGGAATTTTAGCCTTGATTCCCGAATATTTACGCAAAAGAAAATGGTATTCAAAGTTACTGGCATATAAAGAAGAATTGGATAGGCTTACACTTCTTCCCGCCATTATTGACAGGCCCGAGTTTTACGAGGGGGCTTTTTTACACGATATACTGACTGACGTTTCGAAATCAATGAATGACGAAATTTTTAAAATGCGTGAAGAATTACGGGACTATCGTGAATTCGTCGAATTGTGGGTCCATGAAATCAAAACTCCGATTGCGGGAGCAAAACTGGTACTGGAAAATAATCCCGATACACCCGCGCAAAGAGAATTGGACAGAATTGAACATTACGTCGAACAGGCACTTTTTTACAGCAGAAGTGCGAGCGTAGAAAATGACTATATAATGAGGGAAACGAGCTTAAAAACTTTGGTCAGCGAGAGCCTAAAACAACGTGCGCGATATTTAATCGCAAATAAAGTTAAAATTGAGACCCAAAATCTGGAGCCAAAAGTACTCGCGGATATAAAATGGCTTTCTTTTATTCTATGGCAATTAATGGAAAATGCTGTAAAATACGGCGCAAGCACTCTTAGCTTTACCGGAATAGAAGGCAACGAAAATGTTCTTCTTCTTATAGAAGACGACGCCTGCGGAATACCTGCAAAAGACATCGAGCGGATTTTCGATAAGGGATTCACAGGTGAAAACGGGCGCAAAATCGGCGCCGCCACAGGCTTAGGACTCTATCTTTGCAAAACATTATGCGATAAAATGGGGCTGGGTTTAAGCGTAAAATCCGAAGTCGGCATCGGGACAACATTTACACTGGTTTTTCCCGTTTCTTACATTTTTGTAAGCGAATCGTAATATTATTCAATGGATAAAATCTTTTCTTAATTCCATAATTTCACTGTAATTAATTTTGTTATTAATCCATTTTTAAGAAGGAGTGTTTTAACATGCAAAGAGTTTTGGAAGTAAAATCGCTCGAAAAATACTACGGGAATAAGACCACCTTACATCACGCGTTAAAGGGTGTAAGTTTCTGTGTGGACAGCGGGGAATTCGTTGGAATAATGGGAGCTTCGGGAAGCGGGAAGACTACCTTGCTTAACTGCGTCTCCACCATAGATAATGCCACCGGCGGACATATTCTTATTAACGGAACCGACATAACGACAATGAATAAAAAGGCATTATCAAAATTTCGCCGTGAGTCGCTCGGATTTATATTTCAGGATTTTAATTTATTGGATACATTGACGGCATATGAAAATATTGCGCTTTCGCTGACAATACAAAAAACTCCCGCTTCTAAAATAAGGTTGCGGGTAGAGGAAGCCGCGGAAGTCTTAGGGATCAGCGGTGTATTGAATCAATTCCCCTATCAGATGTCAGGCGGGCAGCGCCAAAGAGTTGCGTGCGCAAGGGCACTGGTGACAAATCCCATGCTCATTTTGGCGGACGAACCCACTGGCGCTCTTGACTCCAAAGCCGCTAAATCTCTGCTTGAAAGCTTTAAAAAATTAGTGGAGCAGCAAAATTCCACGATATTGATGGTTACTCACGATGCCTTTTCGGCGAGTTATTGCGACAGAATTTTATTTATCCGGGACGGAGTACTCTTCCATGAACTGGTGCGCGCCCACGAGCCGAGAAAAGACTTCTTTACGCGGATTCTCGAGGTTCTTAAATTCTTGGGAGGTGAGCAAAATGAAAACAGGTAAGCTCGCTTTCAGAAACGTAAAAAGAAGCTTCAGGGATTATGTAATTTATTTCATCACGCTTTCACTCGGCGTATGCATTTTTTATGTATTTAATTCATTTAACGCACAAAACACCCTGATGAATCTTACGGAAGCGCACAAGAACTCGCTGAAATCACTTGATTTGGTAATGGCTTCGCTTTCCGTATTCATCACCTTTATACTCGGATTCCTCATGCTTTATGCGAATAACTTTCTTCTTCGCCGCAGAAAAAAGGAATTCGGAATGTACATGGTACTTGGCATGGAACCGGGTACAATTTCACGAATACTAATCACCGAAACGCTGTTTGTAGGGCTGTTTTCATTGGCAATTGGGCTAATCTTTGGGGTTTTACTCTCCCAATGTGTCTGTCTTCTCACTGCGAGACTCCTGCACACTCAGATAGAGAATTTTCATCTGGTGTTTTCGGCTTCGGCCACAGTACGTGCGATTATTTATTTCGGACTAATCTTTTTTGTAACATTAATATTCAACGTGCTCGCTATCGGAAACAGAAAACCGGTGTCGCTTCTTTATGCAGAGCGTAAAAATGAATCTCATAAACTTCCAAAGACCGGTATCAGTTTGGTAATATTTTTACTCTCTGTTGTTATGCTTGGCATTGGCTATTCCAAAGTCCTCACCGGATTGGACGCGCTAAAATCAGATACACTTTATCTGTTTGCGGGACTTACGACTCTGGGTACCTTCCTTTTGTTTTTCTCGCTTTCGGGCTTTGTACTAAAATTAATTCAAATGCATCCGAAAGTATATTTAAAGAATCTGAATATGTTTGTGGCGCGCCAAATTACCTCAAAACTGAACACCACCTGGGTATCGCTTAGCGTTGTTTGTCTGATGCTCTTTGTGTCAATCGCGACACTTTCATCCGGTTTGGGATTAACCAGAGCTCTTGCGGCGTCGCTTTCCGACAATACGCCTTTTGATGCAAGTATTGTCGTAGACGCCGGCTTTTTGGATGATGATTCATACAATACCTATGAAGGCTTTGAAATAAAAGAAGCACTTAATAAGGCAGGGGTTGATTTAGATACCTTCGCGAAGGAATCTGAAAGTATACGTTATTACAAGTCCCCTTCGCTTACATTGTCAATGGGAGGAGAACGTATCACGGCAGACACCTATGCAGTTAAACTCTCTGAATACAATGAGATCCTCTCAATGCAGGGGCGCGCCACGCTTAGTCTGTCTGATACGCAGTATGCGCTCTCATGCAGCTTCCCCAATCAGAACTTAAAAGACGCGCTTTCGGCATATGTAAGAAGCGGAAAGAGTATTACCGTGGACGGCAATGTAAAGCTAAATCCGGGTGCGGACGCCTTTACCACAAAGCCGCTTTTTAATGCGACAAATCAGAGCTCAACGGTGACATTGATACTTCCTGATGCGATATTAGACGGTCATTCGACAGTAAAAGATGTTCTTAATATTAATTATAAAACCGATTCCGATAATCCCGCTTACAGCGAAGAAGTCATGGAATCTCTTTGCAAAGAAGCTTTTTCAAAGCTCTATGCCGGTGAAGGAATGCGGCTTAATCTGGAAACAAAAGCGAGCGTTATGGGAAAAAATGACTCTGATATGTTGGTCATCTCTTATTTAGCTGTTTACGTAGGTATCGTTTTCTTAATTGCGGCGGCTGCGGTATTATCAATCAGGCAACTTTCCGAGACAGGTGACAATATCGGCAGGTATGCGCTCCTAAAGAAAATCGGAGCAGAAAATAAGATGGTCTTAAGGAGTATTCTGACACAAACAGGAATATATTTTGCAGCGCCGATGGTGCTTGCAATCTTTCATTCGATAATAATAATAAGTATAACCGCACGGATTGTAAGCCTTTATAACGGCGTCGGCATCTTGGTTTCGGCTCTTTTCACAGCCGCCACACTGCTTTTAATTTACGGCGGATATTTCCTTGCGACATATCTTGGCTCGAAAACAATTCTTGCCAGAGATTATGAAACACAAGTCCGGGGTGAGTATTGACATAGCCTTATTTATTCGCTATAAAAAGACTATTGATGTGACTTGAGTTTTTACGGATAAAAGGGAGACTGCATGATTTTCATTGAACACCCCTCAAACGACGCGGCTTTTTTCTTTGCCACGGAAGAATATTTCGCGGGCATCGGGAAAATGTCCGCGCCCGTTTTTTTGCTCTGGCAGACGAAACCCACTGCGATGCTTGGCTGCAATCAAGTATTGCAAGCTGAAATCAATGAAGTATTGGCAAAGGAAAATGACGTATCGATTGTACGCAGAAGGAGCGGGGGCGGCACGATTTTCACGGATCCCGGGACCTTTCTTTATACAATTATTCTGCCTTGGGATGGAAACAGCGATAATAAAGAACTGCTGCGCGAATATCTGGTAAAGCCGCTTTTATCTGTTTTACGCTCTTTTGGGATACCCGCGCAATTAGAAGGACGAAATGACATTTTGCTGGATGGACGGAAAATCTCGGGATTAGCTCAATATGTCCAAAAAGACAGAATCGTAAGTCACGGATCGCTATTATATAATGCCGATTTAGAGCTTTTGGGCTCGCTCTTAGTCGTGGACCCTGAAAAAATCAAAAGTAAAAGTATTACTTCTGTCAGAAAACGGGTGACCAATCTCTGCGAATACATGAAAGAAGCACCTTCCACACCGGAATTTCGTAAAGTGCTCTCTAAAAGACTGCGGGAAGCTCTTAAAAGCGAGAATTACGACCTTTCAGAAAATCAGCTTGAAAATATTGAGGCAATAAGACTTGAACGATATTCAAATGACGACTGGACATATGGGCACAATCCTTCTTATGAATTCAATAATTCAAAGCGCTACCCCGGCGGGAAACTCGATATAAGTTATATAACAAAAAAAGGAAGGATTACTGATTTTCGTATCCGCGGTGATTTTATGGGGCTATCGGAGATTTCGGAATTGGAAAAATTATTTATTAATCAGCTGCCTGAAAGAAGCACTTTTGAGAAGATAATTTCCGAGAACTCTGATATAATAAGGAACTGTCTCGGGTCACTTTCAGGGGATGACATAATCAATTGCATATAAATGCTTACCCTAAGACATTTAATCTGATATTTGCGCTACTAAAAATAAATATTATTAATTGGAGACAATTATGACCGAATTCAAAAGAAAACCCGAATGGCTTAAGAAGAAATTTGTCCGATATGAAGATATGGAAGTCACTCACGCAATATTGGAAAAGCTGAATTTAAATACCGTTTGCAGGGAGGCCGACTGCCCTAATTATGGCGAGTGCTTCTCTAAAAGAACCGCAACTTTTATGATTCTTGGGACAAATTGCACGAGGAATTGCCGCTTTTGCAATGTCAGAAATGCCGCCGTGCAGGCCTTAGACCCGGAGGAACCGGCACGTATAGGACAGGCAGTCGCCGAACTTTCGCTCTCTTACGTGGTGATTACCTCTGTTACGAGGGATGATTTAGCTGACGGCGGGGCAGAGCATTTTGCTAATACAATAAAATCAATCAGAGTACAGAGCCCTAATACCGCAATCGAAGTCCTGATACCTGATTTCCTAGGCGACAAAAGCGCACTGAAGATGGTTACTGACGCAAAACCCGACGTAATAAGCCATAATATGGAAACCGTAAAGGAACTATATACGCAAGTTCGACCACAGGCGATATATGAACGCTCTTTGGAAGTTCTTGGGCGCATAAAAGAATTTGACAACTGTATCAAAAGTAAAAGCGGAATAATGGTAGGAATAGGTGAGACAAAAGAACAAATCTTAACACTTTTTGACGACTTAAGAGAAGTCGGATGCGAGTTCCTGACAATAGGACAATACCTCGCTCCGAGCAAAGAGCACCATCCCGTTATTGATTATATAACGCCTGAAACGTTCGCTGAATATGAGAAAATAGCATACGAAAAAGGCTTTGAGTTCGTGGCATCTGCTCCTTTTGTTAGGAGTTCTTATCACGCGGGGGAAGCGCTGGGGCTGTGATAGATATAATTTTAAGATAATTATTTCAACTTTAATGTAGTTAAGAAATTGATGTTTAGTAATGAAAAACAGGTTATTTTGCAGCGGAAGCGGAAATGTTTATCTCCTTAATTTTTCGAAATGTTTCCTCACTGATAACGTGCTCCATCCGGCAGGCGTCCTTGGCAGCTTGTTTTTTGCCCACACCGATTGAAATCAGCCAGTCATAAAGAGTCGCGTGTCTGTCATAAACCGTGCTCGCCTGCTGCATACCCTCATCGGTCAGCGTAATATAGCCGTCGTTATCCATCTCAATGAGACCTTTCGTGCGCAGCTTTTTCATCGCAATACTCACGCTCGGCTTTGAAAAGCCCATTTCCTCGACAATATTAATTGAACGAACCTCTCCCGTTTTTTTCGTGAGCAGCAGTATTGTCTCTAAATAATCTTCAGCGGATTCCCTTACTTCCATGATAACTCTCCATTTTGGATTGCAAACAGTCGTTTTGCGTTCTCTGTTGTCTTTTCAATGACTTCGGCTCTTTCAAATCCTTTGATTTTCGCGATTTCGTCGGCGACATATGTCAAATACGCAGAATTATTTCTTTTACCTCTGTATGGCACAGGTGCTAAATATGGGCAGTCAGTTTCCAGTACCAACGACGAAAGAGGAATCTCTTTTACGACCTCTTTTAACTTTTTCGCATTCGGAAAGGTAACAACTCCCCCGATTCCCAAAAGAAAACCTTTTTTCACGTATTCTTTTGCCATTTCTACGGAATAGGCATAACAATGTATTATCCCTGTCAAACCATTTGCGTTTTCATCTAATAGCGAAAACGTATCCGCCGCTGCGTCCCTGCTATGAATAATAACCGGTTTATCCGATTCCCTTGCTAATTCAAGCTGCATAACCAGCTTTTGGGCCTGCAATTCCTTTGGGCAGACCATCCAGTGATAATCAAGCCCGATTTCCCCTACGGCCACTATTTTGGGATTATTAAGTTCTTCTCTGATTTCCTCATAAAGTTCGGCTGTCAAATCATTTGCTTCGTCGGGATGAATCCCCAAAGCCCCATACATATTGTCCCATTTCGCGGTAAGCTCTATTACCTTTTTTAGTGAAGAAGCAGTAGAACCGGCATTTACTATTGATTCTATTCCACTTTGATAAAGCGATTCTATGAGTTCATCCCTGTCGGCATCAAAAGCCTCGTCGTCGTAATGTGTATGCGTATCTATAATGCCCAAAATGCCCTCCGATAATTACAAATCTGTAATCAGTATTTATAACTGCGACGCTTTAGCAAGCACTTCTTCCAAATCAAGTCTCGCAAATAAAATCTCCGGTTTTTCAGTCACTTTCCCCTCGCCGATTTGCGAGAATATCTTTTTGGCAGTCTTTGGCATAAATGGCTCTAAAAGCACTGTACCTGCTTTGATTGCGCTAAGCAGATTAAACAATACGGTTTCAAGCCTGTCTTTTTTTGCCTCATCCTTTGCGAGAGCCCAGGGCATGGTCTCATCAATATATTTATTGCAACGCTTATAGAGGTTAAAAATCTCGGTGAGCGCATCAGCCACACGCAGCTCATCCATCTTAGCATCAATGATCCCCGGAAGATTATTCACCATAGCGACAAGCTCATCATCTACAGGCTCATACGCTCCTTTGTCTGAAATACTGCCGCCGAAATACTTATTAGCCATTGAAACCGTGCGATTAACAAGGTTTCCCAGAGTATTGGCAAGGTCAGAATTTACGCGCTCCACAATTAGTTCCCAAGAAATAATCCCGTCATTATCATATGGCATCTCATGAAGTACAAAATACCTCACAGCGTCCACACCAAAGATCTTTACAAGATCGTCGGCATAGAGGACGTTTCCCTTGGATTTACTCATTTTGCCGTCACCTTGTAAAAGCCACGGATGCCCGAAAACCTGCTTTGGCAAGGTTTCGCCTAAAGCCATTAGAAAGATTGGCCAATATATTGTATGAAATCTGATAATATCTTTACCAATTAAATGTAAATCCGCAGGCCAAAGCTTTTTATACTGATCCGAGGACTCACCTTCGGCATTATATCCTATACCCGTAATATAGTTTGTAAGTGCATCGAGCCAAACATAAACCACATGTCCGGGCGCGAAATCCACCGGAATCCCCCATTTAAAAGAAGTTCTGGAAACGCAAAGATCTGTTAATCCCGGAAGAAGAAAATTATTCATCATCTCGTTTTTACGTGAAACCGGCTGGATAAATTCAGGATGTTCATTAATATGGGCAATGAGTCTGTCCGCATATTTACTCATGCGAAAGAAATAAGCCTCCTCCTTTGCGGGAGAAACCTCCCTTCCGCAGTCCGGGCATTTCCCGTCAATAAGCTGAGATTCGGTAAAGAAAGACTCACAGGGAGTACAATAAAGCCCCTCGTAATATCCTTTATAAATATCACCTTGATCGTATAATTTCTTGAAAATCTTTTGAACCTGCGCCTCATGGTCCTTGTCCGTTGTCCTGATGAATTTATCATAGGAGGTATCCATCAAATCCCAGATCTCTTTGATCAAAGCGGCGATTTCATCTACGAATTCCTGAGGCGACTGACCCCTCTCGGCTGCTTTAATCTCGACCTTCTGACCATGCTCGTCGGTTCCGGTCTGAAAGAAAACATCAAAACCCTTAAGTCTCTTATATCGGCAAATTGCGTCAGCCAAAACAATCTCGTAAGTATTGCCTATATGCGGCTTACCCGAGGTATAGGTAATCGCGGTAGTTAAGTAATATTTCTCTTTATTCATATGCGCCTCCGTTTAAGTCGGTTACTGCACATTTTAACGTATTTGAGGCACAAAGTAAAGAATGCGTTAGTTAAAACCAAAAACCGGTTGTGTAGCTACCACTACCTTCCCGCGACCTGCGACTGCGATGGCGAGTTTTATTATCTCTTATCTGTCATAAATGAATTTTCATAAAGATCATGAATCCCCGAACCTGAGTTCAAAAATAATTCCGCAAGCGACGTCGAGACTTCTATATTCGGAAATCCAAGCGTATATTGCGGAGGTTCCGCTACAAAATCAGCCTTCTTAACCGTCAGAAAACCTGTTTGAAACAAAAGTGACGCTAAAGGTGCATCCTCAATATTATGAGAATCGAGCTGACGCTCCGTAAT
>JAISSU010000019.1 GCA_031272985.1 Lachnospiraceae bacterium | reverse complement strand
CAAATTACAGCAGGCATGGGGCGTGCTATGGCAATCAATGACCTCATGGTAAAGATGATAAAAAATAAGGCATTCGGAGCTATAGGTAAGCCCTTATTCGATATGGACTATATCTGCGCGAGCGCCTCCGAAACACCTAATCGCTGGGCAGATGGCATCAAGTCCCGTCCTTTTACGATTCAGGAAATCCACGAGATGGTAGAAGCTTTTGCGAAGACCGCAAAACTCATCCAAGAAGCCGGTGTAGATGGCGTAGAAATCCATGCCGTACACGAGGGTTATCTACTTGATCAATTCACAATGAAATACACAAATTTCCGCACAGACGAGTATGGAGGCTCATTTGAAAATCGCTATCGCTTCCCCGTCGAAATAGTTAAGGCAATAAAAAAGGAATGCGGTACTGATTTTCCCGTGTCACTACGCTATTCTGTCGTATCAAAAACGAAAGGCTTCCGCCAAGGGGCGCTCCCGGAAGAAGACAACTTTGTGGAAGTCGGCCGAGACATTAAGGAGTCTGAAAAGGCGGCAAAGTATCTTCAAGACGCCGGTTACGATATGCTAAACTGTGACAATGGCACCTACGACTCATGGTACTGGGCACACCCGCCGGCATATATGCCGCAGCACTGTAATTTAGAGGATGTAAGTCATATTAAGAAATTCGTTACTATCCCTGTGGTATGCGCTGGCAAGATGTCTCCCGATGTAGGCGCAAAAGCCATCACCGACGGCAGTATTGACGCGATGGGTGTGGCGCGGCAGTTCCTGACAGACCCCGAATGGGTGACTAAACTAATCGAGGAGCGTGAGCCGGACATTATGCCCTGTATTAACTGTCACAATGCTTGTTTCACTATGGCTCGCTATGAAGGTACAGCAAATATCCAAGACCTGATGGACGCGATTCACATGGCTCGTTGTGCGCTCAATCCCCGCACAATGCAGTCAAAAAAATATAAGATAGTAAAAACCTCAAACCCAAAGAATATCGCTGTCGTAGGCGGCGGTATCGGCGGTATGGAAAGTGCCATATTACTGTCAAAGCGAGGGCATAAGGTCACGATCTATGAGAAAACTGACCGACTGGGAGGAGTTTTCATTCATGCAGCTGCTCCGTCCTTTAAGGAAAAGGACAGGGAACTAATAGAGTGGTACAGACGCGAAATCGGAAAGTTCCCAATAACTGTGCGCCTAAACGAAGAAGTAAAGGATATAAAAACACTTAAGTTTGACGAAGTCGTCGTCGCCACCGGCGCTGTCGCGAATCGTCCTCCGATCAAGGGGCTTGAATATTCCATAGAGGCGACGGAGTACTTAGCCGGACGTGAAGTGGGCGAAAATGTAATTATCGTCGGCGGCGGTCTGACCGGCTGCGAGATTGCTTATGATCTTATCTTAAAAGGAAAGAAACCGCAGATTGTGGAGATGAAGAACGATTTAATCGCCGTAAAAGGCGTTTGCTTGGCTAATTCTTCATACCTGCGCGAGATGTTCGCTCTAAAGAAAACTCCCGTATATTTAGAAACCACGTTACAGGAAATCAAGGAAAACGGTGTCGTGGTCAAAGATAAGTCAGGCAAGACCTTTGAGCTTAAAGGTGACTCAGTCATCGTATCAATCGGCTATAAATCGGAACCAATAGCAAAAGGCGGCGGCCATGTACATTTGGTCGGCGACGCAAACGGGGTCGGAAACCTGCGTACGGTCATCTGGCGCGCATGGGATGTGTGTATGAAACTGTAGATACAAAGTGAAAAGGGGCGGCTTAATGCCGCCCCAACTGAAGTAAGACTTCATTTTATTAATACTCGTTTGATAGCAGAAAATCCGCGACATGCATTGTAATAATACCATCTTGATTTCCACCGGCAAACTCATCAGTGCGTAACACATATTTGGGATAATTATCTTTGATCATACTGAAACGCCCATATTCCCGACTCTTCGTCCTTACATCCTGAATTAGCTGCGCGATTTGAATATATAGTTTATTTTCCTGCTTTGAAGCAACAAAGTCAATCTCACCATCTGCAAACAGCCCGACATTAACATCGTATCCGCGCCTAAGAAGCTCAAGATAAACAACATTTTCAAGCATTGCCGCCACACTATCAGGTCTGTAGCCCAGCACGCCGTACTTTATAGCGGGATCACACACGTAGAACTTCTCTTGGGTTTTCAGGATTTCTTTGCCTTGTAAATCATATCGGAAGCAACGATGAATAATAAAAGCACTTTCTAATTTTGCCAAATATCCCATAACAGTCTCATTGTCAATGGTTCGGTGCTCACTTTTTAAATATTTTGCGATTGCCGATGCAGAAAAAGTCCTTCCGATATTGTCGAAGACAAAACGAACTATTCGTTCAAACTGATCTACTTTGCGGATTTGATTACGCTTTACGATATCCGTAAAAATAGTTGAATTATATATGTCTTTTACAATAGTATATACTTCATCAGCCGAGTAATCCTGCAGGTGAATCGCTGGGAATCCACCGTAACGAAGATACCTTGCAAACTCCTGACGCGTTTCGCCAAGCGAAGTCCTTGTTTCCCGAAACATCAGATACTCTGAAAAAGAAAGCGGGAATATCCGAAAAGAAATGTACCGTCCTGTCAAATAAGTTGATATTTCCGAAGACAACATTCGCGAATTAGAACCCGTCACATAAATATCCACATCAAAATCAGTCATGAGCGAATTAACAGCCTTCTCCCATTCTTCTACTTCCTGAATCTCATCAAAAAACAAATAAGTCTTGCGATCATTAGCCAGCCTATTTCTGACATCATTATAAAACAGACTGGCGTTCTTAATGTCGTCATATTTCATTGAGTCAAGTTGATAGACTAAAATTTGCTCGTCTTTAATACCTCGCTCGCGCAATTTATCCTCAACCATTTTCAGAATGGTGGATTTACCGCATCGCCTCACTCCTGAGAGGATCTTTACGAAAGGTGTATTAACATACGACATTATTTTGTCAACATAAGATTGCCTAAGAATCATACCACTCATCACCTCGGGGTAAGTATATTACAGAAATACCCTTGCGTCAATAGTTTTGCGGTTAGTAACCGCAAAAGTGGTTTGGTTTGTGGAGTTTTGCGGTTAGTAACCGCGTCAATCGGTCTCCACCCGTATCTCCTCTCCCAGTGTAAACGAGTATATCACCATCTCTTTTATTTTTTTATGCGTCATCTGCGTTAGTGCCCTTGCGTAGTATTTTAGCTGCGCTGCATATTTGTCAGTCAGCTGTGAGCCCGTTCTTACCTTATCGGTTTTGTAATCTATGACTGTTATTTCATTTTCGTCTTCTATATATGCGTCTATTATGCCCTGAATGAGTACGATATCGTCTTCTTTATCTTCTTTATATATTTCTTTTGCGGGTATTCCAATGACGAATGGAGCTTCCCTGTGCAGGCATCTGTCTTTTGCAGCCTTTTGCATTCTTTTTCCGAGAGGGCAATTCAAGAAGATTTCCAGCCCCTTGCGATCCAATAACAGGGAATCTTCTTCAGATAAAAGTTCTTTTTCGACGAACTGTGTTACCACTTCTTCCAAATCTTTATGGGTATACTCTCTTTCAAAGTCTAAATGCTCTAAAAAGGTGTGATATATGCTACCTTTTGCAGCACCAGAAATAACCTTATTTTCAGATTTGAATTTCGGCAATAGAGGCACGACATCAGGTTCTTCAAACATTAGCTCTCCCGGATTTTCATCCATAGCCGAGAGCTTTTTTAGCTCCGAAACGGTAAATTTCACCTTCCGGCTTTGTCTGTCTTTGTAAGGATAAGTATATTCCAGCATTTCGAGCGCTTTTTCTCTGAACTGCTTATCATAGACTATTGCTTTATCAAATTTCTCCAGAGCAATTCGCTCTCTTACCTTTTGGGTTTGAGCTTCCGAAATGCCAATATCTATATCTTCTTTATTGATCTGCCTTACCTTTAGAGACGAAGGCCTGTCCCTTCTTGCTATCATCGGAAGTATCAATTCAACCGGGGAAGTACTCGCGCTTTTTTCTATAGTTAATAACTTATCATCAGGTAGATTTTGCCGTAACAACGCCTTTTCGTATGCCTTGTGTATATTCTTCTTACACATAGTCATAATCAGCTTTTCTTTGGCTCGGGTGAAGGCCACATACAAAAGGCGCAATTCTTCGCCGATTAAATCGCATCTTTCCTGATTCGCGATTAACTGCTGCCAGAGGCTCTTTCCTTTAAGCCTCCTCACATAATCGACAGCCTCCATGCCAATACCGGATTGCATACGAAGCAGAAGCGAAGAGTTTATGTCCTGAAAGTTAAACTTCTTTGAAAGTCCTGCCACTATAACAACCGGAAACTCCAATCCTTTGCTTTTATGGATCGTCATTAAACGGACCGCGTTTGCTCCTTCATCCACAATACTCGCCCAGTTATTGTCTACCTCCAGCTTTTCGACAGCCTCAATATATCTGACAAATTGGAATAGCCCATGATAACCGGATGAGTCAAAATCCGTAGCCTTTGAAAGCAGTAGAGAAAGATTAGCTTCCCTTTGCTCTCCTTTCGGCATAGCGGCGATGTAACTGCGATACCCTGTGACACTGATAATCTCCCAAATCAGTTCCCTGACACTTAAGTAAGGAATCTTCTTTCTGAAGCCTTCGGCAATATCAAAAAACTCCGTGAGCCTTTGCTTTAATTCCTCATTTTCACCATTTTCTTTATAGAGTGAAACCGCCTCGTAAAAACGAAGTTTGGGATTAGTCACTTTAATCAGAGCTAAGTCATTGGCGCTAATCCCTCCAAAAATCGAAGTCAGTGCAGCGGCGAGCGGTATATCCTGTTTGGCATTATTTAAAAACCTCAGATACTCCAATAACACCCCTATCTCAGTGGTCTGGAAATACCCTTCTTTAGACTCAATAAAAGCGGGAATTCCCTCCGCCTCGAAAATGTCATACAAAACCTGCGCATAACTTTTCATACTACGCGCCAAAACGACTATGTCCGAATAACAAAGTGAACGCTTCTTATTCGTTTTCTTATCCGTTACAGTAGTATTTTTCATTAATTCATGAATTCGCCCCGCGATTGCACGACCTTCGATCTCAATTACTTTTACAGGCACTTCCTCACCCGCGGCGCCTTCTTCTTGGAAATCGGTGACTGAAACATCTTCGTCATCATCTCCTGCGAGCGTTTCGTTTATCACCAAAGGATCGATTAACAATAACTCGCTTGCATAATCATCGCTATTATTTTCAGGATAATTGGCACCGACATAAAGGGCCGCCTCGTCATCATATTCAATACCTCCGAGGTTTTCATTCATAATTCCCGCAAACAGAAAATTAACACTGTCGAGAACTTCAGCCCTGCTTCTGAAATTTTTGTGTAAATCTATTCTGAGATTCCCGTTAATTTCTTTCTTGTACTCTTTCGACTTCTTTATAAACAGTTCAGGTCTTGCTAAACGGAACCTATAAATACTCTGCTTTACATCGCCAACCATAAAGAGGCTTTTTTCGCCTTCTTTTTCATTTGCAATACTTGTAAGAATGCTCTCCTGCAGTCCGTTAATATCCTGGTATTCATCGATCATGATCTGCTTAAAACGCTTTTTATAAGATAGTGCAGCTGGTGTCGGAACAAAATTCCCATCTTCGTCCTTAGTTGTCAGAATATTAAACGCAAAGCGTTCCATGTCCGAAAAGTCCAGAACGGCTTTTTCTATTTTCCTTTTTGCAAATGCCTCAGAGAACGTTCTTGTTAGTTTAATCAATACCTCTACAAAGGGGCGGCATAATTCAATGTCAGATAACACTTCGTCCGAAGAATTGTAATAGAAATACGTATCAGCAATCTTCGACAGATATTTTTTTACTTTGTCTCTTAGATCTTTAACGACTACCTTTTTCCCCTCTTCGGACTCTGTCAAATCTTTTATGCGTATTATCGGAAGTTTCCCAAAGGTGCAGGAATTAAATTTTTTCAAAATATCATCAAAGGATATCGTTTCATCACATATTATGGTAAGAAGGTCTTCAATTAAACCTATATCCTCATTTATACAATCAGCATATTTGGAAGGACCGTCAGATTCACTACATATCGAAAGGCAATTCCTCAGCATAATAAGCAGATCAGAAAGTTTTTCCCGAACATCACTCTTAATGGCTTTAATAAACGGGTGCCGTATAAGGTCATCATAACTGCCTACCACATAAGCTTTATATGCATCCGAGAGCCATTTTTCTTCATCGGGATAGGTCGCAGAAAACTGATAAAGCTTCAGAATATGATCTTCCAGTCTGCCGCCTTTTCTTTTTCGCCCGAAACTATCCGCGAAATTCATGAAGTCCTCTTCGGCTTTTGAAAACTCCTTTTCAAGAACCTCTTCAAGTACGTCCTGAATCAATAAATCTTTCTCCGCACCTTCCAAAATCCTGAAACCGGGGTCTATATCCGTTTCGGCAAAGTGCTCCCTTATCACATTGGTGCAAAAGCTATCGATCGTGGAAATCTGTGCCTGACTCACTAAAGCTGCCTGTTTGCGAAGCCTCTCGTCATTTGGCTTTTTTCTTGTTTCTTCCTCAATGGCGAGCTTAATCCTATCCTTCATTTCAGCCGCTGCCGCCTTGGTAAAGGTCACTACTAAAAGCTCATTTATATCTAAGGGAGTTTTTTCGTCAATAATCATTGACACGATTCTTTGGGTCAGCACAGCGGTCTTGCCCGAACCTGCCGCCGCTGAAACCAGGAGATTGTGCCCTCTGTCTTTAATTACTTTTAGTTGTTCTTCTGTCCAGGAAACGCTCATAGTACCTCCGATTTAAGCCTCGCAAGGGCTTCTTCATTTTTCATCGGAATTCTTCTCTTCTCATAACCTTCGATAGCTAAATCAAAACCGCAGATGTGTGAATACTTGCAATAGTCACACCCGCTTTGCGTTCCTTTTTCAAAAGGATTAATGTCAATGTCGCCTTTTTGCGAAGCCAGCGCAAATTGTTTGGCTTTATCAGATGCGTACTTTACAATTTTCTTTAATTCATCTTCTTTTACATTGGCGGAACTCGAAAAGCTTTTGAATCCGTTTTTACCGTATGCGCCGGGAATAATAAGCGATTTACCGTCTTCCAGATTAACATCCAGAGCTTTCAGAATATCAGCATTATCAGCAAATATACCACACGGAATCAATTCCTTATCGATGGCATTGGCAATTGATGACGAATCAAAACTACCCTTTAATTTACTTTTATCAATCAGCGGTTCTTTTACGTGATAATAAAACGCTCCCGCCGCCCGGACTATCTTTTGCGGGAACCTTTTCATGCCTTCCGACAATGCGGCATTTAAATATATCATCAGCTGTAATTGAATGCCATGGTATAAAAGCACGGGGTCAAATGGTTGATTTCCGGTTTTATAATCGGTTATTTTAACCAGTAATTCCCTGTCATTTTCACAAAAATCTATTCTGTCAATAATGCCGTTGCCATACAAAAACTCATATTCGACCGGCACAAAACGTGACGCCCTAAGCTGTTTCGTAAGAGAATTAACCGCTGTGACAAGCATTCGTTTCAAGCTACGTACCATATATTTGTTTCTGGCTGTGCTTAGCAAAATCATGTTGCGATAATTATTTACGGTTTCTTGTGTAGCTTCCAAAATCAGGCGTTCGCGGGTGGAGTCATCTGTCTGCGCCCAGTTGCTTTGGAGTTCTTTTAGCTTTTCGCCATATTTTTGCAAAGCCTCGTGGCAAATACTGCCTTTATCGGCAGGCTCTAAGCTGTATTCCTGCCGTTCCTTAAGCCTTAGACCAAACTCAATAAAGTGCCTAAACGCGCATTTTCCGAACGTTTCCAAGCGAGAAATGCTCTCCCAAGCGTTTTTATAAAGCTCTATTGCGAATTCTTCTTTTAACCGCTCTTTCGGGCATGAATAAAAAGCTCCATTTAATAAGATTTGCAATTTCTTTTCTTTGTCGGGATCATTCTTATAAATCGAGAAAAGCTCTTTCCACGAAGAGCATTCATTGGTATCGTAATCCCTAAGGCCTATCGTTAATAACCTCAAAGCGCTCTCGTTGGTTAATTCTATATCTTGCGGATTAAGCAGTTTCTCAGTATCCTCGATTTTTACGCTCGGAAAAATTCCTTGCAAATCCTTGACAAAATAAGCCTCTCTTGCCGCTTCTCCCGAACTTGATGTCTTTGAATATGAAACATAAAGAAGTTCGGATGGTTTTGTCAGATGCAAATATAGATAGAACTTCTGAATAAATACTTTTTCCTTTCTTCCAGGTGCTAAGGTTATTCCTTTCCCGCTTAAAATGTCTTTATCCGCTTCACTGAGTAAGCCGTCGTGTCCGTAATTACCAATATAACTCTCGTTCGCTCCCAGAAAGAGAAGTACCTTTACCGGTTTTAGTCTTGTACGCTCTAAATCTCCTACCACGACCTGATCGGCGCCCAATGGAATTATTCCCACTTTTTCTGCCGATAAAGCGCTTTCAAAGAGCTTTCCAAAATCAGCCGTACTGATTGGCTCATCACCCAAAAGCTCTATCATCGTATCAAAGACCTTCAACAGTACCCTGTAGACTTGGTTGTATTCCTTTGCGAGTGCTAACTCTTTTTGTGCTTCAAATTCTTTCTCTCGCGACATAAGACGCTTTTGGAACTCCTCCTTGACGGCGAAGTCATAAAGGGCTTCCGTAAGGTCTTTCACAGTTTTTTTCCTTTGCTTAAAAACTAAACTTGAGTCTTGAATCTTTTCGACAAATTTCACTCTCAGAGCATTTAGTGCATCCAGTTCACTTTCTTCGAATCCGTGCGGGAGTTTATCCCATTTCTCCCGGTACCTGTCAAATCCTTTAATTCCCATTGCCAATATATAATTATCAAAGGAATCTGTCTCATCCTTTGTGAAACCAAAAATATCTGTCCGCAGGAAGCGTAAAACGCTGTCATAGGAAAACCCTTCCTCCATCATTGCAATTACGCAACGCAAATACTCAATAAAAGGATTATCTAAAAGACTCTTTGACCTGTCGATGAAACATGGGATATCAAAGGCTTTAAAGGCCTCACTGACGCCATTTGCATAACTGTTTAAATCACCTGCAATCACGCCTATATCACCAAATGAATAGCCATTCTCCCTTACTATTTTTCTGATAAATGCTGCTGCGTACCAGGCTTCTTCTTCGGGGTTCTTTGCGGACCTTAAGAAGAGTCCTTTGGCGCTTTCGTCGAATGGTTTTTGCTCTTTTCGGAATATATTCTCTTCCAGATGTGCAAACCATTTCGATTTCATCTGTAGCGGTTGTTTAGGCTTCCCAAGTGGTTCGAATGACTTTGTGAGGAAAGTATCTTTCTTTATCTCTATCTGCATCTCATTTGCCAGACGCCTAAGTGAAGTTGTCATCTGCTTTGCGAGAGCAAAAAGCTGATAAGGATTATCATTATAGGCATATGGGTCTTCCCCTTCTCCTATCGTTGCTGTGACAATGACTTCCTTACAAATCTTTAGTAACGCTCCTAAAAGTTTTAGCTGTATCGGAGTAAAACCGGTAAAGCCATCTAGTACAAGCGTTGTTCCTACGAGTCTGTTAGATTCAAATGCCTTTCGGGCAGCTATTTCCGGAAGTTCTTCGGGGAAAACGAACTTTTCATTGATTTTCTTTCTGAATTCTCTGTAAAGTAACACAATGTCCTTAAGTTTATCAGTGATAATTCCACCGGTTTCACTGCCATTCGTTATTACTTCTTCCAGTTCCTCTACATCAATTCCATACTGCATCAATTCCGAAATCACGGATTTAACTTCATTTAAGCTTCCTATATTTTTTATACTGTTGCGAAGATAACCGAGCCGGTCTTTTAGTTCAAGTGCAATCTTTCTAAGCAAAAGCGTCTTTGCTTCCTCATCTACCACCGGCAGCATTAAGCCGCCTGTCTCCTCTAATATGCGCCACGAAAGACGTCCGAAGCTAAGGACATCAATTTGCATAATGCCCTTATCCGGATGTAGTGTTACGAAATCTTTTTGCGTTTGCAAAGTGAATTGCTCAGGTACCAGAATTAGATACCTGTTTTCAGGATTATTAACGGATTCATCAATAATCCTGTGATACAGCGAGTAAGTTTTTCCGCAGCCTGACGGACCGAAAATAAATTGTAAAGACAAGGCTTACCTCTTTCTTAGAGCGAGTGCAGTTTCAGAGCAAATTCGTTGCTGAGCGTAATCTTCGCCACGTAAAAGACATCACCGGTCATAAATACCGAAAAGTCGTCTTCCACCTCAACCTGCAAAGAACCACCGGGCATGTGAACAATAACCTTGCTATTAGTCATTCCGAGTTTATGCGCTACTGCTGCAGCTGCCGCCGCACCTGTGCCCGAAGCGAGGGTGTATCCGGCTCCGCGCTCAAAAATCTCGATATTGATGTTCTCCTTATCGATGACTTGCATTATCTGAGTATTGATTCTGTTTGGAAAATACTTTGCACATTCGGCGTAAGTACCTATTTTACAGACGAGTGCTTTTGAGATCTCCTTCATCGGAATGACGCAATGGGGATTCCCTACGGATACGCAAGTAACAGGATAAAGTGTTCTGCCAAATACCATATCCTCATTGATGACCTCGCGTGCTTCCCCTGTCACAGGGATGTCTTCACTGAAAAATGAGATTTTCCCCATTGATATTCGCAGACGTGTTCCGTCCTCATTGAGGAAGGTTACTTCATGAGGTCCGTTTTCCGTAAATAGGGTAAAATTCTTTTTTTGGATATAATTACCATCCCGCAGGTATTTTGCGAAGATCCTGACACCATTTCCGCTGGTTTCGGATTGACTGCCGTCCGGGTTCCAGATAATAACGTGCATTCCGTCCTCTTTTATTATGGGACCCTCCAGAATTCCATCCGCCCCGAGTCCTTCGTTTCTGTCACAAATCATTCTGACGATTTCGGGCTTTAGATTCAGTTCGTTTTGATTCGGGTCAAAAACCACATAATCATTTCCCAGCCCATGATATCTTTCAAGTTTAATTCGCATGTTTTTCCTCCTGTAGATATATTTATAATCCACATGTTATTTATTAATTGTTTTCTTTATTCATCTAATATTTAACAAGTTGTGATTGTTTTCATAATAGTCTCTTCGTTAATTTGTCAGTATCTCCAAGAATTCTATTTCCTTCGCTGCTTTTTCATCATCAGGATATTCTTCTATGTACTTCGTAAGTTTTTCCTTTGCGGTTTCATAGTCTTCTTTCTTTTCATAGATCACTATTTCATTGAATTTAACTTCCTTTATTAGCTCGGCGCTCCCGTCTCCTACGCTCAGTGCCTTTTCATAATAATGCAATGCCGCATCCCATTTTTCTTCTTCGAACCTCGCACTGCCGAGCATATTATAAATAACGGCACTTTCTTTAGTTCCAAGCTCAATCGTTTTAAGTAGCGCCTCTTCGGCTTCATCATACCTCTTTAATTCATAATAAGCGATCCCCGCTCCGAGCCAAGCATCCGCAGGATTGACACTGTTTTTAATATCAATTTCAAAGCATTTTAACGCTTCCTCATATTTCCCTGCATTTATATAATCCAGTCCCTTTGGAGCTTCGTGGCGCTTATAATTAAGAGCAATTACCAAAAATGCTGTCAATAGCGTAATCAATATTGCTATTGCCACCTTTTGCCGCCTTTTGCTCGCCTGTTTTCTTAGGTATCTGGAGCGAATTCTTCTTTTGCGCTCTTCAGACAATCTCTTTGCTTTATTGGTTTCGAAGACTTCCTCTAAGATGTAATTGTTTTTTTCATTGCTTCTATTATCATAATCCATAATTTCAAATTTCACCCTAATATATTATTTCAGCATCAGCCATGGTACTTTGAAACACTGATAGAATTCAAAATCGAGGCAATCATTACGCCTCCTTCAACTGCAATCGCCTGCCACAAACCAAAATACGAGGTCAATACCAGCGTTATTACAATCAGCTTCATAATAAGCGCAAATACCATATTCTGCTTTGCAGCCCGAAGTGTAACATGTGCGGTTTTAATTATATCACGAATCTTTAGCAATGAATCATCTGTCAGTATCACATCAGCAGCTTCAATCGCGGCAGCCGACCCCAGACCTCCCATTGCAATGCCCACATCAGCCCTTGCGAGAATCGCAGCATCATTTATGCCGTCGCCTACGCATACGAGTTTTTCATGTTCTCCCTGAACAGCTAAAAAATCCTCCAATTGTTCGAGCTTTTGCTGAGGCATCAAATCAGTATAAACATAATCCATTTTGAGTTCTTTTGCAACCTCTCTGCCGACTCTTGCCCTGTCTCCCGTCAGCATGACGAGTACTGCATTGCAACGTTTTCGCAGGAAATTCAGCACCTTTGGGGTTTCTTCTTTTATTTCATCAGAGATTAGAAAATACCCCGCGTATTTTTTATTGACAATCACATATGCGAGTGTCCCTGCTTTTGTAACCTCATCAAACGGCAGTTTCCAATGTTGCATCATTCGAAGATTGCCGACGTGAACGCGCACTCCGTTAAATGTCGCACTGACACCATACCCGGGAAATTCCTTATAACGTTTAACAATTGACTTGTCAATCGGTTCACCCATTGCTTCCTCATATGCATCTCTTAATGATTTTGCAATGGGGTGATTTGAGTGGCATTCGACATGTGCCGCAATTTTTAGGAGCTCCTCTTGCGTCATATCATATGACTTTATTTCCTTTACCTTAAAAACTCCTTCTGTAAGCGTGCCTGTTTTATCAAAAACAAAAATATCGGCCTTGGAAAGCTCTTCTAAATGCGAGCCACCCTTGACAATGATCCCTTGATTTGTGGCGGAAACGAGTCCTCCGAGAAATGTTGCCGGTGTCGAAAATATTATCCCGAAAGGACACGCTATAACTAAAAAAATCAAACCAACATGCAACCATTGATTGAAATTGCCATATGAGAAAGTATAAGGCGGAATCAGTGCTATTGCAACAGCTACCAATAGCATGAAAATCAGGTACACCTTAGCAAAAACTCCAATAAGTGTCTCTCTCTTTGCTTTTCCTCCCTGAATTGTCTTTACCGTTTCGACCATCTGAGCGGCAGTCGAGTCCTTATAAGGACGTCTGACTCTCGCTATCAGAGAACCATCTATATTAAGACACCCACCGTAAATCCAGTCGCCGGGCTGAACAGGCCGCGGCATAGCTTCACCTGTAAGAGCTTTTGTGTCAACATTGCCGCTTCCTCTTACTACCACGGCATCCACCGGAATGCGCTCGCCGGGTTTAATCACTATTAATTGTCTAACTGTAAGTTCGGAAGGATCAACAACTATTTCCTTTCCTCTGATTCGGCGTGTTGCGTATGCCGGTCTAATATCCATATATTTAGAAATGGTTTTATTTGCTCTGCCAACTGTCAGCCAATCCATAAAAATGCACACTTCAAAAACGCTTATCAAAAGTACTGCTTCAAAATAGTACCTCAGTGCGATTGCGCCGAGAGAAGCCAAAACGATTATCAGATATTCATTTATAAGGTCAAACTTTAAAAACCGGTGCGCAAGTCTTCTGAAAACATCAAACCCCAGAAGCATGTATGCAGCCAAGTACAGCAGGAACCTCTTTTCATCAGGGACCTGATATTTAGTGGTATACCAAATGATAAAACCAAACAAAGTAAATCCCGTCAGATACAAAAGCACCCGCAGTTTGAAACGTAATGACATAGTTCCCCCGCCGTTCCATTACAGTTACACTGC
Organism: Lachnospiraceae bacterium; assembly: GCA_031272985.1. Lineage (GTDB taxonomy): Bacteria > Bacillota > Clostridia > Lachnospirales > Lachnospiraceae > JAISSU01. The sequence goes on along the minus strand of JAISSU010000019.1, from coordinate 42,875 downwards.
ACTTCTTAATAAATTAGTATTATAAAATCAAATTAATACCTACTCCAAAATATGTTCCATTCCCTGACTGATAATATTCTGAATATGCCCATCGGCAAGTGAATAAAAAACTGTTTTCCCGTCTCTTCGATTTTTAACAAGTTTCATTTGCTTTAAAAACCGCAACTGATGCGAAATAGCCGACTGAGTCATTGACAGCGCATCCGCTAAGTCCCTCACGCAAAGCTCGCCCTCTAAAAGAACAAATAAAATTCTGATTCGCGTTACATCGGCGAAAACCTTGTAGAACAGCGCAAGATCTTCCATTTTATCTTCGTCGTAAGTTTTCATAACAATTTCCCCCGGCTTAATGCCCTCTCAATGCTCATCCATATGATTATAACAGAAAAATTTATTTTTTGTTCTTCTTTCGTGCCTCTTTTTCTCTTTTTCTCTCCTCATATTCTGCCATGCGCTTTGCTTCCTGTTCTTGCTGCCTGATTTTAGCCATTTCGTAGCGCACCTTAAAGGGTAGTTTCACAGGCATAAAATCCTGCCCGCTTTTATGCTCAATGAATTCCTTAAACTCCTCTTCATTGCCCACCGTAAAATCGGCTCTCGGCAGCATATGTAAATCTTCATTATTAAGACTCAGATAATAATAAGTCTTGTCCGCATATCCTGCTGTAATCTCCCCATATTTGACTTTATCAATCTGAGCTTCATCCGGATTCTCAACATGAAACTCTGACTCGCCGAAAGTAAAGGTGATAACGCTTTTATTTCGATAATTCTTATCAACCGCCGCCAACCTCGCTGCCCCAATCCTCATTCTGGTAAGATTGAAAACCAAAAACAGCGCGGCAATCCCCAGCATTACCCATTTAATATTTCCACTGTTTCTGGCAATATAAGCCAGCCCAAGAAAGCTGGCCGTCAGAATGTAGAATCTGATTGATACGCTGGAATGCTTAATCTGCTGTGTGAACTTAACAAAATCGTACAGGACTTTTTTAGTGTGAATGGTTTTAACTTCGAAAACTGTCGTCATTTACGGGCTTCCTCGATTCATAAAAAAATGCGGTGATAGAATTATAACATATTCTTCTCCCGCTTTGTAGATTTTATGTTATCATATATTAGCAAACAGGGTTTATGCCCTCATACTACTTAAATTAGAATTAGAATGGAGATGATTTCAATGTCCGAAGGGACAGTGTCCTGCAAAATCGAACATCATGCGACTATATTTGCTTTGATGTCGAAATACGCGCAGGAGCTTCGCGGGGAAGAGGGAAGAGATGCTATCCTCGCCGGAATGGATGTTTACGGAAATGAGAGGGGGCGCAGAATGGCTGCCAATGCGGCGGCTAATGGTGATAAGCCCACCACTATTGCAAGTCAGATTTACGGAGAATGGAAGCCGGACTATCCCGGGCAGATGGATTTCGGAAGGATTCGGACTACGCCCACACTGCAGACTTATATTGCTAAATGCGCTTGGTGCGACGCATGGAAAAAGTATGATTTACTGGAATTTGGAAAGCTTTATTGTGTCAACATTGACAATGCTTGGTATCAGGGCTTTAATCCGGATTTCCTTTGTACTCCGATTGCCACGGCTCTAAGCTTTGGAGGAGAAAGATGTGAATTCGACTGGGGGGCACCTGTCACTGATGAAGATATCAGCTACATGGACGAAAAGAAAAAAGAAATAGGCACATCATGTATGAAGGATTTTAATTATCACACAGCGCATATACTATCTACAATAAGCAAAATGTTGGTTGAGCGACTGGGGGCAGATGGCGAAAAAGCCGTCACTGCGGCAAAAGATGAATATGTGAGCTTATTCGGGCAGGAATATTTAGACGTGCTTGAGGGAATTTATCCGTGAGGCGATTACGCGTCTAACATTTTAGCGTGATGATTTGAGAAATATAACTTCGAAATAAGGAGACAAAACCATGATAAATAAGAAAATCGGCGTTATTGGTTACGGAAACATGGGCGGCATCATCATTTACGGAGCGATTCAAAGCGGTATCATAAAACCGTCTGACGTCTACGCATTTGATGTGAATCCGACTGCTTTGGAAAAAGCAAAAAAAGATGGGGTTAATATCGTCGAGAGCGAGGTTGCCGTTTGTGAAGCTGCAGATATGGTTCTGCTCGCGGTAAAACCACAGTTCACACCCGAGGTGCTTGAGAAAGTCGGAGCCGCTCTCGATAAAAAGGTGATTCTGTCAATAGTCGCGGGAATCACCGTTGAAAGACTCAAGAAACTAATAAAAGGAGAGCCGCGAATTCTGCGCATTATGCCTAATACTCCCGCCATGGTTAAAGAGGGGGCTCTCGTACTATGCTCGGATAACGATTTAGAGGCAGATGAAAAAGATGCTGCCGAAGCAATCTTTAAATCCATCGGCCTCGTAGAATGGCTGCCTGAGCGCCTGATAGATGCAGTCTGCGGCACCAGCGGCGGCGGACCCGCATGGGTAGCTATGTTCATAGAGGCAATGGCGGATGGCGGAGTCATGGAAGGACTCCCCAGAGCCACGGCTTATAGATTGGTCGCACAGACTGTAATGGGGACTGCAAAAATGATACTCGAAACCGGAAAACACCCCGGTGTGGTAAAAGACGAGGTAACATCCCCGGGCGGTACCACGATAAAAGGCTGCGAAGCACTCGAAAAAGGCGGCTTCAGAGCAGCTGTAATAGAATGCGTACGAAAAGCGACAAAACGCTCAAGGGAATTGTAAGGTGGCAGTACTAAGCGCTTGAAAAATAAGATGTAAGGGCAGACTGGCTATGTCTGCCCTTAATCTTCACCAAGTAGTCCTGCCGCATATACCGGGAGATACGTGGTCCTACCCTCTTTTTTTATATTGGCTTCACAGAGCACGAATCCTTCTTCGAGAGCATAAGCTTTTTCTTCCAGTAAATTGGATAACGCATTGTGGCGTTTATAATCTTTTCCGGATTTCACCTCAATTGGAAGTATTTTCCCTTTTAATGTTTCGGTTACGAAATCTAATTCGCCTCTTTTTTTATTTTTGTAATAATAGATATCCACTCCCTTAGTCTTTAGCTCCTGTGCTACAACATTTTCGTATATTGCTCCGTAATTCACATTTGGGTTTTTAGCAAGTATCTCAAGTGCTGTATCTTTAATAAACATACTTGTCAGCAATCCCACATCTCCCATAAACAGCTTAAAGAGGTTTGTTGCACTTGCCAGTTTTAGCGGGTATTTCGGCTCCGAAACACAAAATACGGGAATTGCAACTCCTGCCCGTGTTAGCCATACCAAACTATCGGCATACTGCTTGAATAATGCCCTTTCATCCATGCTTTTAAGAATAAAACGCTTATTCTGCTGGTTCAATTCAGAGGGAATCATCTCATAAATATCCTTAATTTTCAAAGCATCATCTTCACTGTATTGAGAAATGTCTCTCTTGTTCTGAATGATTATGTTTTTCTGGATATTTCTTACCATCTGCAGATTTCGCGTTTCTACAAACTCTGCTACCGCTGCCGGCATTCCTCCGACAATCAGGTACTCATGAAAGCGTTTAAGCAACTCAAGATGGATAAATTCCTTTATTGGTACCCGCATCTTTATAGCACTACTAACCTCCCGAAAGATTTCTTTCGGCACGCCTACGGCGTCGCAAAACTCCTCAAAATCAAGCGGGAGCATTTCTATAGTGTCAAGATATCCGACCGGGACTGACCTGATATTTCGTAATTCTACTCCGAGTAGCGACCCAGATAAAACAAAATCGTAATCAGTTTGTTCAACAAGAAACTTAATTGCAGTTACGATTTCTTTGCTCGCCTGAACTTCGTCAATAAATATAAGTGTTTCGCCGGGAATCAATCTGGTATCTGCAAGTAGAGAAATACGCGCAAAAAGCTCTTTTGTGTTATCAGCACTCTCAATAGCTTTCGCAGCCTTTTTATTTTCAATTAAATTGATTTCAGCAAAGTTTTTATAGCATGACTTACCAAATTCTCGAACAAGAAATGTTTTTCCAACCTGTCGGGCGCCGGTTACCAACAATCCCTGCCTTCTTTTCGTTTTTTTCCATATTTCAAATTCAGACCAAGCTTTTCGTTTTAGCATAACTACACCCAAATTATAACTATGATTTATTGCTTAAGTAACTATAGCAAAAAAAACGAGTAATATCAAGGCTTTTTTTAATATTCATTGAGTTTTTCCAACCTGATTTTGAGTCATTTATTGAGTTTTTCCAACCTGGTTTCGGCGCTTTTTTTGAGTTTTTCCAACCGTGTTATCTTTAGGGCAACCGCAGTAGGTTGCCCTTGTGTTTACACTCAAAATGCTTGGAAATGCGCGCATTTCTCACCCTGAAAATAAAAAATATATGCTTCACCCTTGAATTTTAGAAAAATCGGTGTACAATGTGTAAAGGTTAAGGGCACTTTTTTGGAGTATCATTATTATGAATGAAATAGTAGAGAGAATATCAGAGATTGAAAAAACGGCAGAAGACATAGTTGAGAAAGCCGAATCCGATAAACACAATATTGAACTGGACTTACAAAAGCAGCGCGATGATTTCGACGCCGCTTTAGAGGCTGAAACCGAAAAGAAAATAGCAGTTATCAGAAAAGATACCGAAAAAAAGATAAACGAAATTCTGGAACAGCAAAAGCAACAAAACAGTTCGACCATAGAAAATTTGAAAAAGGATTTTGAAAAGAACCATACCGCCTACGCGACGGAGATTCTTAAGAGGATAACAGAGGCATAAGTATGGGTAGGATTTTGGCATACAGCGCACTGGTTACAAAGGTGCGTGCCATGCAAGCGAAACTACTGACCGCAAAAGATTATGAAGCACTAACGAATAGCCGCTCGGTCGTAGAAGCAATATCATATTTAAAATCAACGGCGTCCTACGAGGATATTATTAACCAGTTGGACGCCTCGTTGTATCACAGACGCCATGTGGAGAGAATTCTGATAGAGTCCCTCTATGACGACTATACGAGAATATACCGTTTCTCCGGTTTGGAGCAAAGAAGGATCCTCAATACATATATGAAACGCTATGAGGTCGATTTAATCAACTATTGCCTGAGAATTGTTTCAAACCATTACGACATGGAATTTGACATGGACTATAAAAAGCCTTTCTTTGAGAGATACTCTGATATCGACATTAACGCGGTTCTGACCTCTACGAACGTCGACGAACTGATAGCTAATCTCAAAAACACAGACTACCATGATATTTTACAAAAAATCAGGGAATCGGGAAATGATTCTTTGTTTGAATATGACCTCGCAATGGTTTTGCAACACGCTAACGAGGTCTGGCACAGGCGCCGCCGCAAGATGAAGGGGCGCGAATTTCAGGCCTTCACTGATGAAGTGGGTTCACAAATGGATTTGATGAACCTGCAATGGATTTATCGTGCCAAAAAGCACTATCACTTATTGCCGCCGGATATCTTTTCATTGGTTATACCGGTTCAATACCATATTAAGGCCGAAGAATTCAAAGCATTGGTTGAGTCCCCTTCATTGGAGGAATTCAATACTCTTCTTCTTAATACATATTATGCAAAGAAATTCAAATACCAAAGCGGGGATAATCTGGAACACCTGATGCAGACTTGCTTGCGGCATTTATACTTAACGCAGCGAAGACTTAATCCTTACTCCATTTCGAGCGTTCAGACATATTTCTTCCTTAAAGAACAGGAAGTCTATAATATAATAACTATCCTTGAGTGCATTCGCTATGGCTTGACTCAAAGAGAAATCTATGGTTATTTGGGAGGTTCCTTACAATGATTGTTAAGATGAAATTTATAAATATCAGCGGTCCGCGAACCGACATTGACAGGGTTTGCGATCAATACCTTTCCAAATATGAAATGCAGTTGGAAAACGCATTAACTGAACTTAAGACAACTGAAAACCTGCTGCCTTTTGTGGAAGTTAATCCCTATAAGGACGCACTGGCAAAAGCCGAGTCATTCGTGGAACTATTGTCAGATAAATCCGCCTATGTAACACCATCAAAGAAAATTGACAAAGACGACTTACTTGATTTTATTCGGGATTTAAATCATCAGTATCTGGAATTAATGGAGAAAAAGGAGCTTCTTAAAACAAAGCGCCAGGAACTCCAAAATAAATTGAGTGTCCTTGCGCCGTTTCAATCCTTTGATTTTAAACTTCACGATGTGCTGAACTTTCAGTTTATTAAAGTACGTTTCGGACGAATTGAACTGGATTATTTCCGCAGACTCGAGAAATTCCTTTACAGTGAAGTAAAGGCTATTTTCCTCGAAGGGCTGCGCAATGAAAACTACGTTTATGGCTGCTACTTCGTTTCTAATTCCGAAGCCGGAAAGGCCGACTCCGTGTTCTCCTCAATGCACTTTGAACGGATTGATATTGCCGACGAATATTCAGGGACTCCTTCAGAAGCTTTCGATGGATTTACAAAGGACATTGAAAATCTCGGAAAAGAAATACAACAGATGCGAGATAGTATTAAAGCATTGATGGACTCCCACAGAAATGAACTGCTCTATACGAGGAATCGCCTTGAAGAGCTTTCCAATATATTTGATGTTCGAAAAGTTGCCGCCAGAACCGACCAGGACCAGAAGGATTATTATATCCTCTGCGGTTGGATGAGCGAAAAAGACGTGGATAAGTTCGTCGCCGAAACTGCCGGAGACCCTAATATCTTTATTGTCGTGGAAGAAGGCAGGGAGAAATTCTTCGGCGATCCGCCCACAAAGCTTAAAAACCCGCGAATATTTAAGCCGTTTGAGCTCTTTATAAGGATGTACGGACTTCCGTCTCATAATGAAATGGACCCCACGATATTCGTGGCACTTACATATACCTTTATTTTCGGAGCCATGTTCGGAGATTTAGGTCAGGGGCTGGTACTTTTTATCCTCGGAGGGGTCATATACTTTTTGAAAAAAACGCCGCTTGCGGGAGTGCTTTCAATTGCGGGAGTTTTCTCGGCATTCTTTGGCTTTATGTTCGGTTCGGTTTTCGGGTTTGAGAATATCATTCACGCCCGATGGCTAAAGCCAATGGAAGCAATGACAAAGCTGCCTTTTATAGGACAATTGAATACCGTTTTTATAATTGCCATAGCTTTCGGGATGGGTATTAATCTCCTTTCAATGGTCTTTCAGATTGTCAATGCCGCCAAATGCAAAGACAAAGAAAATCTCTGGTTTTCAAATAATGGTGTCGCAGGCTTTGTATTTTACGCATTCATTGTACTGACAGTAGTGCTATATATGACAGGTCATAAAACACCCGGTAATATACTGCTTTTGATTTTCCTTGGAATACCGATATTAATGTTCTTATTTAAAGAACCTCTGGGAAACCTTGTAAGTAAAAATCATAAAAAGATTGGCGAAAGTAAAGGAATGTTTCTGGTACAGGGCTTCTTTGAATTATTTGAAGTTATGCTCAGCTATTTTTCAAACACGCTCTCATTTGTGCGTATAGGGGCCTTCGCAGTTAGCCATGCGGCAATAATGGAAGTGGTGCTCATGCTTTCAGGCGCTTCTTCAGGGCACACAAATATACCGATTATGATAATAGGTAACATCATTGTATGTGGATTGGAAGGTCTGATTGTGGGTATTCAGGTTCTTCGACTTGAGTATTACGAAATGTTCAGCAGGTTTTACAAGGGAACAGGACGAGAGTTCAAACCCTTTAATAATCATGATAAAGCAACGCAAAAGAAATAGGAGGAAATATTATGACAATCATTACAAAACTGATACTAATCGCTGCGCTCATTTTGAGTATTATTTTGCCCTTCGGGTACTTTTTAATCGGGGAGCGAAACAAGAAGCGTTATAAGAGAACCTTAGGTGTAAATGTTTTCTTTTTCTTCGGTGCCTGTGTGGTTGCGGCTATTATGATGTTTTCCGCAACTCCTGCGCTGGCAAGCGAAGCCACGACGCCGATATCAGCCTCTCTGACAGGCGGCAGCAGTGCCACAGGTCTGGGATATTTAGCGGCGGCGCTTTCTACAGGTCTTTCTTGCGTAGGCGGCGGCATAGCGGTAGCCTCAGCGGCGAGCGCGGCTCTCGGTGCAATAAGCGAGGACTCATCTGCACTTGGAAAGTCACTGATATTTGTTGGCTTAGCAGAAGGCGTTTGCCTTTACGGGCTGATTATATCGTTTATGATACTTGGAAAGCTGTAAAAAAATGAAGATGTTTTTGATTAGCGACAATGTTGATACACTGACCGGAATGCGACTCTCCGGAGTGGACGGCGTGGTTGTTCACGAGCGTGACGAGCTTAGAAAAGCCATTGAGGACGCCATGAATGATGCTGACGTCGGCATTGTGTTGCTGACAGAAAAATTCGGACGCGAGTTTCCTGATTTAATTGACGAAATAAAACTGGAGCGGACCACACCGCTTTTGATAGAGATACCTGACCGGCATGGCACAGGCAGAAAAAAAGATTTTATTACCTCGTATGTAAATGAGGCCATTGGATTGAAATTATAGAGGAACAAGATGAACATTAACGAAAAGGTTGATATTTTAAGAAGATCTGTTATGCAAGAAGCCCGAATAAGAGGCAATGCCATACTCGACCAACATAAAGATGCTTTGGGCGGAATAATGTCGCAGCACAGAGTAGAAGCTCTGCGCCAGCAAGAGACCCGTATCAAAGCCGAACAAGTGCAGTCGAGACAACGTCTTAACATGGCGGCATCCTCTGCTCAGTTGGAGCTTAAGCGCACTCTTGGAAAAACACATGAGGAGCTTAAGAAAAAGCTGTTTGAAGAGGTGGATTTGGTCGTTGCTGATTATATGAAAACAGACGAATACAAGGCGCTTCTTGTGAAATACATTCAAGGTGCGATAAGCTTTGCCAAAGGCGAGGCTATGACTGTTTATATTAATCCTACAGACGAAGATAAAAAAGACTGGTTGGAAGGACAAACCGGAATTGCCTTAACAGTAAGCAAAGTTGATTTTATTGGCGGAGTCCGTGCAGTTATGCACGATCGTAATATTTTGATTGACCATGCATTTAAAGGTGCCATCGAAAACGAATACTCAAGATTTCTGTTTAAGGGAGGTGACACTCTTGCACAGTAAAGGCATAATATACGGGATAAACGGTCCTATCATATACCTTAAGGGCAAGACTGATTTCACCATGTCCGAAATGGTGTATGTCGGGAAAGAACGCCTCGTCGGTGAAGTCATTTCATTGGATAAAGAACGTACCACTATTCAGGTCTATGAAGAAACTAGCGGTTTGCGCCCCGGCGAGATGGTGGAGTCTACCGGTGCCGCCGTATCGGTCACATTAGCCCCGGGAATCCTCAATAATATTTTTGACGGCATTCAAAGGCCCTTGGAGCAGATAGCATTTTCCGGAGGCGCATTTATAACGAGAGGCGTTTCGGTTGATTCTCTTGATAAAAGCAAGCTTTGGAACACTCACCTTGTCGTTAAAGAGGGTGACTTTCTTCACTGCGGAGCAATATTTGCCGAAGTGCCCGAAACCCGCGCAATTGTTCACAAATGCATGGTTCCGCCGAATGTGGAAGGAATTGTTAAGAGCGTTAAATCAGACGGTGCTTATACTATTGCGGAAACGCTGATAACACTTGAACAAAATGATGGTTCTGAAATAAATTTATGTATGGCGCAGCAATGGCCGATTAGAATACCCAGACCCGTGCATCATCGTTTTCCTGCGAATGTGCCTTTGATTACAGGTCAACGTATACTTGATACAATGTTTCCCATTGCAAAGGGCGGTACCGCTGCTATTCCCGGAGGATTCGGAACAGGGAAAACAATGACTCAACATCAGATAGCAAAATGGTCGGATGCCGACATTATCATATATATAGGTTGCGGCGAGCGCGGAAATGAAATGACTCAGGTATTGGAAGAGTTCGGAAAGCTCGTTGACCCGAAAAGCGGAAATCCGCTGATGGACAGGACGACTCTGATTGCCAATACATCAAATATGCCGGTGGCAGCGCGCGAGGCTTCCATTTATACCGGACTTACTCTGGCCGAATACTACAGGGATATGGGCTATGACGTCGCTATTATGGCAGATTCCACATCCCGCTGGGCCGAGGCTTTAAGGGAGCTCTCCGGTCGTCTGGAAGAGATGCCTGCAGAGGAAGGCTTTCCCGCATATCTCGCTTCAAAGCTCTCCGCATTTTATGAAAGAGCGGGTATGATGCAAAACCTAAACGGTACAACGGGTTCTGTCTCTATAATAGGAGCGGTTTCCCCGCAGGGAGGCGACTTTTCTGAACCTGTTACCATGAATACTAAACGTTTTGTCAGGTGCTTTTGGGGACTTGATAAGTCACTGGCTTATGCCAGGCATTTCCCTGCTATTCACTGGCTGACGAGTTACAGCGAGTACTTAGGCGACTTGGGCGGTTGGTACTCCGAACATGTTTCGCCAAAATTTGTAGACTATCGTAACAGGCTAATGGCGTTATTGAATCAGGAAAGCTCTCTAATGGAAATAGTAAAGCTAATCGGCGGTGACGTACTTCCCGACGACCAAAAACTAATCCTTGAGATAGCAAAGATAATACGATTGGGTTTCCTGCAGCAAAATGCATTCCATAAAGATGACACCTGCGTTTCTTTGGAGAAACAGTATAAAATGATGGACGTAATACTCTACCTTCACAAAACCTGCAGACATCTGATTGCGCTTGGAATGCCGATGGCCATTCTTAAAAACGAGGATATTTTCGAAAGAGTAATTGCCATGAAATACGATGTACCTAATAACAATATTCAATTGTTGGATTTATACAAAAAAGACATTGACGCATTCAAAGATAAAGTTTTGGAGAAAAACGCCTAAGGAGGACAGGATTTAGCTTATGAGTATAGAATATTTGGGATTAAGCAGCATTAACGGTCCTCTGGTGGTCTTAGAGGGCATACAGGATGCTTTTTATGATGAAATTGTTGAATTCGTCGTAAATCGCGATACACATAAAATGGGACGAATTGTCGAGCTGAATGAAGATAAGGCTATTATTCAAGTCTTTGAGGGCACCGAAAATATGTCTCTTGACAACACCCACACAAAGCTCACCGGCAGACCCATGGAAATAGCTGTTTCTACGGAGATGCTGGGACGTACCTTTAACGGCGTTGGTCAACCTATTGATGATTTGGGCCCGATTACTTCCACGGATTTCAGAAATGTAAACGGATTGCCATTAAACCCTGTAAAGCGTGAATACCCGCGAAATTACATTTGCACCGGCATCTCTTCTATCGACGGACTTACTACTCTGATTAGAGGACAAAAGCTTCCCATTTTTTCGGGAAATGGCCTTCCTCATGATCAGTTGGCGGCACAGATTGTAAAACAGGCTTCGCTCGGTGATGGAGTAGATGAAGAGTTTGCCATTGTTTTTGCCGCTATGGGCGTAAAGCACGACGTGGCAGAGTTCTTTCAGAAAACTTTTTCCGAAAGCGGTGTTGCTGACCATGTTGCAATGTTCCTAAACCTTGCAAACGATCCTGTTGTTGAACGTTTGATTACACCGAAGGTGGCACTGACTGTGGCAGAATACTTGGCTTTCGAGGAAAATATGCATATTTTGGTTATACTTACTGATATGACTTCATTTGCCGAGGCCATGCGTGAGGTCTCCTCTTCCAAAGGCGAGATTCCTTCCAGAAAGGGATACCCCGGTTACCTCTATAGCGAACTTGCCACCATATATGAACGTGCCGGCATTGTGGCCGGAGTAAATGGCTCTGTCACGCAACTTCCGATACTGACAATGCCTAATGACGACATTACGCACCCGATACCTGACTTGACAGGATATATTACCGAAGGTCAGATTGTTCTTGACAGGAACTTACACGGGCAGGCAATTTATCCTCCTATCAGCATACTGCCGTCGCTATCACGTCTAATGAAAGACGGAATAGGTACGGGATTTACCCGAGAAGACCATCAAGATCTGGCTAATCAATTGTTTTCGGCATATGCCAAAGTAGGTGAGGCAAGAAACTTAGCTTCTGTTATCGGCGAAGATGAATTATCCCCGCTGGATAAAAGATACCTCAAATTCGGGAAAGAATTCGAAGCACGTTATATAGGTCAAAGCGCGGGAGAAAACCGCACGATAATAGAAACCCTTGATTTGGGCTGGGAGCTGCTTAGTTATCTTCCTAAAGAAGAGCTCGACAGAATAGATACGAAATTAGTTGAGGCCTATTATCCGGGCGAAAAAACTGAAACGTCGCCTGTTACCGAAGATGAATCGTCTAAAGACTCGGTTGATAATGTTAAGCAAGATGACACAATCACAGCCTGAAGATAGTAATCAGTCTGTTGTGTCTGATGAATTAAATAATACAATAAGTATTAGAAAGGAATAAAATGGATCCACGGGAATTTCCAACGAAAGGAAACTTAATGCTCGCAAAAAATTCTCTCGCTCTTGCCCACCAAGGCTATGACTTGATGGACAAAAAGCGGAATATTTTGCTGCGCGAGCTAATGGATCTCATCAATGAAGCTAAGGACATTCAGGAGCAGATTGACACTACATTTACTCGCGCTTACGCTTGCTTACAGAGAGCAAATATTGAGCATGGAATAAGTAAAGTATCCGAATTAGCTTATACTGTCCCGATCGAGGATTCAATAAAGCTACAGTCACGTAGCATCATGGGAACCGCGATTCCTCATGTGAAATATGACCCGACCCCTACTAAAATGACATTCGCGTTTTCATCTACTCACGAGTCGATAGATGTGGCGCGTGACGCATTCCGCGAGGTCAAAGAACTGACAATAAAGCTCTCGGTAGTAGAAAATGCGGCTTACCGCCTTGCGAGCAATATAAAAAAGACCCAAAAACGCGCAAACGCTCTAAAGAATATCACCATACCTCAGTATAATCATTTGGTAAAAACTATCACCAATGCCCTCGAAGAAAAAGAGCGCGAGGAATTCACGAGATTAAAAGTAATAAAGAAAAGGCAAGCGGGATAGGATCTTGGAATAGCGGATAGGTTGAAAAGTAAAGCTTGAAAACTCGCCGTTTCGTGCTACAATTCGTTTTAGGAAAACTCTTAGGGCGGGGAGGGTTAAACATGGATGATTCTTCGGTATATCTTCTCAAATTAGAATGCGAAAATTGCGGCGGGACTTTGGAACTAAGTGAGGATCAGACGACGGCGCATTGTCCTTTTTGTCACGCCGACTATAAAATCATTGATGAACGTCCGATTATTGTTAATCTTCCGTCGAAAACTGATAAGCCAATTGTTGGCCCCACTCCTGGTGCGCGGCCTAAGAAAAACATGGGAAAGCGTGCGCTCTTAGGATGTTTGATTGCGTTAGTTTTGCTCATTGCCACAATAACTATACCTATTGTAATATATCTAAATTCAGATAATAGCCCAATCTCTAAAGCTCGCACCACTCCCGAGAGTGAACCGATTTTGGAATTATGCAGGGCAATCTGGGGGACTGATACGCCCACACCCGACCAACTAAGCAATGTTACTTCGCTTATTTTTTCTGAAGACACTATCTATTCCAGCCCTTTCTATAATGTGATGACAGTTGATTATCAGCTCTCTGATGGCACCGGTGAGCGAGTATATCTTTATGCCTCAAGCGATGATGAAATTGATAAGGCTGATCTTACATGTTTTACCGGGCTGGAAGTATTGGATACCGGTCATCTCACCGCGTTTTCAGGAGGCAGCATAGTAGATTTTTCGATGTGCAAGGACCTACGTAGTATTAACTTAGGATGGATTTATTTCAGTGGTAACAAAATGTTCGCAAATCCTGAAAACATTGAGTCTCTGGGGCTTTCCATCAATAACAACAATCAAATAAAACAATTGGCATTGCTAACCAATCTGAAGGTTCTTGACATTTCCATAGGTTCAGGTGTGACCAATTATTCCGATATTGCCGCACTTCCCGTTAATGACATGAAAGTGACTTTAAATACAAGCAGTTCGAGTTCAAAGGATTTAAGCTGGCTTGCAGAATCGAATACCATTGAAAGTCTTACTATATACTGTTTCGGAGTAACGGATTTTTCATGGCTGTCTAAACTCAACGGTTTAAAATCACTTACCTTGTTGAATGCAGATAAATTAAAGGATATACGGTTTGTCTCGGAAATGACCTCATTGGAAGAGTTTTCCGTTTCATATGCTACGGCATTGATTGATCTTTCCCCGCTTTCTACCTGCGCAAACCTTAAATCGCTATCTCTTAACCGAACAGGTGCAACTGATTTTTCCGTAATTTCCGGATTGACAAAACTCGAATCTCTATATCTGGTGAACTATGGTTCCGGAGTAGTTGGATTTACTGGTTCTAAACTCACTAACTTAAAAACTGCCGACGTAGTGGATTCTAATGACGTTTTTCTCTCAAGTCTTATTGGCGCTCCATTGACGAGCCTTACCTGTTATCCATGTAACTCTCCCTTCGATTGTGAGACTTTTTTGGCTTTCCCACAGCTTACAGTTCTTTCAATCGCAGATGACTATAATTTGGGTGATTTAACAAATACAGCGGCTTTAAAGGGACTCATCCATTTAAAAGATATTGAGCTCTATGGTGCTGACATTTCAAATCAGCAAGATGGCAACGCCATTTTCGCATTACAGATTGAAAATCTATTTCTTTCGAAATGTGAAATTAACTTGGATCTAAGCGAATTGCCGGACCCTAATACGACATTACACTCTTTATTCATTCATGATTCAACCTTTCATGAGACCGATGGTTCTATTTATTCTTCGGCAATACTAAGCGTAAATGATATTGTGCCGATTATATCAGAGTTTAGAGGACTTGAGAGTCTGACCTTGCTTTCAAGCGGATTAAAGGAACTTGATTTCTGTTCAACACTAACATCTTTAACTTATATAAATGTTACTGACAATTATATAAATGATTTCACACCACTAAAAGACCTGCAGAATTTACGTGTGCTTTATTGCGGTGGCAATGTCGGAAATCCTACAGGTGTTCTTTCTGATACCGTGAATATACGCAGGTATTGAAACGCGTGGCTTCGTTTCGGGCGGGATAACCCCGCCTGTTGCGCGTGGCTTCATTTCGGGCGGGATGACCACGCCCTACACAGAATCTTTAATTGTGAATCCGAATACTCCTACCCCGTAGGGTGAAAGCGGGTAATCAAATGAATATGGTTTTCCGTCGCATTCGCCGTCGATTGCTTTGTATTTATCTGTGCGCTCTATGACATTCGGTCCGTATTTTGAATCATCACTGTGTAACAAAAGTTTATATGTGGTCTTTTCCGGCACGCCTACTCTATAATCATCACGCGCCATAGGTGTGAAATTACAAATAAACAATGTTCCCTCTTTTTTATCTTTGGAATAGCGCACAAAGCTGTATATACTACGGAATATATCATCCGCATTCATCCACTCAAAACCATCATACGAATCGTCCATTTCGTACATACTCTTTCTGGTCGTGTATAAATGCAGCAAATCCGCAAACCAGCTCTGTACCTGCCTATGTGAATCATCCGAAAGCAAAAACCAATCAAGTTCGCGTTCTTCAGACCATTCGCGAAGCTGGGCAAATTCCTGCCCCATAAAGAGAAGCTTTTTCCCTGAATGCCCCATCATAAAAGCATATCCTACTTTCAGATTAGCAAATTTATCAAAACCAAGTCCCGGCATTTTATTTACCATAGAACATTTCAGGTGTACGACCTCATCATGTGAAAGCACGAGCATATAGTGTTCGCTCGTGGCGTAACTCATCGCAAATGTCATTTGATAATGGTGGTCTTTACGAAAATACGGGTCTAATTTCATGTATTCTATGAAGTCGTGCATCCAGCCCATATTCCATTTGAGTGCAAAACCCAACCCATTGTCTTCCGGATCTGCAGTCACATTCGGCCAGGCTGTCGATTCTTCGGCAATAGTCAAAACTCCCGGATTTCGTTTCCTGATAATTGAATTGAGATGTTTAAAGAATTCCACGGCGTCCAGATTTTCATTTCCGCCATAGCAATTGGGAACCCATTGACCATAACTCTTTCCGTAATCCAGATACAGCATTGATGCCACAGCATCAACCCTCAATCCGTCTACATGGAAATATTCTATCCAAAATAACGCATTACTGATGAGAAAATTCCTGACTTCCGTTTTGGAATAGTCGAAAATCTTCGTTCCCCAATCCGGATGCTCTCCCATCCTCGTATCGGCGTATTCATACGTAGGCGTACCGTCGAAATTCGCCAGACCATGCGCATCTCTCGGGAAATGCGCGGGAACCCAGTCTAAAATGACACCTATATTGTTTTTGTGGAAATAATCAACCATCCAAGCGAAATCTTTCGGAGAACCATATCTGGAGGTAGGCGCGTAATATCCCGTCACCTGATAACCCCATGAACCGTCAAAAGGATGCTCAGCAATACCCATCAATTCTATGTGAGTGTAACCCATCTGCTTTAAATACTCGGTAGCTTTTTCGGCGAACTCTCTGTAAGTATAGAATCCCTCATCCCAACGACCGGGATGACGCATCCACGAACCGATATGCGCCTCATAGACAGCCACCGGTTTTTCTTTAAAATTCCAGGTCTCGCGGTTCTTCATCCATTTTGAGTCAGTCCATTTCAGATCGGAAATATCAACGACCTTTGAAGCGGTCCCGGGTCTTACTTCCGCATGATTCGCGAATGGGTCAGACTTGAATAAAATTTCACCATACCAGGTTTCTATGCAATATTTATACATTGAGTATTCCGGTAAATCAGGGACGAAACATGTATAGATTCCGAGAGGTTCCATGCGAGCCATCGGTGTCGCATACATATTCCAGCCATTAAAGTCCCCAACTAACGATACAGATTTCGCTCGCGGTGCCCAGACCGCGAAATACACACCCTTTTGGCCGTCCTTCTCCCCCATGTGAGATCCGAGTTTTTTATAAAGGTCATAATGAGTGCCGTGTCCGAATAAGTAATGATCCATTTCTCCGATTTCATAAACCTGACTTCCCATAGCTGATCTCCTCATTGTCAAACGCCAAACGGTTGCGGTTTTATACATTATATCAATCATGGAAAAATATTACCACGAAAAAATAAAAAATATCAAAAACCGACTCCTATCGGAGTCGGCCGCAACATTTCTTTGATTACATTTTAAAATCTTCTTCTTTAAGGATTATCAATCCTGTGTCATCCGCGCTCTTTTCGCGTTTTCTGGTCAGGCGTTTCACCTTTGATTTCTGCGCTCTGGCGATAGCCTCATCAAGGATTTCCTTTACCTCCGCCACCGAAACGTGGTGGTCTTCCCTTTGCATTACATCTATACGGCTGTAAAGGGCTAATATACTCATTTCGTCCAATTTATAGCCGTTTTCTTTTGCATATGTCTGACCGAAAGTTACGAGGTCGTCATTAAGAAATACGGGTACTTCCAATTTCGATGTGAATTTCTTTTTGAATTCAGGGTTCGCAGCCATTAGTTTTTCGAGCGGCTTCTTCTGATCTTCAAACACAAACAGTAATTCTCCGGTCTTCTTCTCCATCAGGGTATTTAAACCTTTAACTGTTACAGAATTAAGCCGTCCTGCTTTTTCCACAATAATCGCTCCACCGCGCAATTTTTGGATGATCACTGTCAGGTCTTTTTTGTTAAGCGATTCCCCGGTAATTATGGAGACCTTACCCTGCTGCAGATTACGCTGCTTTTGAATGGCTTTGACTGTATTCATAGCAAGCACGGTTTTTCCTGTGCCGGGCTTTCCTATTATTAAAATGTTACCGACCTTTGAAGTGCCGTCTCTTTGGGCACGACGATCATTGTCTAAAACCTCTACTATCTGTTCGCTCATGCCGCGAACCGGAACAAAATATGAAAATAGCTTCTTTTGTTCCTCTGTAAGTCCGGCTTTAAGCCCGATCTCACTGGTTTTATTAAGGTCATACCTGCCGGTAACCACAAATCCTGTGTCAAAAGGTATTCCGTTCTTACTGCGGCGCATCCGCTTTCTGATTTCGTGTTCGGTGCGCTCATCCGGATGCTCTGATTCGTGTTCATGATGACTGCGCCTCCTTCTGTGCCCAGATTCATCTTCGTCGTCATCATAATCCGGCTCGTCATATAAATCTTTTTCGTAGGCCTTACGGCGTTTTTCATCATCTTCTTCGAAAATGTCTTTTTCTTCGGACTCATCCTCGTAATCACCGTCGGGATTATAGTCGGCGAAAAATTCATCCTCATCAAATTCTGCGGGCATATCATTATCTTCTTCAATGAATGCCTCGGAATCCGGTTCAAATGAATGCTCTTCCTCATAGTGAAGGTCTGTTTGTGCTGAATAATCGTCATCCCACTGTTCGTCAGGGAATGTCGCATCATCAAATGCGTCAAATGCAGAAGGACCTTCATTGACAAATTCAGTATCTTCGGATTCGGCCTCTGAGTATTCTGATTCGGTCTCGGGGTATCCCGTTTCATTCTCTTCGCTAATACTTTCGGAACTCTGAGTCTCATCTACATCAACATCGTCGTCATCGTTAAGAAAATCATCATATATTTCCTGAGCTTTAGAGCGCTTCACCTCACCTAACTTCTTTGCTTCTTTTTCCATGTGTTCGCGGCGCACGCGTTCCCACTCCTGCCGCTCACGTTCTCTTTCTTGCGCTTCCAGGCGCTCTTTTTCAGCGCGTTCTCTTTCGATGCGCTCTTTTTCAATGCGCTCCTGCTCGAGTCGTTCCTGCTCTAAACGAGCTTGCTCTGCTTCCTGCCTGGCACGTTCTTCTCTGGCTTTTTGAACTAATTCCTCTTCGTGACGAATGCGTTCCTCTTCTCTTTTTTGTCTTTCGAGTTCGAGTTTTTCACGCTCTATGCGAAGCCTTTCCTCATCGACCTTCTTTTGCTCTTCTATTGCTTTTGCGTTAACCTTTTGCTTTTCTTCCCAATTCTTTAGGATTTCGTCAATACGCATCTGACCGGTAATACCGGGTTCGTCGGAAACGATCTTAGAGGTAGTCCTCTTAATCTCTTTTCCGCTCGCGAGTGAAACACCTTTTAGTATGGCGTCCTCTAATGATTCCCCACCGATCACCTGTCTTTTCTTCTTCGGGGGAGCATCTAAATAAGCCCCAATATCGTATACTTCTTCATCGTAGTCATCCAGATCATAATCCTCTTCAGAGGAAGCTCCGACAATTTTACCTGTGCTCTCAGTTCCTGCTTCTTCAAGAACGGGCGCAGGCTCTGTCACAGTCGCTTCTTTTATTTCAGGTGCGGCAACTTCCTTCGTTTCCGTCACCTCAGCCTCTTTTGCTTCTGACACGGCCTCTTTTACTCCCGTTACAGCCGTTTCGACAGCAACCGGAGCCTCGGTAGTTACAGCCTCAACTGCTTTTTTGGCCGGCGGGGTCTCCTCATTAATATCTGAAACCGGATTTTCAACTATTTCCTGAGTGAACGTTTCCTTTACTTCTCGAATAGCTTCGTCTTTCGTCTGTGAAGCAGGAACTTCCGATTCTCTGGCGACATGCGCGTCTTGAGAGTATGCGTCTACCCTTTGCTTTGGAATATTAACAACCGGTGTCATGTCTCCGGTCTCACCGAAATCCTCGGCTTTTGCCTTTGTTGCGTGGTCGTTCAAATAGCTTTCCTTAGCGTCATCTTCCTCCAAAGTATAGCCGTCATACGATATCTCACTTGATTTAAGCTCTCCTGTTTGTCCTGTCTTTTCTTTTGGCGCTGCTGCGGCTTTTGCAGGAACCGCACCTGAATCCCGCTCGGGTATCTCAGGACCTAATTGCCTCGTGGTACCGTACCTGTTCGTGTATTTTTCACGCTGCAAAGGTGTCAGCGGTTTGTATTTCATTTTTAATTCCATTGCGGAATAAACGTATCTGCCATCTGAAAACCAAAGAATCAAATCATCACATTCTTCCAGACATTCTGCAGTCATGCCCGCTTCACTATAGAGCTTTGCCAATTCGAATGCCCATTTCTCGACATATTCCGCCTTCTTAAAATCCTCCAACGCAGAAATTTGCTCGCGAATGGGAGCATTTTTCTCCTTTAATATACGATATTTCATGATGTATTGATTAGGATCCTTCGGAGTCAGCTTTACGAATTCTTCATAACACTCCGTAGCCTCGTCCACATCGTGAATGCGAAGAGCTAAAATAACCATTTTATAGAGAATTTTCTTACTGGAAGGTGCGCGGTTATATGCCATGTAAAGCACATCACGACTTTTTTGGTACTCTTCATTCTGTTCATATATTTCACTCACAGTATAGAGCATAGACGGGTTTTTAACCCTGCGCCAATCAATGGTATCGGCTACTTCCATCGCCCGACGTATCTGCTTTTTCTCCATAAATCCAAGCATTTGGTCGGTCTTTATTTGATATTCGTATTTGTCCAAACCTGTTCACCTCTATGATATTAAATAGAAACAATATTATCCATTAAGAAAACAAATGAATCAAGACTCATAAGAAAACTCAACTTAAGACTCCCGAAACATTGTATAGTTTATCATACAGCCTATAGAATGTCAAAGAAATGTTAAATTTTGTTACAAATATTACAGGAAAGTTAAACAGCCACCACGACTTTCCCGGCGTGATGGCTGCTATATATTCTATTATTTTATTATCAAACTTTATTACTTCTAAAAAATCGGAGGTTCTTTTGGATTCCCTTGTTCCCTGACCATTCTCCTTATTAATCTATTGCTACCGAGTCGCGTTTCTTTACACGCTCCCCCGCTCTCTTAAGCAACGAACACGCTCCTTCAATATGCCTGCGGTCTACGTGAATCATTTATGACGCCGGTCTTTACTCTCCGATTTGTTCTCATCAATTATTCTTAACCGGTCTTTCGATTATAATAAAGGCTATTCTATGGGAACTCTCGACCGCCGCGCTCACGGCATATTGCAATTTTGAAAATATTTCGGTGTCCAATGGAATAACCTCCTTTCTCTGTCAAAATAATTTCTTGACTCTCAACAATCATCTCTGTTTGTGATTGAAGGATATCACAACTGCATGTATTTGTCAATACTATTTTGATTTAATTTAATTTTTAACAATGTATTGTCGATATTGTTTATTATTTTCTGAATATTGCGTCTTCTTGAAATATTCTTTCAACACTATTAACAGCCGTAATTAAGAGCTTTGTAGCATTTCAATGCGAATACCATCGTAATAAGTTTTCGGAAATCTCACTTAGTTGAACGGAAAAATTTTACTATTTATACTCACGCAACTCACTTTGTCAAAGCTTGACAAGCATTGTTTTGTTCACTATAATCAGACGTATTGTCAACTTAATACTAATTATTGGTTAACGTTAAATCAGGAGGTTGGTATGAAAAAGTTCTTAAGCACTAAAAATATGGTATTAATCGCTTTGTTTACTGCACTTACATGTATTGTATCACCGTTTTCTATTCCGATTCCCATTAGTCCCGTACCCATTACACTTACGAATTTTATATTATGCTTAAGTCTTTATATCTTAGGGTATAAATCGGCACTAATCAGCTGCCTTATATATGTGCTGTTAGGAGTTGTAGGTCTCCCGATCTTTTCAGGTTTTCAAGGCGGCATAGGAAAACTTTTGGGACCCACAGGCGGTTACATACTCGGTTACTTCTTCTTAGTCTTTATTGCCGGCTTTATTTCTGAAAAAGGAAAAGGAAAGCGCCTGTGGTACGCTATAGGGATGGTAATCGGCACTGCCCTTTTATACGCTTTTGGGACAATATGGCTTGCAAAGCAGCTTAACATGACTTTCGCCGCTGCTCTCGCCGTAGGAGTAATTCCTTATATAATAGGTGACGTAGTTAAGATGGCGATATGCCTGATAATTGCCCCTGAGATAAAAAAACGTATCCGAAGTGAGTTATAAATCAACTCTTAATCAACTTAGAATTATGGCTTAGACAGACATAATCATTAATGAACACGCTTGAAATGCAACGGTACAAGCCGGCTTTAGTTAAATTTAGTGCTTTGATGATTATTAGGCCGCTGTATTTGGTAATAATTCACAAAAATAAAGTCTGCAATTGACATTTATGTCAAAATCAATTATGCTTTCCGAAAGCAAAGACGCTGACCTAAACGGGACAGCGTCTTTTGTTTTATCTAAAAGGAAAATTAATAGTGAGGGAGGAAAAATTATGGATTTTAGTATTTGGTTTCTAGTCGGAGCAGCGTTAGTATTCTTTATGCAGGGCGGTTTCGCAATGGTCGAAACCGGATTCACGAGAGCAAAGAACGCCGGTAATATCATAATGAAGAATCTGATGGATTTTTGTATCGGCACGGTTTTCTTCGTATTCATCGGTTATTCATTGATGCTCTCTGAAAACCATACCGGATTTATCGGTATACCGAACTTTGATCTCTTTGCAAAGTTCAATGATTATGGGTTTGCAGCCGGTTTTGTATTCAACTTGGTCTTTGCCGCTACCGCAGCGACCATCGTTTCCGGCTCAATGGCTGAACGTACAAAATTCTCAGCCTACTGTATTTACTCAGCGGTTATCAGTGCTGTCGTATACCCCATCGAGGCGGGGTGGGTATGGAACGGCGGCGGATGGCTCGCAAATATGGGTTATATTGATTTCGCGGGTTCATCAGCAATCCACATGGTGGGCGGTATCACAGCCTTTATTGGCGCAGCAATATTAGGACCGCGTATCGGAAAGTACAATAAGGACAAATCTTCAAACGCCATACCGGGACATTCAATCACTTTAGGAGCTTTAGGATGCTTTATCCTGTGGTTTGGATGGTATGGATTTAACGGAGCCGCAGCTACGGACATCAATCAGATGGCGTCTATATTCTTAACGACAACAGTAGCTCCCGCAGCGGCCACATGTGTAACAATGATCTTCACATGGATTAAGAATGGAAAACCCGATGTGTCAATGACCTTAAATGGTTCCTTGGCCGGTCTGGTTGCCATTACCGCAGGCTGTGCCACTGTAGATGTGGTCGGTTCATTGATAATCGGTTTAGTAGCCGGTATCTTAGTCGTCGTAGCAGTTGAAGTAATTGACATGAAGCTGCATGTCGACGACCCTGTCGGAGCTGTGGCTGTCCATGGAGTAAATGGTATCTGGGGAACCTTAGCAGTCGGTCTCTTTGCTACCGACACCGTTCCTCTCAATGACGCGAATGGTCTTTTCTATGGCGGCGGAGCGGGACTACTCGGAGTGCAGGCACTCGGAATACTCGCAATAGCAGCATGGACGACAGTTACAATGTTAATAGTGTTCTTAATAATAAAGAAAGTAAATGGTCTCAGGGTAAAGCCCGCCGAAGAAATCTCAGGTCTGGATATGCCCGAACACGGATTGCCTTCAGCATACGCAGACTTTATGCCAATTAGCTCAGGCGGTGTATTGTTGGCCTCTAGCGCAACGGACGAGTCCATTGATTCCGACGCTCCGAAGGAAAAGGCGGTGCCATCGGGAGTCACAAAGGAGGGTGCGAAGATAACAAAGGTCACGATAATCTTCAATCCTGTACATCTCGACTCGCTAAAGAAAGCGATGAACGAGATTGGTATTACCGGTATGACCGTAACTCAGGTTATGGGCTGTGGCATTCAGAAGGGCCGTGTAAATTACTATCGTGGTGTTAAGGTAGAAAATGTAGACCTCCTGCCCAAACTCCAGATGGATATCGTAGTCACTGAAGTGCCTGTAGAAAATGTAGTCAGCACGGCTCAGAAGGTACTCCACACCGGAAATATCGGCGACGGAAAGATCTTCACCTACGATACCGAAGATGTTATAAAGATAAGCACCGGCGAGCGCGGTTATGCGGCTTTGCAGGGTGTAGATGATATCTGAGAAAAGCGCTACTAAAGCATTTTGGCACTTTTCATGGGGCGGTCAAGTACGTATTCCAAATGACGCTTCGCCGCCTCGCTTAGTTCAGACAGTACCTCCTCTGAAACACTAAATGTATAGAGCTTCCCAACCGGACTGTGCAGGATGAATTCAATCGCCTGCACAGTTGCGGGTTTCAGGGGAGCTTTTATCTTCTTTATATCAATCCCTTCGCCTGTTACGGCGGTGGCTTTTATTTCAAAAATGCTTCGAACAAGTTCTTTGGAAAATTGCGGCGCACCGAGTGCCCTTAGTGACTGGAAAACCAGCTTTAATAACTCAGTATCATCATTTTCTTCTCTCGAATAATAATCCGCGATTTCGAGAAAATACTGCGCAAATAGCACCGCATTTATATCGTTTCTAAGGCTTGTAAATGATTCCAAGAGGTTTACGGCGGTTAATGTATTTGCGGATCTTCCCGAAACGCACGTGAATTCTCCGAAGCAAAAAGGCAACGTGCTCCCCATAAAAGCGCTCCCTTGCTTTCTGGCTCCTTTTGCAAAAAACGACTGCTTTCCCCGTTCTTTTGACAATACGACCACCCTCCTGTCGTTTTCACCTACAGGCATATTGGAAAGAACTATTGCGGTTAATGTAAAAGAGGTCGTTTTAGACATCGCGTAAAACTCCAAACTCTAAAGGTTTCGATTCACAATCAATATTATATTAGATTCAAATGTTACCGCAAGTTTTTCCTATCATTTTTATGTGAATTCGTTTATAATAATTAACCGGAGGGATATACAACTCACTACGACTATATAATACAAGGAGGCAAGTAATTATGAGCATCATTGACACCTTAAAAGACAAGGCAGACGATCTGAACATCGACGAGACGATCGACAAGGTCAAGGACAAAGCAGAGGATTTGATCGAAAAAACCGGAATAAAGGATAAGGTCGAAGACGGCTTTGAAGCCATTAAAGACAAGGTAGAGGACAAAGTATCGGATATCGCAGGGGGATTGGGATTCGGAAAGAAAGACTAACCTTCTTTCTTTCAATCAGGAGAGAATTACAGCGTAGCTTGTCTTAAACTACGCTGTTTTGTTATTCCGGACTATCAATTTTGTCCAATTCTTTTACAAAATTATTGACCTATATAGCTTAACACAAGGTTTATATTGCTGAGTTAAATATATTTCTTCCGGTACAATAATCTCACTGAATTCGCAATGCAAATCAGTGCCACTCCTGTATCTGCGAATACCGCCGCCCACATACTTGCATATCCCAAAAACCCAAGCAGCATTATTATTCCCTTTATTCCAAGTGCAAATATTATGTTCATAATGACGATTCGCCCGGTGGCATCGGCAATTTTCTTTGCAGTTGGAATGGCTGAAACTTTTGATGTCATGAACACCACATCTGCCGCTTCCAAAGCCGCGTCAGCTCCGGTTCCCATTGCCGCGCCTACATCGGCACCGGAGAGCACAGGCGCATCATTAATACCGTCCCCTATATAGAATACGCCGCCTGTATCTCGCCTGATTTCCTGAATCTTGGAAACCTTTTCCTCGGGCAATAATTTCGCATACACTTTTTCTATCCCAAGCGCATTCGCTACACCCATAGCCTGTTCTTCATTATCGCCTGTGAGCATTACGGTTTTCAGAGAATCAGCTTTCATAACTTTTATGCTTTCGGCGGCATCGGCTTTTATCTCATCGGCTATTCGAATATAACCTTCTGCCCGTCCTGCTAATGCAAGGTAAACAATGGCACCATATTCATCTTGGCCCTTTGGTAAATCAGTTATTCCGTTTTCTATTAATAGTGCCGCATTTCCGCATAGCACCTCACCTTCCGGGAATGTGGCTATTATACCTTTTCCTGCAATTTCTTTTGCATCGGTCGGCTTTATTATCTCAAGGCCGCGTTCTCGCGCCTCCTGTACAATACTCTCGCCTATCGGATGTGTTGAATATACCTCACAATCAGCCGCGAGATTGAGTAATTGCTTCTCACTTAACCTCCCGCAAGAAACCACTTTTCTTACTTTAAAATCCCCTTTAGTAAGTGTACCTGTTTTATCCATGACAACGGCTTTAACGTCTTTTAGAACCTCAATTGCTGCGCCGCCCTTAAACAATATTCCACGTTTTGAGCCGGCTCCTATTCCCGCAAAAAACGAAAGCGGTATGCTTAAAACCAGCGCGCAAGGACAACTGATAACCAAAAATGTTACGGCCGTGTAAATCCAATAGTTCCAATTACCCGTAAAAAGTCCCGGAATTACCGCTGTCAAAATAGCAACGCCCACCACTACGGGGGTATATATTTTTGAAAATTTGGTCAGGAATCGCTCGGATTTAGGCTTAGTCTGTGCTGCCTGAAAAGCTGCTTTTAGAATCCTGCTTACCATTGATTCTTCCAGAAGTTTCTCCACTCTTATTTTCAATAGTCCCTGCAGGTTAACGCAACCTGACATGACCGGAGTCCCTTTAATTACCCGCACAGAGACAGCCTCACCTGTAACAGCTGATGTATCCAATCGGCTTTCGCCTTCTATGACAGTTCCGTCTAATGCAATCCTGTCACCGGGGCGTATGATGATTACGTCACCTACTTTTGCATCCTTTGCAGGAATAAGAGTCTCAACCCCGTCTTTTTCGATCAGTACATTTTCGGGACGAAGATCCATCATGCTCATAATCTGTCCCTTGCTTTGATTTACAGCTAATTCTTCCAGAAATTCCCCTACTCTGTAAAAGAGCATAACGCCCGCGGCTTCTGCAAAGTCACCGAGGCAAAACGCAGCAATTGTGGCGATTCCCATCAAAAAATTCTCATCAAAGAGTGAACCTTTAATCAGATTTTTAAGGGCACTCCATATAACCTGTGCCCCCAGAATAATGTAAGCGGGGAAGAATAAGTACTTTCCGGGAAGACCAAAGAATGACTTAACCAAAAAACCGGCAGCAAAGAAAGCCGCGCCTATTAAAATCAGGGTTATTTCCCCTTTGTGTTTAATAATTTCTGATTTGAATCCATACGTGCCTGAACTAACTGCCGAATTCTTTGAAATGTCCATTGTGGCTGCCGCTTCGCAGCACTCACATCCTCCGTGGACGTGACCATGTTCATGCTCATGCTCCCCACCGCAACAATCATCGAAACTTTCATGTGCGTGGTCATGCAAGTGACAGCAACATTCATTAGTGTGGTCATGTACATGATCTGAATTCTTGTCAACTTCTCTCATAAAAGTCACCTCGCAAGAATGAACGTATGATTATATGTTCATATATTCAATCAAAGTATAGCATACACCCACTACTTGTCAAGATGATTTTTATTTTTTAATAGATTTTTTGCTATATCATTCATTCGGCGTTACATCAAATATAATTTCCTTATTTCTTAGCTTTGCCGTCACTGTATCTCCGTTAATAACACTGCCATCTATCAGCTCTTCCGCAAGCTTATCCTCCAACATACTTTGGACAGCCCTTTTTAGCGGACGTGCCCCAAACTTCTGATCCGTTCCTTTCTCGACAATGTGCTTTTTAACTGATTCAGAAATCTTTACGGTAATATTCGCCTGTTCTTTCGCTCGTTTCACAAAATCACGGCAAAGCAACCCTACAATTTTCTTCATCTGTTCGCCATTTAAAGCGTGGAAAACGAGGATTTCATCTATCCTATTTAAGAATTCGGGCTTAAATATCAGCTTAATTTCCTTTAAAACCTGTTCTTTCATGTGATTATAATCGGCTTTTTCATCGGCTTTTGCATTAAAGCCGAGCTTCTTTGGTTCCATAATCACATTTGCCCCGGCATTTGAGGTCATTATTATAATCGTATTTTTGAAATCTACCTTTCGCCCATGCGCATCCGTGATATGCCCATCGTCCAGTACCTGCAGGAGAATATTAAACACATCCGGGTGAGCTTTTTCGATTTCATCGAACAAAACGACGCTATACGGACGCCTCCTGACCATTTCGGTAAGCTGACCTCCTTCTTCATACCCTACATAGCCGGGAGCCGAGCCAATCATCTTTGAAACGTTGTATTTTTCCATATATTCGGACATATCAATACGAATCATCGCGTCTTCATTTCCGAACATTGCTTCTGTCAAAGCCTTTGATAGTTCTGTTTTTCCGACTCCGGTGGGTCCGAGGAACAAATATGAACCGATCGGCTTTTTCGGGTCTTTTATCCCCGCTCGTCCTCTGCGAATGGCTTTTGCTATTTTTGAGACCGCTTCCTCCTGACCCAAAACGCGTTTTTCGAGTATCTTTTCCAGGTTTTTAAGTCTTACGCTCTCCGATTCCGCAATTTTCTGAACGGGAACTTTCGTCCATTCGGATACAACCAAAGCTATAGTATCAGGCGTAACTCTGAGGTCTTTTTCGGCGTTCAGGGTTTTCTCACGAAGCTTGTTTATTTTTTTCTCGGCATCTTGCTGTTTGTGCCTGAAAGCTGATGCCTGCAATACATCCCCGTCTTTCAAAGCTTCCTCTATACCTTTCGTGTACTGCCTGTAATCATCCTCCAGACTAAGCATGTGCTCAGGCACTCCGAAACCTCCGAGGCTCACCCTCGCGCAGGCCTCATCCAGCACGTCAATTGCTTTATCGGGCAAAAATCTGTCGTTGATATACCTCTTGGATAGTTTAACGGCTTGATTTAATGACTCATCATCAATGGTTACCCTATGATGCTCCTCGTATTTTTCTTTAAGACCACGCATTATCTCGAGACATTCGGGGATGTTGGGCTCCTCCACGGTAATAGGCTGGAATCTGCGCTCCAGCGCCGCGTCTTTTTCTATGTATTTACGGTATTCGGAAAGGGTAGTCGCACCGATCAGCTGGATCTCTCCCCTGGAAAGTGATGGCTTTAAAATATTCGAAGCATCCATAGAGCCTTTCGCTGCGCCAGCGCCGATTAGGGTATGCACCTCATCCATAAACAGGATTACATTTTTTTCGGCAATGACTTCTTTTTGGAGCTTTTTAAGCCTTTCTTCGAATTCACCTCTGTATGTAGTCCCGGCCACCATACCGGCAAGATCTATCGTCAATATTCTTTTATCTTGCATGGACTCAGGTACAAGTCCGCTCGCAAGCCTCGCTGCGAGACCTTCTACGACAGCGGTCTTTCCGACACCCGGCTCTCCTACGAGGCATGGATTATTTTTAGTTTTGCGGCTCAATACCTGCATAAGACGGCGTATTTCCGCGTCACGCCCGATTACAGGCTCCAGTTTCCCTTCCCTTGCCTTTGCGGTAAGGTCTGTAGCGAATTGCTCCAGAATGATTTCATTGCGCC
The DNA here is from genome assembly GCA_031272985.1 of Lachnospiraceae bacterium. Lineage (GTDB taxonomy): Bacteria > Bacillota > Clostridia > Lachnospirales > Lachnospiraceae > JAISSU01. The sequence continues at coordinate 13,585 of JAISSU010000019.1, read as the reverse complement.
TATACATAGGCCCGTTTTGATTATCCTCACTCGCCATCATTCTCGGGCTTTCTCCGATAATACTATAAATATCTGCCGTCATTTTTCTTAAATTAACATTTAAAGTAAGCAGGATCCTCGCCGCCACGCAATCCGGCTCCATAATAATTGCCAGAAGCATATGCTCTGTTCCTACGCTCTCGGAATCAAGCCTCAAAGCCTCTTCTTCACTTTCTTCCAAGATAAAACTGAGACGTGGGCTGTATTTGGGCCTTCTGTTATTGAAATAACTCTCACCCGGAGAAACCAAACTTTCCATGACCTTTAAAATGGTCGCTTCATCTATCTCATAAGCTGCGAGCACCTGACCCGCCACTCCCGAATATACCTTTCTGAGACTTAATAATAGGTGCTCAGTCCCTATATAAGGGTGATTCAATTCCTTTGCGACTGCTTCAGAAAGTTTCAATACGTCATTTGCCTGTTCAGTGTAATTCATTTTGTCCTCCGCTATGATTCATTCACCGCATTCGGCGAAGATTTCTTCTACCAATCCATGAACTTCTTCTTTTGAGATGTTTTTGCAGTAACCTTCGGCAAGCAAAATACGCAGGTTCTCTTTCAGATTCATAATGTCCTGCTGTTTATCGGCTTCAATGGAAATCACGGCGCCATGCCTCCTGCTAAGACTGATAAAGCCTTCATTCTTAAGCATATTATATGCCTTGTTTACAGTGTGCATATTAATCCCGGCACTCTCGGCGAGTCTCCTGACCGATGGCAGTACATCACCCTCCCGAAAAGCAGAAGTGGCAATACCCATCACAATCTGATTCCGAATCTGAATATAAATGGCCTCCTCACTCTCAAAATCAATCTCAATAAACATACATAAACTCCTGTGTTATAGTTGCACTATAACACATGGCATTGAATCTTGCAAGGTCTTCTTTCTATAGTTTGTCAACTGATGAATTATCAATAAAACCGCCGCATGACATTTTATTTCTATGTCGTGCGGCGATACGTTTTGCATTATGCGTCTGCTAACGAATGCAGTTCTTTAAGAAAAACTATAAATCCTCCCCTTCGCGAGGTTCGCTGATATAACTTAAGTCGTTCTGTCGGTTTTCTATGCCAAACTTCTGGGATCTGTGTATGTATATCCTTCAAAGCTCTCAGCTACGTTTTCACAAGTGAGCTTTCCGTCATAGGTATTGATGGCAGACCAGATAACGTCATTGTCCTTGCAAGCCTGCTCTAATCCCTTATTCGCAATCTGAAGACCATATTTAAGCGTTGCATTCGTGAGTGCGATAGTGGATGTCCTCGGTACAGCGCCGGGCATATTTCCTACGCAATAGTGTACGACACCTTCTTGAATGAAAATCGGGTCATCGTGATATGTAACCTTCGTAGTCTCGCAGCATCCGCCCTGATCTACGGCAACGTCCACGATTACGGAACCGGGTTTCATAAGCTTTAAGTATTTCTCTTTCATGATCTTCGGTGCGGCTTTTCCGGGGATAAGCACGCTGCCGATTACGAGGTCTGCCTCAGCAACTGCTCTTTCGATATTAGCATCTGTAGAAACAAGTGTCTGGATTCTGGCTCCGAAGATATCGTCCAGATATTCAAGTCTCTGGATATTGATATCCATTATGGTAACATTAGCGCCCATGCCGACCGCAATTTTACATGCATTCGTACCAACGCTGCCACCGCCGAGGATAACGATATTAGCTTTCGGGGTTCCGGGAACGCCTCCGAGCAATACGCCTTCTCCGCCGAATATTTTTTCAAGGTATTTCGCACCTTCCTGAACGGCGAGACGTCCGGCTATCTGGCTCATAGGTGCAAGAAGAGGAATAGTATGATTTCTCTCGATCAAAGTCTCGTATGCGACTCCCTTTACCTTTGCGTCAAGGAGCGCGTCCATCTGAGCCTTATCAGCAGCGAGATGAAGATAAGTATAAAGAATCAGTCCTTCATGGAAAAGAGGATATTCTTCTTTAAGCGGCTCTTTTACCTTTATCATCATGTCAACGCCGTCCCAGACTTCTTTAGCCGTATCAATCAGAGTAGCTCCGGCCACCTTATATTCATCATCTGTAAAGCCCGAACCTATACCCGCGCCTTTTTCAATAAATACCTCATGGCCTGCCGCGACATAAGCCTTTGCATTGTCCGGTGTCATACCTACACGAAATTCCTGTTTCTTAATTTCTTTTACACATCCGACTTTCATTGTTAACCTCCTGTTTTCTTATTGTGAATATTAATTTTCACTCAGTCCTTAAAATGAATAATTTTATTCATTTGTATTTGTCTTTATCCTATCACAATAAATCAAAATCCGCAATAAAAGTTAATAACTTAACATAACTTTTTTCTGTCTTATTTTACATTCAATTTTCTGATAATTTATTCTTGCAAATTCTTCATTTTCGTGTTACTTTGAATCAAATCACAAATGTAGCTGACTGCATTGCTTGCATTCACAAAAAAACAGCCATTTATTGGGACTGATGTGGGGGGGCATTATCGAAAAAGCTACGGGAAGAGGGTTGAATGAGCGGGATATCCGAATTAATTCACAATGCTGATCTCACGAAAACACAAAAGATGATTGGGAGTTTTATTCTTGATAATGTTTCTGACGGTTGCTTTATGACTTCCACCGAAATAGCCGTAAAAATCGGAGTGAGCGAATCCTCTGTCATACGGTTTTCACGTGCTTTGGGCTTTGAGGGCTTTATGGGCTTTCAAAGGGCGCTTCGGAAAAACTATCAGGAGCAGGTATCGGCTTTAGACAGCGCTATTACCGTCCCCGCCCAAAGAATTGCAAAGCTCGCGAAATTAGAAACAGGAAAAGATTATCTGCGCAGGCATTTTAAGAACGCCGCAAAGAATCTCGAAGCCGTCTTTTCCCGAAATCAGGCAAAAGCTTTTGATGAGGCGGCGGATTTAATCGTGAGCGCAAAGCATAAGTATATCGTCGCCTCCAGAGGCAATGCATGTCTCGGGGATTATTTTCTTTTATATATGAAACATATGCTGCCGGGCGTTGAAACTACCGCATCTTCTTCCATTAGCCCGATAGATGACATGTGCAGCATAACCTCAGACGATATACTCATAATATTCAGCTTTCCCCGCTATTCTACAATGGATAAATTAGCTGCCAAAATGGCTGCCGACGCAAAAGCGCCGGTCATCCTGATTACGGATAAACCGAGCGCTGATTTAGCTTCGTATGCGACTGCCCTTTTGAGTGTTCCCGTGGACAGCTCTACTTTTTTTAATTCAATGGTAGGTCCACAATTCGTCATGGAGGTGCTCTTAGACGTAATCAGCCATAAGGTCAAAGGCATTGAGAAGCGTCTTCGCAATATTGACCGCTATATCGGGGAACTCGGGACTTACTAAAATCAATTTCTTAAGTGCTTAAGCTTCGTCAATGGCTTTGCCTATATCATGGCGATAATATTTATTGTCAAATTCCACCCAGTCCACCGCTCTGTAGGCATTAGCTCTGGCGCTCTTTAAATCCGCCCCTTTAGCGGTTATTCCGAGTATTCTCCCTCCGTTTGTCACTATCTGTCCGTTATCATTCTTCGTGCCGGCATGGAAACAATAATACCCGTCTCTGTCAATAAATTTATCAAGACCACTGATAGGGAGTCCTTTTTCGTAAGCCCCCGGGTAACCGTTTGAAGCCAAAACCACGCAAACCGCCGCATTGTCCTCGAACTCAAGATCGATTTCATCCAAACGTCCTTCTACGCAGGCTTTCATTACTTCCAAGATATCATTTTTCATTCTCGGCAGCACTACCTGCGCCTCAGGATCGCCAAATCTTGCATTGTATTCCAAAACCTTCGGTCCGTCTTTTGTGAGCATTAGTCCAAAGAAAATGACACCGACAAAGGGTCTTCCTTCACAAGCCATGGCGTCTACGGTCTTTTGGTAGATATTGTCGATGCAAAATTGCTCAACCTCTTTAGTATAAAATGGACTCGGGGAAAATGTTCCCATACCTCCGGTATTAGGACCGGTGTCATTATCTCCGATACGTTTATGGTCCTGCGCGGAAGTCATCGTTCGAATTGTTTTTCCATCCACAAAAGACAGTACAGACACCTCTCTGCCTGTCATAAATTCTTCAATTACCATACAATTTCCCGCACTGCCAAACTTTTTATCAATCATAATTGTATTGACGCCGGCTTTAGCTTCTTCAAAGTCATTGCAAATGAGGACGCCTTTGCCTAAAGCGAGCCCGTCAGCTTTTAATACTATGGGAAATTTAGCCGTCTCAAGGTATGCCAAGGCCTCTTGAGGTTCCGAAAATGTATCATAGCCGGCCGTCGGAATATCGTATTTTTTCATTAGTTCTTTTGAAAATGCTTTTGATCCCTCTAAAATAGCCGCGTTCTTTCTCGGTCCGAATGCGAAAATTCCGACTTCTTCAAATCTGTCAACCAAACCTCCTACGAGAGGATCATCCATTCCGACAATAACGAAGTCAATCTTTTCTTCCTGTGCAAAATCCACAAGCTTATCAAATTCCATCGCTCCGATCGGCACGCACTTTGCGTATTCTTCAATTCCCGCGTTGCCCGGCGCGCAGAAAATCTCATCCGCCAATGGGCTTTTTGCTACCATGTAAGCGATGGCGTGCTCTCGGCCGCCTCCACCGACTATTAATACTCTCATGTTGATCCCTCCTATCAAGTCAGGGGACACCCCCGACACCCCACGCTACGACCGGAATGTTCCTCTTGCTAAGCTCAAAAATACTTCGCTAAGCATATCGGAATCGCCTCGCAATGGTTTCGAAAACACCTCAACTCATTGCTTTCGGTGAATCCGGTCTCCTTTACAAAAGTTACAATATTGAAAATGTTTTACACTAAATAAATATTTTTCAGTTTTTCAACATCCGTTTGTGAAAGCCCCAGCCCTTCATGCACAAAATTATCGAAATTACCGTAGAGATTGTCTATCTCCTTTAAGGCTGATTCTAATAGCGGCTGCGCGACCCCCAACATCTGCGCGATTAATTTTTTTAGTTTTTTATTCCTGAGAAACAACTTGCTTTTGAGAATCAGTTCTTTGTTTTTCTTTGTGTTTCGTTTATTTGAGAGCAGATAGTCATCCATAATGACATCATCAGGGACCCCAAGAATTCTAAGTATCAATGCAGAACATACTCCTGTCCTGTCTTTTCCGGCACTGCAGTGATACAATATAGGCTCCCCATCCGCCTCTAACAGGCATTTGAAAAACACACGGTAAGCATCGCATTTCCGTATCATTTCCGGATACATCTCGCGCATCATAAGCTCCATTTCTTGCATCCGCACCTCGTCTTTTCCCGCTTTTAATACGTGCTCGCGCATATCAAAGCTTCCGTCTTTATTTCTGCGATTCAGGGAATTTTCCGTATCCATGAATTGAAGTGCGGATTCCTGAACATATTTAGCGCCTTTCGGAACATAATCAGGTTTTTCGTCTCTTTCTCTATTGCTTCGCAAATCAAAAATCAGTGCAAAACCGACAGCATCTAAATGCTCTTTCGCTTTATCGCTTAGATTAAACAAATTCGCCGATCTGTATAACAATCCTTTCTTTACGATCTTTCCATCTTTAGTCTTATAGCCGCCGAGCTCTCTGAAATTCTCGACTTTTGATAATTCTCTCACGCTTTAACCTTTCTTGGCTGCTATTAAACCTACCGCTTTCGGCAGCAAAATCCACTCTGCTTCTTCCATTACACGCCTCTGCAATGTCTTCGGATCATCCCTGTCCTTTACTTCCACTGCCTTTTGCAATATTATTGGTCCCGTATCCGTCCCTTCGTCAACGAAATGGACTGTGGCCCCCGTTACCTTCACTCCTCTTTTTAAGACTTCTTCATGGACTTTAAGCCCGTAATATCCTGTTCCGCAAAACGACGGGATCAGCGATGGATGAATATTGATAATACGTCCGCTATATTCTTGTATCACCTCAGGAGGTATGACTACCAAATATCCTGCCAACACGATTAAGTCAGGCTTCAGATTATTGATTGCCGCAAGCAGTGCCATATGGAAATCACCTCTGTTTTCATAGTCCTTTGCCGAAACGCATTCAGAGAAAATTCCATGATTTTTAGCCCTCTCCAATGCAAAGGCATTTTTATTATTGCTGATCACACCAACAATCTGGGCATTTTGTATTTCTCCCTTTTCAATGCTGTCAATTAACGCCTGAAGATTCGTTCCGCCGCCCGATACGAGCACCACTACTCTAAGCATTTCCACCTCTGTCATTCTTTTTAGACGATATCTACACCTTTTTCACCGCTTCTGATTTCACCGATAATTAGCGGCGACTCACCGGCTTTACTTAAGACTTCAATAGCCTTGTTAGATTCACTCGCCGTTATCGCCATTACCATACCTATCCCCATATTGTAGGTATTATACATAACTTTTTCTTCAATATCACCCTTTGTCATAATAAGTTTAAAAATTTCGGGTACCTTGTAGCTGTCCTTTAATATGACGGCTCTTGCGCCTTCGGGCAGCATTCTTGGGATGTTTTCATAAAACCCGCCGCCGGTCACGTGTGAGCAAGCTTTTATCGTAATTCCGGCACTTTTTAATTGCCTTAACTGCTTTACATAAATCCTCGTCGGCGTGATCAGAACTTCACCCAGTGAAGTACCCAGGCTCTCTTCGTATCTTTCAAGTCTGCTTCTATCCATTGGGAACACTTTTCTGACAAGCGAAAATCCATTGCTGTGGACTCCCGAAGAAGGAAGCCCTATCAGGACATCACCGGCGTGCACCGATTCTCCTGTAATCATGTCATCCTTATCGACTATACCAACAGCAAAGCCCGCGAGGTCATATTCGTCCTCGGGATAAAAACCCGGCATTTCGGCAGTCTCCCCTCCTATTAAAGCCGCACCTGCCTCCTCGCAGCCCGTGGCTACACCTTTAACGATTTGCGCTATTTTTTCGGGATAATTCTTTCCGCAGGCAATATAATCAAGGAAAAATAAAGGCTCCCCACCCGCACAGGCAATGTCATTAACGCACATGGCTACACAGTCAATGCCGATGGTATCATGTTTATCGAGCAAAAATGCAAGCTTTAGCTTAGTCCCCACGCCGTCGGTGCCCGAAACCAAGGTCGGACTTTTCATCTTGGAAAATGACTCCAATGAAAACGCACCCGAAAATCCGCCAATGCCTCCGAGAACTTCGGGGCGCATCGTCTTTTGGACGTATTTTTTCATTAATTCGACGGATTTATAACCTGCCTCAATGTCAACACCGGCTTTCTTGTAATCCATAGCAACCTCCATGTCCCTACATCATTTATCGTAGGATTTGTATCCAACATTTTTCAGTTTGGCATCCTTACCCTGTATGGTTTCTTTCATTTCGAGGACATAGGCATCCAGGCGATTTGCGATTTCTTCATCCGAAACCGCGAGTATCCTCGCAGCGAGTATGGCGGCATTGACGCCCCCGTCTATCGCAACTGTCGCCACAGGAATGCCGGGCGGCATCTGCAATATTGAATAGAGTGCGTCTACCCCTTCGAGATTTTTCCCTGATAAAGGTATCCCAATTACCGGAAGAGGGAATATAGCCGCGCACATCCCCGGGAGATGAGCTGCCATACCCGCACCTGCGATTATCACTTTTACTCCTCGTGCCTTAGCATTCTTTGCAAAATCATAGAAGACATCCGGTTCGCGATGCGCCGAGATGATCGACATTTCAAAATCAAGCCCAAGCTTCTCAAGAGTCGCCGCGGCTTTGCTCATCACCTTTAGGTCTGAATCACTACCCATTACGATTTCAATTATAGCCATAATTAATTCCTTTCATACGAGTCAGGGGCTGCCCTAAATGTTGTTATTTTAAAACATTCCCCGCAAGTAAACAATAAACAATATCAGTAAAAACAATGAATTTATTATTGCGCCGGCTTTACAGGTAATCAGATTTCTCCCGGTCTCGGAATGCCCAATGTATGCGTCACGCAGACCCACGATGCTGATGATGGTCGCTATTACCGCTAAAGTACCCATGAAAAACCCGACTTCACCCCTGGCTACATAGGTATAGCTGAACATGATTACAAAGCAGGTCGCGCCAAGTCCCGCGCAAAGAAGTGAACGTATTCCTCTTTTTGCGTGCTTTAGCGGACGCTTTTTGTAGCCAATTTCTTTCTTTTTTACTTTAACAGGTCTTTTTGCCAAAGCTATTCGCTTTCCTTATTTTTTGAGCCAAGCTTCCTGATTGCTATTAACACTGAAAATAGTATATGCCCTATTATGCAGCCAAGTGTATTTAACATCAAATCATCCACGTCAAAGCTGCCGACTTTCGAAATGAGCTGAAAGGTCTCTACACAAAGCGAAAGACCAAATCCCCAAAACAACGTCGTGAGGAAATTTCTGTATTTGCTGGCCATAGGGAGGAAGAATCCGAACGGAATAAATATTATGACATTTCCAAACAGATTCGTCACCATGGCAAACAAACCCACTTCATGGCGGTAATTCCAGAATCTCTTTATTTCCTTAAACGGAATAAGATTGTAATGGTATTCCGTCAAGCCTGCATTCCTACCGTATAAATCGGAAAACAACAAGAAATAAATTATAAAAGCCACATACAGGACAAAAAGGATTTTTCCCAGTAACCGTACTTGCTTTCGTTTATTGTTGTTCAAAACTATTTAACTCCATAAATTTCATAATAATCGTCTATCTCTGCCTTAATTTCATCATTCAGCAGAACTTTATTATTATATGGTTTATTGTACAAATAATCAATTACTTCTTTCATAGTTACAATCGCAGTTGTTTTAATTCCCCAAGTCTCTTCAATCTCGGCGAGCGCGCTCTTTGTGCCGGTTCCTCGCTCCATTCTGTCAACCGAAACGACCAAGCCTATTACTTTTGCATTAGCTATAGCTTTGATAATGGGTATGGTCTCCCCTATGGAAGTACCTGCGGTAGTCACGTCTTCAATGATAACAATTCTATCGCCATCTTTTATCGGACTTCCGAGCAATATACCCTTGTCTCCATGGTCCTTTACTTCTTTTCGGTTAGAACAATACGCGACATCGTGATTATACATAGAAGACAGCTCCATGGATGTTGCAACTGCCAGGGGTATGCCCTTATATGCGGGACCGAATAGAATATTAAAATCCTTACCGAAACTGTCTTTAATGGCATTTGCATAAAACATGCCGAGTTCCAGCAATTGAGTCCCTGTTCTGTAGCATCCCGTATTAATGAAAAAAGGCGTATTTCTTCCGCTTTTGGTCACAAATGAGCCGAATTTCAGCGCCCCGCACTCCAGCATAAAATTAATAAAATTCTCTTTATATCCTTCCATTACCATTCTCCTATTTTTTGATTCTGTTATCTAAACCGTATCGAAAAATGTCAGAGACTTAAGAAACGCCGTTTATAAATTCCTTTATGTCACTGACTTCCTGTTTTTCCATTACTTCCGCCATTTCATCCAGGACCCGAATCGCGTTATCCGGGCGATAAAAATTGGATGTGCCTACGGCTACCGCTGTTGCTCCGGCGAGCATAAGTTCAATGGCGTCCTCTCCTGATTCGACGCCGCCCATCCCGATTATGGGTATTTTAACAGTCCTTGCACAATCATACACCATTCTGACAGCCACAGGGTGTATGGCGGGACCCGAGAGTCCTCCTGTTTTATTAGCCAGAGCGAATTTGCGCTTCCAAATATCTATTTTCATTCCGGTTATCGTATTAATAAGCGAAATGGCATCCGCTCCGCCTGCTTCGGCGGCTTTTGCAATTTCCCTGATGTCTGTAACATTCGGAGTTAATTTCATTATGACAGGCTGTTTCGCTTCTTTTTTTATTTTCTTTGTAATTTCTTCAACGACTTTCGGTTCCTGCCCGAAACTCAAAGCTCCCGCCTTTACATTAGGGCACGAAATATTAATCTCAAGCATATCCGCACCAGTGCCGGCCAAAGCCCGAACTACTTTTAAATAGTCCTCGATTGTTTTTCCGCAGACATTGACTATAATCCTAACATCAAACTGCTTTAAGAATTCTAAATCCCTATTAATAAAAACTTCTACTCCGGGATTTTGTAATCCGATTGCATTTAGCATACCGGACGGAGTCTCCGCCACTCTGGGAGTAGGATTGCCCTCCCAAGGGATAGCTGAAACGCCTTTCGTAATTACCGCCCCGAGCTCATTAAGATCTACGAAATCAGCATATTCCATCCCCGAGCCAAAGGTACCCGAGGCAGTCATAATCGGATTTTTAAACTCTATACCGGCTATATTTATTTTTGTGTCAATCTTTTTATTCAAAGCATTTTCCTCAAAGCGGTTTGTTCCTCGCTCAATTAATCAATTAATTAAAACCTAATTCCAAATTGACTTGCGTCTGTGCATATTTAATAATCAAAACTCAATCTCGTGCGCCTCAAAAACCGGCCCTTCCTTGCAAACTCTTTTATTCTTTACATTCGTATGTCCGTCAATCTCTTTTGATTTACAAACGCAGGCAAGACAGGCTCCGATTCCGCATGCCATCCGCTCCTCAAGGGACAAATAGCATATAGCACTTTGCTCAGCCGCGAATTCCTTAACTGCCTTTAGCATAGGCGTAGGACCACAGGCATATATGACTTCATACCTGTTACCTTCTTCTCTGAGCGCCTGTACAATATTACCTTTAAAAGAATCCGTGATGCCTGTTTCTGTGGCTACAATTAAATCTCCGTATTCGTTAAAATCACGCATAAGAAAGATCTCTTCCCTGAAGCCAAGCGCTATCGTTTTTTTACCTGTGAGGGTTTTTGAAAGCCCCAACAAAGGAAATATTCCGAGCCCTCCGCCGATAATCAGGATATTACCATCTGCCATAGGAAAGCCGTTTCCAAGCGGTCCTAAAATTCTCACCTCGTCATTTTCACAATAAGAGGAAAACTCCCTCGTTCCGGTATTTTCACCCGTCACCCTGTAACAAAGAGTAATTGTGCCATTATCCTTATCCCAGTCACAAATACTAATCGGGCGCCCGAGTTTTTTGTCCGAGAGATGCGGGTAAACCAAAACAAATTGACCTGCTTTAGCGCTGTTTGCTATTTTATCAGCTTTTAAGACCAATTTATAAATGTCTTTTGCGATTATTTCCTTCGATATTACTTTCGCGGTTTCATAAAATTGTTCAGCCATATCAATCATTTATTCCCGTCTTTTGTAAAAGGGCGTTTCGAATATCCTCAATCATATCAATAACCGCCGCTCTCGCTGCATGCGCGTAGTTTTTCTCACCGAAATGCGTGTATTTTTCCTGCTGCCACGCCCCAATTATTCCACGAGAGGAATTTACTATTGCACCGAGCCCGTCTTTATTGAAAAAATGCACCAGATCCGCGCCTTTTCCACCCTGAGCACCATAGCCGGGCACCAGAATATAGGCCTTCGGCATGATATTTCGAAGCACCTTCCCCATCTCCGGATAAGTGGCTCCTACTACCGCTCCGACTAAGCTATAGTCGCCGTTTAACGCGCCCTCGCCCCACTCGGCGACCTTTTCGCCTACCCACTCATAGAGAGGTCTGCCATCAATGAGGCGATCCTGAAATTCATTACTGCTCGGATTCGATGTCTTAACTAAGATGAAAATGCCTTTATTATTGGCTTTGCAAACATCAATAAACGGACGAACCCCATCAGAGCCTAAATATGGATTAACCGTGGCGAAATCCTCGGCAAAAGGCTCCCACTTGCTGTCTCCGATTTTAATGCTACCTAAATGTGCCGCCGCGTAAGCTGCCGACGTAGAACCGATATCACCTCTTTTAACATCACCGATAACAATAAGTCCTTTTTGCTGACAATATTTAACGGTGTCATAAAAGGCCTGAACTCCGGGTACTCCGAACTGCTCATACATGGCGATTTGGGGCTTTATTGCAGGGACAATGTCGTAAATGGCATCAACAATTTCTTTATTAAACTCAAGAACAGCCGCCGCCGCGCCTTCCAATGTCTCACCATATTTTGCGAATGCTTTTTCCTTAATAACATCAGGTATCAGGCTCAATGTCGGGTCAAGCCCAACCACGACAGGAGCATCTTTTTCTTTAATCTTCTTAATCAATTTCTGAATCATTATTTATCTGCCTCATATGCGAGTTTCCCCGCCACTATAGTATACATGACCTCACCGGATACCGTCATGCCCTCAAAGGGAGTGGATTTACCCTTTGAGAGGAATTTATCCGGATCAATCGTTACTTTCCTGCTCGGATCAAAAATAGTAAGATCCGCCATTTTCCCTTTAAATAGACTTCCTCTGTCCATTAAGCCCAATATCCTCGCGGGATTCGTCGAGAGCTTCTCTGCCATTTGCATAATGCTTAGCACTCCACCGCGAACCAAATAATGATAAGTGAGGCATGCGAGCGTCTCAAGCCCCACTACTCCAAAGGCTGCTTCCTTCATGGAGCAATTCTTCTCCGTGGTACTATGAGGTGCATGGTCAGTGGCAATGACTTCAATGGTGCCATTCCTTAAGCCCCGCCTCAGTCTTTCCACATCTTCGGCACTTCTAAGAGGCGGATTCATCTTATACCGACCGTCATCCTCTGAAATATCATCAGAGCTGAGTATAAAATGATGCGGACAGACCTCAGCTGAAACGCTGAAATTCTGTGCCTTTGCAAGCTCTACTAATCTGACGCTGCCTCTCGTCGAACAATGGCAAAGATGCAGATGCGCACCGCAATCAGCAGCGAGTAGAATATCTCTGGCGGCTATGACATCCTCCGCAACATTTGGGATACCGGAAAGCCCGAACTTTTCGGCATTAGCATCGGCATTCATTACTCCGCCTGCCGCGAGGGATTTGTCCTCGCAATGGTCTAAAATTGGGATCCCAAGCCTATTCGCCTTTTTCATTATTTCAAAAGTGAGCGCGGCATTAGGAACCGACTTTCCGTCTTCGGATAAGGCTACACAGCCCTCTGATACCATGCCCTCAATGTCAGCTATTTCCTCACCTTTTTGGCCTAAAGTCATGGCTCCGATTTGCAGAAAATGAACCTTGCATTTTTCTAAAGTCTCAGCCATCACCTTACGCATAAGTCCGGCATTGTCAATGACAGGATTAGTATTAGGCATGGCACAAATCGTCGTAACTCCGCCTTTCGCGGCGGCTTTGCCTACCGTTTCAAAGGTTTCTTTATATGAAAAACCGGGCTCTCTGGCATGAACATGCATATCAATAAAGCCCGGGAAAACATACATACCTTCGGCATCAATCAGCAAATCACAAGGCTCCTCAATAAATCTCGCAATCCTCGAAATAGTCTCACCATCAACCAGAATATCATAACGACCGTCTAAGCCGGTGTCAGGGTCAACTATGTGCCCGCGCCGAATCAGTAACTTCACTTAATTGTGCTCCTTTTCGCAAAATAGTGCCGTAAATCAAATCCACTGCCATTGTAACATAAGAGCGGACGCGTTTCAATTATAACCCAAATTGCGAGAGGATGGCAGACCACCT
>JAISSU010000021.1 GCA_031272985.1 Lachnospiraceae bacterium | reverse complement strand
GCCACTGCTCCCTGGTCGGCGCCACTGATATCTGTCGTGCCGTAACTCATGCCATTGTAGGTGACCTCATTTGGAATGGTTTTATCGCCGTAGAGGCCGATATTGGTCAGGTTGGGCATATTGCGGATGGTCAGGCTCGTGAGCGGGCTGGCATAGAACGCCTTGGGCGGCAGGCCGTACAGGCCCACATTGTCGATGGTCAGGGTGGTGAGGTTGGGCAGGCTGTTGCCGAAATTGCCGCCGACGATGGCGGTGCCCTGCGTTACATCGTCACCCGTGCCGAAGATACCGTCCGGGCCCGGAGTCGCACAATAGGCGGTTTCTTTCGTGGCTGCAGCTAAATAATCACCCGCCTCGACCGGAGTGCCGTTGTAGCTGGCGTCTGCCCTGTTCAGGTTTACCAAGGACGGCAGATTACGCAGCTCCAGCGTTTGTAAGGGAGCCGGTGAACCCTCGGTGTTGTATTGCCCGAAGGCGCCGGCGCTCAGAATCTTCAAATTGGGCAAATCGGCCAGCACCAAGCTGTCGCCGCTGTAGTAGGCAAAAGCCATGATGCCAATCAGCTCAATGGATGGCGGGAAGGCGACATCCGTAATGGCGCTGCTTCTGAAGGCGCGCGTGCCGATGTTCTTAAGCGCAGTATTGGAAGTAAAGTCCAGCGTGCCGGTTAGTTTTGAATTTGCAAAGGCCTCGTTGCCGATGGTATCTAAATGCGTCAGACCGTTCAGATTAAGGCTCGTCAGATAGCTGCCGCCGTCACCGGTAGGTAAGCTGGCAAGATTATTCTGGGAAAAGGCGTTTTTGCCAATAGTCGTGAGCATTGGGTTGGTGGACAGATCCAGCGTCGCGGCATGGTTTTTGGTAAAAGCCTCCTGATCGATGGTGACGAGCGCGTCATTGTTTGCAATTACCAGCGTGGTCGACTGGGAATTGTAAAAAGCGCGGTAGGGAATCGTGGTCAGGCTGTCGTTGTTGTCAATCGTGATGCTGGTCAGGTTCATATCCTGGAAATACGGCGTTGTGGCAGTAGAAGTCTTAATTGTGTTAGCCGGAGCCGAGAGTGTGGTAAGGCTGTCATTGTTTGTGATCACAAGGCTCGTCAGGGGAAGATCTTCAAATCCATGGTCGCCCGTCGCCCAGGACGATCCGCCCAATGCTATGTGCAGCTCTACCAGGCTGTCACAGTTATCAATGATCAGCGTTTGGACACTGGATGTCGCGAAAGGAGTTCGGGTTAGTATACTAACATTAAAAACTAGCGGAGAAATCACGCTGAGTTTCGGGTCGTCTTTGATTTCCAGCGTGGCGCTGCCAAGATGTCCGAAGTTTTGTCCGTCGATGCGCTCCAGAGATTCCATGCCGCTGATGTTCAGCTCGCTGATGGGATAGTCTCGGAATGCGTGCTGGCCGATGATTTTGAGTTTATCCAGCATCGAGAGGTCGAGCGGAAAAGCCGGAATAGTGATGGTAACGTTATTGGGCGCGGCAGAGCAGAAGATTGCCACGCCGATCTGCTCCAGATTGGGCGCACCCGAAAGGTCGATGCTGCGCAGCTGCGAATTCATGAATGTGCGCCCACCGGCGTCATACCAGTCGCCGATAGCTAATAGTGCCGGTAGATTTGAAAAGTCGATGGACTGCAGGGCGTGGCCGCCGGCGTCCGCCACCTTATTACCGGAAGAATCCGAAAAGGCATAATCGCCAATAATTACCAGTGCAGTTAAGCCGGACAGGTCCAGATTGACCACCTTGTTCCAGCGAAAGGCGCTGTCGCCGATTGCCCGAAGCTTTGTCAGGCGCGCGCCACTGTTGCCAAAGTTGATGTCACCATAGGCCGGCGTACTGCCGGTAGTGGTGCTGTCACCTGAGGAGAAAGCATCATTGCCAATTATCTCCAGCGCACTCATATTGGACAGGTCAATGGCACCTGGGGCGTTGGTCTTTTTAGTGTTAAATTTCGTGCCACCGCCGGCGGCTGTGGAAGAGATGGCGACCACTGCTTGGCCGGTTGATGGATTGATGCCGGGTAGCACCAGGTTAGCCTGCGCCGCTGCCTTGACCGAGGCATAGTTGACGCCGCTGTAGGTAGTGCCCTCGTACTTGGCGTTGCCATAGGCGGAGAAGCCGGTGACGGTAACGCCGGTGACTGTTTCTGTGTAGTAGGATGGAGAGGCTGTAGTGCTAGGGTATTTCAGCACCGATACTGTCACCGTTTCATTGACGTAGGTGAAATCGCGGTACTGCCAAGCGCTTAAAGTGCCGTCTGCTTTAGGTATATAGGCCTGCATCGGGTCAGAGTCCGCTGTTACTTTTATGGTTTTACGAGCTTCATTGCCGAGCGAATCCGTGGCTTTATATGTGATATTTATTACTGTTCCGGCTGTTTCGGACATAGAAGTCGTGATTTCATTACCATAATATGTGGAGCCTATGGTAATGCTCTCTATTACGAGTCCGGGCACTGCGGCAGAATTCGTCGAAGTCGGAATAGTGGTACCGTCTGCTGCTACTGCACTTGCCCAAGACAGTATTTCCGCCTGAGTATGGGCGGAGCTTTGAGTAATATATCTATCATTTGCCGTAATGGTAGGCTTTTCATTAGCCGCTTTATAATAAAACGTGACCGATTCATGATCGGGATCTGCCGGATTCGTGCCAATATTATTAAGTGTCTGAGCGGATGCGGGTGCTCCTGTGTTCTCATCTACCGCAGTATATCCGGTATATACGGGTGCGTTAACAGTGGTAGTGGTGCCGCGCTCAAATAAATCATCACTCGTCAGGTCATTTCCTATTACAAAGGGCGAACCCACGGGGTCATGAGGTGAGGCCCCGTCATTATAATCAAGAGGTGTCACGGTAATCGTAACAGGATTAATAATAAATCCGCTGCCTCCCGAGAAATGAGAATTAATGGCGGGGTCATTGTCGGTGACCGTCACCTTTACGACTTTTCCGTTCTGGTCAAAGGCTGTGGCGTGGATTATGCCTGTAGAAGCCGTGGTATCTATAGTCATTCCCGGCAAAGTGACAGCGGCGAGTTTATTATTGGCGAATGCCTTCTCCCCTATCTCAGTGACATTCGGAAGGGTAACCGAAGTCAGCTTGTTATTCATAAAAGCATATCTTCCGACTTTTGTAATATTCGAAGGAAGCGTCAGGGAAGTCAATAGATTCTCGCGAAATGCCCCGTCGCCGAGGGTGGTCAGAGCCGTAAGTGTCGTAAAATCGAACGTGGCTATGGTATTACCCATGAAAGCCTGATTATCTATTGTAATAAGTGTCGCGGGTAACGTAATCGCGGTAAGCCCCGAATTCTGGAAAGCGGACGCACCTATGTCGGTAAACCCGCTCGGAATATCCACGGAATTAATCGGTGTGGACGAATCCGCGTAATTAGTAAATGCATTAGCAGCTATCTTAGTAACAGGTGTATCGGGTGAGACTTTAGTGGTGAAAGAAGCGGGGATTTTCATATCGGGATCTACCGAAAGCTCAGAAATACCTTCCGCAGAAAGTCCGGTGATAGTATCTCCTGACACAAGAAAATCAGCCTCGTCCCAACCTGCGGCTGCCAAAACTTCTGTGCCGGGAATACTGCCCTTTCTGCTACCGTTTGAATCCCCATCGCCATTATCGGTAAAGATGCTCGTAAATACCGAGAGTAATGGTGTAACAAATAGCACAATAGCAAAAAAAAGAGCAATCATCGCCCGGAAAATGAAACTTCTGGATGACGTACCCTTACGCGTACCCATTTCTTCCCCCCACTAGAAAGGGATTTCCCTTTCCGAACCTGCGTACAGTTTATATTAATTTGATAAAAAAAGCAAGAAAAAAATTAAGATTATTTAAAATTATTAGCTTTTAATCAATATAAGCTTCAATCAAGACGTTTTCCTCGTCTGTTTTTATGATAATTGCGCCGTTTATCGCAGTAACAAAAATATCTGATCCGACTTCGCCGAGCCTTTTTATAGTATCCGGATTAGGGTGATTATAGCGATTATTTTTACCTGCCGAAATAATCGAGACAGCAGGATTAATTTCCGAAAGGAATTCACTTGAAGTCGCATTTTTAGAGCCGTGGTGCGCTATTTTCAAAACCTCCCATTGCAATTCTTTTTTTTCGGTATCAGTATTATTGGTTTTCTCATTTTTTGTATTATTATACTCGGATATTGATTGCAAGATGTTTTCTTCCGCGAAAAAGCCATTGTCCCCGGTAAAGAGCATATCGAAATCCCCGAATGACAAAGCGAGTGTCAGGGAGAAATCATTGCCGCTGCCCGAACCGATATCCGGATAAAGGCACTTTAGTTTCAATTCTTCAAATATCATTTCATCTCCTGCTTTCATTGTCAAAACCTTGACCTTTTGAGAGTCTGCCATTTTCGCAAGTTCGTACAGATGCGCGTCCCAATGGCTCATGTCAGGTAAGACGAGGTTTTTTATTTTGCAAAATGACGTGGGGTTGGAAAGCGCTTCTTCTATAGCATTAATATGGTCATAATCCCCGTGTGAAACAAAGACATAATCAATTTTCGATATACCTTTGTATCTCAAAAACGGCTCCACGCGGTATCTGCCTACCTTTTTGATGCTCGTGCTGCCACAGTCAAACATGAGCTTTACGCCGGTCTTTGTTTCGGCGAAAATGCACTCCCCCTGTCCGACATCGAGCATAGTGATTTCAAGAGGCTTTTCGAGGCGGTATTTAGCGGATTGCGCAATTACGAGGACACTAATGCAAAAGGATAATGTCACGACGAAAGGTACAACCATCGCAATAACTTTTTTCCCGAAATGCTTTGATTCCTTGCTAAACCGAATTCTATTGTGGGCATGCCGCATCAAGTCGCCTCGTATTTTCCCACGTTCATTACAGAAAATAACAATTCTCAATGAAGCTGCGATAATTATGTAATATATCAATATCAGAGCAAGCGAAGGCTTTCCCGTCACTATTCTATGTGCGGGTAAAGTCCCGGCTATTTCACACCCTTTGTCGTAAAGACCTACTATTATTCCCGAAATGAAAAGTATTTTACTTCCGAGAAATGGTATCAAAACCGAAATCAGACTTCCGGCGACGCTTGCCAATATTAAAACCGATAATAGCGGAATGACCCAGAGATTAAGAAGGGGCGCATACAGCGGGAACTCATAAAAGAAATACGCCATTAAAGGAATCGTCAGAATCTGTAAACCCAGTCCGAAAATGAGGCTTTTTATAAGACCTTGAACTATTTTTCCTTTTATTTTTTCGTATTTGGAGCGGTTTTCAATTTTCTTCTTAGGCTTAAGTTTTGATTCAATCATTATGAGTGTCAGAATAGCTGCAATCAGCCCGTATGAAAGCCAGAAAGCCGCCTCATAAATGCATAGAGGATTGATTATCAAAGATATGACAGCTGAAAATGAGAGCGCGGTGGGCGCGTCGTAATGTCTGCCTGCAATTCCTGCTCCGACACGGAATAATAGCATAATAAAGGCGCGCATAATGGAGGCGGAAACCCCCACCATGAGCATATAAAGTGCCATAACTATTCCGGCGCCGATACCCGCAAAAAGAAAAGAACCGCTGCTCCTTCGAAGAATTTCATAAAGTGAAAGCCCGAGAAATGACAAATGCAATCCCGAAATGGCTAATATGTGTCCTATTCCATTTTCTCGGTACAAATCCTTAATGTCGGCATCCAGTCCGGTCTTATCACCGAGCAAAATCGCGGAAATAACGGCAGCTTTATCATTTCCCAAGTTATCATAAAGCGCCTTTTTCCAAGAGCATCTGAATCTGTATAAGGCATCCTTGATGATATTCGTTTTAGGATCCGTAATCCGAACGCCCTCTGCATATAATCCGGCGCGAATGCCTTTGATCGCGTAATATTGTCTTAAATTAAAATTTCCGGGATTCCTGTCAGTTTCAAAAAAGAATAAATCACCGTGAGCGGTTATACGATTTCCGATGGCATAGGCATTCCAAGCAACGTCTTTAAGGGCGACTTGCGATGCGTTTTTTATATAAATCAGAACACGAAAATTGCGATCTTCTTTAACTTCCAGAACCAGCGAGGATTCCTTATCCGCAATAGAGGCGATTTCACCTGTGATGGCAATAAAATCGCCTTCGGAATGCTCGGATTCCAGGGCGCAAGGCTGCATGGCAGCAAGAAACGTATACCCGAAAAAATGAATAATGAAAATTGAAACAACGAATAAAAATGTGCATATGGTGCACAGTGGGCGATGGGACATTGATTATCTCCTGTAATAATTATAGACGGGCGGGCGGACCCCGCCCCTACGGCGGTTTCGTTTTTTAGGTGGTTATTCGTTCCAAGCCGCGGTGGAGGAAAGGGGTTTGCTTAGGTCGATGGTTCCCTTGTAGGTGACATCGGATTTTCCGTTTATGGTTATCTGCACCTGTGTGCATTTGGTGCTTGCGGTCAGGGAATTGACCAATGAGTATACGGTGAGGTTCGGGTCCATGACGAATGCGACATCGGTAAACCCGTCATCTAAGTTCACATAGCAGATATTGTCCTTTACCGAGACGCTTAGGACTTTGGTGGATGGCGGCATGGGGTTTTGGCAGCCTTCGGCGGTCGTTGTGAGTAATTGGTCTACTACGAGGCGCTCAATCGAGGTATTTGAATTATAGCGAACATTTTTTGTGGTTTCTACGAGGCGATTACCATCGGCATTTGCATAATAGAGCGTCAGTCCGGCTACCTGATAGGTGTGAAGGCTCGAACCGACATTTCGAACGAAATTATCCGCATTCATGCGGCCGATTCGGGTACCTTTGGAATTTGTCAGCGGAGAATTTCCGATGAAGAATTCAACGCTTGCGACCCCCTCAATTTGTATGAGAGATAATACAACAGCCGAACGAAGTAATAACTCCGCATCGGCAGGCAGAGTATTATAATCACTATTAAAACTGATACGCAAGTAATCCCCTTCAAGTACCGCGCTTTCTACCTCGACTCCTGCGGGGATAGGATTTTTATAGTCCACCGATTCTACAGGTGTGGCAAGTATTTTGAGGCATTCATTCACCTGTTCTTGCGTGCTACCGCTTAGCTCTTCTATTTCCTCCACAACGAGGTCTGTCCCATCCTCATTGATGAAATAAGCGAACTTATCAGAAATGTCAGATTCATCAGTCGTGTTACACGACGTTAAGAGTGTGCCGGCTAAAGCACATACCAAAAACAAAGAAATTGTACGTTTCTTGCAACTCATATTATCCCCTTCTTTTCTATTTGGAGTCGGGGGACACCCCCGACACCCCACGTTACGGCGGGAGTGAATCCCACCTCCACTACTAAAGGTCGGGGGACACCCCGACACCCCATTTCAAGCAGCCTAACCTACTCTCGCGGCGGCACTTTGGCGTACGCCAATGGTATTCTTATTATAAATTTAGTCCCTTTTCCGACTTCGCTTTCGACTTTAACAGAGCCTCTATGAAGCACTATTGCCGTTCTGGCAATGCTAAGCCCGAGTCCTGTACCGCCGATTTCACGTGAATGTGATTTATCCACGCGGTAAAAGCGTTCAAATATCCTGTCCTGATGCTCCGTGGGAATCCCGATTCCGTTGTCTTCTATCTCAATGTAGAAGAATTTATGGTCAGCATCTAAAGTTACACGTACATATCCGCCGTTATTACGATTGTATTTTACGGCATTCTCGACAATATTAGAAATCGCAAGCGAGAGCTTCGTCGAGTCGATTTCGGCGGTAACCTGCCGCTCACTTTCGTAAATCAGCTCAACCTTTGCGGTATCCGCAATCGGACTGACGAATTTCAGGATATGTTCAATGAATGCATTGACATTTACCCGCTTAATGTTAACCGAAGATATATCTTTGTCCAACTTTACAAGCGAGAGCAAATCGTCGATTATATCATTTTCACGTTCGATTTCAGCCGAGAGATCTCCCATGAATTCCCTGTACATCTCAACAGGCGCGTCGGGCTGCGATAACAGCGAATCCGCCAGCACTTTCATTGATGTCAGAGGTGTTTTAAGCTCATGCGAGACATTTGAAACAAATTCGCGGCTGGTCACGTCAAGGGCTTTCAGACGCCCAAGCATGGTATTAAAAGCGCCGGAAAGAAGGCGGGTTTCCTCGTAGGTCTCCTCATGCAGGTATTCGTCCACATAGCCTTCTGTCACGGCCTCTATAGAGCGGGTAATCCTTCTAAACGGACGCATACATGTAATGCCGTATACTATGGCGGAAATAGCTACGAACAGAAGAATTATCGCGGTTCCGACATTGGCATAGCGATTTAATATAGTCAATGAATCCACGATCTGGTCAGCGGAAATGCTAACGAGTATAACACCTCCGACTTCTCCGGAAACCTCGTCTTTAACAGGCCAGGTGACCTCAATGAATCGATTCTCTGCATCGTAATGGCTCGTTGACAGTCCTTGAAAACAACGTATGACATCGCCTGAAATAAGAGTCTTTCCGATGTCAATATCATAAGTGTCCTGAATAATCTTAAAATCACCGTCTACCAGCATGACACGACCACTGTAAATACTGGTCAGCTGCTGAACCTCCGCTAAAATCTGTTCGGAAATATCGCCCGTCAGATAAGAGAGTTTATTAAGCTGATTACTGAGAATCGTACATTGATTTTGAATTTCAGCGGTGCGGACATCTACCGCACGTTTTTCATAGCCCGCAAGAATTACGACGCGAACAACACTGCACGAAATGAAGCTTGCCAAGATTAATAGCAAGACAATGTGCAACCTCAGGCTTTTTGCAAATCGGATAATAAAATTCGGTCTACCCCTTGAAATAATAACCAACTCCCCATTTTGTGTATACATATTTCGGATCGGAAGGATTCGCCTCTATCTTTTCGCGAAGCCTCCTGATATGCACGTCCACGGTCCTGTCTTCCCCGGGATTTTTATAGCCCCAAACATCGTTCAGCAATTGTTCGCGGTTATAGACCTTATTAGGATTCGTCGCGAGCAATTCCAATAAATCAAATTCTTTAGCTGTAAGATTAATCTCCTGCTCACCGATAAACACACGACGGCTTTCACAGTCAATTTTCATATCCCCTTTTTCGATAATCCGACCGGAAGGTTCATCTATTTTGCGGGCAGTGCGGCGGATAATCGCCTTAATACGCGCCTTTACCTCAAGGATATTAAAGGGCTTTTTAATGTAATCGTCGGCTCCGTACTCAAGACCTAAGATTTTATCCATGTCCTCGCCCTTTGCACTAAGCATGACAATAGGCACATCCGAGTCTTCTCGAATCTGTTGGCAAACAGCATAGCCGTCCATTTTTGGAAGCATTATGTCCAATAATATCAAGTCATAATCATTCTGGAGAACCATACCGAGGGCTTCCTCGCCGTCATAGGCGCAATCCACCTCGAGTCCGTCCTGCTCCAAAGAGAATTTCAGACCTTTAACTATGAGTTTTTCGTCATCAACGATTAATACACGCCTCGCCATTATTTTCCTCCCTGTTGCTGCTTTTTTAAGTTCTCCGTTCCAATGACCGCTTTGAACAACTTATTTCTACGGCAATATTTACAACTGATTATGAACTTCTATATCGTTATCATGTCCTTAATTTTATTATATGTCCCTTCTTTGATGCCCTCGACCTTCATTAAATCATCAGGCTTTGAGAAAGAACCATGTTTTGTGCGGTAATCAATAATACTGCTCGCCTTTGATGCCCCAATCCCGTTTAGGGTCATCAGTTCTTCTTTTGTCGCGGTATTAATGTTAATTTTCGCGCCTGCTGCGCTATTTCCTGTGCCAATTGAACTCCCGGAATTTCCGTAATTCGCCGCGCCCGTCTTTGGCGCTTCTCCGACTTCGGGAATATATACCTGCGTCCCGTCGGCTAAAAGCTCGGCCTGATTTATGCTCGCATCATTCGCAGCTGATGTCATGCCGCCTGCCGCTTTTATCGCCTCATATATCCTGCTGCCATCTGCTAATTGATAAACACCCGGAATATTAACAGCGCCGCATACATGAACGGTAATTATAGTACTATCGCCACCGGCATCATCTGTAACCTCGTCTGCAACGCAAGCCATATCGCTTGACACGCCGCTTTCCGAGTCGCACCCTGCCTCATTAGTACCCGCATCCGTACTTTTGGCATTATCCGTAAATGATATTTCGGTAAGCTGCGAGGCGGGATCAATTTTCGTTTCATTTCCGGAGTAACTTTTCCTGTGGCATGCTGTCGCCGCTATACATACGAAAACAAGCGCCAATACCCCGATTTTATTGAAAATTCGGCGAAAATCTGCGCAGTCCCTGCCAATAACATACACTTTATTAATAAAGCAATAATTCTTATGTCCCTGCATAAAATACTCCTTTTACAGCTGTCGATACTGTAAAATACCCCTCTTATGCCTCGGACAAGTATTATTATACTGGGAAGGCGGCTTCTTGTAAATAAGATTTTTACTTGATAAATGAGTGCGGTTGGGTTATAGTTTGAGTCGCAAGTGAAAATTAATTGTATCTTACAGTATCAAAAAATAGATGTATTAAGGAGAGAGCGCTATGAAGGAAAAGGTCGTTTTGGCATATTCGGGCGGGCTGGATACCACCGCCATTATTCCCTGGCTTAAGGAAACTTTTGATTATGATGTAATTTGCTGCTGCGTGGACTGCGGGCAGGGCGAGGAGCTCGACGGACTCGAAGAAAGGGCAAAGCTCTCGGGCGCTTCGAAACTCTATATCGAAGATATTACCGATGATTTCTGCGAGAATTATGTCATCCCTTGCGTACAGGCAGGTGCAGTTTATGAGAATAAGTATTTACTCGGGACATCTATGGCGAGACCGGGTATTGCCGCAAAGCTCGTGGAAATCGCAAGAAAAGAGGGCGCGAGCGCAGTCTGCCATGGAGCCACAGGAAAGGGAAATGACCAGATTCGCTTTGAGCTTACGATAAAGGCATTGGCACCGGATTTAAAGATTATCGCCCCGTGGAGAATGACGGAGGTCTGGACCTTTACCTCCCGCGAGGATGAAATCGCATACTGCGAATCCAAAGGGATTAATCTCCCATTTGACTCAAGCCACAGCTATAGTCGCGACAGGAATTTATGGCACATAAGCCATGAGGGGCTCGAACTCGAAGACCCTGCCTTAGAGCCGGATTACGAGCACATATTAGTATTGGGTGTGACCGCGCAAAAAGCCCCCGATGAAGAAGAATACGTTACTATGACTTTTGAGGCAGGTGTTCCCACCTCCATTAATGGTAATAAAATGAAGGTAGCGGATATTATTCGTAAGCTTAATACCCTCGGAGGAAAGCACGGCGTAGGGATAATTGACATCGTCGAAAACCGCGTCGTAGGCATGAAATCAAGAGGTGTCTACGAGACACCGGGCGGAACTATTCTCATGGAGGCGCATAAACAGCTCGAAGAGCTCGTGCTTGACAGGGCTACCTACGAGATGAAAAAGGACGTGGGTAATAAACTCGCTCAAATTGTCTACGAGGGAAAATGGTTTACACCTCTTCGCGAGGCAATCTGCGCATTTGTCAGCTCCACGCAGAAATACGTAACCGGCGAAGTGAAATTCAAACTCTACAAAGGAAATATTATAAAGGCAGGGACCACATCGCCCTATTCGTTGTATTCGGAATCTTTGGCGAGCTTTACGACAGGTGAGCTTTACGACCATCATGACGCGGACGGATTTATTAATCTGTTTGGACTTCCCTTAAAAGTTCGTGCTCTGAAGCTACTGGAAGCCGAGGAACAAAACTCCTGACATACTACGCCAATACAAATAACAAATAAAAGTTTAAAGACGGCAACCTCAGTGGCTGCCGTCTTGTTTTTGTGTATGGGAATGAATGTGTTGATATTATCAAGCCGCCGGTTCAAATTGGGCGTTATATAGATTAGCGTAAAATCCGCCTTTTTCAAGGAGCTCTTCATGGGTGCCCTGCTCAACTATATCGCCCTCGTTTAATACTAAGATTCTGTCCGCATCGCGTATGGTAGAAAGCCTGTGGGCAATTATAAAGCTCGTCCTGCCCTTCATGAGATTATCCATTGCCTTTTGAATCTGTACCTCGGTGCGGGTATCGACAGAACTCGTCGCCTCATCAAGTATCAGGATTTTCGGGTCGGCAAGTATTGTTCTTGCTATTGTTAAGAGCTGTTTCTGCCCTGCGGAGACATTATTTACCTCTTCATTGAGCTCCATATTGTATCCTCCCGGAAGCGTCATGATAAACCTGTGCGCGCGCGCGGCTTTTGCAGCTTTTACGACATCCTCATGCGAGGCGTCCGGACGTCCGTATTTTAAATTATCTTCTATTGTACCCTTAAAGAGCCAGGTATCCTGTAGCACCATACCGAACATATGACGCAAATCCTCGCGGCGCAAATCCCTGATATCGACTTTGTCCATGCGAATCGCTCCGCTATTAACATCATAGAAACGCATAAGGAGTTTTACAAGCGTCGTCTTTCCTGCTCCGGTAGGGCCGACTATGGCAATCTTTTGCCCGGGTTTTACCTCTGTACTGAAGTCCTTTATGATAATATTCTCGGGATCATAACCGAATTTCACATGATCAAATGCCACTTCTCCTGTGAAATTATCCGTCGAAACAGGATTCTCGCACTCTTTTATTTCCTCCGACTCATCAAGGAAGGCAAAAACCCTCTCTGAGGCTGCAGCTGTAGACTGAAGCATATTAGTCAGCTGCGCCACCTGCTGAATCGGCTGCGTAAAGCTCCTGACATATTGAATAAATGATTGGATATCTCCTACTTCAATCGTATTTTTGACAGCGAGGTACCCGCCCATTATAACTACGCCGACGTAACCTAAATTCCCGATAAATTGCATTGCCGGTCCCATTAAGCCGGATAAGAACTGCGAGCGCCAGGCAGATTTATAAAGCTTTTCATTCGTTGCGTCAAAATCAGAAATCGCGGATTTTTCTTTATTGAATGCCTTTACAATTAATTGCCCCGCATAGATTTCCTCGACCTGCCCGTTCACGTTTCCGAGGAATTTCTGCTGGTCACGGAAGTACTTTTGGGAGTGCTTTACCACAATAGAAATAAGTACGAACGATAACGGCAGCATCAAAAGCGCCACCAATGTCATTAATACGCTGATTCTAATCATCATAACCAGAACACCAATCAGCATTGTTATTGACGTCATCACCTGTGAAGCGCTCTGATTTAGCGACTGGCTGACGGTGTCGACATCATTCGTGATTCGCGAAAGGATCTCACCGTGCGTCATTTTGTCAAAGAAATTCATCGGCAGGCGGTTTATCTTTTCACTTATTTCATTGCGCATCCGGTACGATATTTTCTGGGATATTCCGGTCATAATAAAGCCCTGAATAAAGGAAAACACCATGCTGATTACATAAAGGCAAAGCAAGGTCGCAAGAATGCTTCCTATTGCCGCAAAATCAATTCCCGTTCCGCCTTGAAGGGTCCCTACCAGGCCTTTATAGATTTCGGTAGTCGCCTCGCCGAGTATTTTGGGTCCGATAATGGAAAAGACAGCCCCGCCAATGGCACACAAAACCGCAAGCGACAGCGAAAATTTATGTTTCGCCAAATAATGTGCGAGCTTTTTCATCGTACCCTTAAAATCCTTTGCTTTTTCGCCCATCATCATCGCCCGATGCCCGGGAGGGGGTCCGCTGCCGGGGCCGGTATGCTGGCGTGTAAAGGTACGGTTTTCGGTGGCTGTTTCATTTGCGCTTTGGTTTAATTCCACATTGTTTTTCGTTTCTTCGCTCATTTATGCCACCTCCTTTGGTTTTAGTTCATCCTCGGAAAGCTGCGATGCCGCAATCTGATAATAGGTATCGCAGGTTTTTAACAATTCCTCATGTGTGCCTCGGCCCACGATTTTCCCATCATCAAGGACGAGTATTTCATCCGCCGTGAGAATAGTACCGACTCTTTGGGCAACTATTAGAACCGTGGCATTGGCCGTAATTTTACGCAGTTCCTTCCGAAGCGTAGCATCGGTTTTATAATCAAGTGCTGAAAAGCTGTCGTCGAAAAGATAAATCTTCGGATCTGATGCTATTGCCCTCGCAATCGAAAGCCTTTGCTTTTGTCCGCCGGAGACATTCGCTCCGCCTTGGGCAATCAGGCTTTCATATCCTTCTTCCTTATCGTCAATGAATTCCGTAGCCTGAGCAATCCGCGCCGCTTCCTTCATCTCCTCTTCGGTGCCATTTTCATTTCCGTACATTATATTGGAAGCTATATTCCCGGAAAACAGAATGGCTTTCTGAGAAACCAATCCTATCGCGTCGCGTAAATCCGATTGCTTTACGTCGCGGATATCCACACCGTCCACCGTAATTTTCCCTTCGGTAACATCATAGAATCTCGGAATTAAGTTTAATAAGGTAGTTTTTCCGCTGCCGGTACTCCCGATAAAAGCCGTCGTATGCCCGGGCTTTGCGTCAAATGAAATATCGGTCAGTACATCCTCATCTGCATCCGGATAGCGGAAAGAAACATGTTCAAATACAATTTCTCCTCCGGCATTTTCAGGAAATGCCTTTGGATTTTCCGGATCCTTTATAGAAGATTCACTCTGTAAGACCTCGTCTATTCGAACCGCGGAAACAACGGCACGCGGCAACATTACCGAGAGCATTGATATCATAAGGAAGGACATCATGATTTGCATCATGTATTGAATAAATGCCATCATATCCCCTACCTGCATGGCACCATTTTCAATACCGTGCGCCCCCGTCCAGACTATCAGGATCGCGACGCTGTTCATCACGAACATCATAAATGGCATCATAAAAGTCATAATACGGTTGACAAAAAGCTGATTGTTCTTAAGATCCTTATTGGCTTTGTCAAATCGCTCACTCTCTTGCTTTTGCGCGTTAAATGCGCGAATAACCTGTAGACCTGTCAGGATTTCCCTGCTGATGAGATTTAACCTGTCAACCAGGGTCTGCATTATCTTAAATTTCGGCATGACTATCTGGAATAATATCGTAACCACAAACAGGATTATTCCTACTGCCAATGCGGCTATCCACGCCATCCCCGAATTGGTGTGAAAAACCTTCCATATACCTCCGATTCCCAGTATCGGGGCATAAACCATCATTCGAAGGAAAAATACCGACATCATTTGAACCTGCTGTATGTCATTGGTACTTCTCGTAATGAGGGACGCCGTTGAGAATTTATCCAATTCGTTATGCGAGAATCCGACGACCTTTCTGAACACATTTCCACGAAGCTTGCGTCCTATTCCCGCACCTACTCTGGCTGAAAGGAAACTGACCAAAATGCTCGCAAGTGCCGAAATTCCGGCTAAGAGCAGCATTTTTCCGCCTGTACTGAGGATATAATTATTTCGAAACTTATCCATATCTATTCCGACTCTTTCATATACACCGTGAATGTAAGAAGCGCAAGCCTGAGTCACCATGCTTTCGGGCAGAGCCTCAATCTGCTTATCGATTTCAGAAAACATCGCGGCTTTGACTTCAGCGGGGAGCCAGCTAATCAGCTCAAATGTTGACACATCTCGATCCAACCTATTTCCCATTTCTTTAATGCCCGTTTTTTCGAGGATTTCATCGGTTTTTTCAGGATCGGATAATAATTGATTTACGATAAGCATAGGTTTGGAAAGAATCTTCGTCAGATTTTTATATTCTTCGGAATTACTATCGCTATTGATTAACGCATAATAATCCCCTTCCCAAGAATAGGCGTTTTTCACGGTTTCCACATCCTCATCCGGCACAAAGACAAGAAGATCATACATGTCTTTACTATCCATGTACACGGGGATCTTGTCAGTAACACCGCCTTGCTGAATGCCGACATTGACAATTTCCGAAGTATAAGTCGGCAAAGATAAATCGCAGTACGCCTGAACTCCGAGCACGATTAAGATAAAAAATACAAATAGAAGATGTGGTTTGTATAGCTTCAGAAGCTTAGTCATTAAAAGTATGCCTCCCGACTATAAAAATATTCAATATTATTTATAAATAGATACCAAATTGTTGTAACACCGTTAGGGGACAATGTCAATTTTTTTTATTATTTTCACAGAAATTACAATTATTAAAACTATCTACAGAAGGGTTTGTCGAAGACCGGTGGGGGCGCTTACAATTAGAAATATATCAGGACGCCGTAAGCACGGCGTCCTCTACGAAACAAAGAATCAAGTATTCATATCTATTAATGCGCGACTGCCGTATAGACAACCTCGTTCGAATATGTCCCGCCGGGCAAAGTATCGTCCAAAACTAATCCCCAGTTTACATATGTGATGTGCGATTCTGCCTTTTCGGTACTGCCTAATATACTTTCATTTTCGGATACCGCAAAAACATTTGAATTCGCGGTCGCCTTCTTATTTATCTCGTTCACTGTGTAGCCGTAGCTGTTCGTAGTCAGATTTCCTTCCACGGCATTTATCCTATCGCCCATCATTGTCTCCAGATGGACCGAACCTTCCAAATCTCGCATGGAAAGGCTGTAACCCGTCTGATTGTCTGTACTCACGGTGACGCTGTGCACCAAAGAAGCAAAATGTCCCGTCTTTTCATATTGCATCTCAATGCCTTCGCCTCGGTCAATGCTAATACTGATGTACCCGGGCGATTCATCAAATCCACCGACATCCAAATCCGTACGCGAAACACTTCCCAGTGTTAACGATTGAATATTGGAATCTTCCCTGTAACCGCCCTTACCTTGGCCCGCCGCTCTCGTGGTCATGATACTGCCCATGAGACTAATTGTCATCATCGCCAGACTTATAAACGCCAAATTCACAAATATATCCCGCCGCCTCTTTCTTTTTCTCCTTCTCATTTGTCATTCAGCGTAACTTTATGATTTTATTTTTTTAAAGTGCGCCTTCCTCCTTTCTCCTTTTACTCTTCTTAAAAATAATGCATCCCCAGCTTCGTTTTTTTGATGCGTTATTCTCAATGAATACCTGTTATCGAAGCCATTCCCCAATGAAGCCGATAACCATACTTAATAAAAAATACCGTACGCGCCGCGCAGGGTATTCCGAATCAAATTCCATATGTAGCCTGAATTTACAATGGGTTTCCTGCGCTATCGCTAAAAGCGACTGTTTTTGTCTTTTGCAAGACCCCACCTTCAAAACAGCTTTGCCTACCCCAATTTAAGGGGTGAGTGTTTTAGGTATACCAAATCAAAAACCATTAGTCAATAAGAAATTTATATAAATTTTACGAAACGAAAAAATAGATTATTTTGGGGTAATATTTGCGACAACTGAATTTGAAAAATAGTCTTTCACCGCCTTAGAAGAGCGTGCATCCATGGAAGGAATCTGTGACAATTCCTCTACTGTCGCGGCCTTTAATTCCTCTATTCCCTGAAAATGCTTCATTAGGGCGATTCGCCTTTTAGAGCCGATTCCGGGTATGTCATCTAGTACGGATTTCACCTGATTTTTCCCGCGCAGACTTCTGTGATATGTAATGGCAAAACGATGCGTTTCATCCTGAATTCGCGTTAATAATTTAAAGCACTCTGAATGCTTATCAATCGGCAATTCCACATCATTAAAATAAAGCCCCCGTGTGCGGTGTTTGTCATCCTTTACCATTCCGCAGATTGGAAGACTAATATCCAATTCATCCAGCACTTGGCGCGCCGCGTTCACCTGACCTTTACCGCCATCCATTAATATCAAGTCAGGAAAAATGTTGAAACTTCCGGCATTACTATCGCTGCCCACATTATGGACATTATCGGCATAATCGGCACCCCCTGATACCGAATTGATATTTTCGCCAAACGAATTTCGTTCTTTGATACCGTGCGAGAATCTCCTGAATATAACCTCTCTTAAACTCGCGACATCATTAGGACCTTCCACTGATTTTATGCGAAATTTACGATAATCGCCGGGCTTTGGCTTTCCTTTTTCATATACGACCATTGATCCTACCGAGATAAATCCTCCCGTATTAGATATATCATAAGACTCTATTCGAACGAGCTTTGAAAGCCCGAGGATTTCCGCTAATTCCTTTACGGCGCCTATAGTTTTTCCCTCCTCGCGCTTCATCTTCTCTCTGTCGTTTTTAAGAATCAGTGCCGCGTTTTCTGTCGCTAATCGCAATAATTTCTCTTTTAACCCTTTTTGCGGCATATGCAGGCGCACTTTTCGCCCTTGGATTTTTGAGAGCCATTCTTCAACTACCGAAATCTCTTCTTTTTCGGCATCATCAATCTCATCAGGAACAAAAGGAAGCAATATTTCCGCAGGGATATAAGCAGACCCCGCATAAAACTGCTTAAGGAAGGCAATGAGGATTTCGCCGTTTGAATTTTCGGTATTGACTTTAAGATAAAATCTGTCTCTCCCTATCAGTCTGCCGCCACGAATAAAGAACATCTGAATAACAGCATCCTCTTCATCTGAAGCGAATCCGATGACATCCCTGTTTTCACCGGAGGTATCCGTAATTTTTTGTTTCTCGACAATTCGCAGAACATTGTTTCGCAAATCCCTAAGTTCGGCTGCCTTTTCAAATTCGAGAGCTTCGGAGCAATCATTCATTCTCTTTTCAAGATCTTTAAGTACCGTATCGTATTTCCCATCGAGGAATTTAAGAACCTCCTCAACGCTTTTATGATAATCCTCTTCGCTGATAAAGCCCTGACACGGGGCATCACACTGATGAATATGGTAATTAAGGCAAGGGCGGGCTTTGCCTATATCCTGAGGAAGTTTTCGATTGCAATCGCGAATATGGTATATTTTGCGAAGCAAATCCATTGTCTCCTTTAGAGCGTAACTGCTCGGATAAGGACCGAAATATTTAGCTTTATCATGCCCCATTTTTCTCGCAAGTCTGACTCTGGGGAATGCTTCGTCAATCGTAATTTTCAAGAATGGATAGGTCTTATCGTCCGTCAATAGAGTATTATAACGCGGACGGTGTTCTTTAATGAGATTATTCTCGAGGATTAATGCCTCCATCTCTGAGTCCGTGACAATAGTTTCAAAGCGGACAATCTGACTGATCATCCGCTCGATTTTCGCTCCTCTGTCACGGTTTCCCTGAAAATATTGGCGAACGCGATTTTTAAGAATCTTTGCTTTTCCGACATAAAGGACTTCATCGGAGGCTCCGCGCATTATGTATATTCCGGGTTTATCCGGCAGCTTTTTTAATTCTTCGGTAAAATCCGGCATCTTATACTCCGAAAATGTCTTATTGCTCAGCTAAGTATGGGAACGCTCTCTCCTTGCGTGGCAGGGTTCATGGAAATGCGCTCCTCGTCTTTTTTATCCTCAGACTTTACGCCTTCTATTTTACGGAAGATTTCCATGAATTCCTTTCCTGTAATAGTCTCTTTTTCTATAAGGAAGGCAGCGATCGTATCAAGAGCTTTTCTGTGCTCGCTGAGCAATTTTTTCGCTCCCTCATAGGAAATCTTCAGAAGCTCCATGACTTCTTTATCAATATCCGATTGGGTCTCCTGACCGCAATTAGCCATCGGACGACCATCCAAATATTTATGCTGAATGGATTCTAAACCAATAAGCCCGAATTTCTTACTCATACCGTATTGGGTAACCATGGCTCTTGCGACCTCGGTCGCCTTTTCGATATCATTGGCTGCGCCTGTCGTGACCGTGTCAAAGACAATTTCCTCGGCGGCACGCCCTGCCAGCATTCCGACAAGCATGGCCTCCAATTCCTTTTTGGTATTCAGGAATTTCTCTTCTTCAGGGGTCTGCATAACATAACCCAAAGCTCCCATGGTACGCGGCACGATAGTAATTTTTTGAACCGGTTCGGAGTCTTTTTGCAAGGCAGAAACGAGTGCGTGACCGACCTCGTGATAGGATACGATTTTGCGCTCTTCCTGACTCATGATGCGATCTTTCTTTTCTTTTCCGACCAAAACCACTTCGACAGCTTCAAAAAGGTCACTCTGAGAGACAAGGTTTCTCCCGTGCTTTACGGCATTAATGGCGGCCTCATTAATCATATTCGCTAAATCAGAGCCTACAGCACCGGATGTGGCAAGTGCTATCGCCTCCAGATCTACACTTTCATCCATTTTTACGTCTTTGGAGTGAACCTTAAGGACATCTATGCGCCCGCGCAAATCAGGCTTTTCTACGATAATGCGCCTGTCGAAACGACCGGGGCGAAGAAGCGCGGGGTCTAATATCTCAGGTCTGTTTGTGGCGCCTAAGAGCACCAGTCCTTTATTGGAATCAAAGCCGTCCATTTCGGAGAGCAATTGATTAAGGGTCTGTTCACGTTCGTCATTGCCGCCGTACATTGAATCGCGGCTCTTTCCTATGGCGTCAATTTCATCAATGAAAACAATACAGGGAGCCATTGCCTGCGCCTGTTTAAACAAATCCCTCACACGAGAAGCACCCAAGCCCACATACATCTCGACAAATTCGGAGCCTGTCAGTGAAAAGAAAGGAACATTGGCCTCGCCCGCGACAGCCTTTGCGAGTAGCGTCTTGCCTGTGCCAGGAGGTCCCACGAGCAAAGCACCTTTGGGAAGTCTCGCGCCGACATTTGCATATTTATTCGGATTATGCAAGAAATCCACAATCTCCTGAAGCGATTCTTTTGCCTCATCTTGACCCGCCACATCCACGAAAGAAACGCCGGTTTTACGCTCCACATACATTTTCGCATTGCTGCGTCCCATTCCCATAAAGCCACCGCTCTTTGACATTTTACGAGTCATCCATATCATCAAACCCGCAATTAGCCCAATAGGAAGAATGGTGAGCAATAGATTCAGAATGATAGCTGAAGTGGTATTGGGAATCTCCTGCTTTACCTCGACTCCGGCCTCGACGAGTCTTTCTGTAAGTGTATCATCCTTCATAATTCCTGTATAATATTCCTTTACCGCTGCGGTATTATTACCTGTTGCGGCATTAAGAAGTCCTGCAAGCGGATCGGTCTCGGAATTTGCCGCATTATTCTCTCCTGAGTTCTGCGTAGTGTCGGTACTATTTTCATTAGCATCGGTTTTGCTATCAGCAGTGTCAGTACTATTTTCGTTAGCATCGGTTTTGCTGTCGGTGGTTCCCGTCTTAGTTTCTGTCTTACTTTCTGCTTTTTCTGTTTTCTCTTCGGCTTCTTTCTTTAATTCTTCCTCGGTTTTCGGGGTTATCATGATTCTGTCAGTCTTAATTACGACGGATTTTACTTTCCCCTCGTCTACCCAAGTAAGAAATTTATCATAAGTAATCTCCTCAGCCTTAGTAGTTCCTGAATATTTATTTAAAGCGAGTACCAAAATCGCCGTAAGTGCAGTCACTATAAGAACAAACCCAAATCCCTGACGCGGGTTTCTGGGGTTCTGATCATTTTTTTCAGGTCTGTTGTTTTCCATTTATACCTCCTTATTCTTAGTCAGGGGACACCCCCGACACCCCTCGCTCCGACCGGAGTGAATCCGGTCTACGCTACTAAAGGTCAGGGGACACCCCCGACACCCCTCGCTCCGACCGGAGTGAATCCGGTCTACGCTACTAAAGGTCAGGGGAACCTCCGACACCTGCGACACCCCTTTTTGTCGTACAAACTTGATTATACTTATGCAAACCAATTGACGCAAGGAAAAGTTGCTTGCACGCTTGTAAATTTCATACATCTTGTGTATACTTGCAGTGTGGGTTCAACTGATTGTTCTATAATTAGCGAACTTACAAGGTCAAGGGTATACTATCCAGATAATAATCCAATAATTTGGTTTTGTCTTTATTTTTGTGTGTTTATTGTGTGAATTTTCAAAAGGAGGTCGCAATGAGTGTAAAATACGTATTCGTTACGGGAGGTGTCGTATCCGGTCTCGGCAAAGGAATCACAGCAGCTTCTCTCGGCCGGCTTCTGAAAGCACGCGGGTTTACCGTCACCATGCAGAAATTCGACCCATATATCAATATTGACCCGGGCACAATGAATCCCGTGCAGCACGGGGAGGTCTTTGTTACTGACGACGGCGCGGAAACAGACCTTGATCTGGGACATTATGAGAGATTTATTGACGAGAGTCTAAGCAAGAATTCAAATGTTACGACAGGGAAAATATATTGGTCCGTCCTCCAAAAGGAAAGGCACGGGGACTACGGCGGAGGGACTGTGCAGGTCATCCCTCATATTACCAATGAAATCAAAGCGAGATTTTATCGCAATCCTTCCACAGAAAAGACTGAAATTGCAATCATAGAGGTGGGAGGGACCGTCGGCGATATTGAAAGCCAGCCGTTTTTAGAGGCGATCAGACAGTTCCAGCATGAAAAAGGGCGTGAAAATGTCATTTTGCTGCATGTCACCCTGATTCCGTACTTAAAATGCTCACATGAAATGAAAACGAAACCCACGCAGTCGAGTGTTAAGGATTTGCAGGGGATGGGAATTCAGCCGGATGCTATTATTTGCCGCAGCGAATATCCTTTGGATAAAGGAATCAAGGAAAAGATATCTCTTTTCTGCAATGTCCCGGCTGGGCATGTGCTACAAAATTTAGATGTCGAATATTTGTATGAGGCACCTCTTGCGATGGAGGATGAAAAGCTCGCGCAAGTGGTCTGTGAGTGCCTGCATTTACCATGCCCGGAGCCCGATTTAAAGGATTGGACCGAAATGGTCGAATACCTTAAGAATCCTGATAAAGAAGTAACCGTTGCTTTAGTGGGTAAATATATTCAGCTTCATGATGCTTATATCAGTGTCGTGGAGGCGCTTAAACATGGCGGAATATTCTCAAGGGCTACAGTAAATGTAAAATGGGTGGACTCAGAAGAAGTGACGAAAGAAAATGTGGCGGAAATCCTATCGGATGTGAGCGGAGTCGTAGTTCCGGGCGGATTCGGGCATCGCGGAATAGATGGTAAGCTCATTTCGATACAGTACGCCAGAGAGCATGGTCTTCCATTCTTAGGACTTTGCCTGGGTATGCAGCTCGCTATAGTGGAATTCGCGAGAAATGTGCTCGGCTATTATGACGCGCACAGTGCGGAGCTTGCCCCGGATACCACGCACCCGATGATACATATAATGCCCGAACAATACGGAATCGAAGATATAGGAGGGACATTGAGGCTCGGCTCATATCCCTGCGTGCTGGATCCTGACTCAAAGGCGTACAAGCTCTATGGAGTAAGGGAGATATTCGAGCGCCACCGCCATCGTTACGAAGTAAACAATGACTACCGCGAGGAGCTTTCCTCGCACGGCATGAAGCTCTCGGGGCTTTCTCCGGATGGCCGCATAGTCGAAATGATAGAAATCCCGTCGCACCCATGGTTTATAGCCACTCAGGCGCACCCGGAATTAAAATCCAGACCGAACCGCCCACACCCTCTGTTTAAAGGGTTCGTGAATGCGGCGATAGAGTATGAGAAGGGGAGGGTAACAAGATAATCATTTATGCTTTCATGTAATATAAGGCGATAGCGCAGGATGTGTTCGGTCGGAACAGAAGTTAAGACATCTGGTAAAGCCTGTCCATCTACTTTCTAAAAACAAACAGGTACTCATGCGCCAACAGAAGAAAATTGTACTTAATGCTCTGGCTTTTCCAGTATCCGGTCGTTGTGCAGTTGTGCTGTTCTTTGATGATGATTTCCTTAGTCTTGAATCCTGCCGCTTCAAATATTTTCATCACGTCAAAGCTCATGGGAATAACGTGACCTTTTTGACGAGTATCGCCCATCAAGATGGCGCAGAATTTTCCTTTTTTCAAAACGCGATATGCTTCCGCCGCAACAGGTTTCATTTGCTCTAAAAAGTCTTTTACGGCAAAGTGTGAAAGATCGTTTTCTATGTCATCACTATATGAAATGATGTTGGCATATGGCGGGTGTGTGCAAATCAGATCGATGCTGCTATCAGCAATGTCAGACAAAGAGCGCGCGTCACCCTTAATAATGCTGACTTCGCCAGCATTTTCAATAGTAAAGTCGGTTTTCTCTTTGCAACGTTGCAGGGCATTGTCGTTAACATCAATACCAATAATGTTGCGGTTTAACAGCTTCGATTCGACAAGCGTTGTGCCACCACCAGCAAATTGATCGAGCACCAAATCCCCTTCTTGCGAATACCTTAATATTATATTGCGAGGTATATACGGTGACCAGTTGCCGCGATACTTTCCGTCGTGTGTTGCCCAATCGCCGCGATCAGGGAACGACCAGACTGTATTCATCTCTAGCTCGAAGCTATCCGGATTCCATTTTGTGATTTTCATACTGTCTCACTCACTCAAATCAATTATTCGTGCCAGAAACGACGTGCGCGCATAAAATGCGCGTGACACACTCCCATGCCCCGAACCTTTTGTTCGTGGTTGTATATAAACACCCATTTTACCAGTTAAACTCGAAAACCCACGTGCTTCATCGTTTATACAGTCACGCACAGTGTTATAGTCTTGTTCGACAATAGAATACAACTCGTCGTTAAGATCAATGCCGGTAACGGAAAGAACCATCGTTGGCTCTGAATAGCTGCCTCCCACTATCCGCGCAACAATAACTGCTTTCCTCAGTTTTGACAGCAAGTGACTTTCCTCAAAAGGAGTCCGCGCTACATTATACGGATCTATCATTGTGACGGCCATCGTCTCTTTGAAAGTAAGTGTGCCATCATTGCGGCGTTTCAAAGGTATGCTTTTTAGTTCCCACGAACCGAAGTTAGGACTTTGAGCGGAGTTCAGCGGCAAGCCTAAATAACGCTCGCAAACGTGCCCCGCCCAACCTTTATTAACTTTGCCATTCGGTGCAAGAACAGTCACACCGAGTTCATGTGCCAACGCATGTAGATCTTGACCTTCTAACTGTTTGAGCTTTTGAATTGCTATTCTTCGTTCCATATAAAACCTCCGCACTAAGGTAACTGAATTCTCATATTACAATCCCAACAATAACTGTGTCTCTCATGCTCTCGCGCCCTCATAATTCGTAATCAACAATTCGCTTATTCTTCCACGCTTCTCGCCAACAGAGTTGATCGCCCTGCTTGCAGATATTCGTGCAATGGACAGCGAATTATATAAGTCATCAAAAAAGTTATCACTCTCGTTGGTGTTCTTGGGATCGGAATTACTTGCGACGACACAAGCTCCTTTTTTGCTCAATTCCTTTATGAATCGGGCAAGCTCCATTTGGTTTTTGTCGTCAAAGCCATCCCGCGCATATGAAGTAAAACTTGCCGTATCCGACAATGGGCGATAAGGCGGGTCAAAATAGGCGAATGTCCGCTTGTCTATAAATTTACGTGATTCCCTATAATCGCCGCAAACAATTTGAACATTCTGCAACCGCTCGGAAACTGCTATAAGATTGCTCTCGTCGCAGATCGTCGGGTTTTTGTAGCTCCCCATAGGAACGTTGAACCCACCTTTACTGTTCACGCGATAAAGACCGTTGAAACAGGTTCTGTTTAAGAATATAAACAGCGCAGCCAATTCAACGCCGGTATGAGATTTCGCTTTGAGGTTGTTGTAGCGTTCTCGTTTGTTGTAGTAGTAGGTCTTTCGCTCATCTTCTGAGAAGGGAAGATACTCCCGCTCAATTGTGCGAAGCTCATCAACGAGTTCACTGGCGTTGTCCCGAATATGCGTGTACGTAACAATCAATTCTCTGTTTATGTCACTTATATAGACTTCTTCAAGCTGATATTTACTAAGAATGTCGAAGAGTACAGCACCGCCGCCAACAAAAGGTTCAGCATACTTTGTGATGGTTTCACCCAATCCTGACGGATACAAGCGGCGTATTTCCTCAAGAATTTGCGCTTTACCTCCCGCCCACTTTACAAAGGGTTTAACGGGCAAACATTCAAGTGGCTGAAACCGTAGACTGCGTGCGTCATCCGGCTTTGTAGCTGTCTTTGGGATTAGCCACATCTTACCTATCATTTCTGCTCCGTCAATCCTGTTTTCAGAGCAGAGAACAGCGACTCGCCTCTGCGAGATACTCCACTGTTCGGACGCTTCTTTAGCAGTCATGAAATCCATAAAAACCTCCTGTTTTTCATGGTTAAATTATATTCGCGATTTGGAACATTGTCAATACAATTCAAAAGCATTATCAATGTAACTGCCGGAATTGTCTTCTTCCTGATTTAACATCCTTTTCGTGACTTTTCAAGACTATTCCCACTCCAGAGCGAGAAGCAGGTCTTCTCTTATTTTCGTTGATTTATCAGGGCTTTTAGGATTCGGATTTTTCATTTTAGCCCTATTATCCAGAGTTTTCATTGTTTTTATCATCAATTTATCATCGCTCCTGAAACAAGATTTTTTCTGTTCGGTACTACTCCCTTGCAGTTGTTACACC
>JAISSU010000014.1 GCA_031272985.1 Lachnospiraceae bacterium | reverse complement strand
TCGTTAAATTCATCGGTTTGCAAATCATTGAACTCATCTATCAAGCGCACGCTCTGGATAGGATAGTCAATGTCATATAAATCTTTGAATATATCAAGGACCTCTTCTGCCAAATCCGCATCAACTACTATATTTCCAATTGCATCTTCCCCTTCAAAATCATGATAATACACTGTCAGATAGGACAAGTCATCGTAAGAGACCGAAGCTCCTTCGGGCATTGAAATCCCCGCCATCATTGCCCTGACTTCCTCGGGGATGGGTTCAGCTTTGCCACGGTGATCTTCAGGAATTTCAGGTTCGGGCGGGAGCTGATTTACCGGATTGGCTCCCGAATCATCCAAAGAAAGGTCTGCACCGACCGCAATGACATCCTCATTTGTCTGACCATCTTCAGTCTGCTCGCCGGCGCTTTTCTCTTCCTGTGCTTTTCCATTGAATTTAACCAAAAGAAACACCCCGGCAATGATGATTATGAGCACAATCCCAACAACTAAGAAAATTTTACTTAGGGATGTCTTCTTTTTGCGTTTTCTCTTTCGATTCTTTTGGTTCACGCTTTCTGCCTCTTAATCCAATATCATATAATTATTCCGCTTATTTTTAGTCAACACAAATAATCTAATCCGATACTTTTAATCCAGATATATATTAACACACATATTTCCTGCATTCTATTTCTTTTTGCCGATTCACTCGCACTTTATGCAAAAGGAGCCCCTGCAGAGGCTCCCATTTTGGTTTTTATTGTTCTGTTACATTATTATATTATTTTTATACGTTATTTATTGTTGTTCTTTTTTTCTGTTCCCGTTGATGTGGCGGGCTTTTTATCCGTTTCTTTTGTCGTGTCCTGTGTTTTAGCTTTTTCGTTTACAGTCTTAGAACTGCCTTGATTCGTGCTTTCATTCGCCCCTTTGCCTGTCGTTTGCTCTTGTTTAGCAGGTGCATTGTCAGAGTTACTTTTCTTCTGGTCCTTCTTTCCACATCCCATAGCGAGACTCGCCACGAGGAGTACAGCCATAAATCCAATTACTGCTCTTTTTACTACTTTTTTCATTACTTAAATAAAACCTTTCTATATTCGGCAAATAATCCTTCCCCCAAAACAATTTGCCGATACAAAACCTTAACGCTAACACACTCCTATCCCTTTATTAACGGGAAATCAGCTGATTAACGAAGATAGAATGCTTTGCTCCCATGGCTTCAACCTCTTCGGGTTCATGGGTCACAAATAATACTGTTTTCCCACTTGTTTTCTCTCTCACATACGCCATCACCTCCTTTCTAAGTGTCTCATCGAGACCCTTAAATGGTTCATCCAAAACTAAAATATCGTAATCCGACAACAACGCTCGGATAATAGCCACTCGTCTTTTCATACCACCCGATAATTCTCTGACAGGCTTAAATTCATGATCTTTAAGTCCAACATCGGATAATGCCACCAAAATCTCTGAATTCTCTATGTTTGAACCTCTTACCATTTCAATGTTCTTAAAAGCTGATAAGTGCCCGCACAGTCTGTCTTCCTGAAATACACACGCGTATTTTGCGCCCTCTATCGGCAATTCATCATAATCCGCCTTTTCAAGTCCCATCAATATCCGAAGTAAAGTGGTTTTT
Organism: Lachnospiraceae bacterium; assembly: GCA_031272985.1. GTDB lineage: Bacteria > Bacillota > Clostridia > Lachnospirales > Lachnospiraceae > JAISSU01. The sequence continues at coordinate 16,556 of JAISSU010000014.1, read as the reverse complement.
CCGCCCCCTGATGGTCCGAGAATGGCATTTACGGCACCACTTAGTATTTCTGAATTGAAGCCCTTAAATACCGTTAAATTACCAAAGGCTTTATTTAGATTCTTTATTGGCAATAATTGCTTAATATCTTGGTTTTCATATAACCTATCCTCATTAGGTTTATCCAGCCCGGAAATCTCGTTGTTTGTCGGTTTTGAATCAATAATGGTATCAGTGTTTTTCCCCGAATCCGATTCAAGTCGCTTCGCAATAATTTTCATTGCGTAAAGAAACAATCGTTCAAATAAAACCGAGCAGAATATAATTACCATAGTCCAAACGAATAAATCAGTTGTTTCTAAATATACTTTTGAAAGATATAAATACTCACCTATCGAGCCATCCGGAATGCCTATTATTTCTGCGGCTATGCCCGATTTCCAGCACATTCCAAGCGCTATTGAAACTCCCGCCCTAAAAAAAGGAAAAACTCCCGGGATGTATATATAACGCAGCTGATTTCTCCTCGACATCCTAAAAACCTTAGCCATCTCAAGTAGCCTTATATCCACCTCAGCGATTCCATCAAGGAGATTGGTATACATAATCGGAAATACCATCAAGAGTGCTATCAAAAAAGAAATATTCGCGGGCGAAATCCAAACAAGAATCAACAAAATAAATGAAGCCACAGGAGTGCTCTTTATCACCTGAACGAGTGGTGCCAATAACTCACGAAAGTATTTATTTTTAGCGGAAAGAACAGCAAAAAGCACTGCCAGAATCAATGCTCCTAAGAACCCGCCCAGAATTCTGACACACGAAAACCCGATAGCCTTCCAAAAATCCGATGTTACAATTACTTCGAATAGTCTTTTAACAACTCCGATAGGGGAAGCAAGAAGCAATTCAATTCCGATTGCGCGACTCGCAATCTCCCAAACCAAAAGCCAGAAAACAATTGACCACCATTTTAGTTTTGTCTGTGTTTTTTTCTGTGTCATACTTCCTAAAGTCCCTCACATTATATAAAACAGCCTGCGCCAAAGACGCAGACTGTAAATAATATTCCGGTAATGATATGCGCCTTCTCTCTTAGGGTGCGTCCCCCTTCGAAATCAGTACGGTTTAGTCGGAGTGACGTGATTCGAACACGCGACCTCTACGTCCCGAACGTAGCGCTCTACCAAGCTGAGCCACACTCCGTAAATCTCTCATTCGTCCTTAGAAAAAACGGAACTACGGATAGAGGATTTGAACCTCTACTAACAGAGTCAGAGTCTGCTGTGCTACCGTTACACCAATCCGCATCTTTCTACGAACATTTACCATTATATCAAATACTCTTGAAAAAGCAACCGCTTTTTTGATGAATATTGATTTTTTTATATATTAGAAACAATTTCACTCAAATTAATTGCAATTCTGCCGTTCAAATAAGCTTTTATTTAAAGAATCTTAAATATTCTCTCTGATTTTCGCAATTGCCTTAACCGTGTTTTCATGTGTGCCAAATGCTGTCAACCTAAAATATCCCTCGCCGCTCGGACCAAAACCGGAACCCGGCGTCCCTACGACTCCCGCTTTTGAAAGCAATAAATCAAAGAACTCCCATGATGATAAATTCCCTGGCGTCTTAAGCCAGATGTAAGGCGCGTTAATGCCTCCGCTTACTTCAAATCCCGCATCTTTCAATCCATTATAGATAGTGGTCGCATTATTCATATAGTAGGCCACCTGTTCTTTTAGCTGAGCTTTTCCGGCTTCCGAGTAGACCGCTTCACCCGCTTTTTGTACAATATATGGCGCTCCGTTATATTTTGTCCCATGGCGTCTCGCCCATAGCGAATGCAATGAAACATCTCCTGATTTTAAATCTTTAGGAACAATAGCTGCACCTAAACGAAGTCCGGTAAAACCGGCATTCTTAGAAAAGCTCCTAAGCTCAATTGCGCATGTCCGTGCACCATCGCACTCATAAATCGTATGAGGTACGTTACTTTCTGTGATATAAGCCTCATAGGCTGCGTCATAGATAATAACAGCGCCGACCTTATTGGCGTAGTCGACCCATTCCTGCAGCTCATCCTTAGTAATAGTTCCGCCCGTAGGATTATTCGGGAAACATAAATAAATTAAATCAGGCTGTTTCTTTGGGAGCTCCGGCTTAAAATCATTTTCCCCGGTGCAAGGCATATATATGACATCGCTCCAGGTTTCGGTTTCTTTATTAAATGTCCCTGTGCGCCCCGCCATAACATTGGTATCTATATATACCGGATAGACCGGATCGCAGACAGCGATTTTATTGTCTTTTGCAAATATTTCCTGAATATTGCCGGAGTCGCATTTCGCTCCGTCCGAAACGAAAACTTCGTCGGCGCTAATGTCACAACCACGAGCTTTATAATCATTGTCAGCAATTGCATTTCGCAAAAATTCATAGCCCAAATCGGGGGCATAACCATGAAAGGTATCGGCACTTCCCATCTCATCAACGGCTCTATGCAAAGCCTCAATAATGACAGGCGCCAAAGGCTGTGTGACATCTCCGATGCCAAGCCTTATTATTGATTTATCAGGGTTTTCCTTCTGATACGCCGCCACCTTTTTCCCAATCATTGAAAAAAGATAGCTTCCTTGCAATTTAAGGTAATCTTCGTTAATTTTAAACATGACTGCCCTTTCTGTTTGAGATTTTCATTATGTAAAAAATACACACCGATGAGTATTTTGTCAAGCTAAATGCCTCCGCGTCCACGGACATACTTCTATGCATTTTCCACAAATAGTAACATTTTCAGCGCCAAAGCCCTCTTTGGAGCGCTCGCGGGCTTTAATGCGGCACTTTTCGGCATCAAAGAACTCATCCCGTGGCATATCCTTATTCCAAAGCTTCCCTGTGATAGCTCCCGCAGGACAAGCTTTCGTACATATCAAGCAACCGCCGCATTTAGATTTGTTAATCGGTTTTGCGGTCTTTATCGGCGCGTCAGTGAGTATTGTTGAAAGCCTAATCATTGAGCCGTATTCTTTCGTCACTAAAAGTGCCGATTTCCCAATCCAGCCGATTCCTGCGCGGGTGGCTACAGTCTTGTGAGGGAGAGTAGTGCGCAATTTACCTTCCCATGACCCGACCGCCGCTCTGGTTAGCGCAAACGCATTATAGTCCAGACCTCTAATAAATTCGGCACCACTTTCAAGTATCTTATCAAGCCTCTCATTTAATAGATTGTACCATTCGTGGTACTCTTTCGTCGGCAATTCGGAAATACCCTTAATGACATCAGGCGGGAACTTAACCGCCACGCAAATTCCGTATGGCATATCACGCCTTACATCTGCAGGCAATTCCCGCAAGTCCCCAAACCCGACAATATCAGCTCCGAGTCCTGTTAATTCATCTTTGATAGTTTTCGTTATGTCAGCCATTGCAACCTCCCAAGCTATTTGCTCGCGTAATTATTTTGAATAAAGAAATCTTACCGCCGTTATAATAACCTTGTCATCATCGAAACCGTAAATCAATCTGTGTTCTTCAGAAATACGGCGCGACCAAAAGCCCTGCAGATCATATCTAAGCGGCTCCGGTTTGCCTATCCCTTCATAAGGATGTTTTTTGATGTCGCTTATTAACCTCTCAATCTTTTTTACAATTTTTATATCATTCTGTACCCAATAGGAAAAATCTTCCCATGCACCATCTGTCCAGTATACTCCTCTTCTTGTACAATATCTATTATATATTTCTCGGGTTTTGATACGTTTCTTACTTGACAATCTCATTGTGCATGTATTATACTGTCAATGTCGAACATTTGTTTGTTTATTGAGGTATGTTTTCATGGAAAGAACTATTATACACGCTGATTTCAATAATTTTTACGCTTCCGTTGAGTGTATGCGCGATTCATCGCTTAAAGGAAAATGCGTCGCCGTCTGCGGTGATGTGAACGAGCGGCATGGCATCGTTCTTGCGAAAAACTACGAGGCGAAAAAATTCGGTGTTCAAACAGGAGAAGCAATCTGGCAGGCAAAACAGAAATGTCCCGATTTAGTAACTGTGCTGCCGCACTATGAGGAATATTTAAAGTTTTCGCGCCTCGGTCGCAGCATTTTCGAGCGCTATACCGACAGGATAGAACCTTTCGGGATGGATGAGTCGTGGCTTGATGTCACGGGCTCCGGCATCTTCGGCGACGGCGAAAAAATTGCCGAAGAAATCAGGGCAGCGGCGAAATCCGAGCTTGGAATTACTATCTCCTGTGGTGTTTCCTTTAATAAAGTATTTGCAAAGCTCGGTTCGGATATGAAAAAGCCCGATGCCACAACTGTGATCCCGAAAAACCGATTCAGGGAACTGACCTGGTCCCTTCCTGCAGGTGAAATGATAGGGGTAGGGCGCGCTACCACGAAATGGCTTAAAAAACTCGGAATTCACACTATAGGACAACTGGCGAATACTGACCCCGAGGTACTTTATCCTTTTTTTAAGAGCAGAGCGTACCAGCTCCATGCCTTCGCAAACGGTGAAGACTACTCTTTGGTATTGCATAAAGATATAGAAGTCCCCGCAAAAAGCGTAGGACACGGCACCACCACATTGCAGGACTTGGAAAATCCGGCGGAGGTTTGGGGCGTTATGCTGGGACTGGTACAGGACATAGGGCGAAAGCTGCGCATTTTCAAGAAAAAGGCGACAGGAGTTTCCATATATATCCGGGACAATGAACTCTTCACAAAGCAATGGCAGTGCCAACTCCCCATCCCCACGAGAAGCCCCGGCCATTTAGCGAGGGCAGCTTTCCATTTATTTGAGCGCTCATATCCATGGGAGCGCCCTATACGCTCCGTGACCATATCTGCCATTCAATTGATAGATGAAGATGTTCCATTGCAGCACAATCTGTTTTTTGATGTAGACAGATTGTGCCGTTTCCAGAAAGCCGACGATGTAATGTATGAGCTACAGGAGCGTTTCGGAGAAGACATCGTACTCCCCGCGAGACTCGTAACTAAAATAAAGATGCAAAGGCACCGGACAGACGTACGCATGCCGACGGGGATGACGACGATGCGGTCATAGGTCAACACATTTATATGTTCCTCACCTCAAACCGACTCCCTTTTCCCTCCTGACTGGTTGCGATTATATCGCCCCCATGTGCTTTTACGATTGCTTTTGCTATAGCTAAACCTATTCCGGTGCCGCCGCTTTCTCTGCTACGGGAAGGGTCGACGCGGTAGAAGCGTTCGAATATATAGGGAAGGTCTTTTTCAGGGATGCCTTCTCCGGTGTCTTCTATGGTAAAGGCTCCGCTCGTAACCGTTATTTTTATTTCGCCGCCTTTTGGGGTGTGCTTTATGGCATTATGCAATAGATTTGCTATGACTTGAGTGAAGCGCCCCGCATCCAGCATGACTTCCGTCTCGGACCCCAAAACCGAGACCTTCAATTCCTTTTCTTTGATTTCGCGTTCAAACGTCGCGACAGTGTTTTCAGAGAGCTTTTTAAGGTTTACCGGTGCTAAGTTCAGGTTAAAGTTTTCATTATCTGCCACCGCGAGCTTTTCTAAATCCGAGACGAGTTTACTTAGGCGTACTGATTCTTCATAGCAACTCAAAAGTCGTTCTTTTGTCGGCTCCCATACCCCGTCCGACATTGCCTCCAAATGTGCGCTAATGGCGGAAAGCGGGGTGCGTAGTTCATGCGCCACATCAGCGGTCAGACGCTTTCTTAAAGCCTCTTGTTCCAATAATCCGTCTGCGAGATGATTTATTGATTCTGTCAAATCATCAAGCTCCCGCATTTTCGTTTTTTCCTCAAAACGAATTTTGTAATCTCCACTTGCAATGCTTCTCGCAATTTCGGCACTTTTCGTCACGGGACTTGCGATTCGCCTCGCCAACAGAAGGCCGATAATTATAGAAACCACTAATGATATCCCACCGACTATCAGTAAGACAGCATTGAGCGTATCAAGAAACCATGCCGCTTCCTCGCTTAAAAAGAAAGGTCCGTAATATTGAATAGTGATTGTCCCCGCCAAAATTGTGCTCTTGTCATCAGTGCTTCGGCCGCTATAGATAGGATATTCTACGGAAACCAATTCCACTTCTGCGCCAATATGTCTTTCGTTCATGCGCTCGGTTATTTCATCCATTATTTCCGCGCACAATGTCATGTCGTGATTCCATGCATCCCAGACAATTTTTCCGTTCGCATTTGTAACCCTCACAAAATAGCCGTCATAGAGCGCAAACATCCCGATTCCGTGAATGGCCCCCTCATCCCAAGTGCCCGAAAAAGAATTGTAATATGAAGACAATTGCTGCGCAATAAAATCAGAACGCTCTTTTTCTACTTTTTCCATGTAATCATTAAAACGATATCTGATTACGGTATTTAAAAGAAGACTCAGAATGAATACTGTTCCAAACACCATGAGCAATATAGATAATGTTATACGTGAACGAAGTGTTTTCATGCTTTATTCCCCGGAAAATTTATAACCCGAACCATGAACCGTCACTACATAAATCGGATTTTTCTGATCGTCTTCTATTTTTGCTCTAAGATTCTTTATATGACTGTCTATGGTGCGCTCGAAACCGTCGTAATCCGCCCCGATCGCAGCGTCAATCAATTCACCCCTTGAAAATACTCGCCCGGGGTGCTTTACCAACGTCTCCAATAACCTGCTCTCGTTTTTTGTAAGAGAAATCGCCACACCTTTTTTATAATAGGAGTTTTTGTCGAAGTCGACAATCAAATCGCCATCTCTGAATGAATTGCGTTTAGTAAGCGGCGAAATATCACTCCCGCTCCTTCGTAAAATCGCCTCTATTCTCGCCACTAATTCTTTTAGTCTGAATGGCTTTGTAATATAATCATCCGCTCCCAGCGAAAATCCGCCGACGATTGATTTCTCGTCCACCTTTGCGGTAAGCATGATGATGGGAATTCTGGAACAAGCCCGAATTCTGCGACAGATTTCCTCTCCCGACATATCGGGAAGCATTAAATCAAGTATTACCAGCGCGATATTTTCACGATTGAATATCTGTAAGGCCTCTTTCCCATTAGAAGCACAAAAAACGGTGAATCCACTCGCCTTGAGATAGGACTCCACCGCTTCCAAAATCTTCGGTTCGTCATCAACCGCTAAAATATTAGTAGTCTGAGCCATATTAAACCTTAGCTGTTTTTATCCGCATCAGATTGTATTATACAACAATTCTGTAACCATATGCACATTCTTTCGAAAGTAACATTGCGCAAATCACGAAAATGTTTAGTAATTATTTAATGTAATCATTCAGCACAGCACGATTGTCCCGAAGTATAGTACTCCACGGGATAAATAAGTGTCTCCGCCGCCGCAGCTGATTCCTTAATTGCATCAATATCCGCGGTAGCCAAATCCTCCACTACCGCCACGTATCCGAAACCCGTACTGTCGGAATTTGAGAAAACGAAATCAAATGTGGGGTAGAGGTAATATTCGTTTTCACCCTGCGAAAGCGGCAATCCCGTCTGGTATGCAGGCGCAAGGAGTCCTACGTCTACCGAACGCGTTGAAATATTATTGATGGTCCAAGCCACGTCTAGTTCAGCCTGAACAACCACGATGGCGGGCTCAAAACCATTCTCAGTAAGCGTTATGCTCACTTTTTGCGTTCCATCATCGGAAATTTCTGCTACGGCCATTTCTTCTGTCGAAATAGGGATACCTGAAGGAGTCGGCTCTGTTACGGCATTTGCGGCAGCTTCTTCTTGAACCTCGCGCTCTTCAATTACCTCTTCTTGCGATTCGACAACTTTAATATAACCCGTAATCATGCCCATCCAACAACTGTATTGGAAGGTTCCGGTTTCAGTAGGTTCAAAAGTGATAACGTTTTCCCCTGCTTTTATAGTCTGTGAAATATTGTACTGCGGTATATAAAAACTACTGTTGCAGCCGGTAATATTCGAAGCCTCGGCATTAAGAATCCATTTTACGGGAATACCCTTTTGGACAATTATCGTAGGATAAGCTCGCTTTTGCAAATCACTTTCCACCACCTGAACGCCTTCTTCTACGGTAGCTTCCTTTGCATTTTCAGATGAAGCGGCGTTAGCCGAAGTCGCATAGTTTAAAAAGGAAGGCAGTCTGAATCCTGCCAAACTAACCCCTTGCGAAAGCATAGAAAGACCTAAAATTACCACGAGTGCCGCTCCAACGGTCATTACTTTTTTTGCGGCCTTTTTCCCGAGCGCCGTCACAAAGGCTCCGAGTCCGAACATCAAAGGAACGGTGCCAATCGAAAAAAGAAACATCGATAGTGCTCCCTTAATGGGGCTGCCGGTTGACAGGGCATAAAGCTGCATCGCCTGCAATGGCCCGCAAGGCATAAGTCCGTTTAAGAGTCCGACTATCAAAGGACTCTTTCCCGCTCGTTTTTCTTCTTCAACCTTGTTTGAAAAAATCTTTGGCATTCTGGGGACGATTTTTCGCAAAAACGGCAGGAACCCCAGCATATTCAATCCCATTATTATCATGAAAATTCCTGCGACTAACTTAAGAATACCCTGAAGGGTATTGGAAAAATTAATGACCGAGCCGAGAGCGCCAACGATAAATCCTATTACCGTATAAGATATCACTCTGCCTGAGTTATAAAAAACCGAGGGCATAAAAGAAGCAAGACTTCTCTTTTTCGGGTTTGAATCGGCGCCGGAATCCGCAGCAGTCGAAACTGTCGTTTTAGGCAGGCTCTGGGTGAGATTTATTCCTCCGCACATGGCAATACAATGAACTGAGGTGATTAATCCGATTACAAAAAGCATCGGATAACTCATATCGGTTTCTGCGAGCTTCCCAGGTGCCAATAAATTAAGGATACCAAAGCGCTGTAAAAGGAGATAGGCCGCGACAATAATCAAAAGAATCGCTACCACCCTCGTAGCACCTTCCACGGGCGCTTGGTAGTCCTGACTTACCTCATAACCGAGCTTTTCAATACAGGTATATATTTCGCCAACCGTGATCACGCCCGGTTTATATGCGACCTTAGCAATACCCGACACATAATCAACTTCAACACTTTGCACACCGAAAAGATTGCGTAGCTTCTTTTCGATACGAATCTGACATTGAATACATGTCATGCCGTCAATTTTGATTCTCAACTGTTTTTCGTCATTTGCCATACTGTAAGCCTCCAAACGAGCGGGACGCCGTTGCCGCAGGGTCCTCTAAGGATTTATGATAATCTCAATATTTGTAGAAAATATGGAGAAATGCGTTATTTTATTCAAAATATTTCCTCATTTCTCATTGACCAAACTCCGTTAAAATATTATACTAATTATAGAAATAATCTACATTTTAACTCGGGCGGAATGACCCCGCCCCTACCCAAAATATCACAAATCTTTTTCCTGTAGGCTTTTGTATCCATATACGAAAGGGGGAGGGCGATTGATTGCTAACGCGGTGACCAATGATGACACTTTGCGCAAAGCTCGTGTCTTTGTTTCCTCAACTTTTCGTGATATGCATAATGAGCGCGATGCTATCAACAGTATCGTATTTCCCTTTTTGCGCGCGCAGTGTGCCATAAGATATATTGATTTTACCGGCATTGATTTTCGCTGGGGAATTACGGAGGAACAAAGCAGGGAAGGTCAAACCGTAGGCATTTGTTTAAGTGAAGTAAAAAGGTGCAATTTTTTCATAGGCATTTTAGGAGAGCGCTACGGCTGGGTACCCGATCCCGAATACACAAAAGAATACCCCAAGCTTTTCGAATCGGAAATATCCGTTACGGAAGCGGAAATGGAGTATGGTGTATTCTCACGCGCCCCAGGCGAATCGGAGGCGATTTTCTGCCTTCGAGATAAGAGTTTAAGCGATGCGTTTGGCTTCGCGGAATGTGATGACAGCGTGAAACTTAAAGCTCTTAAGAATCGTATCAGAGCCGGTAAGTCTGCTTATCCTCTGATTGATAGTTATTCTTCAATTGAAGAATTGTGTGATTTTCTTAAAACACATTTGTTGGACGCAATACTTGCGAAATTCCCGCCCGTAAGGGCGCTAAATAAATACGAAACCGAAAAACAGGCTCAGAGCTTTTTCATAAACCGGCTCAAAGCCGATTACTGCGGACGTATTAAGCAACTTGAAAAGCTAAATGCCCTCGCCGAAAAAGGCGGAAAGCCCCTTCTCGTTACGAGTAAAGCCGGATGCGGAAAGTCCGCTCTTCTCGCTCAATGGGTGAAGCAATATCAGGAGAGGCACAAAGATGATTTTGTATTTGCGCACTTTACGGATGCAACGAGCGAATCAGGCGATTGGGAGTTTTTGATTCGCAGGCTCTTTATGGAATTGTCCGAATTTACGGCTACAGATTTTGATATACCTTTGGAAAAGGGAGAACTATTAAGCTTCACTCAAAAGGCACTGTCATCGGTTTCTGATAAGAAAATTGTGATTGTAATTGACGGATTGGATGGCTTAAGCACCGATCCCATGTATGGAATTGCATGGCTTCCGCAAAGACTCCCCGCCCATGTGAGACTGATTGTCTCGGCTAAAGGCAAAACCGCGAAAATGCTAGACGACAGAGATTACGGCAGACTTACGATATTACCGCTTTCTGCTAAAGAACAGATTCTGATGGCTGACACATATTTGGACGGATTGGGGAAAAAGCTTGGAGAGGCTGAAAAATCCAATATAACTAAACGATTGTGTGCAACACCCCTGTTTTTAAAAACACTGCTTTCGGAACTTTGCCTCTTTGGAGATTATGACAAACTAAATGTACGTATTAACTACTATTTGAAGGCTAATAGCGTTACGGACTTATTCAGATTTGTAATAGAAAGGCTCGAGGGGGAATACGCGGATGAAAGCTGCCCGAATCTTGTCAGGGATTTCCTTACGACAGTCATTTGTACCAGAAAGGGCATCTCCGAGGATGAATTAATGGCGATAACAGATGCTCCGGCAATATCATTCTTTCCGTTGCTATACGCGCTAAAAGCCTATCTGATTACACGGGAAGGCTTGATACAGCTTGCAAGCAAACCATTTGCGCAAGCGGTACAAAGGAGGTATCTTACCGATAAAAAGATTGCCGAAGGCATCAGAAAAAAAATCGTAAAATATTTTGAAAACTCACCTGACAGATTAAGGTCAATCGATGAAACAACCTGGCAATACTATAAAATGAATCAATGGACACTGCTTTATAAGACCCTCTCATCAACGGACGCATTGCTTTTATCGAAACAAAGTGGGGTGCTTTTTAAGAAATACTGGGCAAGCATTGAGGCAAAAAGGGCACTTAGGCGAAATATCGCTTATAAAGCTTTGTGCGAGAGCCCTGATTGCGAAACGCAAACGCTAATATTGCTGGCTGAGTTTCTTCTGGAAACAGGGTACTATGCCGATGCAATAAAAGCGCTTGAAAATGCACTAAAAAGGGATAAGGATTCGCAGGAGGCCTATGGTCTGTTGGGACGCGCCAGAAACGCAATGGGCGACGTAGCGGGGGCTGCGGATGCATATTATATGAAACTTGAAATATGCACTCAGACCAGGAATCGCCTCGAGTCGGCGAGGACCTTAGGTAATCTTGGGACGCTCGAATATGAACGACATAATAAAAAGGCGGCATTAGATAATTTTGAAAAAGCAAAAGAGGAATGTGCATCTTTGGGGTTCCTGCATGGTAAACAGGCCGCACTCGGAAATATAGGAAAAATTTATTTTGAAATAGGAAAGGCAAAAGAAGCAAAACAAAACTGGAGTGAGCAGCTCATTCTTTGCAGGGAAAGCGGCAATTTATCGGGTGAGTCTTCCGCTTTAGGAAACTTAGGGGTTTTGTATTTATATGAAGGAAATGCGGATTTTGCGGATAAGCTATTTTCCTTGCAAGAGGCAATAACAAAAAGAACAGGGAATTTAAAAGAATTAGAAGAAGTATGCGGTCTAAGAGCTGTATTGGAAACTGAAAGAGGGTCGTATGAAAAGGCAGAGGATCTACTTTTCAGACAGCTGCATATTAGCAGGGAAATTGTAGACTATAAGGGAGAATGTGCGGCTTTGGAGAATCTCTTAAGATTATACAAACTGATTGAGCGTCCCGAAGATGCCATATCTATGGGTAATGATTTGGCAGATTTACATGAAAAACATAATGATGAACACGGTAAGGCGAAAGCATGGCTGTATCTGGCGCAGCTGTATTGCGAAGCGGGATTAGAGGAAGAGGCATCGGGATTTCTGATTTCGGCAATAAAGTCAGCTGCCAATAATGACTACGACGACCTCTACGATATGAGCCTTGAAATTGAAAACAAATACTTTAGTGAAGCTTAATACATATCATACCAAAAACCAATGTAACTTTAGTGGCAAAGCAAAACATCAAAGGAGGGAGGATCATGGCACAGTACAGTAACTTAAAGAAAAAGGCATTAGGTCTACCGGCAAGCGAAGAAACAGACGATATTTTTGCGGTGCCGCAAACTGCGAGGACATCACTTATTCCTCACACCAGCTTAAGTGATTTATTGGATATCTCATCAATCAGGCTGGCGGAACTAAAAAAGGAAATGCAGGAATTTCCGGAGTACACGATTGACAGAAAGTCGAGCGACCAACTACTAAAAGAATTAATCAATGCGCTTAATTCTAACAATGCCACGGAAATAACGAGCTTACTGGACTCTCACCCTGCGGCGGAGTGGCTGAGCCGGGCATTTTTAGATGATGAAGAGATCTCTCCTCTTCTACAGTCAATCAATAATGCAGATAAATCTGCGAAGAATGCTTTTGCTATCGGAATAAAAAAGCAGCTGGAGCGATTGGTTACATTTAAATCACTCTTTGAAGCCTTACTAAAGGAGGTGGAAGCATGAAATTTACAAAAAGACTCTTGATTTTATTATCTCTCTTCATTTTAATCGTCGCGCAAGGTCTGCCGGCCGGTGCCGCCTCTGAGAGTGAAAACGTTGCTCTTGTCCGAAAAATGTTCGAAGCCATTGATGGGGATGGAGACGTTTCGATACTTACGCAGATCTTGGATACCGTAGACAATATGGAAAAGCGCTCTGAACATGTGGCAACGTATGTGGAAATCCCCATTATGGATCTAACGCTTGACGAGCCATATGAAGGATTCGTTCATTATACCTGTAAGATTCCTTCAGCTGCCGCAATTACGCTGCTTATCTCAGGATTTGATTTAGGTTATGGAGTTACTGAAATCAATAGCGTTGGTGACCCCGTGTCGGTGGAAGGATACTTAAGTGTGTTTGAATTCGGGGATTCCGGTTTATGCGTGGATATAAGCGACGGGGCAAGCCCGCTTGCTCTGTATTTTGATTTAACATTTTATAATGGTGATCTTTCTTTTATGGACAAAGACTCCTATTCCTACTCTGATATAGAACCGATAGTAACGGAACTTGGTGAAATCGTTTCCAACGCCTACGGAAAAATGCTCGGTGAACCCGATTATTACGACGACCAAAGAAAACTAAATATTAAAAGTGCAGTTAAATATGCGGAAACCTTGTGGACCATGCTTTCAGCAGAAAAAGTCACAAATAGCTCAGGCAGTGGAAGTACTAAAGGCTTTAAGGGATTTGTTACTAAGTATAAACGGGTATTTATATTCATCGGCGGTATTATTGTATTAATCATTTTAGTCTTTGTAATTGCTACTATTGCGGATGCTATTGACAAGAAGAAAAAGAAAAAAAAGGATTCTCTGTCGGGGATTCCATCTATCAGCGAATTGATTGCCCTATACAAAAAAGTACCTGACAAACTGACAAATCAGCAATTGCACGAATTCCACAATGCCGTGAACCAGCACCGGCTTACGAAAGCCGGATATAAGGAGTTTACGCAAGCAGGGTGGGCATTAGCCGCTCTCGGAAAAGCGATTTCGCTTAAAGCCACACCTTCAAGCTTTAAACGCGCCATAGGGGATTTCGAACGTTGTGCAAAAGATTTCAATTCTCTTGTTGAAAAGTTCAAAAAACTCGAAAAGCAAATAGAAGAAGCAAGAAATAAGCGCAAAAAGCTCTCCGGCTCCAAAGCAGATTTGAAAGAAGATAAGCGTCTGAATAAGCAAATTGAAAAAATGTCTAAGGAGCACGATAAAATCGAGGAGGCTTTAAAAGATGGCTTGTTGTATTATCTGATTAAACGCAAAATAACGCCTTTCGGTTATCTCATGCATATTTTAAATGATTCGCAATGGCAATTTGACCGCTTTATGAAACAAGGTGCCATTATGGGTCTTTTGGACTTCTTAATGAAGTATCGCAACGACAGCACAATAAAGAAGTATTTTGACCAGCTGATTGCTGTCAGAGCAAGCCTGATTAACAATGACGCACACATGAGCTTTTTTGAGGTGCGCGTAGATTATGGCGATTTCGCAGATAAGATTTCTACTACTGAAAATCTTGAAAAATGGCGGGCACTTGCAGAAACTACTTTGGCTGAAAAAGCGGGAAGTCCCTTGTTGGATGTTGAAATCTCAGTCAGTTATTCAGGGATTTCTTACAAAAAGACGTTATTTACACTCGAAGGGTTTGAAGAATTATTATCGAAGTTTCAAGATCTCCTTAAATACCATACCTACGACAGAAAGACGGATGGAACTCTTGCGGAAATACTTGAAGATCGCATTGACATGCTCACCTCTGAAATTAAGGAGAGTAGAAATACCACATCCTTAAAAAAACCGTCTGAAGGCCTAATAAGTGAGTATTCGTATGTTCTGTCAGAGGTATTGCGTTGCGCCAATCCGACTCTTAAATATACTGACATTACTGAACTTTTGAAAACCGCCATTAAGAAAATTCCGTCAGTTATGGAACTTTTGCTCACTTATCCTTTGCGCTTAATCGACCCGGGCAAGGAGGACGAACAAGGCTTTTTCGAATTCACTCCATACAGGCACTCCGGGTGGATTCAGTATACTCCGCCGCTTTATACAGGACAGGTTATTCGCAGGTTCCATGAGGTATTAGACCAGACCATACCCAATAGCAGCGGCCTAAATGTCCGGTTATTTACGGATAAGTATTTGCCAATTCCGACTATGTTCCATGAATTCTGCCATTATAAGGGCGATAGAAATGAGGCAAGTGTCTGGCTAAGGACTCAGATGTTCTCACTTGAATTATATAAAAAGGCCGGAAAGGATTCCTCAAATTCGGACTGGATATACAAACACCTCGTGGGTATGCTCGGTGAAGAACCTGATGTTGCGAAACTCAAAGAATTCAATGCTCTGATTAAGCAGATATACGGAGATGTCATGAGTAAGGATAAAGCAAAGCAAACGGCAACACAGCGTATAGCAACACTAAATCAAAGAATAGCCATAGGCAATAAAATGGAGCGTTGGTGCCCTCAAATAAAAATGCCGCTACTAAGCGAAGAACCGGGACAAGACGCCGAAAATATGCGAAAGATAGTCGAAATACTGGTGCGCTACCACACCGCACCGCGTAGCATAACAAAAGACAACTTTACGAAAATTGTAGCTGATTACATGTAAAGGAGGAATGAGAAATGAACTTTATTGTTGGAGGCCTTCTAGTATGTGTTTATCTTGCAGAATGTTTAGCCATATTCGCAACCATTATAATAGTGCGCGACGAAAAACGTGTTACCAAAACGTGTGTGATAATTATCGCTGTTCCTCTTCTTATTATTGGATTACGAGCAACATATATTCATTTCGTGCCCAAGCTCGAAGTACAAAGTGAGGATTCCATTAAACTCAAGGATCGCAGTTACACTATGACTCCCTATGTGGATAATTACGACATAGACGGCGATGTTATGTTCGCACCTTCCGGGAAACTTGACAAGTCTCAGCTGAAAATGGTCGGTATTGTTTATTACCCTAACGAAAAGTGGTACAAAAACTTCTGGCAACTACAGTTTGTTCCATGTTATGTGTATGCCGCAAAAGAAGATGAAAATAACGAAATCCTATTCATTCAGTGGAAATACACCGAAGACTGGGGTACTGTGACCTACACATACTATACATACAGTGTGCTGACCGCTATTGATTAGGTCTCTGAAAAAGTCCTATTTTAGCAGCCCTTTATATTCCGGATGTTTCTCAAACCAGCCTGCCGCATATGTGCAGGTTGGTATTATTTTTTTGTTTTCTTTGGCCAACTGCGCAATCGCTTCTTCCATGAGTTTTCCGGCTATCCCCTGCCCTCGAAGCGAATCATCTACAAATGTACGGGTAATGTCTACCGTTTCATCATCGACAGCCGGAAAAAGGATTTCAGCGAGCACTAACTCATCATCAATTAATCGGATTCTATTTGGTTCATGTTTGAAATATCTGTCCATGGTCCCCTCCTCTTCCGGTATATTTTTGCATTAAATTACGTGATGGTCAATTGTTTTTTTTGCGGTATTGTTCACGTCGGTCGGCGACGGGCGGGAAGACCCCGCCCCGACGCGCGACCGTTATCTCCGACGTTTGCGGCGGTATGCAGCAATTATTACCATTGTTATTAACGACATTAT
>JAISSU010000013.1 GCA_031272985.1 Lachnospiraceae bacterium | reverse complement strand
TCACAATTCCAAAAGTTAGTGTGCTAATAGCGGTATTCGTTATGCTCGTTTCTTCATTATCCATTTTGCAAAGAAGGGGTCATCAGGCTCATAAGTAGTGTTTTTTATTAGAAAGCCTTGCCTGGCGAGCTTTGCGAGACAACTATAAACGGTACTTGTTGCAAGCCCTGTTTCCGTATAGCCTTTTTTTTCGATTAAGGCAGTCAAGATTTTTTTATCGGTTCTATTCATGGTACCCCAGAGCTTTTCATAGTCCAGATTGTGTATCTCAATAACCCAGTCTGCCACTACGTCAATCAGGTTCTTACACTCTTCATTTTCTTGAAGATAAGCATAGCAGTAAAAAGCTAACTGTTGCGTGTAATAAGGATGCCTTCCTGTAAATTGCAGAATTGATTCCGCAATTGCCGTGGAGTTATTTGTAATCTTCGAAAATCGCGATTCAAGATAGGTAAAGAAATCTTCATATGGGATCTTATCCAAGGTCATCAAATGCCCGAAGTGATAAAAAGGAGACTTTTTATCCTCAAATATCTGTCTCATCATGGATTCCGCGCTGCCAAGAAAAACATAATTTACGTGAGAATGATGTTGTAAAATTGACCGTAAAAGCTTTGCCAAATGTGTATCTATCGCCTCAATTTCCTGAAACTCATCCAGAATGACTAATGGTTTTTTTCCGCTCTCGCCAATCTTTTCAATTAAGTTCAACACGTCGGATAACGGCTCAAACTTATCCTTTGTAAATGGTGCAAAAGAAACGCTCACCGTATTTGTCGCAGGGTTCAATTCGACAGTTGGCGTAACACGAAATCCTGCAACAATTTTCTTAAGGCTTTCCCATTTGCTAACTTGCATAACTCTTTTCATTAACATATTAGCCAAATCCACCGTATCCGTAACGGATTGAAGGTCAAGATAAATGACAGGCCTTTTTAAAGCACCTGAGACTCTGAGTATGAGAGAAGTTTTTCCATAGCGCCTTGGACTGATAATAATCAAATGGTTTTGGCCTGAAAGAAACGTAGCAATTATGCTGCTTTCTTTTTCACGATCAGTAAAGAACTCTTTTTCAACAACTGTGCCGAACTTAAAAGGATTAGTCATGGCTCATCTCCTTGTGATTGCCGTAAACGTCTGCTTTCCTGAAAGCATTACTACCCGCTGTTGATTACGAAAAATTTCGTTACGAAAATTTTCGTAATATCACAAATGAGATTAACATTTTTCAGCCAGAAATGCAAGTCGTTTGCACCGTGAGATTATCTTATTATTTAGTTGACAAATATTTTATTGAGTCATAAAATAATAATGATTACTATTATTAACTGCTTCATTAATCCAAGGGGGGATTGCGCATGAAGTCTAATAAAAGGGTTATGGCTTATGTTGAAGTAGTTTTTGATATTCTTTATCTGCTTTCGGTTTTAGTTATTTATTTTATTGCCGGTCGCTCTCTTAACCTTTTCCAAAAACTTGACAGACAGCCGCTTTCAATGGTTTCTTTAATGGCTTGCGTTCTTTTCATAGGTGATTTTTTCCATCTTTATCCGAGGATTGTAATGAATATCAGGTACAATAAACCCGCCCCCGAAAAAAGGCTCATCCGCGGTACTATTATTTCTTCTTTTACCATGTCGGTTTTTTATCTGATTATGTGGTTTACGCTTCCGCCTTTGAGGACTCCTGTTTTGGCTGTTTCCACTTCGAGTACTACTGTGACAATCATATTAAACGTCATTTTTGCGCTTCTTTTTGCGCTTCGCATTTTCTTTTGTGTATACCCTATGTCCCAATGGCATGACAAGGAACAATCTAAGAATGTCAAATGGGGCATCAGGCGTAATGTTCCGTTTTTCCTAATGGGGATCATGGTTATTATAAAAAATCTACTGGCAACGAATGACAGCGTTTATCAATACAAAGGGCTTTGGATTGCGGTATCCCTAAGCTTTATTTTCTATATTCCGGTAGTGTTATGGGCGAAAAAGAAACCCGCGCTCGCATCTTTGATGCTGCC
Source organism: Lachnospiraceae bacterium (assembly GCA_031272985.1). GTDB lineage: Bacteria > Bacillota > Clostridia > Lachnospirales > Lachnospiraceae > JAISSU01. The sequence continues at coordinate 35,690 of JAISSU010000013.1, read as the reverse complement.
CAAAAGTCTGGCTTATATTGCCATGCTAATAATCATGTTAATCGGCGCTTCTTATTATCTTATTACTTTCGAGTAGTGATTATCCGCTATTAAGCCTATTTATGGCTTTTATATAAAAGATAATGAGCATGTGGAAAATATTCATTCTACAGGAAGGAGAAAAACATGGAAGAATCTGAAAACAAAAGGAAATTAACCAATGAAGTCGGTGCTCCCGTTGCCGACAATGAAAACGCCATTACCGCTGGTCCCAGAGGCCCCGTAGTCATGCAGGATGTTTGGCTATTAGAGAAAATGGCGCATTTTAACCGCGAAGTCATCCCTGAGCGCAGAATGCACGCAAAGGGCTGGGGCGCCTATGGGAACTTCACTGTCACCGGTGACATTACGAAATACACGAAAGCAAAGGTATTTAAACCCGGCTCGCAGACAGAGGTATTTGTACGTTTCTCAACAGTAGCCGGAGAGCGCGGCGCCGCCGACGCCGAAAGAGACATCCGCGGCGTAGCATGTAAATTCTATACCGAAGAAGGAAACTGGGACTTAGTCGGAAATAATACACCTACTTTTTTTATTCGCGACGTGCACAATTTTTCCGATTTGAATCGTGCGGTCAAGCGTGACCCCAGAACAGGTATGCGCTCAGCTCAGAACAACTGGGATTTCTGGACACTATTACCGGAGACCTTCCATCAGCGCACGATTGTAATGTCAGACAGGGGTATTCCCGCCACTTTCCGTCATATGCACTTTTACGGCGAGCACACTTTTTCATTTTACAATGACAAAAACGAGCGCGTCTGGTGCAAATTCCACTTCCACACCCAACAAGGAATCAAGAATCTGACCGACGAGGAAGCGGCAATGATTTGCGGAAAAGACAGAGAGAGTCACGGTCGTGATTTATTCGAAGCAATAGAAAATAAGGACTTCCCGCGTTGGACAATGTATGTGCAGATTATGACCGAGGAGCAGGCCAAAAATCACTACGAAAATCCGTTTGACATTACAAAAATCTGGAGACACAAGGAATTTCCGTTAATTGAGGTCGGCGTTCTTGAGCTAAATCGCAATCCCGAAAATTACTTTGCCGAGGTGGAACAATCCGCTTTTCAGCCCGCACATGTTGTCCCGGGAATTGGTTTTTCACCTGATCGCTTTTTACAAGGGAGACTTTTCGCTTATGGCGATGCTCAGCGTTATCGTTTGGGTGTGAATCATCATCTAATTCCTGTCAACAAAGCAAAATGCGAGGTAAATGACTATCACCGCGACGGGGCGATGCGCACAGACGGGAATTACGGTCGTGAAGTAGCCTATACCCCCAACAGCGGGGATGTCTGGTCAGCGCAGCCTGAGGTAAAGGAGCCACCTTTGGATCTTGAGGGCGCAATGTACCGTTTCGACCCGAAAGATGATCCAACGGATGATAATTTTAGAGCCGGAGGCGATTTATATCGCATAATGACGGAAGATAAAAAAGCGCTCCTAATCGAAAATACCGCCCGCGACATTGCGCCGGTTACCGAAAATGTCAAATACCGCCACGCAGTTCACTGTTATCTAGCCGATACCGATTATGGCGAGAGGATTACTAAGGCTTTGGGATTGGACCTAGAAAAAGTGATTGAGCTTAGTAAGCTTGATAACTCGGGATTAATTAAAGCGACAACTTAATCCTATTTCTCTCGGATTAAGGTCAGATCTTTAATGATCTCTCCTGCCATTATCAGGCCTGCTACGGATGGAACGAAAGACACACTCCCGGGTATCTGCCTTCTGTCAGTGCATTTTCTGGTGGTACCCGGCGGGCATACACAATTGTTTTTGCAGTTATCGCAACCGTCCTCCACAGGGGCGGTTATTTCTTCTTTTGAATATACCACTTTCAGGCCTTTTATATTTCTCGCACGAAGTTCTTTCCTTATCACCTTTGCAAGCGGGCAAACCGAGGTCTGAAAAATATCCGAGACCTCAAATCTGGTCGGATCCAGCTTATTTCCCGCTCCCATGCAGCTGATAATCGGGACATTTGCCTCGTTTGCCTTTTCTACGAGCAGAAGCTTTGCCGTAACGGTATCCACGGCATCGGCAATATAATCATATTTGGATAAATCTACCTCCGTGACCGTATCAGGTCCGTAAAAGCACTTGAAAACCTCAACTATCACTTTTGGATTGATTTCCAAAATCCTCTCCTTCATAACATCGACCTTATCGCGGCCAACAGTCTTTACTGTGGCAATTAACTGTCGGTTGATATTGGTAAGACAAACCTTATCATCATCTATTAACGCAATATGACCGACTCCGCTTCTTGCAAGAGCTTCCGCAAGATACGACCCGACACCGCCTATGCCAAAAACAGCGATCTTTGATTCTTTAAGCCGTCCGACTGATTCTTTACCCAGTAAGAGTTCTGTCCTCGAAAACTGTCTCATAATACTTTTGTTTCTTTCCTTTTTCTTTAATTTCCCAATTATGCCCTATTCAAATTTACACTTAGTTAAGATAATCTGCAGGGCCTTTGAGTTGTTTTATAACTTTCCACGATAGTGTACAGCTTGTTAACTAATTTTTCCAGTAGAATCTTGTAAAGATGCCGAAATTATAGGATAATAAGCGAAAGCAACAACAAACAACCATTAATAAGCAACCAATAATGAAAGGTTTCAAATGGCAAATACCATTTTAGAGCATGTCGGCGGACGTATCCGACTTTATCGCAAACACCGGGGCCTAAGTCTCGAGGAACTCTCCAATCTCATCCATAAGAGTAAGGCGAGTATCTCTAAATACGAGCTGGGTCAAGTCGCCATTGACATAGTGACTCTTTATGACATTGCGCAAGCCTTAGATATCACACCTTTCCAGCTCTTTGATGTTTCCATCCCGTCCGCTGATTCAAAGGGCGCCTCCTGTGGCAATACAGCTGATACTATTGGTGATTTACATCTATATCACGCGAGCCATAAGAAAATATATCACTCAATTTTGCGCACATACCCCGACGACGGGACAGGTCAGACAAAAGCGACTCTGTTTTACCGTCTGGAAAAGGACGACGATATCGAGCGTTGCTACTGTATTTACCATGGCAATATGTACCACCACGAGCTTCTTTTAAGCTTTATCTTAAGAAACTACCACAATTCCATTGAAAATATTCTGCTTAATTTTACGATTCCGATTCACCGCTATGAGCAATTAATCGGAATGTTAAGCGGAATCAATGCCGTCACGCACGCGCCTGTAGCATATAAAGCCCTGCTCTCAAAGACACCCAGAAAAGCGGATTCCGAGCTATTAAGTGAGCTTACCATACCGCATGTCCACTATAAAGAGATGGAACGCGGAAATTCACTTTCGATTCCTCTGGAATAAAACAAGGACGTTTCAAAAACGCCCATGTTTCATGCCAACCTGTTGCCCAGTGGATTGTATTATTAATCTGCGTAATTTGCCCCAAGTTCAATAGCGCGTTTATTATGCTCCAATAAATGAGCCTTTCTTGCGGGGACGCATTTTTCAACTGCTTTTAAAACCGCCTCCATGGGTACTATGCCCACTTTATCAGCCATTTTCCCAAGAAGAATCATATTGGCTATGCCTTCTAAATGTTCTTCGTTTGAAAGCTTCGTTGCAGGCAATTCATATATTTCAATGTCTTTTCTTTTTTCGCCTGTAAGCTCGACGAGGCTGGAATCCACAAATACCTTCCCACCCGGCACAACGGAATCAATAAATTTATCATAAGACGGTTTATTCATTACGACCAGAACATCCGGCGCCACAACGAGCGGAGAACCGACAGGTTCGTCCGATATACAAACGCTGCAATTAGCCGTTCCGCCGCGCATCTCAGGTCCGTATGACGGGAGCCAGCTTACTTCTTTATCATCAATCAATCCGGCATAAGCCATGACCTTGCCCGAAAACAATATTCCCTGTCCGCCGAATCCGGCAAAAATCATATTACAATCTTTTGATTTCATGAGTTTAAGCCTCCTTTCCGGCCGTTTTGTCTTTGAAACAGCCAAGCGGATAATAAGGAACCATATTTTCATCCACCCACTTCATGGCATCAACAGGTGACATACCCCAGTTTGTGGGGCATGAGGACAGAACTTCCACAATAGAAAATCCGCGCTTGTTTACCTGATTGTCAAAGGCTTTTTGAATAGCTTTTTTCGCTTTCTTTATTGCGGGAACATTATTTACCGCAACACGCTCTGCGTAGCAGACCCCGTTCAACGTAGAAAGAAGCTCGCACATGCGAATCGGAAAGCCCTCATGATTTTCTTTTCTGCCGTAGGGTGAGGTCTGAGTCACCTGCCCGATTAAGGACGTGGGTGCTACCTGCCCGCCTGTCATGCCGTAAATTGCATTGTTCACGAATATTATTACAATATTTTCGCCTCTTGCGGCCGCGTGAACAGTCTCAGCTGTGCCAATGGCAGCCAAATCGCCGTCGCCTTGATACGTAAATACCGTGCGGTCAGGCAAAGCCCTTATCAGTCCCGTGGCAACAGCGGGCGCTCTGCCGTGCGGTGCCTCTACCATATCCACATTAAAATACTCATACGCCAATACAGCGCACCCTACCGGCGCCACGCCGACGGTATTACCCAAGAGATCCATTTCTTCTAATGTCTCAGCCACCAATTTATGAATAATTCCATGAGAACATCCCGGGCAGTAATGGGTAGGGATATCAGTCAATCCTTTTGATTTTGTATAAACAGTTTTTCTCATTTTCATCTACCTCCCCGCCAATTTTTCTATTTCGGCCAGCACTTCTTGAGGAGTCGGAATGATCCCGCCGCAGCGTCCGAAAAACGCCACAGGTACTTTGCACGAAGTAGAAAGCTTCACATCATCTACCATTTGCCCCATGCTCATTTCAACGCAAAGGAATTGCTTTACTTTCTCCCCGAGAGCCCCCAAAGCCTTCTTCGGATATGGCCAAAGTGTGATGGGACGGAAAAGCCCTGCCTTTATGCCTTTTTCTCTGGCGGAATTAACCGCGCTTCTGGCAATACGGGCAGATGCGCCGTAAGCTACGACTACTATTTCGGCATCCTCTGTTAAGTATTCCTCGCTTCTTTGTTCATTTTCAATAATCTTTTCGTAACGTTGTTGACGTTCACGATTTTTCTCTTCTAATAGATTTGCTTTAAGATATAGCGAATTAACAATATTCTTCGGGCGAGAATTCTGATGACCCGTAGTCGCCCAAGGTTTTTTTCTTCCTTCTTCTTTTCTTTCAGGGAATACTAACGGCTCCATCATCTGTCCTAAAAGCCCGTCTCCGAGAATCATCGCCGGAACCCTATATTCCTCTGCCCTATCAAAAGCGAGAAATACGAGATCCACCATCTCCTGAACCGATGAAGGCGCAAATACAAGAATATGGAAATCGCCGTGGCCGGGCGCTTTCGTGACCTGATTATAGTCACCCTGAGCCGGCTGAATACCGCCCAACCCGGGACCCGCACGCATTATATCCACTATCAGACAAGGTAAATCCGAACCCGCCAAATACGATATTCCTTCTGTTTTAAGGCTGATTCCGGGTGAAGACGAAGACGTCATGACCCGAAGACCGGCCGAAGCCGCGCCCAATACCATATTAATAGCGGCGATCTCCGATTCCGCCTGCAGGTAAATACCGCCTACTTTAGGCATCTGCCTCGACATGTAGGCACTAAGCTCTGTCTGAGGCGTGATGGGATAACCGAAAAAATGCCTGCAACCAGCCTGAATGGCGGCCTCTGCCAGCGCCTCATTGCCTTTCATTAAAACTCTTTCTGCTCCTTTTCCCATGTTAAACCTCCCTTTCTACCACGATGGCACTCTCGGGACACATAGTCGCGCACATTGCGCAGCCGATACAAATCTCCGGCTCGGATACCATCGAAGGGTTGTAACCCTTGGGGTTTAATTTTTCCCGATTAAGAATCATTATCTTCTTCGGGCAGGCTGCAACGCATAAACCGCAGCCTTTGCATAGCAGTTCGTCAATCGTTACAAAATTTTTCATTCGCTACTCCTCCAGCTTCTTATTTTAGGTCGGGGGACACCCCCAACACCCCCGGTAACCTCAATCACATAACAAATCAATATATCTTAGCCGCCTCTGCCTTACTCAAGATTCTGACTGCTCCCTGCGCAAGGGCTTTTAGCTCATCTTCCCCAGGATAAATTCTGACTTCGCTCAACATTTCTACCTGCTTTTTAATCATTTCGGTAATTTTAGATGAGTAGGCAAGACCCCCCGTTAATACTATGGCATCCGCATAACCCCCCAAGGCAATGAACATTGCTCCGATTTCCTTTGCCACCTGATATGCCATGCTCTCCAATACCAATGCGGTGTAATCATCTTTTTCCGCTTCCTCTGCCACCTTTCGCATATCATTGGTGCCGAGATACGCGAGGACTCCGCCGGTTTTGGTGACCTTTGAAAGCATTTCACCTTCGGAATATTTACCGGAATAACAAAGCTTTATCAGCGGAAATAAAGGCACACCGCCGCTTCGCTCCGGCGTAAAAGGGCCATCACCGTTTAGCCCGTCATTGACATCTACCACGCGGCCATATTTATGTGCGGAAACTGAAATACCTCCACCCATGTGTGCCACAATAATCCGGCAATCCTCGTATTTCTTGCTCATATCGGCAGCACATTGCCTCGCGACTGCTTTTGCGTTCAATGCATGAAAAACGCTTATCCTATTAATCTCGGGAATCCCGGAGAGTCTGGCCTTTTTATCCAGTTCATCCACTACCACAGGATCCGCGATGTAGGCCGGAATACCATATCTTTTAGCAAATTGCTCCGCAATAATCCCTCCGAGAGATGACGCGTGAGTCTGAGCCTGCGGACTCTTTAAATCATTAAGCATGTTTTCATTGACAATATAAACTCCTGATTCGACAGGTCTTATAAGTCCTCCCCTGCCCACAATAGCTGAGAGTGAATTCCCATCAATATCATTTTCCTTAATGAACTCTTCAACACAGCGCACCCGCATGCCTGTCTGTGACAATAAATCCGGGAACTGTTTCATCTCAGATGCAGTGTGACGAACAGTTTTTTCCCTAAGACAGGTATCGTTACTAAAATATCCCAGTTTTGTGGAAGTCGAGCCCGGGTTAATTACTATTATTTTAAAATCAGCTAACGACATTTCTATTTCTCCAGTCTGTTTTTCCTAATCTATTTCCCTAATCCTTACTTTGTTCGGCCTCTTCCTATGTCATGCTTTATTGATTAGCTATAGAGGCTGCACAGGCAATCGAATAAAGTTTACTCTGCTCAGAGTCTGAACGTGACGTGAGGACAATCGGCGCCGCCGCCCCCATAACAATGCCTCCAAACAGAGCCCCTGCCACCACAGTAAATGCTTTTAAGGTACTATTAGCAGCCTCGATATTATGCAGTAATAAAATGTCAGCTTTCCCTGCGACCTCTGATACGACCTTTTTATGTCTTACAGCTTCCTCAGATAACGCCAAATCAAAGGCCAAGGGACCATCGACTATACAGTCTTTTAGCTGACCGCGTCTATTCATAAGAGCGAGTGCCGCCGCGTCCAGTGTGGCGGGCATCGCGGGATTAACCACCTCGACAGCCGCTAAAATCGCGACTTTCGGATTTTCTATGCCTATTCCTAAAGCAGCTTTGACAGCATTTTTTATCATATTAATTTTAGTGGGTAAATCAGGATACGGGATAATCGCCGCATCGGTCAGAATAATCGGTCTTCCAAGAGAAGGCGCATGAAGAATCGCTGTGTGAGAAAGGACGGAGTCCGTACGAAGCCCATTTTCCTTATTCAGTACTGCTCTTAGAAGGTCAGCGGTCTGAACGAGTCCCTTCATCAGAATATCGGCTTTCTTTTCTTTTACTAATTGAACCGCAGTTTTAGCAGCGGATATAGGGTCTTCACAATGAACAATCTCAAAACCACTTATGTCAAATCCGCCTTCCCCGGCAATCGCTTTAATAGAGTCTTTGTTTCCGCACAGAATAGGAGTCACTATGCCCATATCCGCCGCCTGACATACTGCTCCCAATACGACATCATCTTCTGCCGCCGCAACCGCCAGTACAGACTTTTCCCGAGGCCTCATCCCCTCAATAATACTCTCAAAATCCATGATACTATTTCCCTTCCTGCAAAAAATCCTCATAGACAAAGCTTCAAAAACCTCTCGTTTTCCCCTTTGTCAACTGAGGATGGCTGTTAATTTCATAAACAAATTCTATTATTCATCGTACGCCTGCTCTAAATTTGGCAAACATAATTAAGTAATTAAACTTTGATTTTATAATACGAAACTCGTCATAAAAATACAATTGTCAGAAATTTTAGAATCTTATTGACAATTTGATGTTTGTTTCATGTGGTGAGAAATTAGGCTTGTTTTTGGGATAATAATAGCCGTTCGATTAAGCAAACGGAGTAATTCACGCAAATATCAATTTTAATGAGAACCAAAAGACCTCACCGAAGTGAGGCCTTCTAAACGTGCGCGAGAGGATTCGAACCCCCGACCTTCTGGTCCGTAGCCAGACGCTCTATCCAGCTGAGCTACGCGCACATATCGGAACTATATTTGGCTAAACCATCGTTCCGAATTAAGACTATACCACAATTAGCGAAAGAGCGCAAGATGTGAATTTTTACCTGCGTATCTATCAATAGTCGGCGCAGATTATTGAACAACCGAATCAGTAGTGGAGGCAATGTCCCCCCGTGCTTTTAGTTCATCTAATATCTGAGCGTATTTCTTTTCGTCTATCTTAAATTTCTTCAGATAAATAAAGTACCCAAGACCGATGAACACTAATGGCAATAAAAGCATCGCTGATTTCATCGTCACTATTCCCGAAGGTGTTACTTCTTCGACAGTCTTTGCCTCATTTATCCCGGCGATTACTACCGTGACTCCGACGACTCCATTTGAAAGAGCGCTCCCGATTTTATTGATAAATGGCTGCACGGAAAATGTGACGCTCTCATTTCGTTTGCCCATTTTCAGCTGTCCGTACTCTATCGTATCAGCCAAGAACATTAACATTAGAATTTGGATGAAGGCTTCACCGATAAATAGCAGTACTCCCGCTATGCCGATGACAACGATTTGCATCGGGGCGAAAAAGAACAGTATGTAGCCGGCTCCGACGAGTATAGTCGCAAAGCTATATAGTTTTTTACGCGACATTTTTTTGCTTATTTTAGGGAATATAGCGAGGGCAAACAATTGGGAAACCCCGAGCACCAGCGCGAATATCGAGTACATATCTTCATTGCCGTAGGCATATTTAAAGAAATGCTTTCCGAAATTGGCTGTCGTAGTATAACCTATCATAAATAATGCCATAGAGAGCGCGACCCACATTAGTTGGTCATTCTTAAACAGCACCTTGAACATTTCTCTTAATGTGGTTTTCTCTTCCTGCTTAAAATAGCCACGGTTTTCCTTTACCCCAAAGAGTGTAAAAAGCATGAAAGCCATCATTAATACCGCCACGAGAAGCGCGAAAACAAACCAGCCCTTTTTCTCATTTCCGAGGGCTTTCCCCAGAGCGCCTGTTGCGCCTGTGATTCCTACCACGACCGCAAACATACCGACATTAGCGCAAATTCTGGCAAATGAACCGATTTCTTCACGCTTTTTCTGGTCCGTGGAAAGAGCGGGAAGCATAGACCAATAAGCTATATCATTTAATCCGTAGAAAATATCCCAACCTAAATAGATAAGTGCATAAATAATAATAAACGCCGCTCCGCTAAGCCCCATATCCGTAAACATTAAAACCAAAAGAACGCCGCCGATAACGCCTCCGATTAGCATCCCGGGCTTAAATTTCCCGAAACGGCTCCTCGTATTATCGACAATTACTCCCATTAGCGGGTCATTAAACGCATCAAAAATCCTAAGAACCGTCAGCACCACTGTAAGCGCAATCACGGTTCCATCAGGCAAATCCATTATTTCCGTAAAATAGTACGTCAGAAACATGCTCTCCATCGTGTAGAACATATCCCTGCCAATGGTCCCCAAACCGAAAAAGTACTTATTGCGACGATCTGTATTTACCGCTGTCTTTCCCGACATTTTTTAGCCCTCCCAATTTTTAATTATAAGTCAGGGGCACCCGACTTCTTCTGTTATATAAAGGTTTGAACCGAAATCCCCGAGTAGTCTAATGTTCTCATTATAATAACTTCCGATAAACTGATTATTAAGCATTATTCCATCCGCTAATGCCGCACCTTTGGCCGTGTATTCTTCCACGCAATCCGTCATTGCGTAATATCTGTTTGCGAGCCGCAAAATCAGCCCGTCAGGATCCAAATTCACAGGCAGTATGTGCTTTACGAGACCTCCGAAGCGTTTTATAAAGAGGCTTTGGGCCCGCGTTTTTGTTATGTATTCTTTCTTTTGCTCTAAATCGGGAATCCTAAGAATATCAAACCCTTCGCTCGCCTTTGTTAATGTTTGAAAGAATCCCGTCACCGCCTCTTTTTTATCTTCGGAAATGCAATGCCAAACTACTTTGTTATCTTTACCCCGATTAGCCCGCTTAAAGCGCCCGAACTGCAGGGTTTTTCTATATTTTTTGTATAATGCAATTTGATTCTTAATTTCTTTTCTCTGGACCTTAGAGAGAAACCGCAAATCCAACTCATACCCGAGACTCCCAAAAGCCGCCACATTAAAGCGCGTAGGCAAAGGTGTGTCACGTAAAGTCTGCTGGTGCGGGGCATCGGAAACGTGGGCGCCCAACACTGATAGCGGATATAAATACGAAAGTCCTCCCTGAATGCTCAAACGCTCAATCGGGTCGGTATCATCCGATGACCAAATCTGCGGCGAAAACATAAGCATCCCTAAGTCAAAACGATTGCCGCCGCTAGCGCAACTCTCAAATAGTATGTGCGGCCTCTTAATAAAGATGGCATCTAATATTTCGTAAAGTCCCAGAATATATCTGTGGTAAAATTCGCCCTGTCTTCGCAAACTATTAGAATAAGCGTCACTAATGTGCCTGTTCCAATCCCATTTTATGTAATCTACCCCCGCCTCGTCAATCAGCTTGCAAACATTTTCGATAATGTATTTTCGAACATCTTCATTGCATAAATCCAAGACGAGCTGATTTCTGCCTTTTGCGGGCTTCTTTCCGGGAGTGCAAATCGCATATTCAGGATGCGCGCGAAAAAGATCGCTGTCTTCATTTACCATTTCGGGCTCCACCCAGAGGCCGAATTTCATTCCCATGCCATGAATTTTCTTTGAGATTTCCGCCACGCCTCGTGGGAGCTTTTTCTTATTAACCTCATAATCCCCGAGTCCCGCCATGTCATTGTCGCGATTCTTAAACCACCCGTCATCCAAAACGAATAATTCTACCCCGAGGTTCTTTGCTATTCTCGCTAATTTAAGCAATTTCCCCCGGGTGAAGCGAAAAAAACAGGCTTCCCAATTATTATAAAGAACAGGTCTTTCTTTCCCTTTCCAGTCACCTCTTACTATATGCCTATTAATAAAATCATGGAAATTCGCGGACAATCCGTTATAGCCATCGCTCGAGAATGTCATCAGGGCCTCAGGCGTCTCAAAACTCTCCCCGGGGTTTAATTCCCACTCAAAGCACATGGGATTAATCCCTGTTTCCACCCGCACTATATCATGATTGGAAAGCTCGATTGCACTGTAATGATTTCCGCTGTAAATTAGATTAAACCCGTAGACATTGCCATTATCTTCATTTGAGTATTTTTCGGAAAGCAGAAAACCCGGATTGTGCCTATTTGAGCTCGCACCGACTGTGGAACTGTTAATATGAATTCCGTAACGCAATTCATTTTCATGCTTATGTGCTTCTTTTATCCACCCCCCGTCAAAAGTAGTAAGACAATAACCTCTATTAGGCATATCTAAGGAGAGGCTCATCAGCTTTCTAATCAGAATCATTGTATCAGAATTATTTGTAAGCACCGCCCTTCGGGCAATGATATTCGTTTCATAATAAACTGTATAATAAAGTTTCAGAGAGACATTGTTACTGATTTCATTCAGCGTAATTTCCAAAGTCTCGCATTCGCTTTCATCCGCGTAGGAAGAGGGCAAGGACTTCATTGGGATATTTCCCTTTGTAATATTATAAGAAGAATATATAAAATCATTGTTAAATGTCCCATCGGGCATCTTTATTTCTGATGCCACGCTTCGATAATCCCCTTTACCAAAACCCGACCATTCCAGACACATATTATCAAGACAATACAGCGAATCGCTATCATCGTATAAAACACTGCTCCCAATAAGAGCCGTCTGCTTTAGAATATGCGGCTTAATAGGAGCGTCCTCATCGAGGATGTGTCCGTAATAAATGTGCTCCAAATGCCCGAATTTCGTTACACGAAAAATATAGGAAGTATTTTTTGTAGTCAATCTGAAGATATTATTTATTGCAGATATCAATGTTAACCTCCGATTACTTCGATTAATTGCACCATATGCGCAACATCGTGTGCCCGCGCTAAGACAAAACTTCTGAGCAAGGCTCTCGGGCATGCGAGCAAGGAAGGGTTTGTCGAAGACCTTTAGGGCTCACGCCCTCCCTATATGATGACGGCTTCGTATGGCGCTAACGTTCCGTTTAATCTCACACGTCCGATATTGGATAGCTTTATTTCTCCTTCGTGTGGGCACTTAACCGGTCGGTGTCCAAAATTCAATATCACCGTAAGTGAGCGCTCTTTGAGCGTCCTCTTATATGCTAAAGCCTTTTTGTTTGCCCATAGTGGGGTAAATTCCCCTTCCAAGAGTATATCAGATTGTGCGCGAAATTCTATCATTTTACGGTAGAAATTTAAAATGGATTCCGAATCTTTTTCCTGAATGGCATAATTTATCTTTTTGTAGTTTGAATTCACGGGTAACCATGGCTTTTCATCCGAGAAACCGCCATTATTCGTCGCATCCCACTGAACGGGGGTGCGGGCATTGTCCCGCGAGGACTCTTTAATCCATTTCCAGCGAAGGTTTTTAGGAATTTTGAATTTCTGCATCAGCTTGTCAATGTTAAGGCTTTCCACATCGTTTAGCTGCGAAAGATCAGTGAAATCAAAGTTAGTCATTCCGATTTCCTGACCCTGATAGACGTAAGGAGTGCCCTTTATTGTAAATTCCAAAACAGAGAGCATTTTAGCGCTGCGGGCATGGTACTTTCCCATCCCGTCGCCGTAGTGTGAGACTATTCGCGGTTGGTCATGGTTTTCAAGATATATAGCATTCCATTCCAGCCCCTGCTGCCATTTAGTTATTATTTCAAGGAATTTTTTAGCTCGGAAGGCTTTCGAGATATATTTTGCAACACACCGATCCACCTCCAAATGATCAAAGTAGAACAGCATATCAAGCTCCCTGCGATTTGCGTCGCACAGAAGCTTTGCCTCGGGGAGATCTACCATTGCCGATTCTCCCACCGTAAAGCAATCGTATTTTTCAAGCACCTCAGTGCGTAGTTCATTGAGTATTCTATGTGTTCCCTCGCGAGTTTTGTAATGCTCGAGTCCGCGCACTACTAATCGTGGCTTTCCATCGGCGAGTGACTCCTTATACAGGACATTAATCACATCACAACGGAAACCGGCGATTCCCTTATCCAGCCAGAACTTAAGAATCTTTTTTACTTCCTCAATTACCTTTGGATTGTGGTAGTTTAGATCAGGTTGCTTTCTATGGAACAAATGCAGATAATATTCGCCGCGCTTTTCGTCCCACGTCCACGCATCCTCCATAAAGAATCCCGTCCAGTTATTAGGCTTTCCCCCATCCGGTTTGGCGGGACGCCAGATATAATAATCCGCGTACTCAGGGTCTCTTTTGCGACTCTTCTGAAACCATTCGTGTTCGTCGGACGTATGATTAATGACTAAATCCATGATGATACGAATGTCCCTTTTTGAGGCTTCCTTTATCAGATTTTCCATATCCTCCATGGTCCCGTATTTCGGATCAATACCGAGATAATTGCTGATATCGTAGCCATTATCCGCATCCGGAGAAGGATACAGAGGCGAAAGCCAGATAATCCCTGCTCCGAGAGCTTTTATCTTATCCAATCTCAAGATAATACCCGGGATGTCACCGAAACCATCACCATTAGAATCCTGAAAACTACGGGGATAAATCTGATATACTACCTTTTCTTTCCACCACTGCATAAATAACCTCCAAACCACTTAATACTGTTTTTCTTCTGTTACACCGTTATTTTTGATTACATCCGTCAGGAATTCGCCGCTCTTTTTTATAGTGCGTTTCTGTGTTTCATAATCTATATGCACGATTCCGAAGCGGGCCGATTCTCCCTCCAGCCATTCGAAATTATCGCAGAAACACCAGTGATAATATCGCGTGAAGGGAAGAGCGCTTTCGCTGATTACCCTTAAGTGGTCACAGATATATCGACTCCTGAAGCTATCATTATTATCACACGTCCCGTTTTCCGTAATATATATTTCCATTGGCAATATTTCATAAAGCTTCTTTGACACTTCCTCAATGCCCTGCGGATAGATTTCCCAACCGAGGTCATTTTTGGGAGCATCCTCGCGGGTTCCGTCTGCCAATGAACTCACTGTAGAACGGGTATAATAATTAACCGCAATGAAGTCGATGTATTCACCTTTTTTCAGATGGCAAAGATTTCGCAATGGGAGCTTGAATTCGCCTTTCATAAATGCCTTTGACATTGCACCCTGAAAAAGGTATTCCGATTGCCTTGCGAAACTCTTATGAAGCGGATTTTTCGGATCTTTAGGTTCAAATACCCTAACATGATTAGCAAAACTGACCTTCGTATCCGTAAAGCCCATTTTCTCGCGCTGCCTGTGAATCCTGCGATAGGCAATGATGTGCGCCGCCGCCATCACAGACATAACATGGAACATTTTCGGCATGGATTTTTTCCCGGGCGGAAATTCTCCTGTATAGTATCCCATCATTGCATAGACATTGGGTTCATTGATTGTGATGTATTCATTAACCAATGGCCCTAATTCACGTACCATCCTATCGACATAGCGCAGAAACAACGGAATGTTATCCTGCTTTTCAAATGCGCCCCATTCCTCGAACCATTGCGGATTGCTGAAATGATGCAAAGTAACGAGAGGCTTTATCCCAAGTGAGATGAGATACTCTATCTCCTGTTTATAGTGAGAAATAGCTTCATCATCAAATTTCCCCGGCTGCGGCTCAATTCGCGCCCATTCCAGTCCCAAACGGCATAATTGCAAACCCATCTGCCGCATTAAGTCCGCGTCTTCTTTCCATCTATTATAATGGTCATTTGCCCGCCTTATTGAACTACCGTCCTTGATAAAACCCTTATCCGACCAGTCGGTCCAATTACTGAGCGCGTCGCCGCCCTCTATTTGCGCCGCCGCAGAAGCAGTCCCGATAAGAAAATTTTCTTTAAGAGAAAAAGTATCGCTCATAAAAAGTCCTCCGTATCGCCTAATTTATCCAAACAAATCATTTAACACCACTTGAGATTGGACTGCGTTTGAGTGAGCATTTTGCTTAACTCCATACGTAGAAATAAATGTGATATGTGTGTTCTTACGCGTTTTTGTTTCAGTCTGAAATGCCTTTACCTTATTTGCGAGATTTTCACGATAGCCCTTGGTAATCTCATATTCGTATTTAGCAAATTTGATTTCGCAAAGGTTAACAATGCTGTCTTTGCGGTCCAGCACTAAATCAATCTGAGCGCCGGGGCTTGATTTTTCACTTTTCCAGGCAAAAACACTCATTCCGACACTCGAAACTCCAAGAGCGGCTTTTATTTCGTCAATGTGTCTAAGGCAGACTTGCTCAAAAGCATAACCACGCCAAGTATTTAAGGATGGAGTTTCCAGCAGATCGCACCAGAAATGTTCATTTCTCCCGAGGTTTCCGTGGATAAACGAAAAATAAAATAACGAAAATGGGTCTGTTAACTGATATAGAGATCCTCGCGTTTTACCTGGAAACACCGCATATTTCCTGATAAATCCGCTCAGTTCCAGATCACTCAAGATACCGGTTAAAGTGCCACCATCCGCCATTTTTGTCGCAGCAATTAACTCCTCTCTTGTTAATCCTTTTTTCTTTTTTGCCAAAGCCTGAACTACCGTAATAACACTCTCTTTATTTTTAAATAACGATGAATACAGAGCATTGAATTCGTTATTTAAAGGAGCATTTTCATAGAATACCATCATGTCAACGTTTTGGGCTACACTATACATTCCTTCCCAATATCGCAAGTAATAAGGTATTCCTCCGAATACCATGTGTGATTCAACAATGTCTCTCCTGTCAATTACAATATTCCTGCTTTCAAAATACTGTTCACACTCACTTAAGTTAAAGGGCTTTAGGCCAATTTTCCCGGTAACTCTGTTATGCAATCCACCCGTATCCATCAACACCTTTTTCGTCATCCAAGAAGTCGCAGAACCGCACGCTATCAACAAAACATCCTTTCTTGATGATGCAAACCCGTTCCAAAAATAATCAAGCGCTGTTAAAAAACCGGATTTCGGGGTGTCCATCCATGGCATTTCATCAATAAATATTACTTTTCTTTGTTGGTTACCGGCTTTTTTTATGCCGTTTTTTAGAAGCTCAAAGGCTTTCATCCAGGTGTCAATATTTACACCATCCTTGTTCTCTATACCAAACTCCCGCAGGCTTTCTTCGAACTGTTTTAATTGCTCTGCCATATTCGCTTTCAGAACTCCGGTAGCATAAAAGAAAAATCTATCTTCAAATAATTCTTTGATTAAATACGTTTTTCCGACCCTGCGACGCCCATAGACTACTATAAACTCCGGTTCAACAGAGTTTTCGTATTTTTTCAGTAATGCAATTTCGCGTTTTCTGCCAATCATCTTTTATCCTTCATACATTTCTTTATAATCAGCGGTTTCTCGTTATTTTTTTGAGTTAGCGCTGATTATAATTTCACGCCCGTCTCGAATAACTGATATAATTATAGCATAATATTCAGCATTTACAAGCTTTATTTGAATTAATATAATTCCGTCTTCAATTTTATAATCAGCGGTATCTCGTTATTTTTTTGAGTTAGCGCTGATTATAACATAATAGCGTATTCAATTACATCCCAAGTTCTTCATATTTTCCTTCCGATATATCTTTTATAAACCTGATATCCGCCGGAAGCCAGGTGACATCATGTAACTCTTCTTTTGTGAGCCACCGTCCCGCCATATGTTCCTTCAAGGTTATTTCGCCCTTCCATTTACGACAGGCAAAGCAATCCATTTTCAAATAAAATCCGGGATAATGATACTCTATCGTCGTCACATATTCGCCGTCCCTTATTGTAATGCCAAGCTCCTCTTGTAATTCCCGCACAAGAGCATCTTTCATCGTCTCTCCCTCTTCCCTCTTTCCGCCGGGGAATTCCCAAAAGCCCTTATAATCCCCGTAACCTCGCTGTGTGGCAAAGAGCCTTTTGTTCCTAACGAGAATCCCCGCCGCCACCTCTCGCTTTATGAGTTTAATCACATAACGATTAGCGATGCAATATTCATTTTGCTCTTTGTAGACAAAGGTATTTAAGAAGATGCCGCCACCCTTTTGAATGGTTCGAATCGAGGCAATATTGCCCTGATCTGCTGAAACAATGAGCTCTGTCATTCCCAATTCGATTGCTCTTGCTCTTATTAAATCAAGTGTGGAGAGTCCATAACCTTTCCTTCGCTGCGAAGGTCTGATGTGATAACCGGTGTGCCCCATCTCGACTAATATTCCGATTAATTCATGGCGCAAATCCGCAATTCCCAAGAGATAATTGTCCGATGCTCTAACGATAAAATACGTATCAGCCACAGCCCAGCCTTCATTTACCGTAGCAGGATCCCTGCCTTTTTCGATAAAATCAAGCCACTCCTCATAAGAATCTATCTGATCGAACATCTCACCGCCATGGATAACCGTTTCGCCGTTACTAAAAAGCTCCGCCTTAAAATCCAACGCCTGTTCTTTCCAATTAGCCGAAGGTATTACCAGCTTTAATTCTTCTTTCATGATTGTCCCCCGCCTTTTCCTCTCAATATGCTCAAAAAGAAGAAAATCTATTATACTAAAATACCACATTTCATAATTTTTATCTACTAATAAAAGCGCTTAAGCCCCGGCTTCTTAGTTTAGTAATCAGAATACTTGCATTATGAGCGGAAATACTGTATTATTTGTCAACAAACGTTTTTTGGATTGGAGTTGAATTTTTTGGACGTTAGTGACGTCATACGAATAATTATTCTGGTGGTTCTGCTATTGCTCTCCGCCGTTTTTTCCTCTGCCGAAACCGCACTCACAACCGTAAATAAAATACGCATCCGTACTTTAGCAGATGAAGGTAATAAGCGCGCTAAGACTGTGCTGAAAATAACCGACCGCACGAGTAAGATGTTGACCACCGTACTGATTGGCAATAATATTGTAAACCTGACGGCGGCTTCGCTTACCACTTCTTTGGCGTATTCATTCGGGGGAAGAGCGGTCGCTATTGCGAGTGGAATCCTGACTTTTGCGGTATTAATTTTCGGTGAAATCGTTCCTAAAACCATGGCATCTTTAAGAGCCGAGAAATTATCGCTTGCGTTTGCTCCCGTATTATTGGTGTATATACGGATAATGACCCCTGTCGGATTCATTCTCAATGGATTTTCTTACCTCGTCCTTCGCATCCTCGGTTATGACCCTCATTCAAAAAATGATGCGATGACCGAAAGCGAACTACGCACCATTGTCGATGTGAGCCACGAAGACGGGGTGATTGAGAGCGGCGAAAAGGAAATGATCAATAATGTGTTTGATTTAGGCGACGCGAAAGCAAAAGATATTATGGTGCCGCGCGTACATGTGACCTTCGCCGATATTGAGAGCACTTTTGATGAGCTTTTGGCAATATTTCGAGAGGATAAATATACGAGACTTCCTGTTTTTAAGGAAACGACAGATAATGTGGTCGGTACAATTAACATGAAGGATCTGCTCCTATTTGATAATACAAAGGAATTTCATGTAAAGGACATCTTAAGGGAAGCTTACTTTACTTACGAATATAAGAGTATTCCCGAACTGTTAGTCGAGATGCGCGAGGCTTCAATAAATATTGCCATTGTCTTGGACGAATACGGTGATACGTCGGGACTCATTACTTTGGAGGATATTCTGGAGGAAATAGTCGGCGAAATCCATGACGAATACGATGAAAATGAGGAAGACTTCATTCAAAAAATTTCAGATACTGAATATTTAACCGAAGCCAGCGTTAATTTAGAGGAATTCAATGACAGACTTGGATTATCTCTTTCATCTGAAGACTATGATTCTTTGGGTGGATATATTATTGAACAATTAGACAGATTCCCCGAAGTAGGTGATATAATTACTACTCCCGACAAAGTGCGACTCGAGGTAAAATCACTTGATAAGAATCGTGTACAACACGTATTAGTGACGCTTCCTGCGGTTACTACGAATGATGACACTGACGAGTAGAGTTTTCGCACATCATCACCGCTCGAAAATTTCTCGCAAATCATGAATCACTTTATCGCTCGCCGATTGATCTTGCCAGACGGCATTTTCACCCTTATAGGCAAAGCAGTAGATTCTTGCTGCTTTTGCGGATAAAATGCCCGCTTGTGAATCCTCTATGGCGGCGGATTCTTCCGGTTTGAAGCCCGCTTTTTTTAATACAAACTCATAAATCTGGGGATCGGGTTTTCTTTTCGTGACATTATCGGCTGTCGCAATGACCTTGAAATAATCAATTATCCCATAATAATCAAGGACTTCTTCAACCATCCATTTCGGAGACGATGAGGCTAATGCCAATGTGATACCCCGTTTTTTTGCTTCATCTAAAGTTTCAATCAAACCCTTCGTGCATGGCAGATTCATTTCTTTAACATATTCCACGACACACTCAAACTGGTATCTCGCAATGGCTATCGGATCTTTATCTAAATGAAAGAGTTCGCATATCAACCGCCACCGCTCCGGCGCTGAAGCCCCCACAGGATCAGGTAATCTCTCATCTTCCGTAATATTAAATTCCTTAAACAGACGTCTTCTTGCCCTGTCATGCAAAGGTTCGCTGTCAAGTATCACTCCGTCCATGTCAAATATTAACAAATTCATGCTATACAAATCCATTTCTGTGCGTTTAGTAGATGTCCGAAAATAAGTATACATGGCAATAAGCGAGCGAACAAGGCACGGATTGTACGATTTTTTGCATATAATCGCTGATTCTTTGTATAAAACTTGAAAACATACTAAACATTGGTGTATAATATGTTCATGTTATAAGGAGGCCACACATGAAAATATCCACAAAAGGACGTTACGCACTGCGCATGATGCTTGATTTAGCGGAACATAAGGAATCCGGGTACATTTCATTAAAAGAGATTGCTACGCGTCAGGAAATTTCGAAACAGTATTTAGAGCAAATCGTCACACTGCTTCATACCTCTGATTTCCTTCGCACGAATCGCGGAAAACAGGGCGGCTATATGCTCGCAAAAGACCCATCTAAATACACAGTTGCCCAAATTCTAAGAATCACCGAAGGGACGCTTTCACCGGTCGCGTGTCTGGACAGTGAGGTTAATGAGTGCAATCGCGCCGGTTTTTGTAAGACACTTCCCGTATGGAAAGGCCTGGAGGAAGTCATAACGAATTATCTCGAGGGCATTACACTGCAGGATTTACTGGACTCGGTAGAGTCTAACGGAGCTGATTTTTATGTTATATAATGAAATTTGCAGCTAATAAGTTAATTAACTTTTATTATCTGTTGCCGCTATTAATTATAATTTTAAAATTCCCGAAATTTTATCTTGACACGGGAATTTTTATTTTATATAATACCTATAATTTCAGTATGTTTAATAGGCATTAAAAATAGACACAGTTCAATGAGGAGGAAGTTATGAGTATTTATCAAAACATTACAGATTTAATAGGCAAAACACCATTATTAGATTTAACAAACTACAGCAAGGATTTAGGACTTTCCGGGAGACTCATCGGAAAATTAGAGTACTTTAATCCCGCCGGCAGTGTTAAAGACCGTATCGCGAAAGCTATGATTGACGACGCGGAAAGCAAAGGGCTTCTTAAAGAGGGCTCAGTAATTATTGAGCCGACGAGCGGAAATACCGGCATTGGTCTCGCATCTATTGCCGCCGCGAAGGGATATCGTATTATCCTTACCATGCCTGAGACCATGAGCGTTGAGCGCAGGAATCTCTTAAAGGCATATGGCGCCGAGTTAGTCTTAACTGATGGTGCAAAAGGTATGAAGGGCGCTATCTCAAAGGCTGAGGAATTAGCAGCGGAAACCCCGAATAGCTATATCCCGAGCCAGTTTACGAATCCGGCTAACCCCGAAGTGCATAAAAAAACTACCGGTCCCGAGATTTGGGACGACACCGACGGAAAAGTTGATTATTTGATTTCCGGTATCGGAACAGGTGGTACGATTACAGGAGCCGGCGAATACTTAAAGGAAAAGAATCCTGACATTAAGATTATCGCTGTCGAGCCTGCGAGCTCTCCTGTGCTTTCACAAGGCACTCCCGGACCTCATAAGATTCAGGGAATAGGCGCGGGCTTTGTACCGGATACACTTAATACTTCAATCTATGACGAGATTATCACTGTCAGCAATGAAGATGCATTTGCCACAGGGCGTGTTTTCGCAAAGAAAGAGGGCGTCCTCGTTGGAATATCCTCCGGAGCAGCACTTTGGGCAGCTACCGAAATAGCAAAGAGACCCGAAACAGCCGGAAAGAATATCGTTGTAATCCTTCCGGATACGGGTGAGAGATACCTAAGCACGGCGCTTTATAGCGAGGAATAGGTATCATTAACATCGGTGAATCATGTCAGCCACATAGATTCCAGCGAAAAATCCCCAAGGGCCTTGCCCTGAGGGGATTTTTCACTGGAACATTTATCGCAGACCGCCGTATGGTATTATCACCGCTACGCGGTGCGGCGGTCGCGCTTCCGAGTCGTACACTGTCCGACTCGATCTGGTGCCCTTTTCTGGCTTTGCCCTGAGGGGATTTTTCATTCGTTTTCCATATCCATGACCATCTGCACTCGCTCGGCGTGGCGGCCGCCCATAAATTCCGCGTCAAGCCATTCTTCGACTATCATTTTCGCCAGTTCAATTCCGATTATTCTGGCGCCGAGGGTCAGGACATTTAGGTTATTATGCTGCTTCGTGAGTCTCGCCGAGCAGGCATCACTCACCACCGCGGCACGGATTCCTTTTACTTTATTTGCTGCCAGTGACATTCCTATGCCTGTCCCGCATATCAGGATGGCACAGTCACACTCTCCGCTTGCGACTGCTAAAGCGGCGGGTTTTGCTACCGTGGGATAGTCCATCCTTCCAGGGACATCCACACCGAAATTTACAACTTCGTGTCCTCTGTCCTGTAGTAATTTAGTTATTTCCGCCTTCATTTCTATGCCGGCGTGATCATTTCCAATCGCGATTCGCATATTCAAAATCCTTTCAAATATTTATATTATCCGTACGTATGCGTAGGATTATCAACCTTATACAAAATATCACATTTTCTCATACAATACCAGAATAATAATTAATTTATTATGGACTTCAGGCTTGAATGTCTCAGGCGAACTCTTCATCAAAAACGGGTACAAGCCCTCGCTCGTACCCGTTAATCTCATTATTCAGTTTTTAATTGTTTAAATTATGCCTTGGCTTCTTTCTTTCCGAAGAGGTATTTTACACCGCTTATTACGAGGATAACAGCCAATACTACCAAGAGTATCGCAATTACACCACGCACGCCATTCCAAAGCGCACCCTCTGCTCCGGCACCAACGGCTTTGAATTCGTTGATGATAGTCAGAATGAGGGATACAATTGTAACGATGGACATAAATGCCATCGGGATGAAGAACATCTTATTATTGCGCCCGATTTTGCCAAGCCATGTAGCGACACCGAGAAGAGCAAGAGCCGCAAGCAATTGATTGGCCGCTCCGAACAGTCCCCAAACCTTTGCATATCCCGCGAGTCCGAGACCGATTCCAAGGAGAACTGTGATAACAGTGGCAACATACTTATTAATGAGGATCTTGCGGATGCCTGTGATGTCTTCGGCTTTCTCACCCGGTTTCGTCCAGAATTCCTGGAACATATAACGAGCAAGACGGGTCGCGGTATCAAGCGAGGTGAGGCAGAATACCGAAACCGTAAGGATCAGGAGTGAGTATGCAATACCCTCTACTCCGGAACCGAAGATATTAGCTAACATCTTTGAAATACCACCCGCGAAAACTGCCGTTGGGGTCATAGCCTTTCCGTCAGCTATTGATTGGGTGTAATCCTTAAATACATAACCGGCTGCCGTCATGGAAATAACTGCCAGCAAACACTCGATTAACATAGCGCCGTAACCAATCGGTCTCGCATCGGATTCTTTATCCAGCTGCTTTGAAGAGGTACCTGAACCTACCAATGAGTGGAAACCTGAAATAGCGCCGCAGGCAATCGTGATAAAGAGTGCCGGGAACAGATAACCGACATTCGTCTTAAACGATGTAAATGCCGGGAAATCAGGTAACGCGCCGCCGCTGCCACCGATGATACCTACAATGGAAATTACCATCATGAAATAAAGCAGGAATGAGCTCAAATAGTCACGCGGCTGCAGGAGAATCCATACAGGTGCAATGGCTGCTATCAGGATATAAAGTCCGCAGATCCACATCCATGCGGTATTGCTAAGAGCAAATGGATGCCAATTATAACCGAGAGCAACGATACCGATGATAACCAACACACCAATGATGCTGGCAACGGCTACAGGTGCATTTTTGCGGTATACAAGGAAGCCGAATACGATGGCGATAAGAATGAAGAGAATCGAAATCATAGCCGTTCTCTCGTTAGCCACATTCGCAGCCTCTCCTGTGCCTGAAGCAAATGTCCCTGCAACAATGGAAGCAAAAGCCGCCACAACAAGGATCAGGGTCAGATAAGAGAAAACGATAAAGAGTCTCTTCATCTTAAGACCCAAGGTCTCGGAAATAACCTCTCCGATTGAATTACCTTTGTTGCGGATGGATGCAAATAACGCACCGAAATCGTGAACCGCACCAAAGAAGATACCTCCGACGAGGATCCACAATAACACCGGAACCCATCCGAATACAGAGGCCTGAATAGGTCCGTTGATGGGACCGGCTCCGGCTATGGATGAGAAATGATGTCCCATCAAAACCGGTGCTTTAGCGGGCTCATAGTCCACGCCGTCATGCATTGAGTGGGCAGGAGTCTCTTTTGAAGGATCCACTCCCCACTGCTTTGCCAGCCATTTGCCGTAGGTGAGATATCCGACGACAAGAACGGCAATTGCAACTAACAGAATTACGATTGCATTCATAACTTCTTTCCCTCCTCTTTCACTCTAAGAGTAAAATAAACACTTTGTTTTGGTACATAAATAAAAGTGCAAACATGGTATATACGGGGATATCCTCCCGCCTTTCAAAAAGACTGAAATATATTATGCCAGATCAATCTTTTTATACCCTTTGATAAGGAGTCTCGCCGCCGGATTCCCGTAAACCTTTCCGGACTCGAGATCAAATAATACAATCCTGCTCTCACAATATCCACGCACAGAGAGCAAATAGTTCTTAAGATAATGATACTTCCGTATGAATTTCCTGACCTCGTCAGTGACCGCCGATTCTGAAATAAATATCCCTGTCACATAAGTATACATATGATCCGGCACGGGATAACGAGCGCCTTCTCTGACGAAAACAGGTTCAATAATCTCCGTTACCTGCTTTGCAAATGTATTAAGTGTGTCAACACTCAGACTGTCGGATTTAAGAAAAAACGTGTGCTCAAAACAATGAGCCCGCCATAATTCGGCTTTTTTAATGAGGACGTACTTCGTGCCGGTGACGTTAAATTTCGCGTAGGCATCATAACTGACATCGCCTACTTTAAAATCTTCGGTCACGTCAAAACTGCGCCTGTAAGACTGCAAGAGCTTATTAAGCAACTCTTCCCCCGTCATAAATACACATATCCCCTCTCAACCAAATGTATTACGAAATGCCTGCTCCTGTCATATGAAAAGTCTCGAAAATATGCGGCTAATCATCTACTGTCATGACAGAAAACTTTACACGATTGCTATTGAAGATAGAGTACCACGTTTACGACAGGTTTTCAAGAAATATATATTACAACAAAATAAAATTTGTGGAAATTTCACAATAACTGAACCTTCAGTCTAAAGAAGAGCTGATCCAAAAACTTTTGAAAACTTAAAACCGGCGGACTTTTAAGTCCGCCGGAGAAGTAGAAATGAAAAAGAATTAATGCGTAAATTAATTATCAATTAATTATCAATTACTCAATTATAGAAACAACTCTTCCTGAGCCGACGGTACGTCCGCCTTCACGGATAGCAAGACGAAGTCCCTGCTCCATAGCGATAGGCTGAATCAACTCAATCGTCATTTCAACATTATCGCCCGGCATACACATTTCGACGCCTTCGGGAAGATTGCAGACACCGGTAACATCCGTAGTACGGAAATAGAACTGAGGTCTGTAATTATTGAAGAACGGGGTATGACGTCCGCCTTCATCTTTCGTAAGGACGTAAATCTGTGCCGTAAATTTCTTATGGCATTTAACGGAACCCGGTTTTGCGAGAACCTGTCCTCTTTCAACGCCATTACGATCTACACCACGAAGGAGAGCTCCGATATTATCACCGGCCTGAGCCTGATCAAGAAGCTTACGGAACATCTCAACACCGGTAACAACGGTCTTTGTAGTCTCTTCTTTAATTCCGACGATTTCAACTTCATCCTGAACCTTCAATGTACCACGCTCTACTCTACCCGTAGCAACGGTACCACGACCTGTGATTGAAAATACGTCTTCAACAGGCATAAGGAACGGCTGATCTGTAGCTCTCTGCGGATCCGGAATAAAGGAATCAACCGCATCCATGAGCTCCATAATTTTATCTCCCCAAGGTCCATCGGGATCTTCGAGTGCCTTAAGAGCTGAACCCTGAATAATCGGGGTGTCATCTCCCGGGAATTCGTACTCATTTAAGAGATCACGAATCTCCATATCAACGAGTTCAAGTAATTCCTCGTCATCAACCATATCGCATTTATTCATGAAAACGACGATATAGGGAACGCCCACCTGACGAGCAAGCAAGATGTGCTCACGGGTCTGCGCCATAACACCATCGGTAGCGGCAACAACGAGAATAGCTCCGTCCATCTGAGCCGCACCGGTGATCATATTTTTAACATAGTCGGCATGTCCCGGGCAGTCAACGTGTGCATAGTGACGTTTCGCAGTCTCATATTCAACGTGTGCCGTAGAAATCGTGATACCACGCTCTTTCTCTTCGGGAGCCTTATCAATTTCATCAAATGCAACTTCGGCATTACCTGCGACCTTATGCTTTCCTGAAGAAAGGGTCTTTGTAATAGCTGCAGTCAATGTAGTTTTACCATGATCTACGTGACCGATGGTACCAATATTGCAATGCGGTTTGGTTCTTTCAAATTTTTGCTTTGCCATTTAGAAAATCCTCCTTATACTATCGGCCTTTTGGCCTTCCTTACATTCGACCTGTAATCGGCTAATACCGATTATATTTCAAATGTTCTGCTTTTTCAAGTATTTATTTCGCCAATACTTTTTCTTGTACCGATTTAGGTACTTGTTCATATCTTTCAAAGAACATGGAATAATTTCCGCGTCCTTGAGTTCTGGAACGTAAATCCGTGGAATAACCGAACATTTCGGATAAGGGTACGAATGCGCGGACTATCTTTCCGCCGCCTAAATCGTCCATTCCTTCCACACGGCCACGCCTGGAATTAAGGTCTCCGATTACATCGCCCATGTAATCCTCAGGCATCGTAACCTCCACCTTCATAATGGGCTCCAATAGCACCGGGGATGCCTTTTTCATGGCGTCCTTAAATGCCAATGAACCCGCGATGTGGAACGCCATTTCACTGGAGTCCACCTCGTGATACGAGCCGTCAAAGACATTTGCCTTTATTCCTACTACCGGGTAACCGCCTAAGATACCCGCCTGCATGGCTTCTTTAATGCCTTCGCCTACCGCCGGAATGTATTCCTTAGGTATGGCACCGCCGACGACAGATGACTCAAATACATAAGTTTCTTCGCTATTTGCGTCCATAGGCTCGAATCTGACCTTACAATGACCGTACTGGCCGCGACCGCCTGATTGCTTTGCGTATTTGGAATCCACTTCCACTGTCTTTGTGAAAGCCTCCTTATAGGCTACCTGAGGCGCTCCGACATTCGCTTCGACTTTAAACTCGCGAAGCAAACGGTCGACAATGATCTCAAGGTGAAGCTCACCCATACCCGCGATAATGGTCTGTCCTGTCTCGGAATCCGTATGAGCCCTAAACGTCGGGTCTTCTTCGGCGAGTTTCGCCAATGATTCTCCGAGTTTCCCTTGAGAGGCCTTTGTCTTTGGCTCAATCGCAAGCTCAATAACCGGCTCGGGGAATTCCATGGATTCTAAGATAACTGGGTGTCTCTCGTCACAAATCGTATCACCGGTCGTGGTGACCTTAAAGCCTATTGCAGCTGCGATATCACCTGAGTATACTTTATCCAGCTCTTCCCTTTTATTGGCGTGCATCTGAAGAATTCTTCCTACACGCTCTTTCTTATTTTTAGTGGCATTAAGGACATATGAGCCTGAGTTCATCGTCCCCGAATACACGCGGAAATAAGCAAGCTTTCCGACAAAGGGATCGGTCATTATTTTAAATGCTAAAGCCGAGAACGGCTCTTCGTCTGAAGAGTGGCGCACTACTTCATTTCCGTGCTCGTCCACACCTTCTATTGCGGGAATGTCTGTAGGAGCCGGCATGTATTCAAGAACCGCATCAAGAAGCTTCTGAACTCCTTTATTGCGATAAGCCGAACCGCAGCACACCGGAACCGCCCTGCTTTCACAGGTAGCTCTGCGAAGAACACTCTTCATCTGCTCTACGCTCGGTTCCTTTTCCTCCAGATACATTTCCATGAGCTCATCATCCAATTCGCAGACTTTTTCAATGAGCTCGGCGCGGTATAACTCCGCGTCATCTTTCATATTTTCAGGAACATCGGTAATGGATATGTCGTCGCCCTTTTCATCATTATATATGTAGGCTTTCATTTCCATCAAGTCAATGATTCCCGTAAAACTGTCTTCTTTTCCGATAGGAAGCTGCAATACGATTGCATTTTTCCCCAATCGGGTCCTGATTTGTTCCACAGCGCCGTAAAAATCGGCTCCCAAAATGTCCATTTTATTAATGAAGGCCATTCTGGGTACGTGGTAGGTATCCGCTTGCCTCCATACGTTTTCCGACTGCGGCTCAACACCGCCTTTCGCGCAGAAAACTCCGACAGCGCCGTCCAATACACGCAGGGAACGTTCAACTTCAACGGTGAAATCGACGTGTCCCGGAGTATCAATAATATTGATACGGTGTTCCAAAGCATCCGGTTTCGGCTTTCCGAATTCTTCCAGAGTCCAGTGACAGGTCGTTGCCGCGGAAGTGATGGTGATACCGCGCTCTTGCTCCTGCTCCATCCAATCCATGGTAGCGGTTCCTTCGTGCGTATCCCCAATCTTGTAGTTTACACCGGTGTAATAAAGTATACGCTCGGTAAGAGTGGTCTTACCCGCGTCAATATGCGCCATTATACCGATGTTTCTCGTTCTTTCTAATGGGTATGCTCTTTCCGCCAACGTCTTTCCTCCTTAGAAGCGGTAATGCGCAAATGCCTTGTTCGCTTCGGCCATCTTGTGCATGTCTTCCTTCTTTTTAACTGATGCGCCCGTATTATTGGACGCGTCCAAAATCTCATTTGCCAGTCTTTCTTCCATCGTCTTCTCGCCTCTGGAGCGTGAATAGGTGGTAAGCCACCTAAGCGCTAAGGCCTGACGTCTGTCGGCACGAACCTCGATGGGTACCTGATAGGTGGCACCGCCGATACGTCTTGCTTTAACTTCCAAAACCGGCATGATATTGTTCATAGCTTCTTCAAAAACTTCAATGGCAGGTTTATCGGACTTTTCCGCAACTCTGCCGAAGGCTCCGTATACAATCTTTTGGGCGATTCCCTTTTTGCCGTCCAACATGATATTATTGATCAGCTTGGTTACCACTTTATTATTGTACAGCGGATCTGCCAAAACATCTCTTTTAACTAAATGTCCTTTTCGTGGCATCTTCCTTCCCTCCTTAAACATATTGTGCGCGAAATGCACACTGATTAATTCATAGGTACTCACATTATTGATGATATCGGTTTGTGTTAATGTCACGGGACCTTTTTATTTATATCAACCCGTAACTTACCAAATCATAGTATTCTTTGTGAATCCTGACTTTACGCCTATTTCTTAGGTCGTTTTGCTCCGTATTTGGAGCGTGCCTGACGACGCTTTGCGACGCCTGCTGTATCCAGCGTACCTCTGACAATATGGTATCTGGTACCGGGAAGGTCTTTTACTCTTCCCCCGCGAATCAGCACCACGCTATGCTCCTGAAGGTTATGACCTTCACCCGGAATATAACTGGTAACCTCGATTCCGTTGGAAAGACGCACTCTGGCGATTTTACGCAGCGCTGAGTTTGGTTTCTTGGGTGTCGTAGTTTTGACAGCCGTGCAAACACCGCGCTTTTGCGGAGCCGCCACATCGGTTGCGCGCTTTTTCAAGGAATTATATCCCTTAAGCAATGCGGGCGCAGTGGATTTCTTTTCCGACGTTTCGCGTCCTTTCCTGACTAACTGGTTAAATGTTGGCATTCGTTTTCACCTCCTATGCCTGGTAAGTTATGTTTACGGTTCGCGCACAAAAAGACTGTGCATTTTTGTGCACGCCATGATAGTTTATTACTTGAATACGGGATTGTCAAGGAAAATAATGATAAATCGTGATTTTCCTTGTGTCGATTTATTAAAAATGATAACATATAATCAAAATTATTAGCAGGAGGGGCTATTATGGATTTAACAGCATTATTTAAGCTCAGTTACGGGCTGTATATCATTTCAACAAAAGACGGCGATAAAAAGGCGGGGTGTCTCGTAAATACGCTTACACAGGTGACATCCTCGCCGCCGCGCCTGATTGTGGCAATCAATAAGGAAAATGAAACCGCAAAAGTCGTTAAAGATTCGGGGAAACTTGCCGCCACACCACTTGTAAAAAGCGCACCAATGGAATTAATCGGGCAATTCGGCTTTCAAAGCAGCAAAGAAGTCGATAAATTCACCGGTTACACTATTAAAGAGGACAAATACGGCATTCCTTATGTAACGCAACACACTGCCGCCGTTCTAAGCATGTATGTAATGGATACCATAGACGCGGGTTCTCATTACGTCTTCCTTTGTGAGCTTACCGAAGCTATTAAGCTAAGCGACGAGGAAGTCATGACCTACGCATATTATCATCAGGTAAAGGGAGGAAAGACACCTCCGAAAGCTTCGAGCTATCAGGCTGCCGATGACAGCGTGCCTGCCATCGAAAGTGCAGCCGCCTCGGAAAAACCCAAAAAAGGTTACAAATGCAAAATCTGCGGCTATATATATGAAGGCGACGAAATACCCGATGATTACATCTGCCCGATATGCAAAAAACCGCGGGAGTTTTTCATACCAATTGAATAAGAGCGGTCCAAAACATATGAACAATAATTAATCGGTCCACACATAATCGCAACCCGCCTTTTTAGGCGGGTTGTTAATATTGTTAATATGCTTTGCCCCAATAGACCATATGTTTCGCAGGCTTTCCGCACCAGATACAGGTATCTGAAATGAATTCCTCATCCTCTATCAGGCAACGCGTCCCCGCACCGCCGGTCACGTACTTTACCTCGCCCTCGCACTCGGGGTCTCCGCACCAGCAGGCTTTTACGAAACCGCGACTCTCTTGGAATTTAGCCTTCATATCCTCAATATTAGTCGCCTCATAGATATGATCCTTAAGGAACTTCTCTGCCTTTGCATACATATCATGATGAATCTGCTCGGTAATCTCATGAAGCTTAACTGTGATTTCCGCAGCCGCCACTTCGATTCTTTCACGGGTATCACGACGGACTACAATGAGTTTTCCGCTTTCGATTTCCTTTGGCCCGATTTCAATTCGAGTGGGGATACCGACCATCTCCTGATCTGCGAATTTCCATCCCGGGCTCTTATCCGAATCGTCAATGTCCACTCTGTAACCGGCCTTTTTAAGCTCTTCAACGAGCGCAAACGCTTTTTCGGTAACACCTTCTTTATGGGATGCCACAGGAATAACTCTGCACTCAATAGGAGCGATACGCGGCGGCAATACCAAACCACTATCGTCGCCATGTACCATTATT
This sequence comes from Lachnospiraceae bacterium, assembly GCA_031272985.1. Lineage (GTDB taxonomy): Bacteria > Bacillota > Clostridia > Lachnospirales > Lachnospiraceae > JAISSU01. The sequence continues at coordinate 4,094 of JAISSU010000013.1, read as the reverse complement.
ATTCCGCCGATACTTCTGGCAGAAAATCCCCATGAGGTCTCATAGCAGCTCTGATATTCATTATTTTTATCTACATATTTGATACCGAAAGCATCCGGGAATTTATTTCCGAAGAAATGACTCGTCGCCGACTGCAATGCGCGCCCGTCGTACATAAGCGCCTCAATAGTATAGGTATCCTGTGCTCCCGCGAATTTCTCATGCTCGGCCTTACGTCCGGACACGAAAGGAATAGCCAAAGCATCACGATAACAATCCTCATATATGTGAAGCATATCCAATGTCAGATTTTCAGCCTCTTCATATGTGGCATGTAAAGTATGACCCTCCTGCCACATAAACTCGCGTGAACGAAGGAAAGGACGGCTCGTCTTTTCCCAGCGCAAAACCGTATTCCATTGGTTCCATATCTTTGGAAGATCGCGGTAAGATTTAACGACCTTTCTCCACAAATCACAGAAAAGAACCTCAGAGGTAGGTCTCACGCAAAGACGCTCTTGCAAACGCTCCATGCCGCCGTGAGTGACCCACGCCACCTCAGGCGCAAAGCCTTCAACGTGATCCGCCTCTACTTCCAATAAGGATTCCGGGATCAGCACGGGCAAACTAACATTCTTTACGCCGTATGCTTTAAATCTTCCGTCCAAATCGCCCATGATACGCTCCCAAAGCGCGTAACCATTCGGGAGGTAATTAAAACAGCCTTTAACGGCGGAATAATCGCAAAGCTCCGCCTTTTTTACAACGTCGGTATACCACTGAGCAAAGTCCACATCCCTTGATGTAATACTCTCCACTAATTTTTTTTCTTTCGCCATTTTCCCTTTAACCTTCTTTTTCGTAGTTTCAGTTTCAAGATGCTGCAATGAAAAATCCTATATTTTCAGCGCGTCTGATTTGTAACATTCTATACTATAAAATACGCGCTTGTCAAATAATTGTTGCGGGCTTACAATTGTTCTGCTTATAACTAATCGGCATGGGGCTCGGGTCGCTTAAGACTCATAATAATTGGGAGGAAATATTATAATGAAAAAGTTCTTTAATGAATTCCGTGTTTTCATTACAAAGGGAAACGTAGTCAATTTAGCTGTCGGTGTCATTATCGGTGCGGCCTTTCAAAAAGTAATTACCTCATTGACTGACAATGTTATATCACCGGTATTAGGTTTGCTCGCGGGTGCGAATTTTGACTCATTATCAGTAACATTTTTAGGCGTAACCCTCACTTATGGCGCATTCCTGACGAGCCTCGTTGATTTTATCCTAATGGCCTTCGTCATTTTCTTAATTGTAAAATTTATGAATTACATCCTTACAATCGGTAAAAAAGACGATGAAGCACAACCGGAGACAAAAGAATGCCCTTATTGTCTGTCTCAGATAAATGTAAAGGCTGTAAAATGTCCGAATTGTACGTCGGAATTGCCGACCGAAAAACCCAAGGAGAAGCCCGCAAAGAAATAGGGCTTCCCTCTTGCTATATAATTATCTGCTGTAATATGCCTTCCCTGCCTGAATCGCTTTGCCATCCACTGTCAAAAGCTCTGTCACGGTGACTAATTGGTAGCCCTGCGAAACGAGCCAAGGGATGACCTTTTCCATAGCCTGCAATGTGGTAGGATGTGTGTCGTGGCATAGTATTATTGAGCCATTTCGGGTATATTTCTTTACCATATTAAAGACTGCTGTCGCATTTCTGGATTCCCAGTCCCTCGTGTCCACCGACCACAAAATAGGCGTCATGCCGAGTTCCTTTGCGACCGATAATACCGTGGAGTTCATTGCCCCGTAAGGAGGCCTGAATAATTTCGATGCCGGCACACCTACCGCCTTTAGTCTGTCATTGACACCGTTTAGCTGATATTTTATCTGCTCACGCGATAACTTTGTCAATTGACTATGATCCATTGAATGCCCTATTATTTCCGAGCCTTGCGCAATAATGGCGGTTTCCGTACTCGGGTAACCCGGAATACATTTTCCCGTCTGACAAAACGTAGCCCTACCGCCGTATTTTTCAAGAAGTGCTAAAATTTTAGCTGTATATGGACTGGGACCATCATCAAATGTCAGCGCGACCATGGGACGAGACGCATCAATCCCCGTAAATTGGTTTGTTCCCGCATTAAAGCTCGCGCCTTTAGTTACCAATTTCACCTGAATCGCCTCAATACGATTAGAACGCGCCTGAGTCCCCGCCGGATTTCCGTTTTTAGCCCAGCCTGTCCAGCCTTTCCATCCCGGCACATAAACTCTGTAATAAATATCAAAATAATTGGCTATAAGCCCTGTGAGGCGAATTTTTATGGCTTCAATTCTCTTTCCCGAAGCGCCCGCTGCATTCGATGCGCTCTTAAAGCCCTGCCATCCGATGTCCTGGACATGAGCCGAATATTCTACATTACCTGATAGCAGCGCTCCTATTGGAGACATCTTAAATTCTTCAATCTGAATCCCCGAATTTTCCGTACCTGCGCTTGCACCATTACTGGCGCTCTTATAATCCTGCCCCTTTGGTTTTGCGCTATAGGAAATCCCTACCTTTGATGCCGCGAAAAACGCATTGCCTGTTTTCGGCGCGTTTGCGGAACCTTTCGGCAATAGTTTAATCTCAATGCCTTCCATTCTGTAGGAAATACCCTCGGTCCCCGCTGCCTGCCCGTTTGATGTCCACGCAGTCCATCCGACATTCTCGACATGAACCCTGTAGAAAATGTCGAATTTATCTCCGATTTCTCCTGTGAGCTTAATCTTTACCGCCTCAACGCGAAGCGATTTCCCCGTAGTACCCGCAATCTTATCAGATGAATTAATTCCGGAAAAAAGATTTTCAGCAATAACTGTAGTCTCGCTAACAGCCGCCTGCCATCCGATATTTTGGACATGGGTTTCTACGCTGATGCCGCCTTCATAACCGCCTTTATATAGTCTGAGAATCAGAGCTTCCAGACGCAAAGACCTACCTGTAGTCCCGGCGAAATTTCCATTATTAGCCTCGGTGAAGCTCTGCCACCCGATATTTTGGACATGCCCCGCGTATGAAAGCCTGGGATCAGCCAAAGGAGCGGGCGCCGAAACAGGTGCAGGCGCAGTCGCAGTCATTGGCGCAACTGTAGTAGTTTGTAGAGCTTCCGTATCAGGAGCGTTTTCTGTCTCGTTAACTGGTGCTGTTTCAACAGAAGCACCTGCCGTGGGCTCAGAAGCTGCCGCCTTAATCCCAAGGAAAAATACACAGACAAATACTGCAAAAATTGACAAAACCCTCGAACGCTTATTAATACTTATTCTCACTCAAATTCCCCCATCCGTTACAATTCTCGGATTTATAAAATGAGTCAGCAACTGTCAGCAAAATAATTTTGCTGCAACTTGCCAACTCATTCAGTATAATATCATTAAATTAATCAGATAACAAGATAATAATTAATTATTCGCTATTTATTCGCTCTTATTATCCAATATCTTCAGTAACTGTAAACACGCAAAGCGATTCGCATAACTCTCTACCGCCAGCCTCAATATTTCCTTCTTTATGCCCTCAACGTCTTGTTCCTCACTGATTCCATTTCCTACTTCCACACAGGTTTGATTCAAAAGCTCGCTGTATCTCGCATAAAAATCCTGAATGTTTTCTTCTTCGAGCTGCGATTTTAACAGTGTTCCGACATTATTAATAGAGAGCACCTGCTTTAAAAGGCATATGGCTGTCAAATGTGCTATATGGTCGCGGTTGTATTTCTTTCCATTCGCTCGTGGCATGAGCCCCATTTTCGTATAGTTATTCACCATTGCCGAAGTTGGGGTCTCTTTCCCCTCCACACCAACATGCTGTCTGGTCATGTAACTTATTACCTGATCCATATAGAGTTCTATATCAGGCATTTCTTCCCATTTCGTGGGACGCTGTAAGCTCAACTGTTCCTTTAATTCCTTAATTTCTTCCATGATACTGATTTCTCCCTTCTGATTTTAAGTCAGGGGACACCCCCGACACCCCACGCTCCGACCGGAATGAATCCGGTCTACACTACTAAAGGTCAGGGGACACCCCCGACACCCCACGCTCCGACCGGAATGAATCCGGTCTACAC
>JAISSU010000028.1 GCA_031272985.1 Lachnospiraceae bacterium | reverse complement strand
ATGTTATTTTTAGACCGCTACACGCGGTCGTTTTTTCAATTTAGCTTTTGCTATGACATACTTCAGGAAGCTTCTCTGACCAAGGAAGCAAGGCTTCCAAAAATTCCAGACTTTTTTCTTCCATGTGCTTTGCCAATTCAGCTAATAGGTGTTTTAAATATTCATATGGGTTAAGTTGGTTCAGTTTGGCCGTTTCAACGATGCTATATACAATGGCACTAGACTTTGCGGCATTTATCGTATCAATCAGTTTCCAGTTAGATCGCCCGACACAAAAGCTTCTTAGGGTTGCCTCGGCCCTTTATCCTCATATCAGGATAAAGGGCCGAACGAAGTATCAAGGTCTACGTTATCGGAAGAAAAAACTGGCTATTTTTAAATATTCCCGACGGGGCAAGGGCTATCGCAGTCTATTACAGCATGGTCGCTTCTGCTATTGAAAATGGACTAAATCCATTTAAATATCTGGCGTGGATTTTCAAAAATGCGCCTAACGCGGGAAAACCGGGATATGTGTCAGGTTATGAGGAATTTGTGCCGGGAAGCGAATCAATTCCTAAGGATATTCTTACGCCACAATCCAAGAATCAGAAGAAAGAGGTCTATGCATGGGAGGAAGACAAGCAAAGCTGAAAAAGCATACCGCATTTATGGTCGATTTTATCTCGGATTTTGTAAACGGAGAAATAGATCGATTCTTTTTCGATTTGGATTATTCCGGCTATGTCATTGAACACTATCCACATATGGAATACGAAAATGAGGGATTTGCACAAAAATTCGCAGATACAATTAACACCACGTATAATCTTTATTCCGACCTTCCAGATGAAGAATTCAGAGTTAAAATGTCAGAGGCGCTAAATGACTGGCTCAATTAGACGCCTCTCAGTTTGACGCTACTACAATAAAAATGCCGGGTAAAGCACGCCAGCCAGGCGTGCTTTATTCGTTCTCAAGCCTCAGCTACAATAAGGGTGTAATTGGGTGACGCTTACAAATAAACTTGATATCTGCTAATCTGCTAATTGCAAACGCTTAGATGTCCTGTCATCTCGTTAATAGTTTTTAACTATTTTATCTACACCGTCGGTGGTGCCCCGTCCGTGGAGGGCGCATCCGTTACCGCGGCTCCGTAGAGTGTCTGAGCGGCCTCGGCTGTCGCCTGCTGCTGTGCGGCATAGGCTTCCTGAGCCTGCTGTTTGCTCTGGATTACCCAATTGGCAAAGCCTACGGGATCTTTATCGTACATCTTTTTATACTCGGGATTATATCCCAATAGCGTATTCGGGCAGTACTGCGACAATGTCTGCATTATTTCGCGGCTGATTTCCTCTTTTCTTACAGCGACATTCGCATTGCTCTTTTTATCTTTAAAGAGGAACATCACCGAAACCTGCTGCCCCATTTTGACTACGCCCATATATCTCGTGGTTACAATGCTCGGATATGCCCAGACGAGATTTTCTTTTCGTTCAATGCAACCGCCGTGACCGGGCGATACCACGATATAATCATCGGTTACGATACCTACATTAGGCAAAGCATTGGTCAAAGGAGCATATTGTCCTTCGGCCACTGCCTGATTGATGTGTGTCTCGGCCACTTCAGGATTCTCGCGCTCCGCCAATCTCTTATAGGATTTCGCCCTTCTGTAATTCGAAGATGTGGCGATTTTAAGTACAAACAGAATCAGAAATACTAAAGCCGCCGCCGCGAGTAAATAGAATATTACCACCTGGCCTGAATTAGTGCTTCCGACATTGATCAGGTATTTATCTGAGAAATAGATGACATACTCAGATGCCCCCGCCTCGTCGGTGATTAATTGAGGCAGCTGTTTTTCATAAGTTTCAAACGATTTTACAACACCATAGACCCGCCCGATTGAGGTGTCATTCGTGGCGATTTCGTTTTGGACAGGAACCGCAACGACGATATAACCATCATCAGTCTCAATATATCCGTAATAAGCCGTATCCTTATTATTCTCCTGTCTGGAATAACTCGCCCAATAAACCTGTGTTTCGCCGAAATCTACATAGTCGCCGCTGTGCAAACCCGAATAAGAAGAGACCTTTTTGGGCTCGTTTTTGATATTGCTTGGATTAAAGCCCAGTGACATAAAGGCGAACAATGCGAAAACCACAGCAATAATAAGCCACAGTATGCCAATATTTTTTGCGCCTTTTTTGATTTGATCTTTTAAATAACCATCCATTTGAATACCCCCGCATTAGAAAATAGAATAATTGATATGTACCTAATCAATATAACACGAGGCAGGCGCGACTGTAAAGACATAATATCATTCTAACGGTGAAAGTTTCCTATTGTCGAAACCAGTCATACCGGTTAAAAAAAGTAACTAAAAATCATTGAAAATGCAAAAATATAAGTTTTACTATTGACAATCCAAAAATTCCGTATTTCTACCATATATAGAGTTGGACGGACTTGATTTTCGCACATATTGATGAATTTAACGCTTCTGTGCTGTGACGCGGGAGCGCGAGAAAGAAAATAAAATTATTACTGATATGTAAAAAATGTATAAATTTCAAAAAGTGCTTGTATTTTACGGATTTTTTTAATAAACTTATAAAAAGTTGAAGTTTACGTTGGCGAGGGTGCACGGTAAATTTTAGCTCCCCGAGCGAGTTTCTTTTCGTTTTCGGGTAAAGGAGAATAGTATGGATTATGTTCAAAAACCATTACGCCGCGGTGCGGGCACGCTGCTTCCAATCAGCTCATTGCCCTCTCCATATGGTATTGGTTCTTTTTCGCAGGAAGCATACGATTTCGTAGACTTTCTGGTAAAGGCGGGACAGACCTACTGGCAAATCCTCCCGCTGTGCCCTACTAATTTCGGCGACAGCCCGTATCAGAGTGCGTCTGCATTTGCCGGAAATCCATACTTTATTGATCTGGATGCCTTCATTCGGGAAGGCTTGCTTTCAAAAGACGAGGTCGAAAGCATTGACTGGGGTGAGGACCCCGCGAATGTTGATTATGAGATTCTCTACGAGAATCGTTTTCGCTTGCTTCACAAAGCTTTTTCAAAGAGCAATCATTATAGAGATAAAAAGTTTCGTGCCTTTTGTGATAAGAATCGCGATTGGCTCGAGGAATATGCCCTTTTTATGGCAATAAAGGATACGCAATTCGGCGGTTCGTGGGATGTTTGGCCAAAAGAGCTGCGTTTTCGTGAAAGCGCGGCATTGGAAAAGGCTAAATCCGACTTAAAAGAAGAAATATCATTCTGGCGTTTCCTTCAATTTCGATTTTCATTGCAATGGGAGGCGCTTAAAAACTATGCCAATTCAAAAGGCGTGCGCATCATCGGCGATATCCCTATTTATGTGGCTTATGATTCCAGCGATGTCTGGGAATACTATAGTTTCTTTCAACTGGATGAGCAGCGAAATCCCGAAAAGGTGGCGGGGGTGCCGCCGGATTGTTTCTCGACGACCGGGCAGCTATGGGGGAATCCTCTCTATGACTGGGATGCCATGAAAAAGGACAATTTTGCATGGTGGAAGAGGCGTATTGCGCAGTGCGCGAGGCTTTATGATGTCGTTCGAATTGACCATTTTATAGGTATAGCCAATTATTACTCGATTGACGCGACCGAGGCTACGGCAAAGGACGGCGAATGGAAAGAGGGACCCGGAGCCGACTTACTTAAAGCGATAACGGAAGTTAAGGGAGATTTGCAGATTATTGCCGAGGATTTAGGAAATGTTACCGACAAGGTTCGCAATCTGATGAAGGAATTCGGATTCCCGGGTATGAAAATCCTGCAGATGGCTTTTGACGGGAGCCCCAGAAATACGAATCTGCCGCATACTTATCAGAAGAATATGGTCGTATACGGCGGGACCCATGACAATGATACGTTGGTCGGATTTTTGTCTCTGCAGGAGAGTGGTCCGAGGGAATTTACGGAAAAATATTTGGACATAGAAAATCCTATTCTTTTGCCAAAGGCAATAATAAGAGCCGGCTATGCTTCCGTGGCGGATGTGGTGGTGTTTCAGGTTCAGGACTATTTAGAGCTCGGAAATGAAGCCCGCATGAATTCCCCTGCCACACTGGGGATAAACTGGAAGTGGAGGCTGTTAAAAGGGCAGTTGCCAACGACTTTAGCCGAGAGACTTTCATCCATGGCGGAGGTTTACGACCGGTAATACATGATTTCGAGGGGGACTATGACAGAATTTAAGACTGAAATCAATAATTATCTTCGGATGCAATACGGGGTAAGTGCCAAAGATGCGGATGTAAAGCAGCTTTATCACGCTGTGAGCCGCGCTGCGATGGCTATCGTTTCCGACAGATGGCATCCTAAAATGGCGGGTAAGCGGGCTTGTTATTTTTCGGCTGAATTTTTGGTCGGAAGACTCATTTATGATAATCTCCAGAATTTAGGTCTGTTAGAAGAGTGTAAGGAATATCTTAAAGAGGCGGGTTTAGCGTTTTCGGTTTTTGAAGAGATTGAGGATAATGCTCTGGGAAACGGCGGGCTCGGGCGACTGGCGGCGTGTTATTTAGACTCCGCCGCCACCGGCAATATTCCTTTGGATGGTTATGGTATCCGCTATCGCTATGGGCTTTTCAGGCAGAGTTTTGAGGACGGTTTCCAGAAAGAAAGTGCCGATGACTGGCTTCGTTTCGGGGATCCGTGGAGTATCCGCAGGGAAGACGAAAAGGTATTGATTAGCTTTGCCGATCAGGAGGTCTATGCGATTCCTTATGACACTCCCGTAATCGGCTATGGGACGGATACCGTAAATACGCTGCGTCTCTGGCAGGCTGAGCCTTTGTGTGCCTTTGATTTTTCACTTTTTAATTCCGGGGATTATGACGGCAGCGTCTCAGAGGCTGTCCGCGCCCGCGAAATCACGGGAGTATTGTATCCGAATGACAATGAAAAACCGGGGAAAATATTGCGCCTAAAGCAGCAGTATTTCTTTTCGAGCGCGTCCTTACAAAGCTTGCTTAAATCTTACGTTAAGGTATACGGGCAGGATTTTTCAAAGTTCCCTGACGCGTATGCGATTCAATTAAACGACACTCATCCCACAGTATCCATCCCTGAATTAATAAGGCTGTTAACCGAAAAGTACGGAGTTACTTTCGAGGTTTCTCTTGAAATAGCGAAACGCACCTTTGCCTATACGAATCATACAATATTGTCAGAAGCCTTGGAGACATGGGGAGAGGAGCTTTTTAAAGGAGTATTGCCGAATGTCTGGCCTATTATTTTAAAAATTCAAGAAGCTCTTTTGTTAGAATTGACACAAAAAGGAATTAGTGAAGAAGAAAGCGAAGGATTTTCGATTCTTGCAGATGGTAAGGTTCACATGGCGCGAATGGCGATTTTTGCCACGCATTCTACAAACGGAGTCGCTAAGCTCCATACTGAAATCCTTAAAAATGATACGCTTTCAAACTGGTACGGTCTTTATCCGCAGCGTTTCAATAATAAAACAAACGGCGTTACGCAGCGAAGGTGGCTAAAGCTTTGCAATCCCGAGCTTTCGGATTTTATTACAAAGAGAATCGGGGATTCATGGGTTACGAATCTTTCGGAGCTTGAAAAATTAGTTCCTTATGTTTCGGATGAGGAAGCACTGAAAGAATTTGCGGATATTAAACTAAAGAAAAAGGAACAGCTGGCGTTTTACATAAGGGAAAAAGAGGGCGTGTTTTTGCGTCCAGAGGCGATTTTTGATATTCAGGTAAAGCGTTTACATGAGTATAAGCGACAGATTCTAAATGCCTTTGGGATTCTGGATGATTATTTTTCTATTAAGGAAGGGTTGCTTAACGATTTCACCCCGACTGCCTATATATTCGGGGCAAAAGCCGCACCCGGATATAAACGAGCTAAAGGAATAATTAAATTCATTAACGAAATCGCTAAATTAATTGAGAGCGATCCGATTGTAAAAGAAAAAATTCAGGTATTATTCGTTTCGAATTACGATGTTTCCTATGCCGAAAAGCTAATCCCCGCGGCGGACTTCTCCGAGCAGATTTCGACTGCCGGATTAGAGGCCTCCGGTACCGGAAATATGAAATTTATGATTAACGGAGCACCTACGATAGGGACTCTTGACGGGGCTAATGTTGAAATCGTTGAGTGTGCGGGGATGGATAATAATTATATTTTCGGCGCTACGGTACAGGAGCTTGCGCGTATTGCCCCTCAATATGATCCAAAGGCCATTTATGAGGAAAACTCTCGCGTAAGAAGAGTCGTGGATACGCTGATTGACGGGACATTATCCGATGGTGAGAGCGGCACATTTAAAGACCTTTATCTTGCTCTTTTGGATTCTGAATATGTAAAAAGAGCGGATGAGTATTATGTGCTCTATGATTTAATGTCATATATTGAAACCAGAAGAAGGGCGAATACCGATAAAAAAGACACCTTAAAATTCGCGGCGAAAGGGTTAATGAATTGCGCAAAGAGCGGAACATTTTCCAGTGACCGCTCGGTATCGGAATATGCAGCTGATATCTGGAAATTATAGTATTCGAAGTGTTTACGGATTACAATTCGGGATTACCCGATTTGTATAATAGGGCAGATGGAAAAATAGGGGACTAAAAAGCCTGTCTGCCCCGCAATCAAAAAAAAATTCAAACGGAGGTATTATTATGAAAAAACTGATTGCAATTGTTTTAACCCTTGTCATGGTCTTAGGGCTGGCTTCGGGCTGTAAGAAGGCTGATTCCGGAACCGCAACTGATACGGGAAGCACCGATACGGAAAGCACCGAAACTACGACAGGCGGCGGCGAGACCTATGACTTAAAGGTTTGGGGAGCTCAGGAAGAGCAAACGCTTTTAGCGGAGATGGTGGAAGCATTTAAGGCTGCGCATCCGGAAAATACCTACAATATCGAACTCGGTGTCGTAGGCGAGCCCGATTGTTTCAAGACCTACTCTGAGGATCCGGAGGCAGCGGCAGACGTATTCTGGTTTGCAAATGATCAGCTTCGTGATTTCGTGAATGCCGGAGGTCTTTATGAGGTAACGCGTAATAAAGATGATATTGTTTCAAGGAATCTGCCGGGCTCTATAGAGGGCGCCACGATGAATGACAAACTCTATGCGTATCCGGCGACAGCCGATAACGGCTATTTTCTGTATTATGACAAGAGCGTATTATCCGAAGAAGATGTACAGTCTTTGGATACGATTCTCGAGAAATCAAACGCCGCCGGAAAGAAAGTCTTTATGGATGTTTCCAACGGCTGGTATATCGCTTCTTTCTTCCTTGGTAATGGCGGCAAATTAACGCTTAGCGCTGACGGAAAGCAGGAATGCGATTTCAATAACGCCGCAGGCGTTGCCGTAGGCGAAGCTATTAAGAAATTTACGGCTGATCCTGCCTTTTTGACAGGCGACGATGACGTATTAAAGGGCGGAATCGGCGGAACGATTTCAGCGGGTGTCTCCGGAACATGGAACGCAGAGGCTGTTGCTTCAGCTCTCGGTGACAATTACGCTGCCGCAAAGCTTCCCACATTTACGGTTGACGGAAAACAGGTACAGATGGCATCATTTGGCGGATATAAGCTCGTAGGCGTTAACAGCCTGACGAAAGCCCCTGTAGCCGCGATGGATTTGGCTGATTTCCTTACCAATGAAGAAAATCAGATTAAGCGTTTCGAAGCCCGTAAGATTGGTCCTTCCAATATAAAGGCTTCCGAAAGTGATGCGGTTAAGGCAGATGTTGCGCTCGCGGCATTGGCTGCGCAATCCGCATATGCACTTCCTCAGAATGATGTAATCGCTTCCTATTGGACTCCGGCCGAGGCATTCGGAACCGCAATGGAGACGAAGGATTACTCGAAAGATGTGCAAACCTTGCTCAATGAAATGGTTGCCCAGATACAAGAAGGGTAACTTGAGTTTAAACAGTCAGTAATAAATTCAACT
>JAISSU010000009.1 GCA_031272985.1 Lachnospiraceae bacterium | reverse complement strand
TTGAATTCAATTGGTCAATAGCGTCATCAAGCATGGAAGGATTAACCGTAATCTGCACCGGAATCCAACCTTTCAACATGGCAGTACGGGAAATTTCTCCGAGCACAACAGTCTTTCTTTTAGAACTGTTTTAGAACTTTTTTTCATCATCTACAGCTGCCTTATCCTTCCCACAAACAATACCTCCCCGTTACTATCCGTCAGAGTATAATAAAATGGCTTATCAAATACGATGCTGACCTCTTTGGGCTCTATGTCGGCTGCGGCTGTTTCCATCATGATGACTGTCGCGGCGCTCGCTTCAATTCCTGCTTCCGCCAATGTAAATGTGGTTTTGTGAACCACCTTTGAGATGTAAAGATTCGTGAGATTTTCAGCATCCTGCGCTATTGCTTTGTTCATACCATTATCGGCAAATAATGCGTCAAATTCTTTGTGATTTCCTTTTCCGATTTCAACACTCGTCTCCAAGTCGAATTTTGGTATTCTTAAATTTATCACAGAGTAATCGTAATCCACATCATTTGAAGCATCAAGTATCTCATCAAGCGTTACGTCCTCGTCGGTTTTCGGCATTAGTGCCGTAAATGTAAAACCTCCAAACAGATTTTTCGTAATTCCTTCAAATTTGTCTGTATTTATGTATCCATCAGCCCACCCATTTAGCATATCTATATCAACAGTGCTGCCATCGGCATTATTAAATGTGGCGGGTGCGGTCGCTGACTCACTGAAATCCTGTACCCATTGTGCTTTGAAATACAGTGCATTTACCAGATATGTAATAGCCTCAGGACTGATGTCATCTAACATATTTTGTATCTTATCATTCGTTGCTTTCGCAATCCATTTATTAATAGGATCGGGATTCTTGTTGAATTCTCCGCTCTCTGCATTGAAATTTCCCGTCAGCGCCTCGGTAAAATCCTTAGAAATTTCTTTTTCGTCTCCTTTACGAATCCAAAATGAATTCGCAACCCTTAGCTCCGGATTCGGTGCCGAATATTCATCGGCATTCTTTCCGTCGTAATTCGCAGCCGCTGCCAAAAAAGCTTTCGCCCACTCATTCAATTCCTCTGGTGATTTCTCAAAAAGTGTGTTAAGTAATTCCTTGGTTTCGCCATCGGCGCCGTTATATGCCATTGCGAGCGCCAACTTAATCGATAATGGCGAGATGCAGGAATTCTCCCCGCCATCCACGAGAAGCCCATCCATTAGGCTATTAAACGAGGTCTCCAGATTCATACTCCTGCCCGGGTTTTCGACCTCGGGCTCATTATTGGTATTGTTTTCATTGGGATTAGCCTTGCAGGCTGTCAGCATCAGAATTCCGGCAAGTATTAAACATAATTTTCTCATTCTAGTTTCTCCTATACACCATATGTGAGTAACCGGTTACATGATATAATAACTCTGATACTGCCGGAAACATTACAGCTTCCTAAGAACTATTTATTAATCCTCGCAAACACCATATCATACCCATCATTCCCGTAATTAAGCGAGCGGTTCACTCTACTGATAGTCGCAGTAGAAGCGCCCGTTTTCTCGGCTATCTCCAGATATGTCTTATGGTCTCTTAGCATCTTTGCGACTTCAAAGCGCTGTGAGAGCGACAAAATTTCATTTATAGTGCAAATATCTTCAAAAAATGTATAGCACTCCTTTTTGTCCTTAAGCGACAGAATCGCTGTAAATAAATAATCAACGGCATCCGTATGTATTGTTTTGCTCATAAGAACCTCCCCACTGCTATTTTGAGGATATTTTAGCACTGTGAATTCCTAAAGTCAATTGTGATATGTTATTTCGTTCAATAGGTACTTTGCAGCTGTTTCAATAGGCATTTTGCAGCTTTATAAAATGTAAAATGGCGGGCTTTAAGCCCGCCTAAATAATAACAAATTAGTTTATTAGTCTCTCCCGAGAAATCCCTCATCGTAACCTTTTTGCACCAATGCGCTGTATAGCTCTGCAATAGTGGCCTCATAATACGGATTTACAAAGAATATCCCAAGGATTCCGCAAGTGAGTCCGGATAGGATTACCCATCCGAGGAATGATAAATCCAGTACGAAGGTGTCCAATTTATTTCCCATCATCATTTTCTTGCTGATGGCAAATGCTTCTTTATGGGTCATTTTCGGATTTTCCGCCAAGATATAAGGAATCATGCGGTATTCGTAGGATTTTATTATTCCGGGAATAATAAAAAGTAATGTCCACAGTACCGTGAATAAATCTTTTAAAAACATTGTCAATACAACATTCCCATACGCTCCGTCCTTAAAACCAATTCCGAGCTTTTCCAACGTACCCTGACCTACGCGATTATCAACAAAGAATCTGCATCCCCCGACAAACAATACGTTGATTAGGAAAATCGTGGCAAGTATGGCCAATGAGCTAAGAGATAAAGCTGCCATCGTAAAACCCGACGCTTGATACTGTTTTAAGATGCTATTGAATGCATCGGAGTAATTTGAGTAGTTCTGACCTGCTGATTGGGTCATGCTACTAAATGAGTTTCTTATACTGGTCGTAGAACTGTTGAATTGCATTATTGAATTAACAATTGATAAGATCAGCGCCACCAATACACAATACCAGTAATTCGCGGTAAACGCCGCCTTCCCTTTCATCTTTAAATCTGCTCTATTCCACATAGTTGTCATCCTTTCCGGCACACGCGCGCCATACAATGATATATCCGACAAACACCGGACAATTTATTATACACCACATTGCAGCGCAAAATACACCCGGATTTCATTTTTTTGTATAAAAAACCAGAGGACCCTGTTTTTCGGATTCCTCTGGTGGTAAATTTAGAACTATTTTAAGGTTAAGAGGCTTTCAGTTCATCCTGACTCCTCTATAAGAAAATATATTTCAAGATGAACAACACCGCCAGCACATACATAAGTACGCTGATTTTCTTTTCCTTTGCCTTTCCTGCGAGCAGATTTAACACAACATAAGTGATAACGCCCATCGCGATGCCTTCTGAAATGCTGTAGAAGAACGGCATGGCAATTATAGCAATGTAACAGGGTATCGCCTCTGAGAAATCGTCGAAATCTATGCCTTTTACATTAGTAAGCATATAGCAACCAACTATTACGAGAGCCGGAGCCGTAGCAAATGAGGGTATCGCGAGGAATATCGGCGAAAGGAACAGTGCCAGTCCGAAAAGTATTGCGGTAGTAATGGCCGTAAGTCCTGTCCTTCCTCCTTCGGCAACTCCGGACGCACTCTCTACATAAGTAGTGGTGGTGGAAGTGCCAAACACAGCTCCGCAGACAGTACCGACCGCATCGGCAAGCAGAGCGCCTTTTATCCTGGGAAGCTTCCCTTCTTCGTCAAGCATATTGGCTTTGGCCGAAACACCGATAAGAGTTCCCAAAGTATCGAAAATGTCAACAAAGAGGAACGCAAACATAACCACAAGGAAATTAAGCGAAAAAACTCCTTCAAAGCTGAATTTCGCAAAAATCGGAGAAAGGCTCGGTATGGATATTCCGTTCGAGAAATCCGGTAATACACTGTAAAATCCTGCTGCCGGGTCGGGTACATAAATCCCTGCCAACTGACAAATAATACCAAGCACCCAAGTTATAAGGATTCCCCAAAGTATATTCCCTTTGACCTTTTTAAGAACGAGAAATCCGGTAATCAGTATGCCTACAAGCGCTAAAATAACTGTAACGCCAACGCTTGAAAACGCAGCCGTGGTTCCATTAGCGCTATTATATCCGTCCAGAGTAAAGAGCCCTACAAGCGTAGCGCCTCCGATAACAATCTTTGCATTTTGAAGACCGATAAAGGCTATAAAAAGACCGATACCAACGCTGACCGCAGCCTTTAAATTCTTCGGAATCGCATTGAAAATAGCCTCGCGGACATTCGTTAAAGACAAGATGATAAAAATTATCCCTTCTAAAAATACAGCAGTCAACGCAACCTGCCATGAATACCCCATACCAAGCACAACAGTATAGGCAAAATACGCATTCAATCCCATACCCGGAGCAAGGGCAAAGGGGTAATTCGCGAATATCGCCATACATACGGTACCTACAAGCGAAGCTAAAGCCGTAGCCGTGAAAATAGCACCGGAATCCATTCCGGTAGCCCCAAGGACATTGGGATTAACCGCCAGAATATAGGCCATGGTCATAAAAGTCGTAACGCCCGCGATGATTTCGGTCCTGACAGTGGTCCCATTCTCCTTAAGTTTGAACAGTTTTTCTAACATAGTGACCCTCCTTTGAAATGTGCACTCTACTCAATCATTCTCCTTTGTGTATCTAAACGGACGCCACATAACTCAGTATGTAAAAGTATATTTAATTCCGACGGGCAACTTTACTACATACTGGGTGTATAAAAATACAGAAACGCTACATTTAGTAGACACAACTATATATTAACAAATACGCCCGCTGTAGTAAACGGACGCATTTATTATAGTTAATTATAAACATTTATAAAGACAACTAATAAATTAAGATATATTACCTGATTTCTCGTATCTTCTTTCGAAGCCCCAAAACCTTAGAAGGCTCTACAGCGAGTTCATCCACGCCGATTTGGATGAAGAATTCCGTGAGTTCAAAGTCTCCGGCCCAGTCGCCACATACACTGACATTTTTTCCTTCAAGATGGGCATTATTAACGACAATACGAATCATCTTAAGAACAGCCGGGCTCTTTCCGTCATAGTATTTACGAACCTTTTCGTTATTTCTGTCCGCGCCCATAGTCAGCTGAGTTAAATCACTTGTCCCTATTACAAAGAAATCCACTTCTCTCGCCAACTCCCCACTCAACATAACGGCGGCAGGCGTCTCTATCATTATTCCCACACGAATATATTTGTCAATTCCCACCTTCTCCGAAACCAGTTCTTTTTTAACGGTTTCAAGGACGGCTTTGGCGGCTTTTATTTCTTCGATCGAGTCAATCATCGGAAAAAGCACAGCTACATTGCCGTAGGCGGAAGCCCTTAGAATAGCCCTTAACTGTGGTTTAAAAAGCTCCTCTTTATCTAATGACACCCTGATTCCGCGATAACCAAGCGCCGGGTTATCCTCGTGTCCGAAATCCGGGACATCGCTAATCTTTGTGCCTCCGAAATCGCTCGTTCTTATAACTACACGCTTTGTGCCCATGGCCTCGACAGCTAATCTATATGCCTGATATTGCTGTTCCTCCGTAGGATGCTTCCCCCCATTTTCCTCATAAAGAAATTCCGTCCTGAAAAGCCCTATCCCACCGGCGTCACTTTGCATTACGCGCTCAATATCTTCTTTCTTCCCCAATGTTGCAGCCACATTAATCCTGTAACCACTCTGCGTAATATTCTCTTTACCTTTCAACTGCTCGAGATTCTTTGCGTCTTTAAGATTCTCGCCCTGTTTATTCTTCATACGAGTCAGTGTAGTATAATCTGGCTCAATGAATACCTTCCCCGTGAAACCGTCCAGAATACATAATTTCCCCTCGTATTCCTGTTTCATTGCATCCCCCAGACCGATAATCGAAGGAATGCCTTTAGTCCTCGCAAGAACCGCGGTATGGGAGTTAATTGTCCCGTACATCGTAACAAATCCGAGTACCTGTGATTTATCAAGCTGCACTGCCTCACTCGGGTAAAGCTCTTTAGCGGCCAAAATAAACGGCTCTTCCGAGAAAAGTTGCTCTTTTCGACTCCTTGAGAGAATTCTCAAAACTCTGTTTACCACATCTAAAACATCGGCTTCATGTCCTCGTCCGAGCCCCTGTTCTTTTTTAACGAGAATATTCGTAAATGAATCCGTCACCGACGAAAGTGCGTATTCTGCATTGAGTTTCTCTTCCAGAATAATGGCACTGACCTTGTCTAGGAATTCAGGATCCTTCAGAATTGTCTTTTGCATTTCGAAAATCATGGCATTGGCTTCGCCAACGGTTTTTGCGGCGTCATCTTGTAATTCATCAAGCTCCAAAACAGCACGGTTTCTCGCCTGAGTGAACCTTCCGATTTCTCGCTCAACGTCCTTTACCGCGATTCGGCGCATTTGCTTACTCTCTCTTTGATAAAACAATATTTTACCTATCGCTATGCCTTCCGAAACCTTTTTTCCGGATAAAGTAATCATTAATGTCTCCCCCTCTTTCTATTACAAATGTTTCCCTTAAGAACGCTTTTCTTAATATAATCAAATGTCTTTTCCTCACCGTCATCGCAGAGCATCTGCAATAATTTTCGAAGCTTTTCGGCTGTTTCGGGATGTATCATATTTCCGAGAGTTGCCGCCCCTTTTTCATAATACTTTATGGGGTCCTTTTCGGAATAATTTTCACCTCTATATATCTTTGAAGCCGCTACTCTGTCAAGAAACATCTCAACCACGTACTTAACAGGCATTTTCTGACCAATTATTCCTTCTGATATATTATTGCTGTAATCCAACCAATACTCGTAATGGTGCTTATTGCGCCCTTTATGGTGCAGCCAAGCGGTCGAAACGCCGATCACCTCTCGTTCGGCGTTGTTTGGGCTTCGCATTCCCTGATAATACCGACACCCGACTATAAATTCACTTGGCATATATTTGGACAAATCGTGAGTAAGTCCCTGTCTGTACAGCCCTACCTTGAAACAAAGTTTCATAACAAGCAATTTATGACTCGTTATAGTAAGAAAGTGCCTTATTACGTTAATGGGTTTTATCTTTATTCTTTTATTATTGGTTAACTTCGTCAATTGATACCTCACAATGGTTTACCGTACATTGCTAAAGAAATAAAATGCAATATGAGCAAATGCACCGGATAAAATATATAGAAGAAATACTTCATCTTCCGTCCACGTTTACCATTATACAACGCAATCGGTATACAGGCAAACGCCCCCCAGTATTGGACTTTGCCGTAAAACAGAAAATTCCATATTCCCGCAAGAAACAGCATAAACGGCTTTTGGTCTCTTTTAAAGGCAATCAGCCAGATAAGAAAAACCCCCGTGTAGCTATAATCGCATTTTATCAGCGCCGCAAGACACATACCCGCTGTGGCAGCGGCAATCCCCACGGGTAGAGAGCGACATCTCTCCCACACATACAGAACTAATAGTCCGATTAGCAGCGTGAAAAACACATTCTGTCCGTTGCCAAATTCGAGTATTTTTCCATGGAATGCCAGATCATAAGGTATTTCAGATAGAATCGCAAATATTCCCAGTCGCAGAGCGTATTTTTTTACATTACCCGTATGGTAGAATCCCTCTACTAAAAGAAAGCAGAAAATCGGAAAAGAAAGCCTGCCGATATAACGAAAAATCGGATACGCCGGATAGAGCACATACCCGGTATGATCAATAACCATCGTGATTATGGCTATCCATTTAAGCTGATAATTGGTCAAACCGATATGGCGAATAATTTTTGTACCAACGGATTCCACGTCATCCTTGAATTCTTGAATGACCTCCTCCAATTCTTCTTCTCTTTCCATGTTTCTTTTAATAGTTTTTTCTTTGGCTCCCATTTTTAATTGTCCTTAACATAAATTATTTTGCACTAAGCAGATAAATCGTTCTAGCCGGTACGCTAATCATCCTCTGATCTTTTATTTCGCTTTGCGTCTCGTAGACTCCGTCAGCAGTGGAGAGTCGCAGCGTCCAGACTTTTCCCTCTCTCGGCTTCGGTAGCGCAAAATCATGCGCTTCCCAATGCAAATTATATAATACCATGCAATCCTTTGAACCGGTATATGTACCGCAGTAATAAACTCCGATTTGTCTACTCGATATCGCAGTCGGAGCAACCCAAAGATTGTCCCCGTGCCATGAAACCTGCGGAAGTCCGGTATTGACTCCTTCGGGCTTATAGTTTCGCTTTGACCAAGTAAAAACCCCGATTTCTTTTCTTAATTTTATCAAATCTCTGACATAAGCTGTCAAATCCTTTTCAGCTTTGCCCCTTTTCCAATTAGTCCATCCCGTGGGATTATCCTGACAATAAACATTATTATTGCCATCCTGAGAATTATAGAATTCGTCACCCGAGAGAATCATCGGTGTCCCACGAGAGAGCAGAAGTAAAGCAAAGGCATTTCTCACTTGTTGTCGGCGCAGTTTATTGATTTCCTGTTTTTTTGTCTTTCCTTCTACGCCGCAATTCCAGCTGAAATTATAATCCGCCCCGTCGGTATTGTTTTCTCCGTTTGCCTCATTATGCTTTCCGTCGTATGAAACTAAATCATTTAAGGTGAATCCGCTGTGACTGGTTATTTCCTGAGGGTATCCATTAGCGCAGGAATTCTCACCGAGCCTGAACATCACTTCATTCATCATCCCCTCATCGCCTTTCAGATATCTTCGCATAACATACGAAAAACCTCCGTCATGGCGCATTATCTTTGCCCCCGCCAATAACGGGTCCTTTTTTGCCTCCTCTATCGAAAATCTCTCCGGATTAAGGAAGAATCCGTCTATTGCGTAAGTTAATCGATAATATCTCAAGGCATCACTCATCATATATGCGGGGGTATCTTGTCCAAAAGGCATTTCTAAGAAAATCTCCAAATTCGCCACATGACAGGCATCTACAAGAGCTTTTAAGCCCTCGTCCCCGCCATAGCTTTCTTTAGGTGAGAAAAACCATCCGTCGCCATAGCCCCAGTAATTCGTATATTGGAGGCATTCCTCAAACTCGTAAACCGGCATCAGGTGCAAAGCGGTCACTCCTAACCCCTTAATATAGGGCAGTTTCTCAATCACACCCGCAAAAGTCCCCGGATATTTCACCTTCGAGGATGCATCTTTTGTAAATCCCCTGACATGGATACTGTAAATAATGCTCTCCTCGATTATATGGGTTTCTATAAACACATTATCTGTGGCTTCGACATGAGTGTCTTTATTAAGTATTCCCTTAACTAAATGACTTTGCTTTGGCAGGGGAACCCCGAACTCTTTTCTGCCATATAATGCTTTGACGTAAGGATCAACTAATATTTCATTCCCCAATTTATAATTATAATAGCAAGCATTGTCAGGCAGAGTTTCCAGCTTTAGTGTCCTGACATCTCCGAATCTGCCGGGCATTAAAATTTCCTTAACCGGTCCCTCCTCTTCTTTCTCATATAAAAGCAGATAACATGGCGCATCCCCCGATGCCGCTACCGCAAAATTAAAATGTCCATTGTGAATGCTGACCCCCAGTGGCAGAGGGTGCCCCGATTTTTCCGATTTTCCGCTCATGTGTTTCCCCCTTGCAATAAGATATGATAGATCGCTCATTTCGCATATATTAGTGAATAACGTAATCTTAACATATATGCTTTTTTATCGCAAAAAAAACTTCGGATTTCTTGACAAGTTTCTGTCGTTCGTGGTATAAGTATTTGGCGCGGTATTAAAGCCGCAGGCATTAGGGGATTGGTCAAGTGGTATGATAGGGGTCTCCAAAACCTTTGGCGGGAGTTCGATTCTCTCATCCCCTGTACGGCGTTCCGATTAGTCGGATTGCGCTAAACGCAAGGCATTATATATGTACGGCGAAGCAGCCGATGCCTATGCGAAGAGTAGGAGGACTTAAGCGTCTGTCCTACTCAATTATTATTCAATCACATTATAATTGGCTTAAGGAGGTAAGATCATGGAAAAACAAAAACGTGTGGCTGCGATTCATGATATTTCCTGCTTCGGAAGATGTTCTCTTACTGTTGCGCTTCCGATTATCTCGGCGGCGGGTATAGAGACATCAGTTATACCCACTGCGGTACTTTCTACTCATACGGGCGGATTTACGGGTTTTACTTATCGTGACCTGACAGATGATATTCTGCCTGTTGCTAATCATTGGAAGAGTCTGGGGCTTAGCTTTGATGCGATTTACACAGGGTTCCTCGGCTCTTTTGAACAGATTGATATCGTAGTAAAGACTTTCGAAACCCTAAAAGACGATGGCACGTTAATAGCCGTGGACCCTGTAATGGCGGATTACGGAAAGCTCTATTCTATCTTTCCCGAAACTTTCCCCGATGGAATGCGCCGTGTCTGCGAGGCTGCGGATGTAATCATGCCTAATATGACCGAAGCGGCTCTTCTTCTGCACGAGCCATACCATGACGGTCCGCATACTGAAGAAGAAATAAAACATATTTTGAAGGCATTAGCAGATATCGGACCTAAGAAGATTGTTCTTACAGGCGCATCCTATGACAAAGACACCGTAGGCGCCGCGAGCTACGATACCGAAACAGGCGAATTCGGATACACAAAAAGAGACATCATCCTCCCGATGTGCCATGGCACGGGCGATGTATTCGGAAGCGTGCTCGTTGCCGCATTACTGAAGGGAGCTACATTGGCACAGGCCGCCGCCTCGGCAGTAGATTTCACCGTAGAATGCATAAAAAGAACCAGAGCCGCGAATATAGATGAAAGATTCGGAGTAATATTCGAAGAAGGATTGAGCGGACTAAATGAACTGATAGAGAAGAATAAAAAATAAGAGTTACATAACGATTTGCCCATAAAAATAGCACAATTGCAACGTACGATTGTCATATCGCAACCGTACGTTGCTTGCATTTTACAATCAAAAATATTACGATTAGCACACAAGGAAGCTTGGAAACGCTAAAAAAAATCGAAAGGAGTAAGAGGAATGAAGCTTGGTGAAAAAATCCTGACATTGAGGAAACAAAGAGGCTTATCTCAGGAAGAATTCGCAAATCAGATAACAGTTTCCAGACAGGCAGTTTCCAAATGGGAATTAAATGAAACTTCGGTTATCGCGTGATTAATAAGTAAATAAACAATTAAATTTACGGGCGGGATGTTTCCCGCCCGGTGTTTTTTCGTATTATAATCCCGTGTGTTCGCGGATATAGTTTCTGGCCTTTATGGCGTATTCCAGCGGGTTTGCTTTCGCGGGATCCTGCTCTGCTTCGACCAGGAGCCAGCCCTCGTAATTAGCCTCTTCAAGGACTTTAAAGATGGGATCGAAATCCACATCGCCGTCTCCGGGGACAGTGAAGGATCCGTTCCTGACTGCTGTAAGGAAGCTCCAGTGATTCTTCTTTACTTCCTCAACGACCGATAGCCTCATATCCTTTAGGTGAACGTGGCCTACTCTGTCGACGTATTTCTTAAGTACCTCCAGCGGGCTCTCACCTGCGAATGTGAAGTGGCCGGTATCATAGCAAAGAAATACCAAATCGGGATCCGTCATTTCCATCATTTTGGCCGTTTCGGCAGCTGTCTGGACTGCCGTGCCCATATGGTGATGGAAACAAAGCTTAAAGCCCTTATCCTTTGCGATTTTTCCGAGTTTATTAAGGCCTTCGGTAAAATTCTTCCATTCCTCTTCATTCATTACGTATTTCTTATCATCGAGTACCGGTGTATCCACCTGTCCTTGGATGCTGTAACTCTGCTCGCTGACATTAATTCTATTCGCTCCTACCGCCGCAAGGAATTCAAGCTCCTTAATGAATTCCCTTTCGGTCTCCTCATAAGGTTTTGCTATGAGGAATGAGCTGAACCAACGGCTGGCAATGCGCATACCGCGTAAATCAAGGGCCTTTTTTAATTCCACAGGATCGGAAGGGTATTTATTTCCGATCTCACAGCCTGTAAAACCCGCAAGCGCCATCTCGCTGACAGTCTGCTGAAACGTATTCTCCGCTCCAAGCTCAGGCATATCATCATTGCACCAACCTATCGGTGCTATACCTAAAAACACTTTATCTTTATTAAACATATTCGTCTCCTTAATCTGAACCTATACCTAATTTCCTATATCTCGGAAATCTTCACCGGGCGACCTTCAAGCAATGATTTCTTAGCTGCTATCGCTATCTTAACCGGAGCAAGCCCGTCTTCACCGCTGACCAGAACTTCCTTATCATTGAGTACTGCATCAACAAATTCCTTCACCTCATAAATAAAAGCATTATTGTAACGCTCAAGGAAGAACCATGTCGGCTTTGCGCAGGTCACTCCCTCAGCTGTGCTAATCATAGATGTATTATTCAAATCATTAGCCACCTGAACGCAGCCCTTCTCGCAATGTACCTCAGTCCTCTGGTCATAACCGTAGGGAGCTTGACGGCTATTGTCGATAACTCCGATAGCACCGTTAGCGAATTTCAACATTACGATAGCCGTATCAACATCGTCATACTTCGCAAAATCGGGATCAATAAGGCAAGCGCCATAAGCCGTAACCTCAGTAACATCGCTGCCTGCAAGGTAACGAGCCATATCGAAATCATGAATCATCATATCAAGGAAAATACCGCCTGAAACCTTTACATACTCCATCGGCGGAGCCGCGGGATCACGGGAAGTGATTTTAATGACGTGTGCTCTGCCGAGCTGTCCTGACGCTACGGTATCGCGAACGGTTTTGTGATTATGATCGAATCTGCGCACGAAGCCCACACAAAGCTTTACACCGGCTTCTTTTACTGCCGCCAATGCTTCTTCAATTTTAGCAACATCCGTATGTA
Organism: Lachnospiraceae bacterium; assembly: GCA_031272985.1. Classification (GTDB taxonomy): domain Bacteria; phylum Bacillota; class Clostridia; order Lachnospirales; family Lachnospiraceae; genus JAISSU01. Next base: position 31,381 of record JAISSU010000009.1, on the reverse strand, counting down.
TCGGCTTCTCGCAGAAAATGTGTTTCCCGGCCTTTGCGGCCTTAATCATTAGGTCCGCATGCGTATCCGTCGAAGAACAAATAAATACAGCGTCAACCTCGGGATTTTCAAAAACTTCGTCCATTTTGTCTGTGCAGTAGGGAATCCCGACAGAAGCCGCCCACGCGCGCATGTCATCATTCATAAACGGGTCCGCTACCACAATAATCTCCGCATCCGGAATAACGTTCTGTACATTCGTTCCGTGAAGCTTTCCAATCCTACCGGCTCCAAGAAGAGCGATTTTTAACTTACCAGCCATACTGATACCTCACTTTTTTTATTATTGGCGTTTTTACAACTTGAAAACAAAGCTGAAAACGTTCGCTTTTCATGAGTCATTATAGACGTACTGACATAAAGTTGTCAATGATTTCACATAGATTTGCTCAAAAGTTTGCCAAAAAAATGAGCCATTCAGGTTTGCAAATAAATTCAAACCCGAATGGCCTTTGTTACCCTTGGCATGTAACAGATATAACAATTACTCCCCTTATTGAAACGAAGTCTATATGATCACGGCGCAGGTATTTCTTTCGGAATCGGACATTTATACGTACGTCCGTTCATCGCCTTATCAAACTCTGCCTTCGCTTCTTTAACGATTTTCGGATTATTAAGTAATTTCGCTCCGAAAACTGCCATTATTTTTGCTCCCAAAATCATCCCTTTTTCGCCTATGCTACTCCCCGCACAAGCGCAGAACTGCCAGCTGTGATTCGGCGTCCCGAGTGAAGTACATCCCGTAAAGCAGTATGCCGTAGGCACAATATGCATAACATCTCCCATATCAGTAGAACCAAAGCTATTGAAATTAGTAATGGCTCCGCCGCCTTCGTAGAGGTGCATACCCTCCGGAAGACCATATTTCGCCTGTAACGACTCTACTAAAGCAGGATTGTGTTTATCAATATCCTTTGCAAAAGCCAAATCCTTTTCGTCCCACTCCTCTTGAGGGACTTCGTCCATGGCTTCTTTTACAACTCCCGCCAAAACATGATTATTCATTGTATTGTAGCATCCGCCTGTGAATTCGACCTCTACCTCAGTCTCAGTCATCATAGCGGCTCCCTTTGCCACCTTTATCATGCGCTCAAATGTATCCTCGACCTTTTCGCGGCTGAAAGCTCTGACGTAATAATATCCACTCGCAATATCCGGCACGATATTAGGCGCCACACCGCCCTCGGTGATTATGTAGTGCATACGAACATCCTCCGGAACGTGCTCACGCAGGAAATTAATCCCTACATTAGTGAGCTCCAAGGCATCAAGTGCACTGCGTCCGTTCTGCGGGTCGGAACCCGCGTGAGAAGAGCGCCCCTTAAAATGAAGTCTGAAACTATTGACTGCCGTCGAAGTGCCTATCGTAACCTCTGTGACCTTACTCGGATGGAAGTTAATCGCACAATCAAGACCTTCAAAGGCACCACCTCTGGCCATAAAACCTTTGCCAGTAAGGAGTTCCTCTCCCGGACAAGCGTAGAAAATAATCGTGCCCGGCAGATTGTTTTTAATCATCTCCTCTTTAAGTCCAATAACCGCTCCGACGTGAGCTGCGCACATGAGATTATGACCGCAGCCGTGTCCGTAAGCTCCCGGATTATCGCTGTCTTTATCAGTCGTGGCCTTTTGATTAAGCCCCGGCAATGAGTCAAACTCACCCATAAAGCCTATAACAGGGTGACCTGAACCGAAACTCGCCTTTATAGCTGTCGTAACTCCTCCGGCCTTTCTTTCAACGGTAAAGCCTGCTTCTTCGAGGACCTTTGCGGTATTGTCACTCGCCTGAAACTCTTTAAAACCCGCTTCAGGTGTTTCCCATATCTTTCTTGAAAGTTCGTCCAAAATCGGACGTATTTTATCTATTTCCTGTACTGCAATATTTCCTAACATAATACTCTCCTATCCGTTAAAGCCCAAGCGGCGTCAATACACTGGCCACAATGACCGATAGAATCGTAACCGTTACAAAGCCTCCGACAATCATCTTCGGTAATATGTACTCCGAAGCACGTGCCCTGACTTCTTCAGAGGCCTCCATATTGTCCGTGCACTCATTAGAAATAATCTGAGTCGCAGGATAAGCCAGAAGGCATGTGGAACCGATAGCAGTGCTGATCCAGGGTGAGTAACCAAGCAATTTACCAAGCAGTGAGCAAACAACCGCAAACGCAATTACAGCAAGGATAAGCATACCAAAGGTCGGCGCAATGAGTTTCGCAAGTCCCGAAGGTGTAACCTTTGCAAGGCTGCCGGGCAAAATCAATAACAGTCCGAGTGTAAGGATACCGTTTGAGGCGCCTTTCTCAAGTGTCTTCACCTCGAGGAAGCCGATACGTGCAAAAATCAAACCAAAGAGAAGGCAGGCAATATTCGGATTCAGAATATAATTAGCGGGTCCTTCTCCGGGCAAGCGGGTAAGATTACCTACGAGGGTAGCGATAGCCGCAACAATGGCGAGTTTAGCAAGGTACATAGTCGTTGTGCGCTTCGCATTAGGACGCTCCGGAATAATACGGAAGCTGGGAAGCTTAAATACTTTCTTTCCTTCTGTATTTCCGTCAAAATCACCTTTTTTCATCTTATTCTTGATTTCCTTACGAAGGCAGAACGTAGCAACAGGGATACCGAAGAACTTCTGCAATGCAAGAATCATAACCACAAAAGCAGCCAATTCGGGGCGTTCTGCACCTTCAGTCAAAGTAGAAGCGATAATTCCCGCAACCGTAGAACCTGCAAGAGGTCCTGAAGCAGTCATCGCAATGTCCTTACCGAAGATAAGCGTTCCCAAGGTAAAGCAAATCAGAACAATAGCTCCGACACTCGCAATAGAGACCAAAACCGTCTTCCATTCTTTTACCATGTCTTCGAGGCTGATAAGTGTTCCAAGGTTCGTGATCATAAGTGCCGTACCTATTTTACTCATCAAATCAACGAGTCCCGGCTGAGCAGTGATGTCTGACGGGAAAATCCCTGACCAGAAACCGGCGAGAAAAATCACGCAAGCGAAAAGCAGTGATGAAACCACACCCTTCGTCTTCTTTGACAAAAAGTCACTGACCCCGTAGATGAGAGCACAAATTGCAAAACATGTTATTGAGCTCCAAAAAACCATAAAATCCTCCTAACCGGACGGTTCCTATCCGTCCTATGTTTTTTATAAATAAGCCATTCCATTTAGTTGTTGCACCATGGCGGCAATATTTAAAATTTATTATTCAGACATTTTTAGTAAGTTTGTAATTTCGATTTCTCAATCAGTTGCAAGTACAAAACAATTAAGTTATAATGTATAAACGTCCTGAGAATGTCTGAAATTTAACGGAAAATAGCTAAAACGTCCTTTGAACGTCTTTATTTTACACTTTCAGACAATTCCCTGTCAATACAGAATTGGATTTTCATTAAATATTCTAAAAACTTATTATTGATTTTAGTTATTATTGACAAAATTTTAGCAGGAGTGTATATGAAGATCGCAGTTATTACAACACAATATTTAGAAGAATTAATCAGAACCACTTTGGCTCCATACAGCGGTGAACATGAAATTGATTTGCATATTTATGAAGATTTTTCGGGAGTTACCGCACTTTATGAAGGCTTGGAGGATTTTTATGACGGGTTTTTAATAAGCGGTGCTATTCCAAAGGCTGTCATTATTAAGAATCTAAAGCATCCGCGCAAGCCCATTGTAGATTTTGGAACAGATATCAGCAGTTATTATGAGCTCTTTCTCAGGTTAATAACCGAAAAGCAGGCTGATTTAGACAGCTATTACTTAGATATAATGGATCTGGCAGCGCCGGCTAAACCACTGACGACATATCTGTGCGAGGCTTCCTTTAGGGATTTTTATGAAGAGATCGGTCACAGGCTGTCCGGGCAAACACCTTCCGAAATAGAAGAAACGGAACGGGACATACTTAAAAAGCATATTAGTTTATGGAAAAAAACAGGCAAGAAGCTCTCAATTACGAGACTTAGTTCTATCGCGGTTAAGCTCACCGAAGCAGGCATACCTTTTTATTTTGTATATCCCGGAAAGGACCTGATTTCCGACGCTTTCTTAAAAACGATAGCGGAAGCCGAAAAAGCGTCCCTTCAAAGCAGTTTGACCAGTGCAATTATTATTAAATCACGAGAAGGCATGGTAAACGATAACGAATGTCACAAGTTGCTCGGAAAGGCAATTCGCAGATTTACAAAGACATTTACGGGCGATTTTGAAATACGAGAACTCGCTCCTGACGGATATTTGATTTACACTAATCACGGAATGGTTGAAGCTCTCACAAATCACTTTACTGATTGTGCTCTGCAATCATATATCAACGAGAGCTTTAAGGGTCCTGTTTCTATAGGATATGGTCTGGCACAGACGCATACTCAAGCCTTCGCCAATGCAAAAACTGCTGTGGCTGAATCCGCACAAAAGGGCGGTGAAAGTTTTCTCCTGGATTCGGATAACGCGCTCATCGGCCCTTTAAATAAGAGACCATTAAGTCTGAAGGCAAAAGCGCTGCCCAAGATACAGGAAATCTCGGAAAAGTCAGGGCTTTCCACGATGACAATAAATAAAATACAAACTGTAATAAAAACAAGAAACAGCACTGAAATCTCCTCTGCGGAGCTGGCACTCGCGTTGCAAATCACAGGGCGCAGTGCTAATCGTTTTCTTAAACAATTGGTGCAAAATGGTTATGCACACGTTGCTTATGAGAAACAAAGCGTATCCAGAGGCAGACCGGAGCGAGTTTATCAAATTAGTATTCCGGAATAAATTCTCATCTTTGCGAAATTGAACCGAGTTTCAATAATATAAAATTTTTCTTGAAATTTTGTGCGGTTTGAAGTAGAATTATCACAACATTTTGACGCAGGTGTCAAACTTGATGGGCATCTGTATCTTTTTTATCACAATCCCTTGCTTGTCAAGGGGATGGCGCATATCAGCTTGGAATAGGCCGTTCGTATCACAAGCCTCAGGATAAAGTCAAAAGAAGCGGGCGATTGTATTTTCGTTAGCAGATAATAATTGATTGGGGGAAGAAGCTTTGATGTCGGGCAATGTTTTATTGGAAGTCAATAATCTGGAAGTATCTTTTCGAAACGGGAAAGTAGATGTTCCCGCTATCCAGGGAATCAGTTTTTCATTGCACGAAGGAGAAGTACTCGGAATTGTGGGTGAATCCGGCAGCGGCAAATCAGTTTCTTCCAATTGCATACTAAGACTGCTTCCGGGAACGGGTCGGATCACAAATGGTGAGATTATTTTTGAGGGGCGGGATATTTTGAAAATGTCCAAGAAAGAAATCACCAATATTCGCGGCAATGATATCAGCATGATTTTTCAGGATCCAATGACTTCTTTAGACCCGCTCTTTACAGTGGGTCAGCAGATCGGGGAAGCCCTGAAAAAGCATTCTTCGCTTAATTCAATCGAAAGAAAAGAAAGAATATTAGAGCTATTGAATCTGGTCGGCATTAATCAACCCGAAAAGAGGATTCATCAGTACGCGCACGAACTCTCGGGAGGGATGCGCCAAAGGGTAATGATTGCCATGGCGCTTTCGTGTAATCCAAAGTTATTGATTGCCGATGAACCCACGACTGCTCTAGACGTCACGATTCAAGCGCAAATAATTGAACTCTTAAAAGAATTACAGGAAAAACTCCATATGTCGATAATCTTCATCACTCACGATTTAGGCGTAGTATCCGATATCTGCGATAGGGTAGTCGTCATGTACGCGGGAGAAATTGTGGAGTCGGGAAGCAAAAGACATATCTTCTACCAGAGCCATCACCCTTATACCGAAGGACTATTGAAATCAATACCGTCAATGGAGCAAAGCAGAAGTGTGGAATTAATTCCGATAGAGGGGAATCCTCCGGATATGCAACTATTAGGTCCTGAGTGTCCATTTGCCCATCGTTGTAAATATGCAATGAATAAATGTGCGCAGGAAAAGCCGCCAATCACGGATTTAGGTGACGGGCATGAGGTCTCCTGCTGGAAAGAGGTTCTGTTATGAGCGATAAGTTGCTCGAGGTACGAAACCTGAGAAAATATTTTGAAATCAAGCAAGGGCTTTTTAAAAAAGTCCATGTTAAAGCCGTGGATGACGTCAGTTTTGAAATCAAACGAGGCGAAACATTGGGCCTCGTAGGTGAAAGCGGCTGTGGAAAGACCACGCTCGGACGCTGTGTTCTTCAGATCACAAAGCCTACCAGTGGTGAGATTTTTTTTCAGGGACAAAAACTCGAACATAAAGGCATGAAGGACTACCGCAAAAAAATGCAGATTGTCTTTCAGGATCCTTACGCGTCTTTGGATCCCAGAAAAACTGTCGCGGATATAATCGGCGAGGGTCTCGACATCCACAAAATGTTTAAAAATAAAGTAAAGCGCCGTGAGCGCATTTTGGAGCTCATGGATTTAGTCGGTTTAAATAAGAAGTTTTACAATCGTTATCCTCATGAGTTTTCCGGCGGGCAACGCCAGAGAATCGGCATTGCAAGAGCAGTCGCGGTATCCCCGGAATTCATCGTCTGCGATGAACCCGTTTCGGCGCTGGATGTTTCTATTCAGGCTCAGGTTATCAATATGTTGGAGAAGCTACAGAACGAATACGGACTGACGTATCTCTTTATTGCGCATGATTTAGCCGTGGTTAAGCACATAAGTGACCGAATCGGAGTACTCTATCTCGGGCATTTAGTGGAGATAGCAGAAAGCGAAGAACTCTGTGATAATCCCCGCCACCCATATACTCAGATGCTGCTCTCCGCCGTGCCGATAGCTGACCCTGACGAAAGCGAAAGGCGCCAAAGAGAGAAACCTGAAGGTGAAATACCCTCTCCTATTAATCCGCCTTCCGGCTGCCCATTCCGCACCCGCTGCAAATACGTGACCGGAATATGTTCGGAAAAATTCCCCGAATTTACCGAGGTTTCTCCCGGACACATGGTGGCATGTTTCCACCATACAACCACACCCTATTTGTCCGTTACGAAACCCGCCACGGAGGGCGTTTCACATCTCCCGCAAAACGAAATTTCGGATGATGATCTGAATAATAATGCAAATGATTATATTGCGGATGTACGGGGCGGCGTTTCAGATGATAGAATAATTGACGAAGGGGGGATGTGACATGGAATTCGTGCAAAAATTATTGCGACGCGTATTATTGGCCGTTTTCAGTCTCTTCGTAATAGTTACAATTACCTTCTTTTTAATGAACCTGATTCCCGGCGACCCCTTCATGTCCGAAAAGGCGACACCTGAAATCAGAGCCGAACTTCGTGCGAAATATGGTCTGGATCAACCGATATATGTTCAGTATGTTCGTTATCTAAAGGGCTTAGTCCACGGGGACATGGGAAACAGCTACATTCTCCAAAAAGGCAGGGCTATCGCGAGTATTGTCACCGAATCCTTTGCGGTCTCAATGAAACTCGGTATAAGGGCACTTTTGGTGGCGGTGTTTCTGGGAATCCCTATTGGCTGCATTGCGGGTTTGTGGAAAGGAAAGGTCATTGATGGTTTCGTCAGGGTGTTTTCAGCAATAGGCATTTCCGTGCCGGGGTATGTTATTGCGGCCACATTGATGCTGATTCTCTCCGTTCAATTTGGTCTTCTGCCCATTTCATATAATAAACCGGGCGGAAGCGTCATGCCTATTATTGTGCTCGCCATGTACCCGACATGTTATCTTATTAGGCTTACCAGAGCCAGTATTTTAGAGGTTTTAAATCAGGATTACCTTCGAACCGAGCGTTCAAAGGGTATGTCCGAGTTTATTGTAATCTTCGTCCATGCGCTGAAAAATTCATTGATTCCTATTGTCACGTACTTAGGACCTTTAACGGCCTCTGTGTTAACCGGCGGTTTCGTGGCGGAAAGCGTGTTCAATGTGCCCGGGCTCGGACGGTATTTTGTTACGGCGGTTCAAAACCGTGATTATACATTGATTATGGGGACCACAATATTCTACGCGGCGTTGATTATCTTTATGAATTTAGTCTGCGATGTTTTATACCAGATAGTCGACCCGCGAATCAAGATTAACTGATAATCGCATTTACTGTTTGTAATAAACATAGGACAGATGGCTTGGATTGAATAAATAGAAATTACTTTTAATAGAAATTACTTTCGAAAAAACGGGGCAGGGTTATACAATATGAAAAAAAATCCATTGAGTTTGCAAATAAAAATCGATGCCGATGACATAAAGCCACTCGATAAGGATATTTTCCTAAAAGATACCGAGGAAACATCGGATGTGGGCTTTTGGAAGGCGAGCTGGAAAAGACTGCGCGGCAATAAAATCGCGATGGCGGCGATGTTTGTGATTATCGCCCTGATTATTTTCGCCATTATAGGACCAATGCTCTCGCCATATAAATACGACCAGCAGCTTCGTGGTTCTGAAGGTCTCCTTCCCTGTTTCGCTCATCCTTTCGGAACTGACAGACTGGGACGCGATTTATTGGTGCGCTGCATGGTCGGAGCGCGAATATCATTGGCAGTCGGTGTTATTTCGGCAGTTATTGTCCTCATCATCGGATCGATTTACGGTGCCATTTCGGGTCTGATAGGCGGAAAGCTTGATACGATTATGATGAGAATCGTCGACGTTATCTACTCGGTTCCGGAAATACTATTGATTGTCGTAATTAAGCTCGTTATTGACGATCCTTTGACAAAACTAATGGATACGGTCGAGTTTTTCAGACCATTGCAGAAGATCGGTGCCGGGCTAATCGCAATATTTATTGTTTACGGAAGCATGTACTGGGTCGGAATGTCGCGAATCGTGCGTGGCCAAGTGCTTCAATTAAAAGAAATGGAATATGTGACGGCGGCGACGGCTCTGGGTGCGGGAAAAGGCAGGCTCATCAGACATCATCTGCTTCCTAATTGCATTGGTCAGCTAATCGCCACAGTGATGATGCAGATACCTTCGGCAATATTTACCGAGGCCTTCCTTAGTTTCCTTGGAATTGGTGTTAACGCGCCGATGGCGAGTCTCGGCTCTCTTACTTCTGAGGCGATGGACTCTGTATTTTCGAAGCCATATCGTTTGATATTCCCGGCACTCTTAATAAGCCTTATAATATTGTCATTTAATCTTTTCGGTGACGGACTTCGCGACGCACTGGATCCGAAGATGAAAAAATAGGAATGCGGCAATAAATCAGGAAAAATCCGGGAGCATCCGGTTTTTCATAGTAGCAGGTCCAAAATATGGACTATAACACATTTTAGGAGGGTAAAATATGAAAAAGAAACTAATTAGCTTAATCCTTTGCTTAGCGCTTGCAGTAACAGCTTTTGCGGCCTGCGGCAAAAAGGCCGACGATACTTCATCGTCAGGTACTGAAGGGACCACTGAAACTACGACTGACACCGCTGAGACGACCGAGGCGACAGCAGAGAAAATTTCATTTGCGGTCACCGGCGGCGGCGAGGATGCAATGGACGTCAATCCGCAGTCTTCGGGAACATTGTTAGGGCTGTCAGCCTGCCGTCATCTCTATGAAGGTCTCTACAAGCTCGACAAGGACGGGAATATTTCATTGGCGCAGGCCGCAAGTGCCGAAACCAGTGACGACGGACTCACCTGGACTTTTACGCTTCGCGACGACATCACCTGGTCAGACGGTCAGGCAGTCACAGCCGAGGACTTCACCTATGGCTGGCAGTATTTAGTGGATTTCAGCGGTGATTATTCATCACTACTTGAGATGATCAAGGAAGCAAAGGCTGTTGATGAGAAAACAATTGAAGTAACGCTCGCTTATCCTTGCGCTTATCTTCCGAGCGTATTAGCTTTCCCGTCAGCATATCCTGCAAGAAAAGACTATGTTGAGCAATATGGTGATGCTTACGCAACTGATCCTGAGAAATCCGTTTACAATGGCGCTTATGAAATGACCTCATGGACTCATCAGGAATCAGTGGTTATGACCGCTCGCGAAGATTATTATGATTATGCCAATATCACTGCCGGCGAAATTACATGGGATCTCATGACCGAGACTTCAACGATGCTCGCTTCCTATAAGAGCGGCGACATCATCTATTCGGATTCATATCCGGATGCCGAGGCGGCTTCTCTTACGGAAGATTTAGGCTATGCTTCAGGTTACAATAACTACTGTGCAATGTTTAACGTCAGCGAGTCGGGACCGGACGTATTAAAAGACGTAAAAGTTCGCAAAGCATTATCACTCGCAATTGACCGTCAGCGTATCGCCGATATCCGCGGTATCGATGATGAATTAGCTTATACCTATTCGCCGAGTGGCCTGTATAATTCAGCAGGTGAAGATTTCATTGACACCGTAACACCTTGGTATGATGTAGATGCTTATGAAGCAAACTGCGAAGAAGCAAAAGCTCTTCTTAAAGAAGCCGGTTATGAAGGCGGAAAAGGCTTCCCGGCACTTAATTACATCGTCGGAAATGAAGACAGGAAAACTATTGCGGAAGCTGTTATCGGCGACTGGAAAGACGTTCTCGGAATCGACACCATTACTGTAGAAATCGTAGACGGATTCTTTGCACAGCGCTCCAGCAAAGACTATGACATCGCATATTTCGGATGGTTCATGGACTATGTTGATATCTCCAATATGCTCTACACCATGGTTTCGGGCGTATCAGATTCAGGGTTCTCAAATGCCGATTACGATGCTGCATATGAGGCTGCAACCTCTTCGCCCGATGAGGCTACCCAGTGGGAGAACTACGCAAAATGCGAAGCCATTTTAGCAGAGGAAGTTCCGGTAGCTCCGATTCTCCACTCCACGAATTCATACCTGTTTAATAAGGCAGAGTATGACGGCTTGGTATACTACTGCGGTAATTACTACTTCGGATATGTAACGAAGAAATAAGGGAAACTCTATATCAAAACAGCCAATCACCCCCTTTGCACCTAATTGCAAGGGGGTTTTTTTTGTGCGCCCGATATGCTATTATTGTAACAACCAATTGGACTTGCGAAGGAGGGAATATATCATGGAGAATAATAATTACGATGTCTACGGCAATTTAATAAACAGCAATGACAATCAAACGGGTCTCTATCAGAGCGGCTTTCAACCGACTGGGGGAGCGCCGAATTATCAGGAGAATTCACACGTTAAATTTGCGTATTTTGAACTCACGATTATTGCAATTATTCTGACAGTATTAGTGCCTTTATGCATTGGAACTTATCAGTTCTTAATGCTAAGTTCAGAAAATAGAACGGGCATGGTTTGGTCAGTAATTGCCATGTTACTTAGCATTCCGCTTTATCTTTATTACATTTATATAGGATTTTTCCAGAACAATAATAGATTCGCCAGAGGTGTTATCATCATCATTGGTGTCGTTTTGTTCTACCTTATGAACTACGTGGCTCCGAGAGTTTTTTATTCTAACGCGCAAGCGCTTACAATGGATAAGGTTTATGTTTTCACAACTATCACTAATGTCATCTCTGTCATAATTTCTTTCCTGATTTTTATTCCTTTGGGCCTTTTGGTTATGCCATATTCGACAGGCGCTGCGGTGCTTTTATACTTGCGTGCCGCAATTGGACCCGTGCTTTTAATCGGCTCTCGCCTGAATGCATACTCCAGACTAATTGATACAAACACTACAGCCTATTATATGTTAAATTGGGGAATTGTTACGCTATTGCCGGCGCTTTTATGTATGCTTGCTTGGATATTATTGGCCGCAAGGCTTAAGAAACTAAAAGCAGTTAAGACTGCCGGAACATTTTAGATATCAGGATAATAAGGGGTTTTTGATTTATGGCATTTGATGGGAGCGTTGTTTATGCGCTTTGCAATGAATTTAACAATGAACTAAACGGCGCGAGGATGCAAAAAATCGCTCAGCCAGAACCGGACGAAATATTATTGACACTGAAAACTTCAGATAACATCAAAAGACTGTTAATCAATATTAACGCTTCTTTGCCATATATAAGACTGACTGATGAGAATAAGCCCTCGCCAATGACGGCTCCGGGGTTTTGTATGTTGATGCGAAAATATTTAGGCAATTCCAGACTCCTTTCGGTGTCCATGCCGTCTTTGGAGAGAGTATTAGTATTTACCTTTGAGCATCGTGACGAGATGGGTGATTTGCGCGAAATACGCCTGATTGCGGAGCTCATGGGAAAGCACAGCAATCTCATTGTCTGCGACGAAAACAACATGATTCTTGATAGCCTAAAGCACGTTTCAAAAGCGGTAAGCTCCGTAAGGGAGGTATTGCCCGGGAGGACGTGGTTTATACCCGATACTCTTTCAAAGGCTGACCCTTTTGCACTGTCGGAAAAAAATTTCGGAGATTCGAATGGATTCCTATCGCTTTTTTGCGAGAATATCAACATCAAAAAAGCCCTGTATTCGCGCATCACCGGTATTAGTCCTTTAATCGCCGAAGAACTGTTATACGCAGCCAAAATGGATTCGGATATGCCGGTATCCGCCTTTGCGAAAGATGATTTTCAGAGGCTTTATGACACTTTCAAGAAATTTATTAGTAAACTGTTCCTTAAGGAGTTTTCATTCCTCGCATATAGCGAAAATGGTATTCCTAAGGATTTTAGCGTCGTACCTTTATCACATCTAAGCAATCTGGATGTTAAAGAGTATAATGGCATTTCTGAAATGCTCTGCGACTTTTATTCTTCAAAGGATAAAGCGATTCGCATCAGACAAAAATCCTCAGACTTAAGACATATTGTGCAAACAGCTTATGAGCGGACGATTCGAAAACTCGACGCTCAGCTAAAGCAACAATCAGGTACCGACGGAATGGAGAAATACAAGCTTTACGGAGAGCTTTTGCAGACTTACGGTTATGATGTCCCGGAAGGCTCTAATAAAGCTACTGTCAATAATTATTACACTAATGAGAAAATCTGTATTCCATTGGATGCCACAATGAGTGCTATAAAAAACGCCGAGAGGTACTATAATCGGTACAATAAATTAAAGCGCACCAGGCAGGCGCTGATTACACAGATAGAGGCGACACAAAATGAAGCAAAATATTTAGAGTCGGTCCTCTCTTCTTTGGATATGGCGCAGAGTGAAAATGAATTGACGCAAGTTCGCTCCGAACTCATTGAAACGGGATTTATTAGATTCCGTAGGGGTGATTCTCAGCGCTTACGCGCAAATACAAGACCCGGTTCCGGTGCAAAATCAAAATCCGGCTCTCACGCAAAAACAAATGCGGGAGCCCCGGCACACTATATTTCCAGAGACGGAATCGACCTCTACGTGGGAAAAAATAATATTCAAAACGAAGAACTAACCCTAAAAATTGCTGCTCGTGATGATTGGTGGTTTCATGTCAAAAATGCCGCGGGTTCACATGTTATCGCAAAATCAGGAGGTAAAGAATTGCCGGATACGGCATTTGAAGATGCGGCAAGACTCGCTGCCTACTATTCAAATCAGCGCGGCGGTGATAAAATAGAAGTAGATTATGTGCAAAGGAAATACATAAAAAAACCACCGGGTTCTTTTCCGGGATTCGTGATATATCATACGAATTATTCGATGATCATTGATTCGGATATTTCAAAGCTGAAACCGGTATAACCCCTATTCGATGAATCCGGTCTTTATAAGCTTAACCGAGGGTGTTATCTGACTATAATAATTATACTGAGGAGGTTTTACGAAAATGAAATTTTCTTCTTTGATAACAGCAATGAAACCCAATATTCTACAGGTATTGGATGCGAAACGACACCAAATGATTAGCGAGGGCAAGGAGGTTATTAACCTCTCGGCGGGTACTCCTGATTTGCACCCTGCGCCGCACGTAATGAAAGCGATGCAGGAAGCTTGTGCCGATCCTAATAATTACGCTTATACTTTGATGGATATCCCGCCATTACAGGAAGCCGTTATTAATTGGTATAAGAATCGTTACAATGTTGAATTAACAGAAAAACAGCTCTTGGGGCTTTATGGCTCGCAGGAGGGATTCGCGCACATTTTCCAAGTCCTGTGTGAACCGGGCGACACTGTAATCGTCGGAACTCCCGGATATCCTATTTTCCTTTATGCGCCTGTTTTTGCAAGGGCTAATCTTTTTACCATTCCTCTTAAAAAGGAAAATGGCTTTCTAATTGACTTTAGTGACATCCCCGAAGAAACTGCAATAAAAGCAAAAGCTATCGTAGTCTCCTACCCTTCAAACCCATTATGCGCGACGGCTCCCGATTCATTTTACGAGGAATTAATTGAGTTTGCGAAAAAGTATGATATTGCTGTTATTCACGACAATGCCTATTCTGAATATATTCACGACGGTAAACCGGGCGGCAGCTTTCTTAGATTCCCGGGTGCGATGGATGTAGGAATCGAGTTTAATTCATTATCGAAATCCTTTAACATGACCGGACTTAGGATTTCATTTGCTCTCGGCAATGAAGATATAATTCAGGCATTTACGAAGCTGCGAACTCAGATAGACTATGGGCTTTCAATTCCCGATCAGATGGCGGCCATTGCTGCACTTACCGGGCCGCGTGATATTGTCGAAAAGAATCGCGCGCAGTACAAACTGCGCAGAGACACCTTCTATAATGCATTAAATGAAATAGGCTGGGAAGTACCGCTGACTGCCGCCACCATGTTTACCTGGTACCCTATACCAAAGGGTTACAAAAGTGATGAATTCTGCCTTGCGATGCTGGAAAAAGCAGGCGTAATATGCGTCCCCGGCTCGTCATTCGGAGAAGGCGGAGAAGGGTGGGTGCGATTTGCATTGGTTGCACCGCCCGAAAAACTAAAACGTGCCGCGCATTTAATTGACAAAAGCGGAATCCTTAATTAAGCAAAGTCAAATCTTGTGAATCGGTAATTGATGTAGCCGTTCCAATGGGTGCATATTGGTTAATGTGAGTTTTCTTATATGTAGGAATCCCCACTCCGAGCAGATAGTCGATGAACTGCTGAGCCGTGCGACCGCTTAGACCGCCGTGCGAAAGCTCCCATTTATTTGCTTCTGCGAGGAGTTCTTTTTCAGGCAGAGCGATTTCGTTTCTTATGGCGAGCTGGCGGACGATTTCCTGAAATTCCAAAGGCTCGGGGCGCCCGAAATAAACCGTGACTCCGAATCTATCCGATAGTGAAAGCTTTTCCTGAACGGTGTCGCTCGAATGCAGTTCATCTCCCGGGTCGCGTTTATCCTTAAAGGTCTCTTTAACCAGGTGGCGTCGATTTGAAGTGGCATAAATAAGCACATTACCCGGCTTTTTTTCCAGACCGCCTTCAATTACAGCCTTAAGATATTTATAATCCACCTCGAATTCTTCAAACGACAAATCATCAAGGAACAAAACAAAGAAATAATTGCGGCTGTTAATAAGGCTAACAACCTCGTTTAACTTTCTGAATTCATGTTTATAAATCTCAATCATTCTTAAGCCCTGTCCGTAATAGTGGTTTAGCAAGGCCTTTACAGCAGATGATTTCCCCGTACCCGCATCGCCGAAAAGCAGGCAATTATTCGCTTTGCGACCGGAGATATAGGCTACAGTATTTTCAATCAGTTTATTCTTTGCATTATCGTAGCCGATTAGATCAGGAAAGCGCACTTCTGAGGTCGTCGGAATCGGGACGAGCGTGGTTTTACCATTATCATCACCAATACGAAAAGCTTTAAACAGACCAAAATACCCTACTCCGTATTCCTTATAAAAGCCTTCGATCTTTCCTAAAAACCCGAAAGCGGTAATAGTATCCTTTAAATCCTTTGCGAGTGCAAGTATTCTACGAAGAATCTCCGTCGGATAAAAACGCTTAAAATTACGACCTTTAAGAGGGAATTCCCCATCGACAATCTCTATTTCCTCATATTCAATGAGGAGCTTCATGCAATCGGTGCCAAGTGCGGTTTCCATATCATGAAAATCATAATCGAAAAATTCTTTCATTATCATGCAATCATAAAGAGCCGCTGTTTGGAGACTGACGCCTGCGTCTCCTCCTATTTCACAGGCAAGAGAATGGGCGTTTTCATCATTCACGAGCAAATCGGTCAGAAACGCGTGCCAAAGATTTCCCGAAAAACCTTTTTTAATTCCCTCCTCGAGAATTTGGTTGGCCGCGCCGAAAAGTCGCCCCTTTAGCTCTTTTCTTGGCACAGCACTGTTATTATAATTCTCTGCAAGAAAAGCTATATCCTGCAAAACACTGCTCGGATTTTGTCTTTGATACACCCTGAATTCTCTGCAATCCATCCCCGCTCCTCCGAAAACTTATTGTATCAAACTTTTTATATCAATAAAATATCTCGCTCATTCGCCTATTTTAACATAAAAACCCACAATCATGTGAGAATATTAATAATCAATCAGTAATTTCCGAGTATTTGGAATTTTCTGCTCTCAGACTCTAACCCTTTAAGAGCATCGATTACAGGGCGATCGTTAAGATTACCCTCAAAATCAACCAAAAAACTGTATTGCCAATTCTCGCCTTTTATAGGTCTCGATTCGATTTTTGTCATATTCAAATCATTATATATCAAATGCGATAGTAGTCTGTATAGTGATCCGCTCTCATGCGGAACCTCGAAGCTGATGCTGATTTTATGAGCCTGCGAACGAAATTCCTTTATACGCGAGACAATAGCAAAACGAGTGGAATTATCCGCATTATCTGAAATATTCTCATCCAAAACCTTAAGCCCGTATATCTTTGCGGCAAACGGACTGCAAATGGCAGCCAGCGCATTATCATTATCAGCTGCCACTTTTGCAGCAGCTACAGCAGTATTTTCTAAAGAAATCTGCCTCCAGCCATGGGCTGAGAGATATTTTTCGCATTGCATTAAAGCCTGTGGATGAGAGAAAACAGTGTTAATGGTGCCAATATTAAAATCGTTTGAGGACTCAATAGAAGCTAATACATGACGAATCGGCAACACATATTCTCCTACAATCACCAAAGAATACTCTGACAAGAGGTCAGGTACCTGCGTAACCGTCCCCGCCGTGGAATTTTCAATCGGAAGTACAGCATAGTCCGCCTCACCCGTTTTGAGCCTCTCGCAAGTCTCTCGGAAGGTCTTAGCTCTGACAACCGATACGTTATCAAAAAAAGAACTCAAGGCTTCTTCGGAATAAGCTCCGGGTATGCCCTGATAACAGGCAGTAACACCGCTTCTTTTGATGTCATCTATCATCTCAAAGCCAAAATCAGGCAGAACATCTCCTCCGATGATTTGGTATTGTCGAAGGCGGCTTTGACGCATGAGCTCGAGGTAAATCTCACGAATGCCCTTTTTAAGGAAAGCATCAGGCAATAAGGCTTCGACGCAGTCAAGCTTTTCATTTTCCCTGACAGGGTCAAAAACAGCGTTGCCGCGCTCCTTTTTCCACTCTCCCACTTCCTCACAAAGAGCCATGCGGTCGCGATAAAGCGAGACAATGGCAGCGTCGATTTTATCCAATTGGGTACGTAATTCCGGTAAATTTCTCATGGGATAATAATAATTAGAAAAGGGGAAAACGTCAAGAGGAACGGAAGTCACACATCCACTTCAATAAATATGCGATGCCAAGCACACGAAAAAACCGGCTGTTTGGAGGATACCGGTTTCTTCGTTTCTATGAGAGAGGTGTATGGCACGAACGCCTATGTAAATGCCTTATTTATTGGCGGGCATTACCCCTTTGTAACACCCGCCGTGGCTCATTCGGAAAGAGATACATTGGTCATAAATAATGCCATAAACAAAAACAGGGTCAAAACTAAGCAAAGGATTGTCGATATCTCCTTTCTAAGTTCCCCCTTCGATATAAATTTGGTTTTTACTACGGTATTATTTAAGTGGACATATCATACAAGTTTTGACTGTCGCAAACATCACCCCAAATGAATTTATTTGAAACATTCGAAATACTCTCACAATATTAATTATTTTTTTGGATTTAAACAGGGGAAGACTCCAAAACTGTTGCGGGTCTTGGAGTCTCAAAAGGGGATATATCGGGTTTAACCGTTAAGCGTCTCAATAAATTATCAAAAGAACTTCTTTCAACTCGTGTATTGTACCATAGTTTTCGGTTAAATGGAAGAAAAAAATTCATTATTATCGAAAATAATATTCATTCCTATAATTCTAATTTCATGTCTCCTGACTTGATCCAGCCTCTTTTTCTCATAAATTCAGAGATTCCCAGCGTTAATGCTGCCGGCAAAATGATTTGCATAACAAGTATTTTTATAAGCACAATCCCGGCAGATTCTGTCTGTATCATAGTCTGCCAGCTCATTATTGGTCCGACCAATCCTGCCGTCCCCATTCCGGACCCGGTGGCGTTACTCGTCATATGCAATAGCACAGTACTTATCGGTCCCAAAATGGCGCTGGATAAAATAGCGGGAATCCAAATAAGCGGGTGTTTAACGATATTAGGTACCTGAAGCATACTCGTGCCGATACCCTGAGCTACGAGTCCGCCCACCTTATTTTCGCGATAGCTCGCAACGGCAAAACCTACCATATTGCAACAACAACCTATCGTTGCGGCACCTGCGGCTAAGCCGGAAAGATTTAGTATAATCCCCAGAGCTGCTGAACTAATCGGTAATGTCAATATCATTCCCATCAGCACGGAAACGACGATTCCCATGAGAAGCGGCTGCTGCTCAGTGCCCCAATTAATAAGTGAGCCAAGCCATCCCATGAATTTAGAAATAGGAGGTCCGAGAATCAGTCCGACTACGGAACCGGAACCGATTGTGACTAACGGCGTGACAAGAATATCTATTTTAGTTTTTCCGCCTACTAAATGACCGATTAGAATCCCGACATACGCTGCCAAAAACGCTCCCAAAGGCTCACCCGGCCCCGAGTAGAGTACGGCTCCTTCGGCTAATAAAGTGCCCGCAAGAATTTTAGAAGCAAACGCTCCCACCATACCGGCTGTGCCTGCGGATATCATAACCATTGGAGTTTCTTTGAATTTATTGGCAACCGCAATTCCGATACCGGCACCTGTCAATGATTGGGCGACCTTCCCGAGTAATACTATATAATTGCCAAAAGTCCCACCGATGAATGTACCTATCTGTGCGATAATTGTTCCGATAATAAGAGTGGCAAACAGACCTTGCGCCATCGCGCTTAATCCATCAATAAAGAGGTGCCCAAGTGCCTTTTTAAGTCTTTCCATGATTAACCCCCGCATTCCAATTAATTAAGTCAGGGAATATCCCATCCTCTACTTAAGGTCAGCAGATATCCTACCGGCTATTATGACAAGTCATGTGTCTTGTCACCTGATACAGGATAGCATTATTCTATTCGGAAATCAAGTAACCATTTTCTGATAAGGATTTCTCTACCATATCAAGGATGTCTTCGCTGTCTGCCTCTACCATATGATAATGCACATCATAGGTGAGAAGTTTAAGCGGTCGTGCTCTCTGTGTGGCTAATTTTGTGCAGAATTCGTCAACTTCGAGCCGGCTTCTTAAGAATAAATCCGCCGAGATTTGCCCGTAAATTTCATGTTCAATAATAACATTGAGAACCTTTGCACCGGCATCGACAATCAGATATAGCTCGGGTTTAATATCTTCATCGCTGTGTCTGACCGGAAATACGCGACGACAAGCCCCTTCTCTGATACCATGCAGAACGTAGCCGCGATTAGTAGAAAGAATATTTTTATTATAGGCGCGCAATAATGCCACATCCTGAACAATAACCTGTCTCGAAACACCAAAATTATTTGCTAGTGCCGTCGCGGAAATGGGCACTGCGCTATTTGCGAGGGTATCCAGAATCTCCTCGCGCCGCTTTTTACCTTGCATGGCCAACCTCCCATAGATGCAATCAAAACACCGTCAGTTATTTTATAACATAATTGACGGATGTTTTCCACAAGCGTTTATTAAAATTATTTGGAATTAAATTTATTATAAAATGAAAGAGATTGTACGCAAAATTTCAAAATAATTTTCATTCTCAAATACAACCGAGGTAGAATTTACTCTCCTGACACCCGGGTAAAATGACGCCTTATAAGCCTTATTGTGGTCTTTATATGAAATCTCCAGTTTAAAAGATTCAGGGAGCTTAATCAAAGCTGATTTCAAATCCTGATTCAGGGCTTTTTGGGCTCCGGCTTTTAGTGATTCCAGAACCTCTGCAGGGGGATAACATATGGTCAGCTCATCGCGCCCTTCTTTTTCCGCAACAGTGACAAGATAAGGGGACAGTTCTTTTTCGGACTCACATAGTGCTTTATCTCCCGCCAAGAATACACTCGGCACTCCCTCGAGCGCGGCGGCGTAGCAATGAATCATAAATTCCGATGCTAATCGTCCATTTATCCTAACCATAGTATTTCGCGTATTCATGGTATGTGACATGGCATTTCCGACTACACTTGCGGCACTATGATAACCCACAAATAACACTGCGTCATAATCGGAATCTATTCCATCAACCATCGAATATGGATGCCCCGACCAATTCCTGATAAGTCTTACGCCATCAGGCATTCTTAAAGGGTCAATATTCGTGGCAGAGTCATGCGCATCCCTGACGGTAATCTGCGTCGCTCCCGCCGACTTTGCCCCCCTAATGACCGCGAGGACTTCATCCGTCATACGTGTCGCGTGCAACGGATATGACGGATGTCCTTTCTCTGTCTCTTCCCATTTACAGGTAGTGCTGATACCCTCGATATCAGCACTTATAAATACCTTCATAATTATTCCTCATTTTAGTCAGGGGACACCTCAACTCGTTGCTTTCGGTGTAGAGCATTTGCATTACTGTGCTAACTGTGCGGCCACCTCTGCTGCAAAGTCCTCGGACTTTTTCTCAATACCTTCGCCGGTTTCGAAACGAACAAACTTCTTTATCTCTATCTTTGCTCCGTTTTCTTTCGCCACTTTATCGACATACTGTCCTACTGTTAAATCCGAATCCTGTACATAAACCTGATCCAATAAGCAGAATTCTTTTAATTCTTTATTGAGGCGTCCGACTATCATCTTGTCAATGATATCATCAGATTTGTTGGGATTCTCAAGCTTTGCCTGTGCGTGAAGAATCTCTTTCTCATGAGCAATGAAGTCCTGCGAAATCTCATCTCTGGAAACATATTTCGGATACATCGCAGCGACCTGCATACAAACATTACGAAGTGCGCTCTTAATAGCGTCATTAACAACATCAGTTTGGGCCTCAATCAAAACTCCGATTCTACCACCGCCGTGCACATAAGATACGACCACACCTTCAGAGACAATTCTCTCAAATCTGCGAATATTAAGATTCTCTCCGATAGTGGCGATCTTTTCAATCAATGCCTCTTTAACAGTCTTTGAAGTATCAATAGCCCATGTTTCCTCAAGAAAGCTTTCGATGTCAGCGCTTTCACTATTTAATGCCTGCGAAACAACGGCCTTTACATAGGCCTGAAAATCGGCATTTTTAGCGACGAAATCCGTTTCTGAATTAACCTCGACAATAGCACCTGTTTTATCATTTATGACCTCAGTATATACAAGACCTTCAGCGGCGATTCTGCCTGCCTTTTTCTCAGCCTTTAATACTCCGTTTTTCCTAAGCCACTCAACGGCGGCATCCATATTTCCATCAGTCTCACCGAGAGCCTTTTTACAGTCCATCATCCCCGCTCCGGTAATCTCTCTTAATTCTTTAACCATTTGTGCTGTAACAGCCATAATAATCTCCTCTCCGCCGGATTCTTTCCGGCTATCGCTATCATAGCGCGGTCGTAACCGCGCCATGAAATAATAAGTCTCTCATTCAAAGTTACTACAATAATCAAAATAATATTATGCTTCTACGCTCTCCTGCGCATCATCAGTGCTTTTGGGTTCATCCGCATAAGCATCACTGTATTCTTCATCGGCGTATTCGCCTTCATAACCTTCTTCGTATTCCTCGTAGTACTCGCCGGTAGCTCCCTGATTAGCCTCAATAACGGCATTAGCCATGGTAGAGACAATGAGCTTTACGGCACGAATAGCATCATCATTTCCGGGGATAACGAAATCCAATTCCTCAGGGTCACAATTAGTATCGGCAATACCAATCAGCGGAATGCCTAAAGTATGGGCTTCCTGAACGCAGATTCTTTCCTTTTTCGGATCTACTATGAAAATAGCGTCAGGAATTCTCTTCATATCCTTAATGCCGCCGAGGTTCTTCTCGAGCTTTTCCCATTCTTTTTTGATTTTAATGACTTCCTTTTTCGGGAGTACGTCAAATGTGCCGTCAGCCGACATTCTTTCTATTTCTTTAAGACGTCCGACACGGCTCTTTATAGTCTTAAAATTAGTCAGCATGCCTCCGAGCCATCTCTCATTAACATAATACATACCACAACGTTCGGCCTCTTCTTTGATGGCGTCCTGAGCCTGCTTTTTCGTACCCACAAAGAGAATGGTACCGCCATTAGCAGCGATATCGGCTATCGCATGATAAGCCTCGTCGACCTTACCCACGCTCTTTTGTAAGTCAATGATGTAAATCCCATTGCGCTCCGTATAAATATAAGGAGCCATCTTCGGGTTCCATCTCCTGGTCTGATGTCCGAAATGAACACCGGCCTCCAATAACTGTTTCATTGAAATAACACTCATTTTAAATCCTCCGTTTGGTTTTTTCCTTCCCTGTGCGTCTACGCGCTGGATAACCGGCTATAATAGCTTAGGCACCAATCCAAGCAAACCACAGGTGATTTTTCGTAATTTTGCGACATTTGCAATAATAACATAAAAAAACCGCGAATGCAAGGAAATATTGCATTCGCGGCTAAGTTTCGTACCCTACCAGTACCTCACGAATCCCTCGGGTCGACCGGAGGTCGTTCTCGCATTTCCTACCTCAACAGTGCGTCCGGGTTCCGGAGCGTGGATTATCTGTCCATTTCCAATATAGATGCCAACGTGTCCGCGTCTCCAGTAGATGTCACCCGGGAGTGCTTCTTCTCTACTGACTGAACGCCCGCTCGAGTATTGAGTTTCTGAATTACGCGGAATACTGATTCCGGCCTGGGCGTAACACCATCTCGTAAGTCCCGAGCAATCCAATCCGGTATTCGGATCATTTCCGCCTAAGACATACGGCGTCTTTATTGACAATAAGTAATATGCCGCATTAAGTATCTGCTGCTGTTTGCTCGCATTCGGCGTCCCTGTATACGGAGGCGGCGTGGCTACCGAACCGGCTGATGAACTCGAAGAAGTGGAATTCCCCGCTGCCGCAGCTGCCGCGGCTGCTGCTCTGGCCTCTGCCTCGCGTCTCCTTTGCTCCTCTGCTAAGCGTACAGCCTCCTGTATCTTTTCATCTAATAATTTTATTTCTTCCTGTTTATCAGCAATCAAAGTATCAAGCTGAGTTTTTTCTGTTTCGAGTTCTGCTTCCAATTCCTGTAATTGGGTGTACTGTTTCTCCAATTCGGTCTTTAACTCTATAACCAATTGTTTAGCAGCCACATATTCATCGAGCATACGGCGGTCGTAAGTATGAACATCCTGTATGTACTCGGCCTTATTCATCAGCTCTGACATACTGCTCGATTCCAGAACAGCAATGAGCATTGTATTGTCGCCTTCCTCATACATGAAACGAATGCGAAGCTTCATCGCATTATACTGGGCGACCTCATTATCAATGGCATCTTCAAGATCATTATCCACTTGCTCGATTTCCTCACCCTTTGCCATGATGTCAAGCTCTGTTTTGTCAATTTTACCAAGAATATCGGAAAGATTCTTTTGAAGCTGCTCAACCTCAGTTTCAGCCTCAGCCTTTTCCTGTTGCATGGTACCAATAGACGGGGTCGCCCAAACAGGCATCCCCGCCAATATCACCACTAGAGAAAGTATTAATAGTGACTGTAAAAACTTTTTCATCTCATACCCCGTTGTGCCTTATTCTACCAGTATCTCCTATACCACGGACGTCCGTAGACAGCTGCCACCCTGACCACATCTCCCGTATGCGGAGCATGAATCATCTTTCCTCCGCCGATATAAATACCAATGTGATGTCCGTAACAAACCAGGTCTCCAGGCTGCGGGTCGCTGACAGCCTTTCCTCCTCCGCCCTGTACCTGCGAAGTCCTCGGAATACTGATGCCTGCTACCCTGTGGCAATATTGGGTAAGTCCCGAACAATCAAGACCCACACCCGGTTTCGTGCCGCCCCATACATAGGGGACACCAAGCTGTGATATCGCCGCGTCAATGATCTTCTGGGCGGTCTCGGTATTACCCGTGCCCGAATATTCAAGACTGGCGGCTGCTACAGCCGAAGCATTTGCGGAATTCCCAGATGAGCTCGCTGCAGCCCTCGCGGCGGCGGCTCTGGCGGCTGCCTCTGCCGCACGTCTCGCCGCTTCCTCAGCAGCGCGCCTGGCGGCTTCCTCAATCGCAGCCTGAATCTTTTGGTCAAAATCCGCGATCTCGTTTTGCTTCCTCGCAATCAGGTCATCCAATTCGACTTTTTTACTCTCGTATTGGGTTTGTAAATCTTCCAGCTGGGCTTTTTCATTCTCCAGCTGTTCCTTCATGCTTTTGATTTGTTCTTTTATTTCAATATATTCAAGCAGTTTCTGGCGATCGTATGTATTAACTTTTTCGACATACTCCGCCTTGCTCCCCTCGTCGGTGTACTTCGCATCCGTAACCTGAGCCTCAATAAAACTCGTATCTCCCGACTCATACAGATAGCGAATTCGAAGCTTCATAGCCTCGTATTGCTCTTTCTCAACAGCCTCGGCGTCCTTTAAGTCGCTCTCCGCCTGAATAATCTCCTCACCCTTTGCAATAAGCTGGGTCTCGAGCTCATCCAGTTTCACTAGTAACTCCGTTAATTCCGCCTGCATCGACGCAACGGCTTCCTCCGCCGCCTTTTTTCCTTCTTTCAGTTCATCAATAGACGGATCGGCAAGAACCGGTGTAACAATTATCGCACATATCAGCACTATTGACAAAAGTGAAGTTAGAACTTTCTTCATGAATACCTCTCCTAAACCAATTATTTATTTTCCCTCAAATAACTATGTTTATTGCGTATTTTTAGCTATTTCTATCAGCAATCCCCTCTTGGATTGATGTCATTATAGCACACCCGAAATGTTTCTGCAACATTTATTTAACATTTTTGTAACAAATTTCGGTTTTATTGATTTTCCCTTATTAAATAAATCAATTTCAGCGGCTGTATAACCATGCATTTCGCCAAATGCCTTATTTAGTGTCCAAATAAACACAAACGACAACATACAGCGGTTTCCCTCTGAATGTTGTCATTGTATTACGTTGCATTTCCACTGTCAAGGTTTCTTAACAAAGTTTCACATTCCTGACACAATAATAGTTACAATTACTAATTGCATTTTATTAATTATTAATAAGTTTATCCTCGGTACTCCAGCTGTAGAGTTTTCTGATTTCACTGCCGATTTGCTCCGAAGGATGCTCAAGCGCGAGTTTTCTCATAGCAGAGAATTTCGGTGCTCCGACGGCATTTTCCGAAAGCCAGTCCTTGGCAAAGGTTCCGTCTTGAATATCCGATAAGATTTTTCGCATATTTTTCTTAGTTTCCTCAGTGATAATCTTCGGTCCGGTAATATAATCCCCGTACTCGGCAGTATTGGATACCGAATAACGCATTCCCTCAAAACCGGATTGATATATTAAATCAACAATGAGTTTCATCTCGTGAATACACTCGAAATAAGCATTTCTAGCATCATAGCCGGCTTCTGTCAATACCTCAAAGCCCGCCTGCATCAAAGCGCATACGCCGCCGCAAAGAACCGCCTGCTCACCAAAGAGATCCGTCTCGGTCTCTACTCTGAATGTGGTCTCCAAAACTCCCGCTCTGGCTCCACCTATTCCGAGAGCATAGGCAAGAGCTCTGTCAAGTGCTTTCCCAGTGGCATCTTGCTGGATGGCCACTAAACAAGGCACACCTTTACCCTCCAGATACTCGCTTCGAACGGTATGCCCGGGGCCTTTAGGAGCAACCATCGCGACATCTACGTATGAGGGCGGAACGATCTGACCGTAGTGTATACAAAAACCATGTGCAAACATCAGCATATCTCCCTCTTTGAGATTAGGCTCGATGTCCTTTTTATACATAGCTGCCTGTTTTTCATCATTAATAAGAATCATAATAATATCGGCGAGCTTCGCAGCTTCTGAGGCAGTGTAGACCTTTAAGCCCTGACTTTCGGCTTTCGCCCAGGATTTACTGCCCTGATAAAGTCCTACAATAACGTCCACTCCGGATTCTTTAAGATTTAGCGCGTGCGCGTGCCCTTGGCTACCATATCCGATTATGGCCACCTTTTTCCCTTCAAGCATTGATAAATTACAATCTTCCTGATAATAAATTCTTGCTGACATAATTTTCCTCCGTTTATTTATTTTTAATCAGGGAACATCCCCGATTCCTCTCATACTATCCTATATCTGCATATCCCATATCTTCAATGTCTGTTTCTTCTATAATTATGGTTTCCGTGACAAGTCCTTTAATATCTTAATCTATGTATGTTACATTTTTACTGCCGCGAAGCAACCCCGTGATACCTGTACGGGCAAGCTCTAAAATCTCATAGCCATATAGTAAATGAAGAAACGCTTCTAATTTAGATTGATTCCCTGTCAATTCCAGAGTCATTGATTCATCCTCGACATCAACGACCTTTGCACGAAAAATCTCGGAAACCGCTATTATCTCTGCCCTCTGCGCCGCGTTTGCTCTGACCTTTACCAGAATAAGCTCACGAAAAACCGACTGATTAGGTACTAAAACCTTTAAATCAATGACATCCTCAAGCTTTTGGACCTGTTTTCCAATCTGTTCGAGAATATCCTCATCCCCGCTCGCCGCAATGGTAATGCGCGTAAACCTCGGATCTGCGGTAACTCCCGCAGTAATGCTGTCAACATTGTAATTACGTCTGCTGAATAACCCGGCTATGCGGCTCAAGATGCCGGGGGTATTATCGACAATTAAAGAAAATACACACTGCATATCATCCTCCTATTAGCACCATCGAAAGAAAACTGCTTCAAAATAAACCGAACGCGTTCTGTTTTCTCATCATATAGTATCTTTTTCCTGTTGTCAATCGAAAAAAATACAAAAAATTATTTTTTTTATTAAAAACAGGGTGATGTTTGCGACAAAATTTCATGTTATCCTACATTCGAAATAAATGATATACCCTTGCCAACCTAAGTTGCGGGAATGGGAGCCCGCTAAACAATACTAGAATATTAACGACAAAATACAGTGGGCTTCCTCCTCTCGTAACGCAAAAACCGAAAACAAGGAAACAGGTTAAGATCTTTATTTCATACGACTTTGTTTCCCCTTACCCCCCTTCGAGGGGAAAAAGCCCCAGCCGGGAATTGTGGCTGGGGTATTTAATTTTCATCATCCTGCCTTTCCTGCCATATTCTTATATAATCAATATACATATATGCCGGCAGTGCCGAATCATCCAGCCCTTGCGCACCTGCCCAATCACCTCCATATGCAAGATTAATGATCAGACGAATTCCTTATTAAAAGGCCAGACATCCGGATTATTAACTCCGCCGTAGTCTTTCGGGTCATATGTATAAACCAATTCCCATTTATCGTTAGATAATTCATCAGACGAGAGACTGGAACCGATTATAACCATCGACATCTATATGTAAATAGTCTTTTTCATCCACCGTGTCCCAAGAGATCTTAAGCGCAACCAGATCAATACCATTTCGTAATTAGTTTTGAGCACGGCTGTCAAATTCATCCAATTCTTTTTTGAGCTCATTTTCCGCGTGTGCTCTTCGATAAGTCCTGACAAGAAAAAAGCACAGCAACGAAAGACCTACTACAATCAGAAAACCTCCGATAATGAGCTGCTTCTTACTGAGCTTCTTCATGGCAATCATCTCCTTTTTTTAAAAAACGAGAAAACGCATTGGATTCTATTTATCATTATACAAAATTATTAATATTTCGGCAATATGGAGTTGATATTAACCTGTGCTCTCGCTTTTTCAGTACATGATTTCACAAAATCAGTCTTCGCTTCCGTATAGGCGTCACGATTGTGCTCATATTTCGTAAGCAGACTCTGTTTCAATTTAGCATACTCTGCCACCGCCTCGGGATGAATTGCCAAGTAATCACGGAAATACAATTCATCCCAATCGCCTTCTCTACGTACATGTAGGTGATAGACTTTTTTAGCAAAACCCTCCGGCGTGTATCCTTTATTCAAATCTAACTCTCCATAATTCGAATTTTCTGCCATGAGAAGCCAGCCATCTGATAACAAAATTTCCTTAACGGCACTAATATCAGCATTAGTATTTACCTGAAGAAGAATGTCAATGATAGGCTTTGCCAAAAGGTCTTTTACATATGTAGAACCAATGTGGTCAATACGAGCAATGTAATTTTCAAGAAGAGACAAAAGCCTTACTTTCTCTTCTTCATACCAATTCGCCCAGTCATCATTATGCTCCGAAAGCTGAATGGGAAAAAGCTGCCAGAGTTCTTCGAGTGTCATTTCCAAAAGAGGGGTAGGCATTATTATCAATCCTTTCAAATCATCTTTAAGTCTATCCTTCGACGACAGTGTCTTCCTGCTCGTAATAGTAGGAATAATCCACACCCTTCATATTCAACCAGTTTTTCTTGACCTCCGCAGGATTTTATCCATACTTTTCCCTTTCGCCAATTCGTCTACGAGCTTATCAAGCCAGCGGATTTTCTGCATCAGCGGGTCGGTGATCTCCTCAACGCGGTGTCCGCAAATTACACCTTTGATAAGCGCGGCGTTGGGGTTGATTTGCGGGGCCTCGCCATAGAATGTTTCGTGGTCGGCGCGGCTTTGAAGTTGTGCCTGCAAGCCGCTCTCGTTATAACCCGTCAGCCAGCAAATAATTTCGTCAACTTCGGCTTTTGTCCGCCCTTTGCGCTCCGCTTTCTGCACGAGCAACGGATACACATCGGAAAACGGCATTTTGTAGATGCGCTCGTTGTTATTCATCTTTTTCTCCCTCACTTTCGGCTTAATCAAATCATAGCTGTTCCCGATTTGCCGTTTGATTTCCTCTTCGTGATGTCCTGACGGACGATAGTAAAGGGCATAATTTCTCCTTAAAATATCTGTTTCTGTGTGTAAAGTTGGACGCAGTTTCCTTTAAAATTCACGCACTAAAAAGTGCTAATGTGTACGGATTTATTATAGCATTAATAACCGAAAATCACAGCTAAAATCACGTTCGAGTATTAGATATTGTGCGTGAGAATTAATGATGCAAAATTACAGGTTATGAGGTATAATCGGCGCAGAATGGAGGTGGGGAATCATGGATAACGCGTATTTTGGAAAGCTATTGCCGCTTCTTATTATCGGCATAGTATTAGACATTCTCGGAGTAGTGCTGCTCGCCGCAAGTGTGAGCGTAGTACCGGGCATCTTAATCGCCGCCGGGATCCTGCTCATCTTAGTATTTATCATCTTTGCCGTAGCTAAGTATAAGGGGAGTAAGAAGTAAAACAAAAACGCAGCGGGCGCGGCGGCAAATTCAACGCCGCGCAGATCGATTATTTCTGACGATCAGAAAATATCGCTGTGCGTGCCTGTTCTGGTGAGGGATAGCGTCAGAATCTTCTTTTCGATTTTATACACAAGCAGCCAATCAGGAGTGATGTGGCACTCACGGTGACCCTTGAAGTTTCCAGCCAGCAGATGATCGCGGTATTTTTCTGGTAGCGGCTGTTCATTCACCAGCATAACGAGGACTTCCTCAAACAGCGAGATGTCGTAGCCGCGTTTTTCAACGGTTTTGAAGTCCTTCTTGAACTGGGATGAATAACGCGGCTTAAGCACGCAAGTCCTCCATTAGGTCGGCGACGCTGTCAAACGTGCGGCTCATACCGCGCACGTTGTTGACGTCGTCAATCGCATTGAGCGTCGCGGCGTTCGGAGTCCTGCGCTTAACGTTAAACGGAATGCCCTGGACTATGACCGCTTGCTTTAAGAACATGGTCATTGCCGTGGTCATATTTATTCCGAGGTCACTGAAGAGTTCCTCGGCCTCCCGTTTAAGTTTCGTATCCATACGAATGCTGACGTTTGTTGTGGTTTGAGCTCTCATTTTGCGTCCTCCCATCTGTTTAGTATACGCAGTATAGCGCATATGCGGTACAATGTCAATAGGAAACAATGCATTGGCGGTACAGCCTGCTACAGATGGCGTTCCGCAATCAGGTACTTGATGAAGAATACTGCTGTCGTTCTGGTGTTGCCTTCACCGAAGACGTGAATCTGCCACAGCCCGGATATGAACACGGCAAGGTGGTGGATAATGTCATCCATTGAAAGATTCTTGTAGGAGAACTTTTTCTCCTCAGAGAAATCGTAATCCAGCGTCGTCTTAATCTCTGTGGCACTGCCGTAAACCACCGTAGCACCGTCAAGCACCCATTCCTTCTTGGTGATGTTATAATCCCGGATACGTCCGGCATGAGAAAAGATACCTGTAAAAAGCTTACGGTGGATGGAGATATACTCATTCGGTGTAAAGCTGAATGCCTTCTCTGAAAGAAGCGCAGCAATTCTGGCCGAAACCTTATCCGCTTCCTCGGTGCGGTCATTCTCGTCACGGGCGGGATTTTGCTCATAATAACTCTGCAAGAGTGCATTTGCTTCATCAAAAGAAATCTCGCCCTCAACGTTGCGAACAGCCGTATTCACAAGATATTCCGATGTTTTCAGACCGTCAACCGCCTGCAGGCCGATTGCCGTATGCCAAGCATAGCTTTTATCACGCTTGTCAGGCTCAGATTCTTTGATATATTCCTTAAACGGATCTTTGTTCACTACATATCACCTCGCTGATATTTTTTCGTTTCTGTCAGATATTTGCCAATTGAACTGGTATGTCGCCCACGATTGCTCCGAGCGTTGCCTATTTTATGAATCGTCCTTCCGATTGCGTCCAGAAAATCCTGAATAGCATTTGTCGCAACACGCAGTGCCTCGACTTTTGGATATCCGTAGATACCACTTGAAATCAGTGGAAACGCGATGCTTTCGCAATTATTCTCCACCGCTCGTTTCAGACTATTAGTATAGGCATCATGAAGCAATCGCTCCACAAACGCCGCCGCCCATAGCCAAGTCGGTGTTCGCGGCATTGACGATAGCGTCAACCTTCATTTTCGTGATGTCCTGACGGACGATGGTAAAAGGCATAATGTCTCCTT